>JBGATO010000008.1:0-81217 GCA_044229145.1 Candidatus Eiseniibacteriota bacterium | reverse complement strand
TTCTCCGCCGAGTACGCGAGCGAGTCCGCCGAGTTCTTGATCTCGATGACCTCACGGCGCTGCTTGTCCTCGGCTTCGTGCGACTTGGCGTCGTCCACCATCTTCTTGATGTCGTCCTCGCTGAGGCCCGACGACGCGGTAATGGTGATCTTCTGCTCCTTGTTCGTCGACTTGTCGCGCGCCGACACGCTCAGGATGCCGTTGGCGTCGATGTCGAACGTCACCTCGATCTGCGGCACGCCACGCGGCGCCGGCGGAATGCCGTCGAGGTGGAAGCGGCCGAGCGTGCGGTTGTACTGCGCCATGTCGCGCTCGCCCTGCAACACGTGGATCTCGACGCTCGGCTGCGAGTCGCTTGCGGTGCTGAACGTCTCGGTCTTGCGCGTCGGGATCGTGGTGTTGCGGTCGATCAGCTTGGTCATCACGCCGCCAAGCGTCTCGATGCCGAGGCTGAGCGGCGTCACGTCGAGCAGCACGACATCCTTGACGCTGCCCTGCAGCACGCCGGCCTGAATCGCCGCGCCCACCGCGACGACCTCGTCCGGGTTCACGCCCTTGTGCGGCTCCTTGCGGAACAGGCGCTTCACGAGTTCCTGCACAGCCGGCATGCGCGTCATGCCACCGACCAGCACGACCTCGTCGATGTCGCTCGCCGTCATGCCGGCGTCCTTGAGCGCGCGCTCGCACGGCCCGGCGGTGCGCTCGACGAGCGCCTCGCACAGCTGCTCGAGCTTCGGCCGCGTCAGCGTGAGATTCAAGTGCTTCGGGCCGGTGGCGTCGGCGGTGATGAACGGCAGGTTGATGGTGGTCTGCTGCGCGGTGGAGAGCTCGATCTTCGCACGTTCCGCCGCTTCCTTCAGACGCTGCAGCACCATGCGGTCCTGCCGCAGATCGATCGCGTTCTCCTTCTTGAACTCCTCGGCGATCCAATCGATGATCACCTGGTCGAAGTCGTCACCGCCCAAGTGCGTGTCGCCGTTCGTCGACTTCACCTCGAACACGCCGTCGCCGATCTCGAGCAGCGAGATGTCGAAGGTGCCACCGCCCAAGTCGTAGACCGCGATCTTCTCGTTCGCCTTCTTGTCGAGACCGTAGGCGAGCGACGCGGCGGTCGGCTCGTTGATGATGCGCAGCACTTCGAGGCCGGCGATGCGGCCGGCATCCTTGGTGGCCTGGCGCTGGGCGTCATTGAAGTACGCCGGCACGGTGATGACCGCCTGCGTGACCTTCTCGCCGAGGTAGGCTTCCGCGTCGGCCTTGAGCTTCTGCAGCACCATGGCCGAGATCTCCGGCGGGCTGAACGTCTTGCCCTCGGAGGTGATCTCGACGGTGGCGGCGCCGTGGCTGTCACGCGTGACCCTGTACGGCACCTTCTTGATCTCTTCGCTCGACTCCTCGAAGCGGCGGCCGACGAAGCGCTTGATGGAGAACACCGTGTTCTCCGGGTTCACCACCGCCTGCCGCTTGGCGAGCTGGCCGACCAGCCGTTCGCCCGACTGGGTGAAAGCCACGACCGACGGGGTCAGGCGGCTGCCTTCCGTGTTGGTGATGACGACGGGCTGCCCGCCCTCCATGACCGCGACCACCGAGTTGGTGGTGCCGAGGTCGATACCGATGACTTTCGCCATGATCTCTCCGTCCTTCTCGTTTCCGGCTCCGCCGCGGAGCATCCGCGTTGCGAGCCACGATACACGTGTCCGCAGAATTCAGCAGCAGGGGTCGTGCCAGAGACGCACAGATTGGAACCAATCTTTAAGTCTATATATTTTAAACGTTTATGATGTCGCTGCATGATGGCAGCCGCCAGGATGCGGGTTTGGCCGATTCATCGTGAACCATGAGTTCCATATTGTAACCGATACAGGATGAAACGCGGGTGATCCGCCCACCGCGCCCGCAGACGTGACGAACGCTGGGAGCCTTTTCGCCCGCGACTCCGCCGTTCAGTCACGCGGGCGCCACGCCGACAACCTTTCACGCGCAGGCCCGCTGTTCCTCTCCGGGCGCCTGATCGACAGGCGTGCCCGCCGGCGCCACGCCGCCTCCTCGATAGCGTCTCGACTTCCGACACGGTGGAAAGGACTCCCCATGGTCCGCTTCGATTGGATGCCGCGCTCGTGCGTTCTCGCCATCCTGCTCGCGTGGCCCGCTGCCAGCGCGCGCGGAGCCGAGGGCGACGCGGCACCGCCCATGGATTGCGACGGCGGCATGATGCCAACCGCTCCGGCACTGCAGCTCCACGGCTTCGCCGATGTGAGCCTTTCGCTCCTCCAGACCCAACCCGACGGTGGAACCCGCGACCGCACGTCGTCCTTCGCCCTCGGCCAGGTCGACTTCTTCCTCGTCTCGCACCTCGGGCCGAACGTTTCGTTCCTGTCGGAGATCGCGCTCGAGGGCGATGAGACCGGCGAGTCCAAGGCCGAGGTCGAACGTGTCTTCGTGCGCTATGCCCGAGACGATCGGTTTCACCTGTCGGTGGGACGTGTCCACACCGCCCTCGGCTACTGGAACGAAGTGTTTCACCACGGACGACTGTTGCAGCCCACGACGGATCGCCCGGTGGCCTTGCGCTTCGAGGATGACGGCGGCTTGCTGCCGGTGCACGCAGTAGGCGTCGAGGCCGGCGGCACCATCGAGGCGGGCGCGCTGCGGGTGCAGTACGTCGGCAACGTGGCCAACGGGCGCGGGCCGCACCGCGAACTCGTGCAGGCCGACGGCGACGCCGGCCCCGGCAAGGCGGTGGCGCTCAAACTCAGCGTCTCGCACGAGGGCAGCACGCGCGTCCTCGCCGGCCCGATGATCTACCGGGACGTCATTCCTCCCGACCCCGGCGACGCGGCGCGCGCCGCCAGCCTCGACGAGACCATCGCCGGCGTGCACGCCGCCGTGCTCGGCGAGAAATTCACCCTGCTCGGCGAGTACTTCCGCGTGCACCACCAATTGCAGGGCGCCGGCGGCACGCACACGGATCACCACGCCGGCTACGCGCTGGCCTCGGTGGACGTCACCCCGCGGCTGCGGCCCTACCTGATGATCGATCGCGTCGACTTCGCTCCCGGCGATGCCTACTTCGCTGGCATCGACAGCGACGCCACCACGCTGAGCGCCGGACTCCGCATCTCGCTCACGCCGGCGAACGCGGTGAAGCTCGAATACCAGCACGTCCACCACCCCACGGAGGACGCCGATGCGATCGTCGCGCAAACGGCTTTCAGCTTCTAGCCGGCTCTCGGCAAGAGGCCTCGGCGCCCTCGCCGCCGCAACGCTCCTGCTGACGGCCCCGGCGCGTCCCCGCGCGGCGGACGGCGGCATCGCCGTCATCGTTAGTCCCTCGGTGCATGCCGACGGCATCACCAGTGCCGAACTGCGCCGCGTCCTGCGTCTCGACAAGCGCTACTGGAAGCCTGGCGAGCCGATCGCGCTGCTCATGCCGGCCATGGGGTCGCCGACCCGCGGCTTCGTGCTGACGCGCTTCTTGCGCAGCACCGAAGCCGACCAGCGACGGCTGGTTCTGGAGAAGATGTACCGGGGCGAAATCGACCTCGCGCCGAAAGTGGTGGCGACCGACGCCGAGGCGGTGACCTACGCCGCATCGGGCCGCGGCGTGCTCGCCCTGGTGCCGGCGAGCGCGATCACCGGCACCGCCAGCGTGAAGGTGCTGCGCGTGGACGGCCGGCTGCCGCGCGAGGCAGGATACCCGCTCGTCCCATGACCCGATTACTCGCACCGTTGCGCCGTTCGCTCTACCTGCGGGTCGCCATTCCCCTGGCGGCGATGCTGCTGGTGACATTCGGCCTGGCGGCTGGTCTGTCGATACGTGCCAGCCGCCAAGCGATGCACCGCACCGTCGATGCCGACATGCAGGCGACTGCCCGCCGCGCGCGCGCCAGCCTGCACGAAACAGTGTCCTCGCGCATCCGCGACATCCATCTCTACGCCGGCCTCGAAACGATGGACGAGATCCTCACCGGCGATCCGTCATTGCGCTTACAGAACCTTCTGCTGCGCCTCGATCGCGCCTATCCCGGAACCTGGCTCGATCTCGCGGCCACCGGACGCGACCACACCGTCATCGCGGCGACCCGGCTCGAGTCGATCGCGATGCGCCTGACACCCGCGGATCTCGACCTCCGCGCGGAAACCGATGGCTCTTCGATGAGCGTCGGCGTCGCGCAGCGGCCGGGCGGCCAGGAACCGACATTGGTCATCGCCGCGCCGGTGCAGTCGCGACTCGACACCGATCGCATCGGCTGGCTGTTCGGGTTCGTCGCGTGGGATCCCATCGAGGCGGAGATCGCGGCGACGCCGGTCGGCGGCCTGCCGCAGAACGATCGCGGATTCCTCGCGGTCCTCGACGGCCGCGGCCGCGTGGTCGCCGGGCCGCGCGGTTTCTTCCGCGAACACTCGGAGGTCGTGCGCGCCATCGTCCGCATGCGCCCCGACACCATCACGCAGACGCGTCTCGGAGATGCGGGCACCTACCTCATCGCCTGCAGCGCCCCCGATTCATACGGTTTCCGCGTCTGCGTCTTGCGCGAAGCGGCGACCGCGTTCGCAATGTCGCGGGTGTTGACCAACAATGTGGTCGGAGCGGCGGCGCTCAGCCTGGTGCTCGCGCTGCTCTTCGCGTTCGCGTTGGCGCGCAGCATCGCGCGGCCGGTGCAGCGCTTGACCCTGGCGACCCGCCGCCTGGCCGAAGGCGATCTCCACCATCGCGTGCGACTGGCCGGCGAAGACGAACTCGGGCGCCTCGGCGACGCCTTCAACGCGATGGCCGCGGTGATTGCCGGCACCCGCGACACGCTCGAGGAGCGCGTCGCCGCACGCACCCGCGAGGTCGAGGAACGCAATGTCGATCTCGGCCGCGCGCTCGACCAAGCCAAGGCGGCGACCCGTGCCAAGAGCGAGTTCCTCGCCAACATGAGTCACGAGATCCGCACGCCGATGAATGGCGTCGTCGGCATGACCGATCTGCTGCTCGACACGCCGCTGGCGCGCGAACAGCGCGAGTACGCCGAAACCGTTCGCAATTCGGCCAACGTGCTGATGACGCTGATCAACGACATCCTCGACTTCTCGAAGATCGAAGCGGGCAAGCTCGATCTCGAAGTGGTGCCGTTCGCGTTGCGCGAGACCCTGCACGACGCGCTGCGGCCGCTCGCGCTGCGCGCATCGGAGAAGGATGTCGAACTCGCGTGCCACGTCGACGATGCGGTGCCGGAGAGCCTGCTCGGCGATCCGACGCGCTTCCAGCAGATCGTCATCAACCTGCTCGGCAACGCCATCAAGTTCACGGCGCGCGGCGAGGTCGTGCTGTCGGTGGAGTGCGTCCACGCCAATGACGCCGCGGCCACGTTGCGCGTCTCGGTACGCGATACCGGCATTGGCATCGCGCGGGACAAGCAGGCGGCGATCTTCGAAGCCTTCACGCAAGCCGACGGCTCGACCACGCGGCAGTTCGGCGGCACCGGGCTCGGCCTGTCGATCTCGTCGCGTTTGGTCTCGCTGATGGGCGGCACGCTGCAGGTGGAGAGCACGCCGGGGGCGGGCAGTACGTTTTGGTTCGAGCTGCGCCTCGGCGTGTCGGCGGAACCGGCGACGCGGCTCCCCCGCATCGATCTCGCGCGCCTGCGCGGCTTGCACGGCCTGGTGGTGGACGACAACGCGACCAACCGGCGGATCGCCGCCGACATGCTGCGCGGCGCCGGCATCACCGCATTCGTCACCGACGCCGCCGAGGCGGCGCTCGCGTACCTCGAGTCGGCGCACGACACCGGCACGCGCGTGGACTTCGCGCTACTCGACGTGCAGATGCCGCGCGAGAGCGGCCTCGACTTGGCGCGGCGGCTGCGCGGCGACGCGCGCTTCGCCGCTCTCCCGCTGCTCGTCTTCAGTTCGGCGGGACGCACCGACGAAGTGGTGGCGTGTCGCGATCTCGGCATCCACGACATCCTGCAAAAGCCGGTGTTGTCGCAGACGCTGCTGGCCGCCATCGCCCGCACCGTCGGTGCGGTGAGCGAGGTAAAGGCGGCGGCGCCGGTTTCGACGCTCCGGGTGCCGGAGGAGGACGCGCTCACCATCCTGGTCGCTGACGACAATGAACTCAACCGGCGCGTCGCATCGCGCTTCCTCGAGCGCCTCGGGCATCGTGTCGTGCTCGCCGAAGACGGCCAGCACGCGCTCGACACACTGGCCACGACGCCGGTCGACGCCGTGCTGATGGATGTCCAGATGCCGGTGCTCGACGGCCTGGGCGCGACGCAACGTTTGCGCGAGCGCGAAGCCGCGGACGGCCTGCCGCATCGCTACGTGGTGGCACTCACCGCACACGCCATGCAAGGCGATCGTGAGCGCTGTCTCGAAGCCGGGATGGACGACTACCTCACCAAGCCGCTCCAGATGCATACGCTCGCCGAAGCGCTCGAACGCGCCCGCGCGCACCTGCACCTCACCCGCCGCGACGACGACACGCAGCACGCCGCCTAACTAGCCGTCGAGCGCGTCGCGCCCGAACTCGTTCAACTTGCGCCACAACGTGGTGCGCGAAATCCCCAGCGACTTCGCCGCCTTGCCGACGTTGCCATGGTGCTTCTTCACCACCCGCAGGATGTGTTCGCGTTCGACCTGCGCCAGCGTCCAGGAGTCGCGCGAATCGTCGACCGTCGAGGCCGGCAACATGCGCTGACGAAAGATGCTCGGCGGCAGGTCGCGCACCTCGATGACCTCGGCATCGGCGAGCGCCACCGCACGGTAGATCGCATTCTCCAACTCCCGCACATTGCCGGGGAAGTCGTACCCCTGGAGGTACGCTTTGGCGTCGTCCGACAGGGACATCGCCCCGCGGCGCTCTTGCTCGGCGTACCGCTGCACGAAATGCTCGGCGAGCGGCAGGATGTCCTCGCGCCGCTCGCGCAGCGGCGGAATCTCGACGTGCAAGACGTTGAGACGATAGTAGAGATCCTCGCGCAACTCACCGCGCGCCACCGCCTCCTGCACCGGCTTGTTGGTGGCTGCCAACACGCGCACATCGACGCGCGTCGCTTGCTCGCCGCCGACCGGGCGCACCTCGCGCTGCTGCAGCGCGCGCAGCAACTTGACCTGCGCGGCCAACGGAATCTCCGCCACTTCGTCGAGGAACAGCGTGCCGCGATCTGCCTGTTGGAACAACCCCTTCTTGTCGGCGACCGCGCCGGTGAACGCACCGCGCCGGTGTCCGAACAACTCGCTCTCGACCAACGTGTCGGGAATCGCGCCGCAGTTGACGGCGATGAACGGACGCTCCCACCGCATCGACGCGAAGTGGATCAGCCGGGCGACCATCTCCTTGCCGGTGCCGCTCTCGCCGGTGATCAACACGGTGCTCTCGGTGCGTGCCACCTTCTCGATGAGCCGCAGCACGCGCTGCATCTCGGGCGAGCGCGCGACGAAATCCTCGTGCAGCGCCATCAACGGCGGCGTGGTCTCGGGGTGTCCGCCGCTCATGCGGTCCGCTCTCTCCTCCGGCCTGAATGCAGCGCGCCGTCGCGGCACGCGGGGCCGCAGTATAACACGAGCGCCCCGCTCCCCCGGAGGGGTGCGGGGCGCTGGCAGCGCACGGCGGTCTGCCGCCCACCACGGCTCGCCGCCGGGCGAGCGCTGAGGGCCTACTTCAGGCCATGCTCCTTGAAGCACTTCACGTAGCCGCGATCGCTCCCGTTGATGTGGTGCTTGAGCCAGTCGGCCAGGAAGCCCATGACCTCGGACGAGATGTCCGACGTGCCGCCGTCGAACGCGCGCTTGAACTGGCCGACCTTGTCGATGAAGGCCATGTGCTCGCTCCGGTGCGAGGCCGTGCCATCGAATTCGAACTCGCTGAAGTAGAGTTCCTCGGTGGTGAAGTGCATCTTGCAGTACGACACCAGCGAGTTGAGCAGGCGCGCCATCATGTCGCGGGCGCGGCCTTCCTTCATCGCGTCGTCGAGATCGTTGATCATCTTCACCAGCTGCGCGTGCTGGTCGTCGATCTCCTTGATGCCCAGCGCGAACTGCGACGTCCATTGCATCACGGCCATGCGCGACCCCCTTCGGCACAAGAGAATCTCGGTCCGTGCGCCGCGAACGGCGAGGCGGGGCATGCCATGCCGGCACGCCCCGCCTCCGTACTCCGCACGGGCGCTGTCGCCCGGGGCACTCGGAGGACCGAGAGGAACGCCGTCCCCGCCTGGTGCTCGCCGCGGGAAGTGTTCCCTGTCCCCCTTGATGTCGGCGCCGGCCGGATGGCCAGCCACCGCCACGCGCCTTACTTCGCCTTTCGGCTACCCTTCTTCGCGGCCTTTCCCGCACTGCTCGGCGACGCCGCCAGGGCGATGTTGAGCAGCGTGCGGGCCCCGAAGCCGGTCGCGCCCTTGACCGCGGTCGGCAGGTCCTTGTCCGTCCACGCCGTCGGGGCGATGTCGAGGTGCACCCACGGCGTGCCGTCGACGAACTCCTGGAGGAACAAGCCGGCGGTGATGGTGCCGCCGTCGCGTCCGCCGGTGTTCTTGAGGTCGGCGATGTCGGAGACCGTGAGCTGCAGGTAGTCCTCGTAGAGCGGGAGCTCCCACAGACGCTCGCCGGCGGCTTCGGACGCGGCCTTCACCTCGCCCGCCCACGCCGGGTTGTTCGACATGAGGCCGGCGGCGCCGCGGCCGAGCGCGATGAGGCAGGCGCCGGTCAGCGTCGCGAGATCCACCAGCTTCTGCGCGCCCTGCCGCACGCCGTAGGTCAGCGCGTCGGCGAGGATCAGACGGCCCTCGGCGTCGGTGTTGTCGATCTCGACCGTCTTGCCGGCCATCGAGACGTGGATGTCGCCCGGCTTGGTGGCGCTGCCGCTCGGCATGTTCTCGGTGCACGGCACCAGGCCGAGAATCGACACGTTCGGCTTGAGCGCCGGCAGCGAGCGCATCGCCGCGAGCACCGCGGCCGCGCCCGACATGTCGTACTTCATCTTGGCGATGCCGTCGGCCGGCTTGAGGTTGATGCCGCCGGTGTCGAACGTGATGCCCTTGCCGACGAACGCGTATTCGATCGGCGCGTCCTTCGCAGCACCCGCCGGGCGGTAGAGGATTCGGATGAACTTCGCCGGCTGCACGCTGCCGCGGCTGACGCCGAGCAACAGGCCCATGCCCATCCGCTCGATGTCCTTCTCCTCGAAGATCTTCACCTCGAGGCCCTTGAACTTCTTGGCCTGCTCGGCGAGATAGGTCGGCGTGCAGTCGTTCGCCGGCGCGGAGACCAGGTCGCGCGCGAAGATCGCGGCGTCGGCGAGCGTCGCGCCGACCGCAATCTCCCGGTCGAGGCCCTTGGCCGAGCCCTTGGCCGTGGCGAACGTCAGGGTGTCGGCGTCGAAGGTCTTCTCGCCGGTCTTGTAGCGCAGGTAGGAGTACGGACCGAGCTGCGCGCCTTCGGCCGCGGCGCGCGCGTTCGGCGCGTGCGTGCCAGCGGTCTGCGGCAGGTCGAGCAATACGGTCGATGCGATCTTCTCGGCCTTCAGCTTGTGCGCGACGCGCGAGGCGACGGCCATCGCGTCACGCGCCGCACCGGCGCCCGCCGCGTCCTTCTTGCCGAGGCCGACGACCAAGACGCGCTTCGCCTTGATCATGCCGAGGCTGTGCACGAGCACGGTCTCCCCGACGCCGCCCTTCATCTCGTCCTTCGCGGCAGCCTTGATGTGGCCACCGAGAGCCTTGTCCACTTCCGCGGCCGCGGCGCCGAGGACGCCGTCCTTGTACGCGCCCACCACCAACACGTCCGCCGCGAGCTCCGCCCACGGCTTCTCACTGAGTTGAATCTTCACGGGACTGTCCTCCGGTTCGAGCGGGCGCGAAGCACCGGGCTCTGTGCTGCGAAACCGCGGCACGATACCACACGGCGCCCCCGGCGTCAGGGGCCAACCGACGACCCGCGCGGCGCTTGCGCGGCACGACGGCGCCACGTAGCGTGGCGGTCATGGACGCCCACCCTCGCCTCGATGCCCTCCGCGACGACATGACCCGCGGGGCTACCGCCATCACCCACGATCTCTGCGACGAGCTCCGCCGTGCCGCACGCGGACTGCCCTGGGACACCGATCCGGACGGCAGTGCCCGCACCATGCGCGAACTCAGCGAGCGCGTCGCCCTGTTGCGGCCCGCCTTCGGTGCCCCGGCGCATATCGCCGCGGTCTGCCGAGCGCTCGTCGCGCGCAGCGAACCCTGGCAGCGCGGGCCGCGGCTGGCCCGCTACCTCGCCGCAGTCGAAGGCCAGCTCGCCTATGCGCCGGAGCGCCTGGCGGCGCGGGCGGCGACGCTCCTGCCGGTGGACGGCGTGGTGGCGACCGTGTCGGCGAGCGCGGCGGTGGCCGCGACCCTGCGGGCAGCCCACGAGCTCGGCCGCCGGCCACGCGTGCTCGCGGCGGAATCGCGGCCGCGCGGCGAAGGCGTCGAACAGGCCGCGGCGTTGGCGGCGGCGGGCCTCGACGTCGAGGTCGTCCCCGACGCGGCATTGCCCGGCTTGCTGGCGGACGGCGCAACCGGCCTCGTGGGTGCCGACCGGCTCGCCGAGGACGCGGTGGTGGGAAAAGTCGGCGCGTATCCGCTCGCCCTCGCGCTGGCGCGGATCCGGCGGCCGCTCGTGGTCGTGGCCGATACCACCAAGATCCTGCCGCGCGCGCTGGTGCCCGTTCGCTTCGAGTCGGACGACGCGGCGTTGCTCAGCGGCGGGCGCGCGGTGCGCGCCGATGCACGGCTGTTCGAGGAAGTCCCGCTGCGGTTGATCTCACGCGTGGTCACCGAGCGCGGGATTTGGCCGCGCGCGGCGGTGAAGCGCTTCGCCCTGCAGATGCCGGCGCGCCTCAAGCGCGGTGAGTGGCGTGCGTTGGGTGTGGAGGTCGAAACAGGCGCAGCAGCGGCGCGTTAGCCGCGCCGCCTCACTTACCGCAGCACGACGGCCCGGCGGGTCACAGTCGTGGCCGGGGTGGACGCGTGCACCCAATACACTCCCACGGCAAGCCCTGCGCCGGACGCCGGCAGGTCGATGGTGTGCTCGCGACCATCGCCGGCGTACCTGGCGGCCGCCACGCGACGGCCGTCGAGACGATACACTGCCACCTCACACGAGACACCCGCCGGCACGCGCAGGGCGAGCCGCGGCATACCGCTCGCCCCGCCTCGAATCGCACAGGTCAGCGGCGCATCCTCCGCCGGCAACTCCACGGCACCCTCCGCCAGAACGCGCGCCGCGACGGCATCGAGCAGCGTGTAGCGATACGCGGCGCCGGCCGCCAGCGCGAGCGGCACTTCGCCGCGACCGCCGCCGTCGAGCACGGCGTCGGCCTCCCGCACGACGTCACCCGCGGCCGTGGTGATCACCACGTGGACCCGCGCGCCGGGTTCGCCCTGGATCGCCAGAGTGACGGTGGTGCCGCGCGAAGCCGTCACGTGCGCCGACCACACGTGCGCGGCGACATCGTAGGTAAGGACCGGTGAGTACACGACCGCCGGGAAGCTCCCGTCGTCCGACTGGTCGACGACGAGCGCCGGGATGAGCAGCGTGTCGCTGACGCCCCAGAAGCAGTGCTGTGCGGACACCGGGCCGGGGACGCTGGCGTCGGTGACCACCGCCGACTGCGCGCCCGGCGCATAGCCCTTGAGCACGTTGAACCCGGCGCTACTGGCGATGCCGCCGCCGAGATCGGCGCGCCCGCCGCTGTGCATCCAGACGCCGACCGCGGCGCCGCCTTGCCCGGCGTTGTCGAACACGCAGTTCTCGAAGCGCGGCGTGGATGCGCCGCGGACATCGGCGAGCGTCACGCCGGCGGCGGTCGCGGTCGCCCGCAGAGAGTGGAACGACGCGGCGCTGCTCATGTCGGCCAAGACGCCGGTGCGCGCGGCTGACACGGTCGCCGACTGCACCACCGGCGCGCCCGCGGCCACCGCGATACCGCACTGCTGCCCGGTGTAGCTGCCGCCGTTCACCAGTCCGGCGGCCGACCAGCCCAGCGCCAGCGCGGTATCGGCGCCGCTCACCGTCACCATGTCGAGGACCGGCGAGCCGCCCGTGACCCGCACACCAGCCGCGCTGCCACTGCCCGTCACCGTCAGCGCGCCGACCACCGCGTTGGTGTTCACGAGCGACAAGCCGACACCCCCGGCCGGCGCCCCCAGCGTGGTCGACGAGACCAGCGGCAAGCCTCCGGCGAGTGCCAACGTGGTGCCGCCGGCCGCCGGCGCGGCTAGCGAGTCCGCGCTGAGCACCGGCGATCCGGCGTCGCTGCGCACGCCGCTCCACCCACGCATCGTCAGGCCGACCAGGCTGTCCGCCGGCACCGCGCCGTTGACCAGGCGAATCATGCCCGCCTGCCCTGCCACCGGTGCCGCCGCGTCGGTGGTGAACACCACGCGCTGCCCACCCGGCTGCCCGACCACCACCCGCCCGAGCACGATGAGGTCGACACGCTGCGTGACGCCGGCGCCATCATCGAACGCGCTACGCGACGCGGCTGCGCGCAATTCGGTCCCGGGGGCGATATACAGCGTCGAGCCGACCGGCACCACGATGTCACCGCGCACCGGACGTGTGCCGCTCCAGGTGGCATCCGATCGCAGCACGCCGAACGAGGTCGCGCTCACCGTATCGGTGCAGGCGGCGGTGAACCACGGCGAGTAGTTCACCGAGCCGATGCACTGCGCGGCGACGGCGTCCTCGTCGTCGGTGCCCCAGCAATTGAGGCCAGCTTGGATGATGTCCTCGTTGGTGGCGTTCTTGATCGCCGCCAGGCCGTTGCCCACCAGCAGGTTCGGTTGCGTCGCCGAGCCGAACTGCAAGGTCGCGCCCGGCAGGCTGATGCTCTCGCCGAGCAGGCCGTACTGCGTGTTGGCGCGCAGAGTGTCACCGAGCACGGTCGGGCCGGCCTGGACCAGATGCATCCCGACCGCGTTCGCCTCCATGCGGCACGAGGTGATCTGCGGCGGCATGAAGAACGCATAGAGCCCATCGCCGCTGTTGTGCTCGGCCACACACGACTGCAACGTCGGGAAACCGGGCCCCTGCTCCATGTAGTAGCCGGTGGGATTCCACTGCGCCGTGCATCGCAGCAAGGATGGCGTCGCCGCGTAGAGGCCGTTGATGTAGCACCCATGCTTCGAGTGGAAGCGCATCGTCGAGTAGCTGATCACCGGCGAACCGTACACCGTGAAGCCATTGCTGCCGTATTCGGTGATCGCGCCGACGATGGTGCCGCCGCCGGTCGGGTCGAAGTAGATCGAGCCCCACTGGCCGGGCGCCGGCGTCGCGGCGTCGGAGGTGAAGCGCACCATCTGCGTGGTGTCGCTCAGCGAGCCGGTGACGCTGAGCGTGCCGAACACCTCGATGTCGCACAGTCCGGGGTTGATGCTCAGCGTGTCCCAGGTCGCGAAGCCGCTTTGGAACTTCACCACCGTACCGGGCAGGATGGCGAGCGCCGAGCCGGCGGGCACCACGATGTCGCCGCGCACGAACACGGTGCCGGACCACGTCACGCCGGAGGTGTAGACGCCGTACGACATCGCGCGGATCTGCGCCTGGTGCGCCGCGTCGGTCCACGGCGAGGGATCGACGCCGTTGACCATGCGCGCGAACAGCGAATCCTCGTTGGTGGTGCCCCAGTAGTTGAAGTGGCAGCGCACGAACGAGACGTTGCCCTTCACGTTGCGGATGTCCAGCGCGTTGCCGATGAAGTCGCACGCGGCGGAGAGCGAGTCGCCGACCACCGGCACGCCGCCCTGCAACACATCGAGCGCGACTCCATTGCTCAGGAAGCGCGTCGAGCCGATGGACGGCGCCGAGACGTCAGCCTGCAGACCGATATCGTTGCCGGAGAAGTAGCACGAGTCGACGCGCGGTGTCGCATTGCCGAGCGTCGTCATCGCCAGCGCGTTGTTGATGAACGAGTCGCGCGCCACCACCGCTTGGCTGTTGCTCAGGATGAGCCCGGCGCCGCGCGCGAAGCGGTCGTTGAGGATGGTGTTCTCGGCGAAGCGGCCGTTGCCGCCGGTGAGCTGCACTTCGCCCAGCCGCGCGCCGGTCAGCCGTGAGCGGAGCAGCGAGCCGTAGAAGTTGGTGATCTGGACGCCATACTGCTTGTTGGTGTGCGTCGCGAGTTCGGAGAGATGGCAGTCGGCGACCACACTGTCGCCGGCGACGCCGGCGATCGAGCTGTAGTCGAGGCTGGCGTGCGTGACGGTGGCGCCGGAGCGGTTGAAGTAGAGCGCGCGGGTGCCGCCGCGGAACACCGCGTAGTCGATGACACACGCGGTGTCGACGGCCGACGAATCGAAGCGCACGCCGCCCCAATCGCCCTCGACGATAGTGGCGCGGCTCGAGACGAAATAGATCGAGTCGTTCGCGGCGCCAAGCGCCTTGAGGGTGCCTTTGACGATGAGGTCGTTGATCGGCCCAGTCTCACCGGCCGGGTCGTTGAAGACGTTCGAGGTGGCGGAGAACACGACGCGGGTGCCGGGCGCGATGCGCAGGATGGCTTGCGGCTCGACGACGACATCGCCGATGAGCACCACGGTGCCGGTCCACGTGGTGTCGGTGGTGACGCCCCCGTAGCCGCTGAACGCGTGCGCGGGAGCCGACCAGACAGCCAGGACACATGCGAGGAGGACGAGGAGGGAACGCAACATCGTCCGCGGGCCGGGTCCACCGGCCGGATGGGTGTACATGATCCCGCTATGCTAGCAATCGGGGCGCGGCGGCGTCCAGTGACGCGCGGTGGCGACGCGCCGAATCGCGGTCCGGCGCACGGCGGCGATCACTTGCGCCGCTTGCCGCCACTCGGCTTCGCCGCCGGCTTGGCGCCGAGCCCGAGCGCCTGGCGCGCGGCCGCGGCTTCCGGCGTCTCCGGATAGGTGGACACCAAGCTCTGCAACGTCTGCTTGGACGCCGCGGCATCGCCGACCGCGGTCAGCGCGGTCGCGGCATGCAGCATCGCCGCCGGCACCCGCGCCGACGACGGATAGGTGGCGACCACCGCACGGTACGCCTCGAGCGCGGGGTCCCATTGCAGCTGCGCTTCGTGCACTTCGCCCAGTCCGAATTGCGCCTCGGCGGCCAGCGGCGAACCCGGCCACAGCCGGAGCACGCGCTTGTAGCTACCCATCGCCTTCTCGTACTGGCCGCGCAAACGCAACTCCGCGGCTTCGCCGATCAGACGCTGCGCCATCGCGGTGGAATCCTCGGCGGCGGGTGGAGTGCTGAGGGTGTCGCCCGCCGGACCGCCGGTGTACGGCATGCCGCCGCGTTCGACCCGAGCTTCGAGCGCCTGCATTTGCGTGGCGAGTTTGCTCACCAGGCGCGTGGTTTCGTCGAGGTTGGCGGCCACCGATTCGGTGCGGTCGAGCACCTCGTTCATCTTCGCCGAGGTGCCGGCGCCGGTAGAGCGCAGCAGGTCCTCTTGCGTCGACAGTTGCCCTTGCATCATGCCGAGCGCCGCCTCGACCCGCGCCTGGCGGTGCTCGAGGCTGTCGGCGGTGACGGTCAGCCGCTGCACCCGGCCCGGCATGTTGAGGGTGCTGGCACAGCCGCCCAGCACCAGGCCGGAGAGAGCCAGCGCGGCCGCGCCGGCAGCGAACTGCCGGGCGGCCGTCGGCCGTGCGATCGTCGGTCGCGCGCTCGGGAACATCGGACTACTGGCCCACCTTCACGAAGTGCGCGCGGCGGTTCTGCGCCCACGCAGCTTCGTCGTGGCCGGGATCGAGCGGCTGCTCCTTGCCGTACGAGATCGTGCTGATGCGGCTGGCCGGCACGCCGTACGAAACGAGGAAGTCCTTCGCCGACTGCGCACGCCGCTCGCCGAGCGCGAGGTTGTACTGCACGGTGCCCCGCTCGTCGCAGTGGCCTTCGATCGAGATCGACACGTCGGTGTGCTTGAGGAGGTAGGCGCCGTTTTCGCTGAGGGTCGCCTTCGCCTCGTCGGTGAGGTCGGACGAGTCGTAGTCGAAGTGCACATCGTTGAGCGCGGCGACGTCCTCGGTCTGCTGGCCGGGGTGTTCGTCGATGGTGGTGTCGCGCTGCGCCGGCGGCGCGGGCGGCGGTGTGGTTTGGGTTCCGGTGTCGGTCGGGTTGGTGGGCAGCGCCGGCTTCTTGTGCGCGCAGCCGGACACCGCGAGAGCGGCCACCACCACGACGAGAGCGATTCCGAGCGTGAGACGCGACTTCATGATCGCCAATCCTCCTAGGTCAACGCGAGAGGGAGCGGCGCCACGCGGAGATCCGCGGGGCGGCCGAGGCGCCACGACGCAGTGCGTCGCGCCGGCGCCGCTTGCCCGTCAATTCGAGGTCGCGGATGCGGGGGGTGCATCACGCGGGGACCACGCGGGAGAGTACTTCTCCCCCGCACCGTTCGTCACCTGCCGAACCGCCGAACCATCGAGCAACATGGTATAGACCTCCCGTCGCCCGCTGCGGCTCGAGCTGAAGACGATGTGCCGGCCGTCGGGAGCGAAGCAGGGATCCTCGTCGCTGCCGGGGCCGCGGGTGATGACCGTCGCCTCCCCGTCGAACAGGCGGATGACCCCGATGCGGAACTGCCCGCCGCGCCGCGTCGCGTACGCGAGGTAGTCGCCCTTGGGGCTGAAGCTCGGGGACTCGTTGTAATCGCCCTGGAGCGTGACGCGGACATCGGTGCCGGCGGCCAGGTCGCGCAGCCAGATGTGCGGCCGGCCGCTGCGGTCGCTCGTGTAGGCGAGTTGACGACCATCCGGCGAAAAGCACGGCGAGGTGTTGATGACGCGCGTCGAGCGCCGCGACAGCGCCTGAGCGCCGCCGCCCTCGGCGTCGGCGAGGTAGATGTCGCTCACGCCGTCGAGCGTCCGCACGTACGCCATGCGGCTGCCGTCGGCGGTCCAGGCGGCGCCGTAGTGCAGGCCACGCGTGCCGATGATCGCCCGGCGGCCACGGCCGTCGGCGCCGATCGCGCACACCGTCGCGCCGGCCGGCCGGTACGCGCTGTAGCTGACCTCGCGCGGCGAGCGCCACGCCGGCGACAACACCAGCGTGTGCTCGCCGGTGAGCCGCCGCGCGCCGTTTCCGTCGGCATCGCACAGCCAGACTTCCTTGCGGCCGTTCGCCGTGCTCACGAAGGCGATCCGGGTGGACGCGATGCCGGCCTCGCCGGTGATCAGGAAGACGATCTGGTCGGCCAGCGTGTGCATGGCGCGACGCACCGTGTCGTCGTCGAAGCTGCTCGCTTGCGAGCCGATGGGATTCCTGCCCGGCAGCGAGGTCAGCGTCGCCCGCAGCGCGACGCCGCCGGTCGCGCCGCCGCTCGCCAGCAACGACGCCTGCACGGTGCACGAGTCGGAGACGGCGGTCGTCACGTCGAACAGATCCGACAGCGTGAGGTCGTTGCGCAGCACCGCCATCGCGGTGGCGAGCGTGGTCCGGGCCGGCGCCGGGACCGTCCGCGGATCCGGGTCCGGCACCGCGATGCGGATCTTCGGCGCCGCGGTGCCAAACAAATCGAGGCGGAACTCGCGCTGCGCCTGCGGCGTGCGCGGCCACGACAGCGCCGCCACGAGCACGCCGAGTCCGAGCAGCGCCGGCAGCGCGCGGCTAGTCCGCATAGCTGAACGTGAAGTGGATGAGCATGTCGTCGTATCCGTAGCCGTCGGGCAGCGGGGCGAACGGCGCGGCCCGCCGGATCGCGTCCTGACACGATTGGTCGAAGAACCCGATGCCGGAGCGTTCCTCGAGCGTGATCGCCGAGACATCGCCGCGCCGCCCGATCGTGAAGGCGACCTTGGCGGTCAGCGCGCGCCGTCCAGCGGCGCCCCGCGGCGGCGACCACGCGCGCTCGATCTTGGCGCGCACCCCGGCGAGATAGTAGGCGAACTCGCTGTTGCCGCCTGCCCCTCCGGTGCCCAATTGGAACGACGTGGGTGCGGTCAGCGCCCCATGCTGCGCCGAGCGCGCGCCCGGCGCCAGCAACGCGCCCTGCGAGGACGGCCGGCGCGTCTGCGGAATCACCGCGCGCGGCTCGATCGGCCCTTTCGCGTTCGGCTTCTCGATCACCGGCTCGGCCTTGGGATTCTGCGGTTCCTCCGGCGCCCGCTCGACAGGCGGAATGACCTGCGCGCGCTTGGCCTGGATCTCGGGCGACACGTCGATGTGGAAATTGCCGGGCGTTCCGGCGGGCGCGCCGCCGCCGCGGTGCCAGCGCACGGTCACCAATCCGCCGAGGATCAGGTGCAGGACGAGCGCGAAGGTGAGGCCGCGGCGCAGCGCCGGATTGATCGGGCGCTCCCAACTGCGCTGAGGCCGGCGACGCGGAGGCACCTCAGCGGTGCGCGGAGGCTCACGACGGGCGGGCGGCGCGCCGAGAGGTGCCGGCTGGTAGCCGGAAAAAGGGCGCGGCCCCGCGGGGCGCGGCGCGTCGTCAGGCCTGTCCATGGCCGGTCGAGACTGCAGGTACGTCCTCCCGTCGAAGCGGCGTGATGAGATCTCCGTCCGTGCGCCGTCAGCGCGCCAGCACCACGCGTGTACTCAAGTGCCGGGTGCCGCCGTCCACGCGGCAGACGTACACGCCGGTCCCGGCAGCGCGCCCCGCCAGCGTGCGACCATCCCAGCGCAGTGCGTACGAGCCCGGCACCAGCGTGGCATCCACCAGACGCGCCACCAGCGCGCCGCGGACATCGTACACCGCCGCGACCACCGGCGCGCGATCGGCGACGTCGAGCCGCCACGCCGCCGCGCCGTGCGCCGGCTGGCCGCCGGTCCGCACGAGCTGCCACCGCGCCGGCACCCGCTCGCCGGGGATCCCGGTGGCGGTGCCGATGGTGAAGTTGGCGTCACTGTCGTCGGCGCCGCTGATGTTGTCGACATCGTACGCGATCACCCGGACGCGTGCCGAGTCGGTCACCGTCGACGGCACCAGCCAGGTCACCGACGTGTCCTCCGGCGCCGCCGACGCGATCAGCGTGCCGAAGGTCAGCCCGCCGTCGAGGCTCAATTCGACGAGCACGTGATCCAGTCCGTTGCCGAAGCTCTGCGCCGTCCAGCCGATCGTCGTGCTGGTGCCGGGCGCGAGGATCTCGCCGCCGTTGGGGTGCACCACGTGCGCGGTGGGCGGCGGCACGATGCTGAGCGCTCCCACCAGACTGTCCCGCGCGCCGCCGGGGTTGGTGAGCGTCACCGTACGCGTCCCGGAGACGTTGCCGGGCAGCGTGAAGGTCGCGCGGATCTGCGTCGACGAGTCGTATTGCAGCACCGAGGCGTAGATCGGCGCCTTGTTGCGCGCGGTGAGATAGGCCGTGCCACCGCTCGCGAAGTTCGCCCCGGAGAAGGTGAGGACCGCGGTGCCGCCGTTCCCCACGACCTCGGGCGCGAGGGCTTGCAGGTCGGGCGGGCCGTAGAGGGTGACACCGCCGACCAAGCGCGCGGTCTGCGTGTCGAAGTTCTGCTCGACGACATCGTACACGCCCGCGGCGAGCCCCTTGAACGACATGCCACAGCGCAGCGATTCCGGCGTCACCACGGTGATGCCCGACGCATAGCGTTTGGTGGCGCCCTGTTCGAGCCACACCCCGAGCGGCGAATTGAAGTTCACGCCCTTCAGGATGAACGTCACGCTGTCGGTGGACGACCCGACGTTGGGCGACGCGCTGGTGATGCCCGGCCCCGCCGGCGTGATGTACAGCGCGCTGGCCAAGCCGGCCCGCTGACCGTTCGGGCTCAGGACGACGAGGTCCCAGTGCGACAGCGGTTGTCCGGTCACGTTGACGGTGCCGGTGAGCGAGTCGGCGTTGACCCGTGTCACACCGGTCGCGGTGATCGTGCCGTAGACCGAATTCTCGATGCGCAGCGTCGAGCCGCTGAGGAAGTGATGACCGCCGAGGCGCAGCAGCACCGGTCCAGTGTTCGCCACCGTCGACGGGGTCACGCGCAGGATCTTCGTCGGCGAGATGATCAGTGTGTCGGTGTCGGTGGCCGCGAAGCCGCTGCTGCCCGCGAGCACCAGCTTGAGCAGCGCGGCGTGGCCTTCCGGCGCGCTCGGCGAGATCGACACCTTGAACTGCGTCGCGCCGGTGGCGGTGAGGATGACGTCGCCGAAGCTCGAGGTCGAGGTCAACACGGTGACGTAGGGATCGGTGGTCGACAGGGTGCCGGTCACCGCGCGCGCCGGCGCTGTGCCGATGTTGGCGAGCGTGATGCTCAAGTACGCCGTTTCGCCGGCGTCCGCGCCGCCGTCATTGTTGGCCGGCGCCGGATCGCTCACCACCATGGTGTCGATGACCACCGTCGCCACCGCGGTTTGCCAGCCGATCTGCCCCGGCGTGTAGGCGCACAACCGGTAGGAGTTCGCCTTCATCATGCAGTCGATGGTGGCCGGGTTGCACGACTCGCAGTTGGCGTTGAGCGTGTTCTTGTTGCACACATCGCAGCCGCACGCGCCGGCGTACTCGTCGCAGGCGCCGAAGATGTGGCCGGTCTCGTGCGCGGTCACCTGCTGCGGCAGCCAGGAGTACGAACGGAACAGCGTCTGCTCGTACGGCCCGTTGAGATACGCCCACGCCGAGGTGCCGTCGCTGTACGCATCGCTGGCCGGCAGCGGGTTGTAGCCGTTGAAGATGCAGAACGCCCAGTTGGTGTGATAGGTCGCGATCAGCGAGTTGTCGAAGTTGCGGGCGCGCGTGATGTCGCTGCCGCTGCTGTAGCCCAAGTGCGAGAGGATCTCGCTGACCCACAGCGAGACCTCGTTCGACCGGTGGATGACCGGCTCGTACTTGGTGGAGGACACGCTGCTCGACGGCCCGTAGATGAGCACGGTGAAGGTGACGCTCTGGCCATAGGTCGGCGCCTTGCCGCTCCACCACGACATCGCCCCGATGACGCCGCTCACCTCGGCGGCCGAGTCGGCCGGCGTCCACGAGTAGAGGTTGGCGTCGAGCGTGCCGTTGCTCTCGCACAGGAAGAGCGCCGTGGTCACGGTGCCGGTCATCTGGTCGCTGGTGCCGTTGATGGACGGCAGGCCTTCGCCGCCGCGCGACGGCGCGTCGCCGCCGCCGAAGGGCAGATCGGCGGGCACGCGCACGTCGGTGTCGTGCTGCCGCGGTTCGACAACGGCAGCCGGTTCGGTCCACTCGCCGCTCACGACCTGGTGCCAGAACGAGAGCCCGGGCGAGGTCTCCAGGTCGGCGGTGATCGCCGGTGTGAAGCGCGAGCCGGGCGTCAGCACCTGCGTGATGCCCCGCTGTCCGAGGAGCGCCGAGCCGGCTTTGGGCGTCACCCAGCCGAGGAACACCGCCTCGCCGGGATAGCTCGACGGCGGGACGATCACGCCGACTTCGCCCCCGCCCTCGACGATGCGCTGGCGCACCGCGTCGAGGTCGCCGGGCGCGGCCACCGTGGCGCGCACTGCGCTGTAGCCGGCCTGCCAATTGTCGGGATCCCGCGGCGAAGTCGCGCCGCGCCGTGCGCACGATGCACGCCGCGGAGCCTGGGAACGCACACGGTCAGCGCACGGAGCGCACGTGGTGCCGCCGGCCGCGCCGCGGGCTGTTCCTTCGGGATGCAAACACAAGTCCTCCGGCGAGATGGGCAGGCCGTCGCCGCGCATGTCATGGGGAAGGGCACGGTGCGGATCGTCCGCCCAGTGTACCAAGCCCGCCCCTGATCCAGCCAGCGCCGTGCCTGCGGCCTGGCGGCGGGGCGCCCGGCGGCCGGTTCCCCAGGCGGCGGGGCCGCGGGTCCGACGCCGTCCTTGCATCGGGCACGACCGCCGATATAGTCTGTGGCCTCGATTTCGCGGATGTCGCCCCCGCCCGGCCTGCCGCTGGCGCGCCCGATCGGTGATCGATGCTGCGGCGATGTCCCCCCGTTCGTCAGGAGGTGTGAAAGCGGATGAAGCCCATCGTTGACTACGACCTGTGCATCGGCGACGCCATTTGCGCCGAGGTCGCCCCGGAAGTCTTCGAGATGCGCGACGACGGTCTCGCGCACGTCATCATGGAGAACCCGGGCCCGGAGATGGAAGCGTGCGTCCGCGAGGCGTGCGCCGCCTGCCCGACCAACGCGATCATCCTCGAGTAACCGCTCCGCCGCGTCGCAGGCATGCGAAAGCCGCCCCGGGATCGCCCGAGGCGGCTTTCGTCGCACCAGCGGCGTGGGTCACCCGCTAGTCCATCTGATCGTTCTGGAGACGGCGCATGCCGGGACGGTGCTTGAGGCCCGGCAGCATCGACCGCAAGATGAGCGACGCCAGACCGGTGGCCACCAGCGCCACGTCGAAGGCACCGGCGCCGAGCGCGATTCCGATGGCCGAGGTGACCCAAATCGAGGCGGCCGATGTCAGGCCGAACACCGCGCCGCCATCGCGCATGATCGTCCCGGCACCGAGGAACCCGATGCCCTGCACGACGCCGGAGATGACGCGCGCCGCCGCCTCGTTGTTCGGGGTGGTGGCGGTGCGGGCGGCCACCAGGAGGAACAAGCAGGAACCGAGGCACACCAGCATGTGCGTGCGCACGCCGGCCGGTTTGCCCTCGCTCTCGCGTTCCCACCCAAGCAGCCCGCCGCACACCAAGGCGAGGCCCAGACGCACAGCCATTTCGCCCCACTCCATGGATGACCTCCCACGATGAACGATTTGTTCGACGACGCCGTCCTGGCGCGTCTGTACGACTTCGAGAACGGCGGCTTCGACCAAGACCTGCCGTTCTACCTGCGCTACCTCTCGCCGCGGCGCGGGCCGGTGCTCGAGTGCGGCGCCGGCACCGGGCGCGTCGCCCTGGCACTGGCGGCACGCCGGTTCCGCGTGCACGCCGTCGAGTGCTCGGCGGCGATGCTCGCGGTGGCCGCCGAGAACGCCACCGCCCTGCCGCGCCGCATCCACGAGCGGGTCACCTGGCTGCACGGCGATCTCACACGCGCCGAACTGCCGGGCGGACACCAGGCCGCGATCTGGGCCTTCAACTCGCTCATGCACGTCGAGGGCGCCGAGGGCCAGCGCGCCGCGCTCCAGACGTGCCACCGCGCGCTGGCGCCCGGCGGCCTGCTGCTGATGGAGCTCGGTTCACCCTACAACGAAATCGAGAATCCCGATGCCGACCGCCTGCGCCAGGTTTACATGATTCCCTGGGCCGACGGGGGATCCACCACCTGCTGGGAGATCCGCCGCCCCGACCGCCTCACGCAGACGACGGTGACCGAGTTGACCTATGATCTGCTCACCGCGGAGGGAGCGCTCACCCGGCGCCGCGCCACGATGACCCAGCGCTGGCTGTTCCCCGCCGAATTGTCGCTCCTGTTGGAGAGTTGCGGCTTCGCCCTCGAGGCGCTGCACGGCGACTACGACAGCGACGAACCGTGGTCGGACCCCGCGCAGCCGCTGTTGGTGGTGGCGCGCAAGGTGGCGGCCCGGCGGCGGCCGGTGTCCCGCTCCCCATCATCGGCCCGCCGCAGGTAGGCGTCGCGGGTTATTTTCCGAACCGGGAGCGGGCGAACGCAAGCCCGTTCGGGACCTGGCAGGAGGCAGGAACGTGACCGAGGACAAGTGGATCGAACTGCTCGAGCAGATCGACCGGAAATTCACCATGCTCGACCGCACGATCGAGGACGTACCCACCGGCCCCGGCGAGATCGAGACCGTCGTCTTCGAAGGCCCGATGGGCAAGATGAAGGTCGAACGCACCGTGAAGCCGGTGGTGCTGGATCGCAAGCAGCGCTACTCGAACCGGCTCGGCGCCGGGGCGAGCACCGAATACACGTATTCCGAGACCGAGAAGTCGGACCGCGTGCGGCTATTCCGCTACGACGCCAAAGCCGACGACTGGATCGAAATCGACGCCGGCGCGATCGGCGCCCGCGGCTAGCGCGGCGCGGCGCGGGATCGCCGCGCCGCGCGCCGTCAGCGCACGAGGACCAAGCGGTGCATCGACACGGTCGCACCGCGTTCCATCTTGAGCACGTAGATGCCGATCGAGGCATCGTGGCCGTCGTCGCGACGGCCGTCCCACGCGAACTCGGTGTCGCCCGCCGGCACCGTGCCATCGGCGATCGAGCGAACGCGCCGCCCGCCGAGGTCGAATACCGTCGCCACGACACGTTGCTCCGTGCTGGCGCTCACCACGAAGCGGGCCTGCGACGTGGGCGGGCGGAAGACGCTCCCGGCCAGCACGAACGCGTCGCTGGAACCACCGCCCCCGCCGCCACCTCCGCCACCACCCCCGCCGCTGTCCGGGCAGCGCGTGCCGAGCGTGTCGGCACTCGTCAGTTCGGCCACGACCGAGTCCGCCAGCCCGAGCAGATAGACGTGGCGCACCGAATACACGACGGCGCGGCCGATCGGCACGTGGGTGTCGACGTAGTGGAAGCTGCGGCCCTGCGTGTACACGCTGTCGTAGAGCGTCGCGGTGCGGTCGAGCACACCGCAGCGGAACGACTGGCGGGTCACGCGGAACCGGCTGCCGGAGGTGGCCGCGTCAAGGCTCCAGACCACACGGTTCCCGCCGACTTCGGCCGTCGTCTTGACGCTGGTGAGCAGAGGCGACGGCCGGTAGAGGTAGATGCCGCGGCTGACCGTCGCCTCGCTCGACGCCTGATTCGCCATCGTCACCGCGAACGCGTGATCGGCGATGTCGCCGCTGGCGAGTTGGGCGAGCGAATCCGGCACGCTGAACTCGGCGGCCAGCACGTTCGGCGTTTCCAGCCGCGGGTTGACGCCCGGCAGCACGGTGAGAGCACCATTCGACAGGCGCACGGTGGGCGGCGTGGGGTTGTTGTAGAAGTCGCGACCGTAGAAACGCACGGTGGTGGTGCGGCCGCGTCCCGGTCCGGAGAACAGCGTGAGCGGCCGGATCGAGTCGATCTGCGGTGCCGGCACACGCACCACGAACGTCGCCGCCTTGCTCGGCCCTTGCCCGTCCGGATTGATCACCACCAGCGACCACGTGCCGAAGATCGGCGACATCCCGCTGGGCGCCGCCGAGAGGTCGAACGCCGCCGTCATGTCGGAGGCGTTGTGGTAGAAGGTGCTGGTCGGCAGCAACGTATCCGCGGGTGCGCGCACCAAGCGAATCCGCGTCGGACTGAGGAAGTTGAAGCCGGACACGGTGAGCGTCGGATGCGAACCGAACAGCGCGTCCGACGGCAGGATACGGTCGATGCGCGGGCGCGGAAGCGGACCGCACGCCCGGACCGCCGCGCCGCTGGCGAAGTGCGCGTCGCCGGCGATGGTCAGCGTGTCCACCGCGTTCTGCCCGTCGATCACCAGGAACGACTCGAGACAGAACGAGACGCCTTCCGTCGGCGGACAATCGCCGAAGTTGAAGGTCACGCCGGCCACGGTGCCCGAGCTGCAGTGGGACAACTGCTCGATCGGCACGGCGCGGGCGATGAACAGGCGGCCGGCCGAGTTGGTGTCGTCCGGTGTCGAGGTGATGGGCACCGCCGGACCGCGCATCGCCCACACGCAGCCGCCATCGTCGGCCGGCGCGTCGATGATCGACTTCAAGCGCACGCAGCCGCTGCCGGAGTTGTCGCTCCAGTGCAGGGTGTACTGGATGCCTTTGATCTCCGACACCAATCCGAGCCGCATGTAGAGCGTGGCCGAGCCGCCCGGCGCGCTGGCCAACGTCGAGACGGTGTCGTTGACGCTCCACGAAAGCGAGGCGACGCCGCCGGCGTTCGCCGCTGCGTGCGCGGCCCGCGGCGCGGCCAACAGCGCCGCCCACGCGACCGCCACGGTGACGGCGCGCGTCAGCGCGCCTGCGTCCACGAAACTCACCTGTCATGTCCTTGACCCCTATCGCGCCACCACGATGTTGTGGCGCCACGCGGCGCCGCCGGCGCGCACGGTGACCGCGTACACGCCATTGGCTGCGGCGCGTCCGTCGGCGCCCCTGCCGTCCCAGCGCGCGCGCACTTCTCCCAATCCTGTGGGCCGGAGCGTCGCGCGGTGCACGACGCGCCCGGCGATATCGCTCACCACCAACTCCGCAACCGGTGCCCGCACACCAGCGGCAACGATGCTCGCCGCCGGGCGGCCCCGACCGATGAGCGAAGGACTCACCGTCAGTGCGCGTCCATCCGCGCGGCCCGCAGGATCACCGACCGCGACCAACGTGTTCGGGACGCGGGTGACGTAGATCTCGTAGTCGGTGAGGTTGCGGAAGTCCTCCCAGGCCGCCACCAGGCCGCCCTGACCGTCCGGCGCCATCGAGGCCATCACCTGATAGAGCGGCGCCTGCCCGATCGCGACGCCGTTCGCATCGCCCCACGTCCACGCCCCGGTGTCGGTGATGTGCTGCGCGTAGATGTCGCTCGCGGTGTCGGCGCGGGCATCCTGCCACACCACGAAGGCGCCGTTCGCCCCGTCCGCGCCGATCGAGTACTGGTACTGCTCCTCCGGCGCCAGACACACCGGGACACCGCTGGGATCCCACTGCAAGGTCCCGGTGCTCGAGATGCGCTGCGCGTAGAGGTCGCCGAGCGGATCGGAGCGCTGGTCGTACCACACGACGATGCTGCCGCCGTTCCCGTCGCGACACACTTCGGGATAGTACTGCGACCCGAGCGCGGTGCAGACGCGGATGCCGCCGGTCGTCCACTGCGACTGCCCGAGGCCGTTCACGCGCTGCTGCCAAACCTTGTAGGTGCCGATGCCGGCGTCGTACCAGGTGAGCACCGCACCATCGGCGCCATCGCCGTGCACGCGCACGGGCCACTGGTTCGACGCCGCGACGTAGAGGGAGACCGGCAGGCCACCGCCGGGCCACAGCATCGCGCCCGCCGAGGAGATCTTCTGCGCGTAGATGCTGTTGCCGATTTGCGTCCCCTCGCGGTCGTCGGCCCACGACACGATGCAGCTGCCGCTGCCGTCGTCGGTCACCGACACGCCGGGCGAAGTCTGGTCGTTCGCCGCAGCGCAGACCACGACGCCGGTGGTGCCCCAGCGCACGCTGCCGGCGGAGTTGACCCGCTGCGCGCCGATGTCGAGCCCGGTCGTGGTGCCGCACCGTTCGTACGTGAAGATGGCGCCGTTGAAACCGTCGCTGCTCATCGAGAAGGAGTGCCAGCAGGTCAGCGTGGTGATCGCCACGCCGTTGGTGGCCCACAGACGGGTGCCGGCGGCGTCGATGCGTTGCGCGTAGAGCGAGATGCCGGAGCGGAAGTCCCACCAGCCGAGGATCACGCCGCCCGCGCCATCCGAGATCATCTGCACGTCGTTCTGCGTGCCGGTGGCGTTGCAGGCGACGATGCCGCCCTGCGCCCACAGCGGGTTACCGTTGGCGTCGACGCGCTGGACGTAGATGTCCTCGCCGACACCGCGGCCGTCGTTCCACGCGACGAACATGCCGCCGCTGCCATCGGGAACGGTCACCGGCTGCAGTTGATCGCCCGGGATCGGGCCGAGTTGCGCGCCCTGGGGCACCCAGACGGCGTGCGCGGCCAACGGGAATACGACGGCGCTCGCCAGACATGCGAGGCCGGTCAACAAGACGCGGGGGAAGCGCCGGGGACGGACAATGGGAGCAGAAGCGGGCATGGGCTCCTCCGGACGAGTCAGCGGATCGGTTGGCGCCCGGTCGCGTTGCGCTCGAACGGGCGCGCGCGACCCTGCGAAGAACGCCAAGGCTGCGATACCGGGAGGGGGCTGCTCGTGCACGGCGCGTGGGTGGACACGTCGCATCCGAACGGGATCAAAGCTGGGGGACCCAACTGCATGATCCTACCGATCGCGCGGGGTGCGGGTCAAGCGAGGCGATGCCGGGACTGCGCGATGCGTTGACCGCATGGCGCGCGGCGACTAGCATCGGGGCGATCCCCCACCTCACGGAAGTTGGCTCCGTGCTCCGCGCAGATCCCGTTTCGCCTCACCGGAGGACCTCGATGCCGCGCGTCTCGCGTTGGGTGGTGGCCGTGCTGTTTCTGTGGCTGGGCCGTGGGGCGATCGCGCGCGCCGCGGAGCAGCGGGTGCCGGTGCTGATCGGCGTACGCCCGGCGGCCGAGGCACCGCGCGTCGAGCAGACGGCGCTGCGCGCGGTGCGCGCGCAACGGCTGCGCGAAACCGCCGCGGTCGCCGAAGCCGGCGTGCTCGCCCGCCTGACGCGTGCGGTGCAGGACGGCGAAGCGGGCGCGGTCCACGGCTTCTGGCTCGCGCCGATCGTCGCCGCCGAGGTCAGCCCGCGGCTGCGTGACGAGTTGGCGCGCCGCGCCGACGTCCGGTGGGTGCGCGACGACGTCGGCGTGCAGACGCTCACTACCCCGCGACGCGCCACCGTGCACGTCGACCCGCTGTGGTCGCCGCGCGGCGTCACCGGCGTCGACGAAGCGGCGCGCGTGTACGGCCTCGACGGCTCGGGCGTGCGGGTCTGCATCCTCGACAGCGGCGTCGACATCTCGCATCCCGATCTCGCCGGAAAGATGGTGACGCGCAATCCGAGCGATCCGACGTACCCGGGCGGCTGGATGACGTTCGGAGCCGACGGCGCACGCGATGCGCACCCGCTCCCGCCCTACGACTCCGACGTGCACGGAACCCACGTCAGCGGCGTGGCGCTCGGCGGCGCGACCAGCGGCGTCGCCATCGGCGTGGCGCCCGGGGCCGCGCTCATGGCCGGACTGGTGACGCCGCGCGGCGAAGGCCGCCTGATGCAGATCATCGGCGGCCTCGAGTGGTCCGCCGATCCCGACGACGATCCCCTCACCGACGACGGTGCGCACGTCGTGAACCTCAGCCTCGGCACGGCGGACACCGTGAGCGCGCTGATCGAGCCGGTGCGCACGTTGCGCACCCTCGGCGCCGTGGTGATCGGGGCGATGGGCAATTCGCCGTCGTCGTTGGCCGCGCCGGCCAACATCCC
The DNA here is from genome assembly GCA_044229145.1 of Candidatus Eiseniibacteriota bacterium. Lineage (GTDB taxonomy): Bacteria > Eisenbacteria > RBG-16-71-46 > CAZEPH01 > CAZEPH01 > JBKJUD01. The sequence continues at coordinate 52,376 of JBGATO010000008.1, read as the reverse complement.
CGACTGCATCGGCGCGGGCGCCACCGACGCCAGCGGCGAGGTGGCGCCGTACAGCGCGCGCGGGTGGGTGACCTGGCATCACGCGCCCTACGACGGCGTGTATGCGAAGCCCGATCTCGTCGCGCCCGGGACCGACATCTACTCGACGGTGCCGGGAGGCGGCTACTCGATCACCAGCGGCACCTCCGAGTCGGCGCCGTTCCTGGCCGGCGTCGTCGCCCTGATGCGCGAGGCGAATCCGGCGATCGCACCGGACAGCGTGCGGGCGATCCTGGTGCGCACCGCGCGCGACATCGCCCCGGCCGGCGCCGACATCGCCTCGGGCGGCGGCGAGGTCGACGCGTACGCGGCGGTGACGGCAGCGTACGCCGGGCGCCCATGGTTCTCGGGAGTCGTGCGCGACGCGGTGAGCGGTGCGCCGCTCGCCGGCGCCTCGCTGACCGTACAGAGCGACGGATCCACCTTCACGCTGCGCAGCCTGGCCGATGGCGGATTCGCGGTGCGGCCGCCTGCGGCCATGATGACCTACGAGGTCAGCGCCTACGGGTACGCGCCGCTCACCGCCACGGTCACGCTGCCGCTCGACGTGCCGCAGACGCTCGACCTCGCGCTGACGCCGCTGCCGACCGCGGTAGTGAGCGGCCGCGCCATCGACGCGCTGAGCCGCACCGGCGTCGCGGCAACGCTCGAGATGCTGCACGGCGGCCTGGTGGCCGCGACATGGCAGTGCGATGCGACCGGCGGCTTCATCGCCACGGTGCCGGTCGGCATCGACAGCATCCGCGTGGTGCCGCCGGCGCCCTACGACACGCTGTTCGCCGCCATCAGCGTCCCGGCCGAGGGGGTGAGCGACCTGCGCCTCGCCCTCACGCACCCGGAGTTGCTGGTGGTGGACGCGGCCGACTTCCCCGACTACGCCGACCTCTACGCCGCCGCCCTCGCCGCCGGCGGTCACCGCTTCGTCCTCACGTACACGCGGCCGGACGTGGCGACGCTGCTGCATTACGGCAAGGTGCTGTGGTTTACCGGCGACGCCACGATCAACACGTTCTCGCCCGACGATCAGGCGGCGATGGAGAGTTACCTCGCGCAAGGCGGCCGCGCCCTGGTCATGGGCAAGGGTGTGGCGAAGGAGTTCGTGGTCGATCCGTTCCTCGGGCGCGTGTTGCGGGCGACCGCGGCGGCGGACATCAGCGCGCCGTCGAGTGTGCGCGCGGCGAGCGGCGATACGCTGTTCACCGGCTTCACGGCGACCATCGTGCCGCAGCCCGGCGGGCCGGCGGAGCGGCCGAGCGCGCTGGTGCCGGTGGCACCGGCGTCGGTGTCTCTGGTGTATGGCGGCAGCGGCAGCGCCAATGGCGCGGTGGCGGCGATCGCCGCCGACCTCGGCGCCGAGGCGAGCGGCGCGCGCTTGGTCTTCGCCGGCTTCGGGCTCGAGGAGATGCCGTCGACGGACGAACAGGTCGCGCTCCTGGACGGCGCGCTCGGCTGGCTGGAATTGGCGCCAGTGCCCAGCGGCACACCGCTCCGCGATACCGACGACGACGCCACGCCCTTGCCGCTCGCCATCACGGTGCGGGCTGCCAACACGCCGATCGACACCACCGCCGTGTTGGTGCACTACAGCGTCAACGCCGGCGCCGAGATCGCGCTCGCCCTCACACGCGGCGACGACGGCAGCTTCCACGGCGCCATCCCGCCGCAGCCGCTCGGCAGCCGCGTGCGGTATCGCGTGAGCGTTGCCGATACCGGCGGCCGCGTCGGCTATTGGCCGTTCGCGTTCGAGGCGAACGGCGATCCCTCGACGTACGCGATGCAGGTGGTGGCGGACTCGCTCGCGCCGTCCGTGCGTCATCAGCCGCTCTACCAGACGGCAGAGGTCACTGGACCGTTCGTCCTCGGGCTGCACGCCGCGGACGATCGCGGGCTGGGCGCCGTGTCGGCCGTATGGCGATGGCACTCCGCGGATGCGTGGAGCGAAACCGCGGCGACCGCGGTGAGTGGTGACTCGTTCGCGGTGTCGGTGCCCGGCCCGGCATCGCCTGGGGACACGTTGTTCTATCAGCTGCGTGCGGTCGATGCCTCGCGCCGCGCCAATTCCACGATGCAGCCTGCCCTTGGCCAGTACGCACTGCGCGTGGTGAGCACGCTCGCGTGGGACTTCGAGAGCGACGACGGCGCGTTCGCGGTCGGCGGACGCGACTGGCAGTGGGGCACACCCCTCAGTCCGGCGATCGGCGAGGGCTACGCCGTCTGCCCGCACTCCGGCACCAAGGTGTGGGCGACCAGCCTGCGCTTCGGCTATTCGTCGTACACGTCGTCGACGCTGACGCTGCCGGCGGTGCATTTGCCGGCGGACCGCACGGCGGCGAGTCTGCGCTTCTGGCACTGCTACGACTTCGACGGCACGCCACCGGCGCTGCTCGACGGCGGCACGGTGCAGATCTCCACCGACGGCGTGCACTACGCGACGTTGTTCCCGGCGAGCGGGTACGACGGCGTCGTCGCACAATCGACGCCGGGCATCGGCGGCCAATACGCGTTCGGCGGCACGCAAGCGCTGTGGCGCCCGATGGCGTTCTCGCTCGCCGCGTACGTCGGGCAAACGGTGCGCATCCGCTTCCTCGAGGGCGCGCACCTCGGCGGCTCCGGCACCGGCTGGTTCCTCGACGACGTGCGCATCGACTGGGCGACGCAGGACGACATCGCGCCGGAGTTGTCGGTGGCGCTGCAGCCGCTCTCCTCGCCCGACACCGTCGGCACGCGCACGCTGGACGTGATCGCCGGCGATGGCGAAGGCGCCTTGGCCGGCGTGACCGCGCACTACTCGACGGACGGCTGGCGGACGACGCACACGATCGCGGCGACGCCGTTCGGATCGCCGGGTGGCATGCGTGTCGTGCTCCCGGCGCAGCGCCGGGGCACACGGGTCGACTGGTACGTGGTGGCGAGCGACGTCGCCGGCAACCAGCGCCGGCTCCCGCTCGGCGACAGCACGCGGAGCTATCGCGTCCTGCCGAGCGCGCCCGCGGTGGAGTGGTGGCCGGTGTCTCCGCCAAGCGTGCCGCCGGTCACCGTCCGGGCGATGTGTCCCGTCCCGTCACCGGCGCCATGCAATCTGTCGCCGGTCGCATGCCCGGCGGGTGACGGCGTGACGCAGCTGTCGCCCGATGCCGATGTGTGGGACGAGGCGCGCTTCGGCGTGCTGCCCGCCGCGCTGCTTGCCGAGTACCGCGTGGTCGCGCTCGACGGAGCGGCGAGCGGCGCCGTGCGAGCGCTCGGCGTCCTCGATTCGTTGGCGCGCACCGATTCGCTGCGCGCGCCCGGCGTCTTGCTGCTCGCATCAGCCGGCACGACCGGCGCCGCGGACAGCACGGTGACGGCATATGTCCTCGCGCACACAGGAGCCGTGCGGTCGGCCGTCCGCCCGCAGCGGACCGTCACGTGGTGCACCGCGCCGGACTCTCTGTGGTCCGCCGCGCTGAGCGGGTCCGCCGTCGCAGCGGTGACGCCGATGCGGCCGGGTGCCGGCACCCGAGTGCTGTTGCGCGACTGCACCGAGGGAGATTCGGTCGCGTTGGGTGCGGCGGGGCGCGGCGACTTCCCGCGCGTCGTGGCGCTCGCGTTGTCGCCCTATGCTTTGCAGGCCACGCACGCTCGCGGGGTCGTGGATCCGCTGTTGCGCTGGTTGCGCGGACCGGCCCGCGTGGCGTGGCCCACGCTCCCGAACATCGAGGACACCCAGGGGCCGTACCGCGTGCGCGTTCTGGCGTGGGCGCCGGCCGGTGTGGACACCGCCTCGCTGTCGTTGTCGGTGGCGACGCCGCCGCAGGATCCCATCGGACACGCGATCGCGCTCTCACCGGGCCCGGGCTTCGACACCTACACCGCGACGCTTCCCGGCGTGCCGGCCGGCACGACGATGCAATTGGCGCTCCTCGGACGCGATCGCGCCGGCGCGCCGCTCCCCGCCGCGGGACGATCCTTCCAAGTCATCGTCGACACGGTGGCGCCCGCGATCGTGGTGCCGGCCATGGCGAGCGTGCGGCCCGGCAGCCCGCCACAAATTGCGATTGCGGCGAGCGACAGCGGCACAGGAGTCGATTCCGTGGCGGTGCTGTGGCAGTTCCGTCCTCCTGGCATGAGCGGGTGGAGCGCGACCGTGCGCACCGATGCGCGGGTCACGGGCGGCGACTTCGTGGCGACGCTGCCCGCGCAACCCGCAGGCCAACGCGTCCGCTACCGTGTGCGGGTCACCGACCGTGCGCGGCGGCAGAACATCACCCACGTGCCCGGTGCCACGTCGTGGCGCGAGTTCGGCGCAGTGCCGTCCGCCCCGACTCTCCTGGCGGCAGACCGCGGTGCCTGGGACTCGGCAGTGCACCTGGCTGATTCGTTGTCGGCGCGTGGCACGGCGACCGATTTGTGGCTCGCCGCCGCCACGACTCCGCTGGCGTCGGTGCCGCTCACCGAGTACGCACATGTCGTGCTCGAGGCGGGAACTGCGTTCGCGGACGAGGATGCGGCCGCAGTCCGCGCCGCCCTGCGCGAGGCGGTCGGGCCACTGAGCATGGTGTTTGCAATCCGCGCTGCGGCGGACAGCGGTGCGGCGTGGCGGCTCGCAGCGGACGCATTCGCCGCACGCCCCGGCATCGCCGGCGTCGCGGATTCCGCGCGCGGGCTGCCCGGCGCACCGGACGGCGGCTTCCCCCTCGCGCCGCGCGTGCGGCCCGCGATCCTCCCCACCGGGACCGAACCGACAGCCGCGGTGGTCACCCGCGCAGCAGATGCCGGCGGGCGTCCGCTCGCGGTGGCCGCACGGCCCCGCGCAGGCCTGGCAACACTCGTCACCACTCTGGAGGCCGAGGCCTGGGCCGCGCGCACCTCAGGGGGCGATGCGTTCGGCGCGCTCCTGCACGGCCTCGATTCGCTGGCCGCGCAGCCGACCGCACACTTCGCAGCGCTCCGGCTCCTCCCACCGCGGGCCACGCCGGGCCCTGCGCCGGTCGCCTTGCGTCTCGAAATTCCAGGCGGAGAAGGGGAACAGCCGGTGGTACAGGTGGAAGCGTTCGACGCGCGAGGACGTCGCGTGCGGGAAGTCTGGAACGGCCCGCTGCTGGCGGGATTGCGGGCATTGATCTGGGACGGAGCCGACGCGCACGGCCGGGCCGTCCCGCAGGGCGTCTACTGGCTGCGCGCGCGCAGCGGCGGAGCGCAGTCCACCACGCGCGCGGTCGTCGTGGGGCGCTAACTAGCTCTCGACGCTGCTGTGCGTGGGAGCGCCGACGCGCTCCTCGGCACTGCCGGGGAATAACGGCACCAACTGCTCGAGCATTGGGGCGGCGATGCGCAGCGCCTGGGCCGCCGCCGGCCCCGCTGCCCACCGCATGTGCAACCCCTGAGGTGCGGTGAGCAGCGCGCCCACGAGCACCGCCGACAGGAGCACGGCGCGATACCCTTCGAGGATCGCCCCAGCCAGCCGGCCGGGGACGCCCTCCGGACCGATGACCTTGCCGGCCAGCCCGAGGATCGCAGCCACGATCGCCAAGACGCCGTGGAGGAAACCGTAGAGGATCAGGAACGCGAGCCAGTCCGCCGCCTGGTGGTCCACCGGAATGACCTGGCGCACCTGGTCACTGAGCAGCGGATAGGCGCGGCCGGCCACCGCGAGCGCGATGATGACCGCGGCCAGGCCGAGCACGGCGCGGATCGCGCCCCGCGTCGCCCCGCGGATCGCCGACATGACCACGAAGGCCAGGATCGCCAAATCAAGCCAATTCACGTTACGACTCCCTTCGTCCGCTCACCGCTGCGAGGTGAGGCTTTCCCGCCGCCGGCGAGCCGGGGTGGGGCACGGCGCGCCGCCCTGGCGCTTGTCCTTGCACAATGGTAACGCCGCCGCTAAACTGTTGAAAGACGCACGAAAGCACCCGTTGAGCACCTCGACGCGCCGCGCTCCCGGCGGCACGTGGCGCCATTCTCCTCCGCGGGCAGTTGTCACCGGCATCAGCGTTTGCGGACGACCTCCAGCTCCCCCGTTCCGTGGCTTCCCCGGCCGCGCTGCTGTTGATGGAATCACGCAGTCTCGAACCGGACGCGCACCCGCGTTGTCCGCGAAGTACGAAACCGCAGGGCAACATGACAGGACACGTAGCCACGATTCGCCAGATCGTCTTCGCCGCCCTCGTCTGCTCGCTCGCTGCCGTCACCGCGGCTGGCGCTGCGTCGGCGCGCCCCGCATCGTCCGCGAGCGGGGCCCCCTCTCGCGCCGAGGCGGCAGCCGGCAACTCACCTAGCACATCCTCGTCCTGGGTTTCCGGCGTCCGCGGCAGCCTCGCGCGGCGCGAATACGAAGCAACCGCCGTGACGGGACACGACGGCCTCCAAGCCCCCAACCGGGCCCAGAACCTTCGCACCTACTTCACCTCCGGAGGCATTCGCGTCGAGCCGCGCCGGCAGACGGCGGCGGAGCCGGCGTGGTCCGCCGCGTGGACGCTGCGCGGCGTCGGCCGCGGTGCGGCGGTCCGCGTCAGCGAGCCGGTGATGCCGCAGTCGCTGGGCGCCATCGTGCAGTACGTGCGGCCGGGCGTCCACGAGTGGTACGTGAATGCGGCGGAGGGCGTCGAGCAGGGCTTCACACTCGCCGCGCGCCCGGACGGCAGCGGCGAACTGGCGCTCGAACTCGCGGTGGCCGGGACCGGCGTCACGCCACGGCTCTCGCGCGAGGGCGACGCGCTCGACTTCCTGCTCCCCGGCGGCGCCCGCGCGTTGCGTTATGCCGGCCTCGCGGTTCGTGACGCCGACGGCATCGCCCTGCCCGCCCGATTGGAGTTCGCCGATGGCACGTTGCGCTTGCTCGCCGACGACCACGACGCCCGCTACCCGATCGTCCTCGACCCGCTGATCTCCTCGCCGGTGTGGACCGCGCTCGGCAATCAGGCGGGCGAACAACTCGGCGACTCGGTCGCCTGCGCCGGCGACGTCAACGGAGACGGCTACTCCGACGTCATCGTCGGCGCGCCCTATTACGACAACGGCCAGACCGACGAGGGCGCCGCATTCGTCTTCTACGGCTCCACCGCCGGCCTCGGCTCGATCCCGGGCTGGATTGCGGAGTCCAACCAAGCCGGCGCCAACATGGGTGTCGCCGTCGCCTCGGCGGGCGACGTCAACGGCGACGGCTACGACGACGTCATCGTCGGTGGCTACCGCTATGAATCGACCGCCGCGCTCACCGACGAAGGCGGCGCGTGGGTGTACCTCGGCGGCCCCGACGGACTGAACGCCGCGCCGGTGTGGAGCTACACCAGCGGCCAAGCGCTCGCGCTGCTCGGCAACACCGTCGGCTCGGCCGGCGACGTCAACGGCGACGGCTTCGACGACGTGGTGGTCAGCGCGCCCTACTACGACGACCCCGAGATCGACGAAGGCCGCGCGCTGCTGTTCCTCGGCAGCACGAACGGGCCGGTGGCCGCGCCGTCGTGGATCACCGAAGGCGACCAAGTCAACGGCTACTACGGCGCCCCGGCGGCCGGTGCCGGCGACGTCAACGCGGACGGCTACGACGACGTCATCGTCGGCGCGTTCCACTACACCAACGGCCAGAGCACCGAAGGCAAGGCGTGGGTGTATCTCGGCGGCGTCAACGGCCTCTCCACCACCGCGGTGTGGACGCGCGAAGGCAATCAGGGCGGTGCCAGCTACGGTCACGCCGTCGCGGCGGCCGGCGACGTCAACGGCGACGGCTACGGCGACATCATCGTCGGAGGCTCGCGCTATTCGAGCGGCGAACAGAACGAAGGCCGCGTCTGGGTCTACTACGGCAGCGTGATCGGCCCCGACACGCTGGCCGCGTGGACGGTGCAGTCGAACGCCACCGACGCACGGCTCGGCTGCTCCGTGGCGTGCGCTGGCGACGTCAACGGCGACGGCTTCGCCGACGTCATCGTCGGCGCATGGCAGTACGAGTTCGCGATCGCCGACGAAGGCGGCTCGTTCGTGTATCAGGGCACCGCGGCCGGTCTCGACACCCTGCCCGACTGGACGTTCGGCGCCGGACAGACCAAGGCATTCTCCGGCTGGTCGGTGAGCGGTGCCGGCGACGTCAACGGCGACGGCTACAGCGACGTCATCGTCGGCGCGCCGTTGTTCGACGATCCCATCAATCAAAACCTGATCGATGTCGGAAAGGCGTTCGTGTTCTACGGCGCGCCGGCTGGCGTCGACACGCTGGCCGACTGGTCGTTCGACAGTCAGCAAGGCGGCGCGCAGTTCGGGTACGCGCTGAGCGCGGCCGGCGACGTCAACGGCGACGGCTACACCGATGTCGTGGTGGGCGCACCCTACTGGGACAACGGCCAGACCGATGAAGGCCGCGCGTTCGTCTTCCGCGGCTCGGCCAAGGGCATCACCGCGACCAGCGTCCGCACCGTCGAGTCGAACCAAGGGCTCTCGCAATTCGGCGCCGCGGTGGCAGGGGCCGGCGATGTCAACGGCGACGGCTACGCCGACGTGCTAGTCGGATGTCCCGCGTACGACAATGGGCAGACCGACGAAGGCCGCGCCTTCCTCTACCTCGGCACGCCGTCAGGCATCTCGCTGAGCGCCTCGTGGACCGCGGAACTCGATCAGGCGGGCGCCGGCTTCGGCTTCGCGGTGACCGGCATCGGCGACACCAATGCCGACGGCTTCGGCGACATCGCGATCGGCGCGCCCTACTACGACAACGGCCAAACCGACGAAGGCGGCGTCTGGGTCTACCTCGGCTCCACGAGCGGCCCCGCCGCGGCCGCCGACTGGCACGCCGAAGGCGATCAAACAGGCGGGTGGTTCGGCAGCGCGGTCGCCGGTGCCGGCGACATCAACGGCGACAGCTACAGCGACCTGCTCATCGCGGCCCGCCTCTACGATCCCTCGGTGAGCCTGGTCGATGCCGGCCGCGTCCTCGAATACCACGGGTCGAACTTCGGCCCCTCCAGCGCACCCAACTGGACGCTCGATGGCACGCAGTCCGGCGCGGTGCTCGGGTGGTCGATCGCCAGCGCCGGCGACGTCAATGGCGACGGCTACGCCGATATCGTCATCGGCCAGCCGCTCTACAGCGGCGCGTTCACCAGCGACGGGCGTGCGCAGGTGATTCTCGGCGGCCTCAATGGCCTGCGCCCGACCGCGGCGTGGACCGACGCCGGCGGCCAGGCCAACTCGCAGTGCGGCTTCGCGGTGGCAGGGGTCGGCGACACCAACGGCGACGGCTTCGGCGATGTCGTGGTCGGCACGCCCTACTACGACAACAACGGCAACACCGACGTCGGCCGCCTGCAGTTGTTCCGCGGCAACAGCACCGGCGTCAACTCGCTGTCGTCGAACGTCTGGTACGGCGACCAGGGCCGCGCGCTGTTCGGCAACGCGGTCGCCGCGGCCGGCGACTTGAACGGCGACGGCTCCCCGGACTTCGTCACGGCCGCGTATCTCTACGACCTGGCGGCGAAGTTCGACGAGGGGCGCATCTACGCGTTCTACGGCAATCTCGGCCCCGGCCTCGATCGCGCCGTCATGCAGTGGCGTCTCTCGGACACCGCGCCGATCGCGGTGCTCGGCGCCAGCGAAGACGCAACGAGCTTCCGCCTGCGCGCCAACGGCCGAAGCATCCTCGGCCGCGGCCAAGTGCGCATGCAGTGGGAGGTCAAGCCGATCGGCGTGCCGTTCGACGGCACCGGACTCGGCACCGGCGCTCTGCTCGACACCGGCGCGCCGGGAACCGGCGGCTCCATCGCCCACCTCGACGAGGTGGTAAGCGGCCTCACCGGCTTCACCATGTACAAGTGGCGCATCCGGCTGGTCAGCGACGCGCGGCGCTTCCAAGCGCGCAGCGTCTGGCTGTCGATTCCGCAGGTGCCGCGTACGCAGGGCACGATCCGCACCGCGCGGCCGACCGCGGTCGGCACACCGGGCGAGCCCGCGACGCGGGGCCTCGCGCTCACCGCGCCGGCGCCGAATCCGGCACCCGGCCGGACGACCCTGCGCTACCGTCTCGCCACGGCGGGCAACGCGCGCCTGCGGGTGTTCGACGCCGCCGGCCGCGCCCTTGCCGCACTGGCCGACGGCCCGCGGGAAGCCGGCGAGTACCGCGCCGAGTGGCGTGGTGTCGACGATGCCGGCCGGCGTGTGCCAGCTGGACTCTATCTCGTGCGGCTCGATGGGCCGGGCGGCACGCGCACCCAGCGCGTCGTCCTCACGGATCGATAACCACACCCGCGGTTGCGGGTGAAGGATTCACGCGTCTTCCATCGGAGGAGGGCTTCCATGCCGCAACGCGCTCCACGCGCGCGTGCGTGCGGCGTCGCGGGCGTGCTCGCAAGCGCGAGCGTCGTGTTCACCGCGACGTCGTGGGCGTTGTCTGCCTCGGCTCCCCACGCCACCACGCACACGGTCGCGGCGGCGGTCGAGGCGGCGGGTGCGGCGCCTGATTGGTGGGCGTCGGCCGAGCGGCAACTGCGCGAGCGCGAGTACGCCTTCGCGGCGCACGACGGGGGCTTCGGCGCACCGAACCGCGCGCAGAATCTCCGCCTCCTCGCGCGTGACGGCGCGATGCAGGTCACCGCGCGCGATAGCCGCGAGGCCGCGTGGTCGTGGACGTGGCGCACGCAGGCCTACGGCCGTGACGGCGCGCTCCACGAGGTGGGCGCCCGCGACGTCTGCACCGCCGGCATCGCCCTGCACTTCAGCACGTCCGCGTTCCACGAGCGCTACGACAACCGTCACGACGGCGTCGAACAAACCTTCGAGATCGCGCAGCGGCCGGACGGCGAGGGACCGCTGGTGGTCGAGGGCGCGCTCACGCTAGACGGCCTGCAAGCGCGCGAGACACCAGGCGGCTTCGAATTCGTCGACGGACGCGGCGCGCGGGTGCTGCGCTACGCCGGCCTGCACGTCAGCGACGCCACCGGCGCTGCGTTCCCCGCGTCGCTCGCCCGCACCGGCTCCGGCATTCGCCTGGTGGTCGACGATCGCGGCGCACGCTATCCCCTCACGATCGACCCCGCGCTCACCACCACGGCGTGGACCGTCGAGGGCGATCAGAACGCGAGCTACTTCGGCTGGCAAGTGGCCACCGCGGGCGATGTCAACGGCGACGGCTTCAGCGACGTCATCGTCGGCGCGTACCTCTACGACCAGGGCGACATCGACGAGGGCGCGGCGTTCGTCTACTTGGGCTCCGCGCAGGGTCTGGCCGACACGGCGGCGTGGGTGCAGGACGGCAATCAGGCGGTATGCCAGTACGGTTTCAGCGTCGCCAGCGCCGGCGACGTCAACGGCGACGGCTACGACGATGTCATCGTCGGCGCACCGTTCTACGACGACCCCGAGACCGATGAGGGCGAAGCGTTCCTTTACCTCGGTTCGGCCGACGGCCTCGCGGCCACGCCGGCCTGGACCGCGCAGGGCGATCTCGTGCAGGCCGAGTTCGGCTACTCGGTGGCTACCGCCGGCGATGTCAACGGCGACGGCTTCGCCGACGTCATCGCCGGGGCGCAGTACTATACGCACAACAACTTCGCGTTCGAGGGACGCGCGCTCGTCTACCTCGGCGGCGCCAGCGGCCTCGCGACGATTCCGGTGTGGAGCGGCGAAGGCGGACAGTCGAACGCCTACTTCGGCTGCTCGGTGGCGAGTGCCGGCGACGTCAACGGCGATGGCCTCAGCGACGTGATCGTCGGCGCCTGGCGCTGGACGCTCGACCAGGGCGCCGAGGGCGCCGCGTTCGTCTATCTCGGCACGCCGGCCGGCGTCGATCCCGACTTCGCCTGGCGCACCTCGGGCAATCAGTCGAACGCCAGCTACGGTCTCTCGGTAAGCAGCGCCGGCGACGTCAACGGTGACGGCTATGCCGACGTCATCGTCGGCGCGCAGCGCTATTTGAGCGGCCAGCGCAACGAGGGCCGCGCCTTCGTCTACTTCGGCGGCGCGAGCGGGCTCGGCCTCAATCCGTCGTGGGTGTTCGACGGCGGGCTGTCGGAGGCGCGCTTCGGCGCCTGCGTCGGCACCGCCGGCGACGTCAACGGCGACGGCTTCGCCGACATCATCGTCGGCGCGTACGGCTGGCACGCGCCGGAAGCGTACGAAGGCTCGGCCACCGTGTTCTTCGGCGGCCCCACGGGTCCGGCGACCGCGCCGAGCTGGCGCGTCGAGAGCAATCAAACCAACGCGCGCATGGGCTGGTCGGTGGCCACCGCGGGCGACGTGAACGGCGACGGCTACAGCGACGTGCTGGTCGGCACGCCGTACGGCAACTTCAACGGCGGCGTCGCGAACGGCCAGGTATCGCTGTACGTCGGCTCACCCACCGGTCCGAGCATCGCCGCGGGTGCCATTCTCGAGCACGACCAGGCGAACGCGATGTTCGGTGCCGCGCTGGCCTCCGTCGGTGACGTCAACGGCGACGGCTTCCAGGACCTGGCGATCGGCGCGCCGCAGTACGACGGCGGCCACGTCGACGAAGGCGCCGCGTTCGTCTTCCTCGGCTCGTCGACCGGCTTGGTGACGGTGCCGGCGTGGACCGCCGAGGGCGAGCAGGACAGCGCGCACTTCGGCGCCGCGCTCGCTGGCGCGCGCGACGTCAACGGCGACGGCTACTGCGATCTCGTGGTGGGCGCACCCGGCTGGGACGGCGACTCTCTCGACGTCGGCGAAGCGCGCGTGTACGGCGGCTCGCTCGTCGGCGTGAGCCCGGTGCCGATGTGGTCGGCGTTCGGCACCGCCGCCGGCGCGCACTTCGGCAGCGCGGTGAGCGGCACCGGCGATGTCGACGGCGATGGTTTCGCCGACGTGGCGGTCGGCGCACCGGACGAGAACGCCTCCGCGGTACGCGACGGACGCGTGTCGCTGTTCGCCGGAACGCCCGATGGCGTGAGTGCCCTGGCGACGTGGTCCGCCGACGGCGGCGCGGATTCGATCGGCTTCGGCAGCGCGCTCGCCGGTGCCGGCGACGTCAATGGCGACGGCTTCGCCGACCTCGTCGCCGGCGCGCCGCGCGACAATGGCGCGGCGGCGCAGGCCGGCGCCGTGCGGCTCTACCTCGGCTCGCTCGGCGGCCTGTCGTCGAGCCCCGCCTGGACGGCGCAGGGCGCGGAGGCCGGCGCGCAACTCGGCAGCGTGCTCGCCGCCGCCGGCGACGTCGACGGCGATGGACTCGGCGATCTCGCGTGCGGCACGCCACTGGCCCCGAGCGGCGGCTACCAGCGCGGGGCCGCGTACGTGTTCCGTGGCGACGCGATCGCCGGACTCCAGCCCTCGCCCAGCTGGAGCGTGATGGGAATCGCCGACAGCGCACGCACCGGCGCCGCGCTCGCCGCGGGTGACATCGACGGCGATGGGGCCTCGGACCTCGCCGTCGGGTTACCGGGCTACACCAACGTCCAGCCGGGCGAAGGCCGCGTGCAGGTCTACTTCGGCGCCCTGGTCACCGGCCTCGCCGACACCAGCGCGTGGGGCGCCGAGAGCAACGCGGCCGGCGCGCAGTTCGGCGGCGCCTGCGCGATGGGCGACGTCAACGGCGACGGCTACGCCGATCTCGACATCGGCGCGCCCTTCGCCACCAACGGCCAGACGAATGAAGGCCGTACGTCGCACTTCGGCGGCAACGGTGGCCCCGGACTCGCGCGACTGTTGCGCCAAGCCCGCACCACCGATCTCGCGCCGCTGGCTGCAGGCGCGCTCAGCGACCGCGGCGACGGGGCACGCCTGAAGACCAACGGACGCAGCGCCGCCGGCCGCGCGCGGATTCGGGTGGAGTTCGAGGTGAAGCCCCTGGCGATGCCGTTCGACGGCCTCGACACGTGGCGGACGCCGTTCGCCTTGGCCACCCATCCGGATTCGAGCGGCGGGCTGGGCAGCATCGTGGACGCCAACCTGCTGCTGACCGGCCTGGCGTCGCAAACCAGCTATCACTGGCGGGCGCGCACGCTCACCGCGGAGCCCGAATTCCCGCGCACACCGTGGCTGGTGTTCGGCGCCGCGGGCAACGGCTTCACGGCGTTCCGCACAAACGATGCGTCGAGCGCGCACGGCGCGGGCGGCGACACGCCGCACGCGGTGGCGCTTGCGTTGCGCGTCGGGCCGTCGCCGGCGCGCGGCACCCTGCGGGTGGCGTACGTACTGCCGGCGCGCGGGGCGGTGGAGGCTACGGTGTTCGACGTCCGCGGCCGCCGCGTGGCGCGATTGCTCGACGCGACGCAGCCTGCCGGCCCGCACGCGTTGGCGTGGGACGGCCGCACGGCAGCCGGCGCGCGGGCTCCGGCCGGTGTGTATGTGCTTCGCCTGCGAGCCGGCGACACGCACGTCCAGCGCACCTTCGTCCTGGCGCACTAACCGCGGGGCGCGTCCCCGTCCACGATGACGAAACGCCGGCGAGCCGCACGCTCGCCGGCGTTTCGCATTCGGGGTCGCGCTCTCAGCCGCCGAGCGCCGCGAGCACCTCCGCGTTGTCCGGAATTCCGCGGGCCGCGTAGCGAATCGTGCGGTCCGGCCCGAGAACGTACACCGAGCGTTCGATGCTGGTGCCGTTGTCCTTCAGGGCGTGATACGCGGCCGCCACGCGCCGGTCCGCGTCGGTGGCGAGGGCGAACGGGAAGGAGAACTTCTGCGAATACGCGTCGTGGGAATCGAGACCCTGATGATTGACCCCGATCACCACCGTGTTGGCATGCTCGAACCGAGCATGATCGTCCCGAAACGCGGACAACTGGCGGTTTCAACCAGGCGTGTCGTCGGCGGGGTAGAAGCAGAGCACGATGTGTTTGCCCGTGAGCACGTCGCTCGACAGCATGCCGTGCGTGGACGGCAAGGTGAAGGCGGGTGCCACGCTGCCAAGGGGGAGCAGGTCGGCCATGGATCCTCCTGAGGGGCGCACGCGATGCGGCAGGCATCGCCAGCACAGGACGCTGAGAGAAGATCGAGACTAGCACTCGACCGCGCGCTCGACTAGCCGAATGCTCGGGCTCGCTTACACCTCGACGAAGATCTCGTCGCCCTCGACCTTGACCGGATACGTCGGCACCGACACACCTCCGGCGAGCTGGCACGCGCCGGTCGTCACGTCGTACTCCCACCCGTGCCACGGGCAGCTGACGATCGGCCCGTCGCACCAGCCGTCGGCCAGCGGGCCGCCCTGGTGGATGCAGGCATTGCCGATCGCGTAGACCTCACCGCGCACGCGGAAGAGCGCGATCTCGTTGTCCTCCGCCATCGCCGCGAAGCCTTCGCCGTCGCGGAGGTCGGCGAGACGTGCCACCTTGACCCAGTGTCCCATCGTGTTCGCGTGGCTCCCTCGGGGGAAAGAAAAGGCGGGAACCGCATCGGGATCGCGGTCCCCGCACCACGTGCACAGATCGTCGGACGGCCTAGGCGTCGAGAGGCCGCCGTCCGGCAAATCCGCTCTCGACGGTGTGCCAGTGGTTGATGTCGTCTTCGCCGCGCTTCCAGCAGAGGAAGACCACGCGGCCATTGCGCAGGGCGTGGAAGTCGACCAGTCCCTGGTCGAGATCGCGGAGCACGACGCCCATGTCGGTGAGACGGGTGAGCTCGGCCTGGACTTCTTCGACCAGCGAGTCGAAGTGCGCCTTGGCGTCGAGGTACTGCGCGTGGTCCGGGCTGCCGTCGCAGGCGCCGCTGGTGGCCACCAGTTCGAGCACCTCGAGCGAGCGCGAGAGCTGCTCGAGTTCGGCGCGGCGTTCGTCGATCCAGTCGAAGGTCTTCTTGACCAACGGCAGCAGCGCGTTCGCCTCTTCGAGCGTGAAGATGCGCGGCCACTTCTCGCGGCGCACCTCGCGCGCTTCCCGTCCTCCTGCGTTGGGCTCGATCACCCTGGCCTCCCGGATCGCCTAGCGGTCCACGTTGTCAGTCTGTCGCCGGGGATCTCCTGATCCCCTCACCGGCGGCGGGCATCGTGCCGTGAGCCGGTCGGGACGGGGTGCGTCTGTCGTGGACGCTGCCCCACGGAGAAGGAGTATCGCCTGATCCCTGCGAATCTTGAGATGTCAGCTGACCGCGCGGCGGCGCGGGAACGCGGAAGTGGACCTCACGCGGCCGCGGCGCGTCCGGGGCTGCGCGCCTGCTTCGCGTGAGGAAGAGCCGATAACGCTAAGCCTCGTCGGCAGATCTGTCAACCGTGCCGGGCGCGTTCCAGCGTCTGCTCGGCGTGGAACGAGCTGCGGACAAGCGGGCCGCTGGCCACGTCCTTCACGCCCATCGCCTTCCCCCACTCGACGTACTGGGCGAAGGTGTCGGGGTGGACGTAGCGGGTCACCGGCAGGTGCTGCGGCGTCGGGCGGAGGTACTGGCCGATGGTGATGATGTCGACGCCGTGGTCGGCCATCATCTGCATGAGTTCACGGACTTCGTCGTCCGTCTCGCCGAGGCCGACCATCAGGCCGGACTTGGTGGCGACCGTCGCGTCCATCGCCTTGGCGCGTTGCAGCAATTCGAGGCTGCGCTCGATGCGCGCCTGCGGCCGCACCATCGGATAGAGCCGCGGCACGGTCTCGACGTTGTGGTTGAGAACGTCGGGGCGCGCGGTCATGACGATCTGCAGCGGCTCGATTTCGCCGCGGAAGTCGGGGATCAGCACCTCGACGTAGGTGGCGCCATGGGTCTGTTCGCGGATCTGCGTGATGGTGTCGGCGAACATCTGGGCGCCGCCGTCCGGCAGTTCGTCGCGGTTCACGCTGGTGATGACGGCGTGCTTGAGGCCCATCGTCGCGACGCTGGCGGCCACACGGCGCGGCTCGTCGAGATCGAGCTCGAGCGGCCGGCCGGTTTGCACCGCGCAGAAGCCGCACGAGCGCGTGCAGACGTTGCCGAGGATCATGAACGTGGCGGTGCCGCGGCTCCAGCAGTCGCTCATGTTCGGGCAGTCGGCGGATTGGCAGACGGTGTGGAGGTTCTGCTCGCGCACCAGCTCGCGGATGCGGCTGTAGCCGGCGCCGTTGCTGAGCCGGACCTTCATCCACTCCGGCAGGCGGCCGGCGTGCGCGTGACCCTGTTCGGCGGCGATGTGTTTCTGCATCGCGTTCGGCCCGCTGCGGCGGCCCGGCGCGGTGGTGCGCTCGTCACAGGCCTCGGTGTGGACGTGGCCGGGGGCGCCGTGCGGGACGGCGGGCTCGTTGTTGAGGATGCGGATGTCGTGCGGATTGGACATGCCCGGATTGTACACAACGGGTGGCGGCGGCAGGGGTCCAAGCGCGCCCCCCAGCCAACCTGGTGTGGAAGCGAGCCCTGCACCCGGCCACTTGACGAAGGTATATGCGAGCCATATACACTTGATTCATGGACGCGAAGTCGCACCTAACCCGGGTCACCGGCTTTCAATGGGACGCGGGCAACGACACCAAAACATGGGAGCGTCATCGCGTGACCCGCGACGAGTGCGAGCAACTCTTCTTCAACCAACCGCTCATCGTGGCCGATGACTTCAAGCACTCGCTCCACGAGGCGCGCTACTTTGCCCTGGGCCGCACGAATCTCGATCGTCTGCTCCTGGTGGTCTTCACGATTCGTGGCGCACTGCTCCGCGTGATTTCCGCGCGGCCGATGAACAAGACCGAACGGAGGCTCTATGCCGAAAAATCGGAAGCCGGCAACGAAGGCGCGTAAGCCAGTCCCGCGCTTCAAGTCGGAAGCGGAGGAGCGCGCGTTCTGGGACACGCACGATACGACGGAGTTCGTGGACTGGGATGCCGCGCGCGAGACCACGCTGCCGCGGCTGAAGCCATCGACTCAGACGATTTCGCTACGATTGCCGGCAGGAATGCTCGCTGACCTCAAGGTGCTCGCGAACAAGCGTGACGTACCGTATCAGTCGCTGCTCAAGATGTTTCTGGCGGATCGGATTGCCGGGGAGCAAGCACGCGCGCGCCAGGCGCAACACCGGAAGTCGGCGATTTCGCGAGCGCGGTAGGCCGGCGTCCACTCGCGCACGATTTCGCCGCGCTGGAAATCGGCGACGGTGTGGAGTTCGCCCGGGTGGCAGTCCGGGAGAATACGAGAGGCCCCTTGCAAGAGCGGCTCGAGGTCCCCGAGACGATTCGAGCGCCCGACCAGCAGCACGATCGCGAACGGGAGCCCGCCGACCTCCAACCGACTCGGCAGCTTTCGATCGACCGTCACGACCGCGTCGAATCGCGCCCCGATGCGCGTGAGCAGATCGAGATCACGAAGCCCCGCCCACCCAAGACTCTGCACCGTGGCGATGTAGTGGCCGCAAAGCGTACGGCGAAGTCGTTGCGGCACGCACTCGTCCAACAAGACCCGCACTACGCGCCCGCCGACAGCGCGCGATTGGCGACTTCGAGCACGGTGACTGCGTGCTCGCGCGTCACCGACGGAAAGTCCTCGAGGAACTCCGCGAGCGGATCACCGCCTTCCAGGTACTCGAACAGCGTCTGCACGGGAACGCGCGTCCCAGCGAAGACGGCGGCACCACTCATCACGTCGGGCGAACGAGTAATCGGCGGCTCAGGAACCGGCATGGTCTGCTCTCCTTCATGACGTCGAAGGGCGCAAGGGCTGGGCCATGTGCGCTACCCCGTGATCTCCGCGCGTAAGTGCACCGCGGTGGCTCTCATCCCCGATGCCGCCGCGAACCCAGTACGCGGCACCAAGCGTGAAGGCCGGATTTAGCCGCAGGCAAACTCAGCGTGCGCCGTTGCGGCTTCGCCGTGGATGCACCACTCCGGTTTTCTGATCGACGTCGTAACTCCAGGCTCGATCGCCTACGCGAAACGTGACGCGCATGCCCCGCGCAGTCTCCTCGACTGTGGTGGCGAGATCACCGGACGAATTCGAGCCGCCGACCGTGGCCCCGGGCGCGACGCTCGGCCGCAACGCCTTCACGGACGCCGGAAGCGCCGCGTACGCGCGTGCGACAGCCTGTCCGCCGAGGGTGACCGGAAGCGGGTGGAACACCACCGAACGCAGAGCCTGCTCCGCCTGCTTCCGCAATCGCGGTTCTGTCGGCTCCCGCGACCAGACGCGGACGCCCCAGTCCTGCTGCCACTTGCGAAAGTCCACACCAGTGGATGCGATGCCCTCGTGGGATTCCCATCGAAACGCCTTCGGACCCAGGAGCCGCGCGAGATTGTCGCCGACGGTGTCGGGCGAATATTCCCAGAGCCAATCGCCGGGCGGACCGTCTTGCGTCGCGAACGTGATCAACAGGCACCCCGCCGGAATCTCGTTCCTGAGGACCTGAGGGTTGAAGAACCGCCGGCCGTCCGCTCGCACGGAGTCGTGGATCCCGTACGCAAATCGCTGATTTCGGACGAAGAAGAACTCGTCGAAGTAGTGCATGGACGTCGCGCTGGTGTCGCGCGCCACCCAATCCGCGGGAATGCGGATCGTGAACGCTCCGTTGGCGCTTCGGACTGTCCTTGTCGGCGTGGATCCCGCCGCATCGGAACGTGCGCACCAGACGAACACGAAGACCGCGACGAGGATCGACAAGGACCCAAGTGCGTGGCAGCGGCCTCTTGAGGATCCCGGGCACACCGGCACGTCCGCCCTCTCCCCCGCCTCGCTACACCGACGGCGTCATCGGCTTCTTGTCACGCGGGTGGCGGGCCGGCGAAGCGACGTCGATGTCGTCGCGGCGCGGGCGGTAGCCGAGGCCCCACTCCTCGATGCCCTTGCGGAACATGAGGCGCGTGAGGTCGTACACCGTGTCCTCGCGCGTGTAGGCCGCCATCTCGTAGTCCTTCGACATGATGATGGCTTCTTCGGGGCAGGCGTCGACACACAGGCCGCACATGACGCAGCGCAGCATGTCGATCTCGAACTTGGTCGGGTACTTCTCGAACGTGGCGCCATCGCGCTCGCCGGCCTCGATGTGGATGCAGTCGGCCGGGCAGATCGTCGAGCACATGTAGCAGGCGACGCACTTCGGCGAGCCGTCCGGGCGCTGCGTGATGACGTGCACGCCGCGGAAGCGGTCGCTGTAGTTGCGGCGCTGCTCGGGGTAGCTGACGGTCGGCGCGAGTTTGCCGGTCAGGTTGAGGATCGTGTACTTGAGCGTGATCGTCAGGCCCTTGAGCGTGGCGAACACGGAGCCGCGCGCCGATTCGTGCACGACCTTGACGCTGCCCTTGCCGTGCATCGCGCCCATGACCTTCGGCGCGCTGAGGTCCACCGTCGTGCTCATCGCACGCCTCCTCCGATGCTGACCTTGAGCGGATTCTGCTTCGCGCCGTGCAGGCTGATCACCGCGGAGAGATCCTGCGCGCTCGCCTTGTGCGGCTCGAGCCCGGCCCACGTGAGACCGGCGAACGCGGGGTTCGACTCCGCGAGATGCTTGAACGTGGCGGCGGCGGTTTCCGGCGGCGTCTGCTTGCCGAGTTGGCGCAATGCTTCGCGCGCCACCGCGCCGTGCGGCTGGCAGGCGCCCCGCGGCGCGAACGCGCGCTTCACGCGCTGCACGCGGCCGGCGTAGTTCGTGTAGGTGCCGTCCTGCTCGGCGACGCTGGCGGCCGGGAAGACGAGCGCGACGTTCTCCAGCGCGTCGGTCCAGTGCTCGGCGTGCACGGCGACGGTTTCGACCTTCGCGAGCGCCTTGGCGACGCGGTCGGCGTCGGCACGGTTGGTGAGCAGTTCGGTGCCGAGCAAGTAGAGCACCTTCACCGTGCCCGCTTCGCACGCGGCGAGGATCGCGTCGACGTCAGACGTCGTCTTGACGATGGCGGCGCAGCCCTTGTTGTTTGGGCTGTGATCCTTGCGGCGAAGCACCGCGTCCTCGCGCTCCTCGGTGAGGGCGTGCGAACCGTCGGCGCGGTAGTCGACCCACGCGGCGCCCACCGCCTCGGCGAGCGCTTGGAACGCGGCGAGCGACTCGTTGGTGGCCTGCGGACTGGCGATCATCGCGGTGGCCGCGCCGCCCGCCGCCTGCAGCGCGTCGGCGAACAGGCGCGTCGTCTCGGCCCACGTGCTGGCGACCGGCGCGCCGGCGTGGTGCCGCATCGGCGTGGTGACGCGGTCCTCGGCGTTGATCTTCTTGTACGACAGGCGGCCGTCGTCGCACATCCACGACGCATTGACGTCGGCGTTGCGGCGCGGCACGAAGCGGAACACGTCGCCGCCTTCATGGTCGATCTGGATGTTGCAGCCGGTCGAGCAACCGGTGCACACCGACGGCGTGCCCTGCAGCAGCCACACGCGCTTCTTGAAGCGGAAGTCGCGCGAGGTCAGCGCGCCCACCGGGCACATGTCGGCGTAGTTGCCGGCGTAGCCGTACTTCAGCGGCTGGTCGTTGAAGGTGGTGATCTGGACGTGGTCGCCGCGGTTGGCGAAGCCGAACTCGGCGCCGCCGAGCACCTGCTCGCCGAAACGGATGCAGCGCGAGCACAGCACGCACCGTTCGCGGTCGAGCACGATCATCTCGCCGATGTCGATCGTCTTGCGCTTGTGCACCTTGTCGGCCTGGTCGACGCGCGAGTCGTGGAGGCCGACCTCCATGTAGTAGTCCTGGAGCTTGCACTCGCCGGCCTGGTCGCAGATCGGACAGTCGACGGGGTGGTTCTTGAGCAAGAACTCGAGGACGCCCTTCACCGCTTCGTCGACCTCGCCGTTCTGCGTGGTCACCACCATGCCCTCGGTGGCCACCGTGTTGCAGGCGATCTGCAGCTTCGGCATCTTCTCGATGTGCACGAGGCACATGCGGCAGTTGCCGGCGATGGGCAGGTCGGGGTGATAGCAGAAGTGCGGGACGGCGGCGCCGGCCTGGCGCGCGGCCTCGATGAGGTTGGTGCCGGCCGGGACCTCGATGGTCTTGCCGTTGATCGTGAGCGTCGGCATAGGGGCTCCAGCGAATTGCGGCGCCCGGGCGCATCCGGCGTGGGCGCAAGAAGCCGGGATGATAGCGTGAGGCTCCCGCCGTGGCTAGGGCCAGATGGGCACCCCGGAGGGCGCATCAGGCCATGGTGAAGTCAGCCTGGCAGACGTCGGCGAACGCGAAGGTTCGCGGCCGCTGGCGGGCCCGCGCAATCTCCGCCACCCGGCGCAGCCGGGCCGGTGCGGCAAGGATGGTCTCTTGCGCCTGGCGCCCCTCGGCGGAGAGCCCGGTGAGCGTTGCGACGCCCCACGACTTGATGTGGTCTTCGACGATAGCAAGGAACTGATCCGGCCCGTACACCCCGAGCCGCCGCACCACCTCGGCCAACGCGCCGAACCGCGGCATCGACACGCCCGGCATATCCATGTGCGTGACGACGTGTGCGAACGCCAGCAGTGCGCCGCTAGGATCGCGGTCCACGACGGCCTGGACGACTCCGCGGTAGAACACGAAGTGGCGCGCTTCATCTGCCGCCACGTGGCGCAGCACCGCGCCGATCACTGGCTCCTCCGCTCCCGCCAGGTGTCCGGTGGCGCGATGCGAGATCTGGGTCGCCCGCTCTTGCATGCTCGTATAGACGAGCATGCGATAGGGATCATCGTTCCAGTCCGGCACGAAGCCGCTGTTGATGTAGGCGAACAGCATCCGCTCGATGCCGGCGCCGACGAAGGCGCCCGACGCATGCACCCACATCTGCATCACCGCGCCGTGCCGCTCTTCCTCGGCCGTCCAGGCGTCGCGCCACGTGGTCCAGGTGCTCTCCTGGCCCATGATGCGCGACATGAGGCGGTGGAAGTGCGGCAGTCCCTCTTCCGTCAGCATGTTGAGGACGATCGTGGCGCGGACCGGCCCGCTGATTGCGGCGGCGCGGGTACTCAACTCGTTGGCGAAATCGCGCGGATCGCTTCCGGCCGGCGGTCCGGCGAGTTCCGAGGGGAACCACAGGCGCCGCTTCTGGCAGTGATCGGCCATGAGGGACTGTACGGTGGGGTCGATCGCCCGCAAGACTTCCACCTTGGCACCCGGGACAGCGGCAGATGTGGACACGAAGCACCTCGGGGAGAGGGGACGAGTGCAAAGCCGGGGAGGATTCGCGTAATTTCGCTGCCAGCCTGGGCGGGGCCGGAGGCGAAGTCGAGTCAATTCGTGTGGAGGCGACGGACGGCGCCCGTCCGGCTCACATCACGAGCGTCCCGCCGCACGACGATCCGGCGCCGGCGGTGCAGCCGAAGCAGTGCCGCGCAGTGCGGATCACGCGGTGCAGGTCGCCGGCGGCGAGCAGGTCATCGAGCGTCGCCGGGGCGCCGTGGTTCACGCCGAGGCCGAGCATCTGGTTGAAGTCGCAGTCGTAGAGCCGGCCGTCCCATCCCACCGAGAGCGTGCTGCGGCACATGACGCCGTCCACCGCCGCCGGATTGAACGCCTGCACCAGCGTTTCGACGTACGCCTGCAGATTCCCGGAGGCGTCGAGGTACTCGAGGTACCGGCTCACCGGCATGTTGGTGATGGTATAGAGCCGGTCGAAACGGACGCCGTGGCGCTCCGCCAGCTCGCGCCGGTAGTCGCGCTCGAGCGACGCCTGGTTCCCAGGCAGGAACGCGCCCACCGGATTGTGTACGAGATGCAGTGGCCAGCGCGCATCGCCGGCACCGTAGCCTGCGGCGTTGAGGCGCCGCAACGCTTCGATCGAGCGGGCGAACACGCCGTCGCCGCGCTGCGTGTCGGTGCCGGCGGCGCGGAACGACGGGAGCGAGGCCACGACTTCGACCTCGTGCGCGGCGAGGAAGTCGACGAGGTCGGCTTGCGGCGCGGTGAGCGCGACCGTCAGATTGCAGCGATCCATGACGTGGCGACCCAGCGCCCGCGCCTCGCGCACCAACCAGCGGAACTGCGGATTGAGTTCCGGCGCGCCGCCGGTGATGTCGAGCGTCGGAATATCGTGGCGCGCCAGCAGCGCGATGACCTTTTCCGCCGTCTCGCGCGTCATCGCCTCGCGGCGGTCCGGCCCCGCATCGACGTGACAGTGCGCGCACGCTTGATTGCAGAGCTTACCAACGTTCACTTGCAGAACAGCGATCTGTGCCGTCTCGAGTGCGGGCAGACCCGCGGCGCGCACCACCTCGTGAAACTCCGGCACGCCGGTGGCCGCGAGCACGGCAAGCTGCCGCTCGGTGGACGCCAGCGGATGCGCGCGGCTGGCCAAACTCACATGCGAGACGCCGGCCGACACCTACATGCCCGCCTTCGTGGCGATGGTGCGCATCTGCACGCCGTGCGCCAGGCAAGCGCCGCCGCGGATCGCGCCCGCGACGTGCACCGCCTCCGTCATCTGATCGAGGTCGGCGCCATTCTCGAGCGACGCGTGACTATACGCGTCGATGCAGTAGGGGCACTGGACGGCGTGCGCGACGGCGAGGGCGATGAGCGCTTTCTCGCGGACGGTCAGCGCGCCGTCCGCAAACACGGCAGCGTACCAGGCGTGGAACTTATCCCACAGGTCGGGCCGGTTCTTGCCCAGTTCGGCGAACCGTGCAAGGTCCTCGGGCTTGTAGTAGGTATCCAGGGCGTCCTCCGCGCGGCCTCCGCTCCGGCTCGATGCGGGAGCGGCTCACGGAGGATACCCGAGGCGTGGGTGGAACGGACAGCGGGGGAACGGCGGCACGTCGAGATCCGTCAGACCATCTCGAAGTCCAGGCGGCAGATGTCGGCGAGTGCAAAGCTGCGCGGACGCCGGCGGTTCTCCGTGATCTCGATCATGCGGCGCAGCCGCGCGGGCAACGCGAGGATCGTGGCCTGCGCTTGCCGGCCCTGCCCGTCCAATCCGGCGAGCGTGGCGATCCGCCAGTGCTCGATGTG
Organism: Candidatus Eiseniibacteriota bacterium; assembly: GCA_044229145.1. Lineage (GTDB taxonomy): Bacteria > Eisenbacteria > RBG-16-71-46 > CAZEPH01 > CAZEPH01 > JBKJUD01. The sequence continues at coordinate 27,646 of JBGATO010000008.1, read as the reverse complement.
CTCCTCGACGATGCGCAGGTATTCGACGGGCCCGTAGATGCCAGCCCTGCGCGCCACGTCGGCGAACTCGTCGAAGCGTGGCATCGCCGCACCCGGCATCGCCATCGACGTCATCGTCTGGGCGGCCGACTGCACGGCGGCGTTCGGATCGCACGCGAGGACTTCCGCGAACGCAGCGCGATAGAACGCGTAGTGACGCGCTTCCTCGGTCGCGATCCGCTTCAGGATGCCGCCGATCACCGGCTCGACTTCCCCCACCAGTCGGCCCGTGCTTGCGTGCGTCATCTGCGTGGCGCGCTCCTGCATGCTCGTGTATGCAAGCATTTGGTACGGATCGCCGGACCACGCGGGCTCGAATCCCTCCGTGAGGTATAGGTAGAGGATTCGCTCGACGGCGGCAGGATGGAACGCGCGCGAATCGCGAACCCAATGCTGGAGGACGATGCCGTGTCGCTCTTCTTCCGCGGTCCACAGATTGCGCCACTCCTCCCACACGCCCCCGTCACCCATGTGGGCCGCGAAGAGCCGGTGAAAGTGCGGCAATCCTTCTTCCGTGAGCATAGCCAAGACGAGGGTGACGCGCGCGGGACCGTCGATGCCGGCCGCACGCTGGCGAAGCGTGGCGAGGAACTCATCGACTTCCTGCCCCTCGGCCGGTGCGAGCAACTCCGACGGAAACCACAGCTGACGTTTCTCGCGATGCGCATCCACCAATTGCTGGACGACGGGCTCAATCGAACGCAGAACGTCTGCCTTCGAGGCACAGGCGGTGACGGGGGCCATCCGTGGGTCCTCGCGTGGTTGGGGCAACGATTCGCGCGCGCTCGCAGCGGTTCAGAATGGTGACGCGTGGGCGGCTCACAGCGGTATCGGCCACCTGGCAGTAGTGCTGAAGCACACAGTGAGGCGCGACGCGCAGAGTGCCGGCTACGCCATCTCGAACGTGAGCGCCCCCAAGTCCGAGAGGTCGAATGCGCGCGGCTTGCGGCGCGCGCGCGCGTGTACAGCCAGCTTGGCCAGGCGCGCCGGGAGCGCGAGAATCGTGTCGAGCGCCTGGCGCCCTTCGGGCGACAGCCCAGTGAGCGCGGCGAGATCCCAGAACGCAATGAGCTCCTCGACGATGCCACGGTAATGCTCGGCGCCGTAGACCCCGGCGCGGCTCACGACGTCGGCGAGTTCGGGGAAGCGTTCCATCCGCACCCCTGGCATGTCCATCGCGATCATGACGCGCGCGGTCGCGACGAGGACAGCGTTGGGATCGCGGGCGAGCGCATCGCGATATGCAGCGCGATAGAACACCCAGTGCCGCGCTTCATCGGCGGCAATGTTGCGATAGATCCGGGCCAAGGCCGGATCTGTATCCTCGACGAATTTGCCCGTGTTGGCGTGGGTGATCTGGGTCGCGCGTTCTTGGAGCGACGTGTAGGCGAGCATGCTGTACGGATCGCGGGCGCGCCACGCCGGATAGAAGCCCGCGCGTAGATAGTCGAACTGCAGGCGCTGGATCCGCGCGAGGTCGAACACACCGGCCTCGCGGAAGTAGAGCTGCAACACGGCACCGTGGCGCTCTTCCTCGGCGGTCCACAGGTCGCGCCACCCGACCCAGGCGCTGCCCTCGCCGAAGTGATCCGCGACCATCTTGTGGAAGTGCGGCAGACCTTCCTCAGTGATGAGCCCGAGGATCATGGCGGCGCGAGCCGGACCGCTCAAACCGGCGGCGCGTGCCCGGCGTTCGGCGTGGACGGCAGCCGGATCGTCGCCGCACGCCAGGTCGAGCAGATCGGCGGGAAACCACAGCGTGCGCTTGTGCTCGTGCGCCGCCGTGAGAACCCTGACCCGCGGCTCCATGTCGGCGAGGACTTCCGCCTCGCGCGGGTCCAGAGCCGCGGCGTGCGCCACCTAGTGGTGAGCCGCCGCGATCAGGTCGCCGTGGCGCACCTTGCGGCCCTCGATGTAGTCGACGAACTCGTGACGGAAGCGCTGGAGGTGCGACTGGATCGGCATCGCCCACGCGTCGGCCAGCGCGCAGATGGTACGGCCGGACGCGTTGAACGCGAGGTCCTCGAGCGTCTTCAAGTCCTCGTGCGTGCCCTTGCCTTCGAGGATCTTGTGCACGATGCGGTTCGTCCAGCCGGAGCCTTCGCGGCACGGCGTGCACTGGCCGCACGACTCGTCGGCGTAGAACTCGAGCAACACGCTGAGCGATTCCACCATGTCCTGGCAGTCGGCGTAGACGATCATGCCGCCCGAGCCGAGCAGCGAGCCGGCCGCCTGGATGCCTTCGTAGTCAAGCGTCACGTTCTCGCACTCGGCGGCGGTGAGCACCGGCACCGAGGACCCGCCCGGAATCACCGCCTTCAACTTCATGCCGTCGCGGATGCCGCCGCAGATGTCGTAGATCATCTCCTTCATGGTGGTCTCACCCATGACGATCTCGTAGACACCCGGCTTCACGACGTCGCCGCACACGCTGAACATCTTGGTGCCGGTCGACTTCGGCGTGCCGATCGCGGCATACGCGGCGCCGCCGTGCTTGACGATCCACGGCACCACGGCCAGCGTCTCGACGTTGTTGACCACCGTCGGCTTGCCGTACAGACCCTTGATGGCGGGGAACGGCGGCTTGATGCGCGGGTAGCCGCGCTTGCCCTCGAGCGACTCGAGCAGTCCGGTCTCCTCGCCACAGACATACGCGCCGGCGCCGCGGAACACGACGATGTCGTGCGACCAGCCGCTGCCGAGGATGTTCTCGCCGAGCAGGCCCGCGGCCTTCGCCTCGGCCACCGCGGCCTCGAGGATGCGCGCGCCCTCGGCCATTTCGCCGCGGATGTAGATGAACGAGGTGCGGCACTTGAGCGCGTACGCCGCGATCGCCATGCCTTCGAGCAAGCGGTGCGGCATGAGGTCGATGATGACCTTGTCCTTGAAGGTGCCGGGCTCGCTCTCGTCGGCGTTGCAGACGAGATAGACGGTGTCGGCGTCCTTCGGGATGAAGCCCCACTTCATGCCGGTCGGGAAGCCGGCGCCGCCGCGGCCGCGCAGCCCGGACGCCTTCACCTGCTCGGTGATGGACGCCGGCTCCGGCTTGTCGCGCAGCACTTGGGCGAGCGTCTCGTAGCCGCCGACGCCGCGGTATCCGTCGAGCGTCCGCACGCCCGGCTTGTCGATGTTCTCGGTGACGAGGTTTCGGATCGGCACGCCAGTGAGGTCCTTTCCTAGCGTTCGAGTTCGCCGGCCACGATGTTGATCGAGCCGAGGATGGCGACGAGGTCCGCGACGTAGCAGCCCTTCAGCATTTCGTCGAAGGCCTGGAAGATCGCGAAGCATGGCGGCCGCACGTGCAGGCGGTACGGGTTCTTGCCGCCGTCGCTGATGATGTAGTAGCCGAGTTCGCCGTTGGCGGCCTCGGTGGCGCAGTAGGTCTGGCCCGCCGGCACGTGGATGCCGTGCATGATCAGCTTGAAGTGATCCATCAAGCCTTCGATCGTGTGGTAGACCTCGTCCTTCGGCGGCAGCGCGACGCCGGGGTTCTTCACACACCAGTCGCCCTCGGGCAGGCCGGCCAGCGCCTGCTCGATGATGCGGATGCTCTGGCGGATCTCCTCCATGCGCACCAGGTAGCGGTCGTAGGTGTCGCCGGTGGTGCCGACGGGCACGTCCCACTCGAACTTGTCGTAGTCGTAGTAGGGCTCCGCCTTGCGCACGTCGTAGGCGACGCCGGCGGCGCGCAGCACCGGGCCGGTCCAGCCCCAGGCGATCGCGTTCTCCGGCGTCATCGGGCCGACGCCGCGGGTGCGCTCGTTGAAGATGCGGTTCTTGGTGTTGAGTTCGTGGATGTCGGTGAACAGCTGGTCCATCATCGACAGGATCTTGCGGTTCATCGCCACGAAGTCGGACGGGATGTCGTCGGACAGGCCGCCGATGCGCGCGTAGTTCACGGTGAGGCGGGCGCCGCAGCAGGCTTCGAGCAAGCCGTAGATCATCTCGCGCACCACGAAGCCGTACCAGAACGGCGTGATCGCGCCGAGGTCGACGATGTTCGTCGTGATGCACACCAAGTGGTCCATGATGCGGCTCCACTCGGAGAGGATCACGCGGACGTACATCGCCTTCGGCGGGATTTCGAGGCCGAGCATCTTCTCCATCGTCATCGCGTACCCGACGTTGTTCATGAACGACGAGCAGTAGTTGAGACGATCGGTGAACGGCATGATCTGGAGATACGAGTGCGTCTCCGACATCTTCTCCATGCAGCGGTGCAAGTAGCCGATCTGCGTGTAGGAGTCGACGACGCGCTCGCCCTCGAGCACGGTGGTGACGCGGAAGGTGCCGTGGGTGGCCGGGTGGCCCGGGCCGATGTTGATGAGGACGCGTTCCGGCGTCTGGACGGGCGCCGCGAGCTCGTGCGGATTCATGACTAGCGCATCCTCCCATCCGGCAAGGGCGCCAGTTCGCCCGCGCCCATCTCGGCGTCGAACAACCGCTGCGGCAGATCGGCGTCGCCGCTGTACGGGTGGCGCAGCGTCGGGTCGTAGTCCTTGCGCAGCGGGTGGCCCTTGAAGTCTTCGTGCGTGAGGATCCGCTTGAGCCACGGGTGGCCGGCGAACACGATGCCGTACATGTCCCAGCACTCGCGCTCGAACCAGTTGGTGCCCTTCCACACGCCGACCAGCGTGGCGATCTCCTCGCCCTCGCCGACCGGGAAGATCACGCGCAGGCGATGATTCTTCGCCACCGAGTAGAGGTGGAGGACGACGTCGAAGCGCACGTCGCGGTTCTCGTACCAGTCCACGCCGCACAGGTCGAGGAACATGTCGAACCGCGTGCGGGCGTCGTCGCGCAGCGCCGTGCAGGCCTGCACCGCGACCGACTTGTCGAGCGTCACCGCGAGGTCGCCGAACTCCTCGGTCACACCGAGGATGGCGTCGGGACAGCACTCGCGCAACACGTCGAGGGCGACGTGGGCGGCGTGCGTCTGGGGAAGCTGCGTCGAGGACATGCGAAGCTCCGGGCTAGTGCGTGCCACCCTTGGCGATGATGTGGCCGGCGGGCACGATCCGGCGGTCGACAGCGCGGGCGTTCTCGCCCTTCTGGATGCGCTGCTGCAACTTGATGACGGCGTCGATCAGACCTTCCGGCGTCGGCGGGCAGCCCGGGACGTAGACGTCCACCGGCACCACCTCGTCGATGCCCTGCATCACGTGGTACGAGCGGTAGAAGCCGCCGCTCGACGCGCAGACGCCCATGGCGATGACGTACTTGGGCTCGAGCATCTGCTCGTAGACCTTGCGCAGCACCGGACCCATCTTGTCGGTGATGGTGCCGGCCACCAGCATCATGTCCGCCTGGCGTGGCGAGAACCGCAACACCTCGGCGCCGAAGCGGGCGATGTCGTAGTGGGCGTCCACCACACCCATGAACTCGATGGCGCAGCAGGCGGTGCCGAACGCGTACGGCCATAGGGCGTTCTTGCGTCCCCAGGCGACCGCCGCATCCAGTGTGGTGACCATCCAGCCCTTGCCCATCGGCGCGGCGTCGATGTCGGCGTCGGCCTTCTGGGTCATGGCGGCGGTGGCCGCGTCCATGCCGGCCGGAACAGGGATCGCGCCGCGCAGGATTTCCGGTGTTCTGTCGCTCACGAGTCAGCGCCTCGATCGGAATGCGATACAAGCCGTTGCCCCGCGCCGCCGCGGGCGGCCGGGGAGAGAGAGGCGGTATCCTACACAGGGGCGGCGCGGGCGTCGAGAACCATCGCGGCCTTCACTCCCAACTCCCCCTTCCAGAATTGACCGGGTCGATCTCAGCCCGGTAAACTCCGTGGGTCTGCGGAGGATCGCGCTCCCCTTGGAGCCCCTCCGGCCATCAGTCGTACTCCTCACCCGACAGCACTTCGGACGATCCCACCGGGATCCCCGCCCTGAGCATCCGTGCCCGCCCCACGGCCGTCTCCGCGCCCTGCCGCCCCACGCGCGTTGCCGTCCCTGGCGGGACAGGTCCCAACCATCAGGAAACTTTCCATGCGCTCCCGACTCCGCCTCCGTGCGCTATGCGTCCGGCTTCCGTTGCTGGTGCTCCTGCCCCTGGCGTGCCTCGTGCCGCAGCGGGCACATGCCCAAGCCATCACCGCGTCCAGTTACCCCTTCGCGGTGTCCTCCGGAGCCGTCCTCGAGGACATGACCGGGGCCACGCAGTTGATCGGCAGCGACCAGGACAACAGCGTCTCGACGGTCCAGAACATCGGGTTCGACTTCTGGTTCGCGGGCGTGCGGCAGACGCAGTACTCCGTCTGCACCGACGGCTCCATGCGGTTCGGGTCCACGCCGATCCTCGACCTCATCAACGACCTCACCTTCACCAACAACATGCCGCAGGTAGCGCCGTACTGGGACAACCTGATGACCGGCACCAACGGCTCCGTCCGCGCCAAGGTGGTCGGCAGCACGCCGGCCCGCAAGCTGGTGATCGAGTGGCAGAACATGCAGGTGCCGCGGGTCGGCTTCGGTCAGCCCGGCGCCGCGACCTTTCAGCTGTGGCTGTCGGAAGGCGGCGGGCGTGTCGACATCGTCTACGGCAGCGGCATGGCGCTCAACACGGCCGATGGCGGTGCCTCGATCGGGTTCAGCTCGGCCGTGAACTCGCTCGCCAGCGTGACCGCGTCCGCCGGGACGGTGAGCTACACGACCGCCGACAACGCGAACACCGCCGCGATCGCGGCGGGCACGGCGTACGGCTTCACGCCGCCGGTACCTGCGGACCCCACCGGCCTCGGTTTCACGGCGATCGGCGCCTTCGGCATGACCCTGACGTGGACGGACAACGCCAGCAACGAAGCGGGCTACGCCATCTTCCGCTCGCTCGACGGCATCACCTACGACTTCGCCGCCCAGACGGCGGCGAACGCGACCTCGGGCGCTGTCACCGGGCTCACCCCGGGCACCACGTACTTCTGGAAGGTGTTCGCGGTCTCCAGCGGCTCGCTCAGCGCGGGCGCGGCGACCGGCACGCAAGGCACCGTGGCGCCGCTGTCCGGCGTGCGGAGCGTCGGTCCGACCGGCACCTATGCGAGCCTCACCGCGGCCCTCGCGGACGTCGCGACCGTCGGCGTGGGCGGCGCGCTCGCGCTCGAACTGCAATCCGGCTACACCAGCGCTGCCGAGCCGGGCTTCCCGGTGGTGGTCGGCCCCGTGCCGGGCGCCAGCGCCACCAACACGCTGACGATCCGCCCGCAGACCGGCGCCACCAACCTCACGCTGACCTCGGGCAGCGCCACCGCGACGCTCGACTTCCAGGGCGCCTCCTTCACGACGGTCGACGGCCGCCCCGGCGGCGCCGGCACTGCCAAGCACCTGACGGTCGAGAACACATCCACCAGCGGCATCGCCGTCCGCTTCCAGAACGAATCGCACGACGACGCGCTGACCTTCGTCACGCTGCGCGGCGTCAACACGTCCACCTCGGGTGGCGTGGTGGTGATCGGGACGACTACCGGCGCCAACGGCAACGACGCCATCGCCCTGAGCACCTGCGACGTCGGTGACGGCGCCACGACGCCGCTCAACGGCGTGCTGCTGTCCGGATCGACACTTACCCCGAACGACGGCTGCACGGTCACCGGCTGCAACATCTTCAACTTCTTCAACGACGCCTCCGGATCGGCGGGCGTGCGGATCGGGGCCGGCGTCAACGGGTGCACCGTGTCCGGCAACAGCTTCTATCAGACGGTGTCGCGGGCCGCTCCCACGGCCTCGATCCACGAGGCGATCCTGGTGGGGGCGAGTGCGTCGGCCACCGGCATCCTGCTCAGCGGCAACGTGATCGGCGGCTCCGCACCGAACGCGGGCGGCGCGCCGTGGACGGTCTCCAGCGGCGCGGCGCGATTCATCGGCATCGATGCGGCGGCGGCCGGACTGTCGTCGACCGTCAGCATTCAGGGCAACACGGTCGCGAACTTCGCGTGGACGTCCAGTACGGCGCTCTTCTCGCTTCCGGGGACGTGGTGCGGCATCCGCGCCAGCACGCCGTCTCTCGTCGGCACGGTCACCGGCAACACCATCGGCGCGGGGACCGGAACCGGCTCGATCGTGCTCACCGGCACGACGACGACGGCCGGCGTGAGTTACGGCATCGTGGCATCGTCCGGCTCCTCGTCGCCCGCCTCCACGATCGCGAACAACACCATCGGGTCGATCACGGTGGGCGGCTCTTCGACCAGCAACGCCCACTCCTTCACCGGCATCGCCGTGGGCAGCGCGGGCGCCACGGTCTCTGGCAATCTCGTCGGCAGTCTGAGCACCGCGAGCAGCATCGCGGTGCCGGCGACCAGCGGGGCGTCGAACATCACCGGCATCGACAATCAGGCCTCGCTCGCGTGCACCGTGAGCGGCAACACGGTGGCGAACCTCGCGAACGGCTACACCGGCGGTGGGATCGCACAGACGCGAGGCATCGTCTGCAGCGGGCCGAGTGCGACGGTGACCGGCAACACGATCCGCATGCTGTCGGCGGCCACCACGTCCTTCTTCAGCTTCACGAGCGCCCCCGTGATCGGCCTCCTGAGCACCAGTACGACCGCGCCGGTGACGATCAGCCAGAACGTGGTGCACACACTGTCGACGAGCGCGACCAGCGCATCATCCACCGTCTACGGCATGCTGGTGTCCGGTCCGTCTTCGGGCACGAATCTGGTGTCGCGCAACTTCGTGCACAGCCTGTCGGTGGCGAGCACGAGCACAGGCGCGTCGATCACGGGCATCTCGGTGCAGGCCGGCACCATCACCTACCAAAACAACATGATCCGCGTCGGCGTGGACGCCAACGGCGCGTCGATCGCGACACCCTGCGGCATGTTCGGCATCAACGAGGCGGGCGGCTCTTCCTCCTACCTGCACAATTCGGTCTTCGTCGGCGGCACGGCCGTCGGCACCCCGAGCCTCAACACCTTCGCGTTCACGAGCAGCGTCACCTCGGGCACGCGGGTCATCCAGGACAACATCTTCTGGAACGCACGATCGAACTCGGTCTCCGGCACCTCGCGGCACTATGCGATCGCGGTCGGCGGCACCACGCCGAATCCGGCCGGCCTCACCTGTAGCTACAACGACCTGTTCGTCAGCGGCACCAACGGCGCGGTCGGGCGGTTCAACGGAGGGGACCAGACGACGCTCGCCGCATGGCAGACGGCCACCGGCCTCGACCTCTCGAGCATCTCGGGCGACCCGAAGTTCGTGAACGCCACCGGGGCCGCGGGCGTCGTCGATCTCCACATCGACGGCGCGGCCGCAACGCCGATCGAGCATTCCGGCATCGCGCAAGCGTCCGTCACCGACGATTTCGACGGGCAGAGCCGCGCCGGTCTCACGCCGGTCGACCTCGGCGCCGATGCCGGCACCTTCACCGGCATCGACGTCACCGCGCCGGTCATCGTCTACACGCCGCTCGCCAACACGATCTCGCTCGCGGCGCAGACGCTGACCGCGACGATCGCCGACGGCGGCGGGGTGCCTGCGAGCGGCGTCGGCCTCCCGGTGCTGTACTGGCGCATCAATGCCGGCGCGTATCAGCCGGCCACTGGCGTGTCACTCGGCGGCGACCAGTATCAGTTTTCGTTCGGCAGTGGTGTGGTCGCGGGCAACGTCGTCTCCTACTACATCGTGGCGCAGGACGTCGCATCGACGCCGAACCTGAGCGTCAATCCGTCGGCCGGCGCCGCGGGCTTCACAGCCAACCCACCCGCGGTGTCGACGCCGCCGACGACGCCGAGCAGCTACACGATCATCGGGACACTCGCCGGCACGTTCACCGTCGGCGCCGGCGCCGACTACGCCACGCTCACCGCGGCGGTGGCGGACCTGAACGCGAAGGTACTCGTCGGTCCCGTGACCTTCCTGCTCGTGAACAATGCGTATAGCGAGACCTTCCCGCTGACGATCAACGCGAACAGCGGATCGAGCGCGGTGAACACCGTCACCTTCGCGCCGTCCGCCGGACACGCGGTATCCATCGTCGCCACCAGCACGTCCCCACTTTTCGTGTTCAACGGCTGCGACTTCCTCACCTTCGACGGATCGAACAATGGCGGCACGTCGCGCGACTGGACGCTGTTCAACACCAGCACCGTTTTCGGGAGCGCAGTGCTCTGGGCGCAGACCGCCACCGGTTCGAACGGCGCCACCAATCTGACCTTCAAGAACCTGAACCTGCAGGGCAACTCACTGGGCGCCTCTGCGACGTTCTGCGGGGTCGGCTTCGGGTCGACGCTGATCTCCCAGTCGAGTCAGGGCACCGGCAATAACAACAACACGGTGCAGAACTGCGCCATCGACGGCTGCGCGTTCGGCGTTTTCTCGCAAGGGTCCTCCTCGACCAAGACGACCGGGACGACGATCACGCAGAACATCATCGGCGCCACCACGCCGGTGCGCCAATGCGGCATCTTCGTGGGGTTCGACAACGGCGCGCAGATCTCGCGGAACACCATCGTCGCAGTGAGCGGGAGCACGAGCGAACTCACCGGCATCAATCTCGGTGTAGTCGTGTTCTCGACTGGGAGTGTGTCGGGCAACGAGGTCATCAATGCGTCGGTCACGCGCAACACGGTGGCTTCGCTGACAGCCACGAGCGGCAACTCGACCGCGGGCATCTTGACAAGCCCGAGCGCGAGCGGCACGACGTTGATCGCCAATAACACGGTCGGCGGCTTGAGCGCGGCGAGCACGGCGAACGCGGCGGCAGCTGGCCTCGCCATTGGCACCTCCACCGGGTCGACGACGCAGATCTACCACAACTCGGTGTCGCTCTCGGCGTCCATGCCAAGCGTCACCGGCGCGACCTACGCCATCATGGTCTCGGGGTTCACGCCAACTCTCGATCTGCGCAACAACGCCTTCGTTAACACGGCGACGACGGCGAGTAACGGCCGCAGCTACGCCATCGGCCTCGGCTACTCGAGCACCCCCGGCAACTACGCGAACCTGACGTCGAGCAACAACGACCTTTTCGTGCCCTCACGTTCGAACGCATTCGTGGGCGTGACGGGCAGCTTGAGCATCAACTTCACCAACCGCGCCACACTCACCGACTGGAATGCGGAGACAGGACGCGACGTCCCAGGCGTATCATGGAGCGCGCTGCCGCCGTTCATTTCGGCGACCGACCTGCACATGATGCCGGGCGCGCCCACCGTGCTCGAGGCGCACGGCACGCCGCTGGCCGCGGTGGCCACCGACCTCGATGGCGACGCGCGCAACGTCTCGACACCGGACATCGGCGCGGACGAAGGCAGCTTCACCGCGTGGTTCACCACCGACCTCGCGGGCACCGGGTTCGTGGAGCCCACGAACGGCTCGACCCGCGGCGCCGGCGTGCCCTTCACGCCGCAGGCCACGTTCACCAACGGCGGTACGGCGACGCTGACCAACACGACGGTGCGCTACCGCATCCTCGACCCTTCGAGCGTGGAGATCTACAACCAGATCGCGACGATCGCCTCGGTGGGGCCGGCGGTCAGCACGACTGTCAGCTTCCCGGCGACGACCTTTCCGGCCGCCGGCACGTACACGCTGATCGCCAACGCGGAGGCCGCCGGCGATCAGGCGAGCGGCAACGACCAGGTCACCGGCAGCGTCACCGTGCTCGCCGCGCTTGCCGGCCCGTACAACATCGGCGTGGGCGGCGACTTCACCACGATCACCGCCGCGCTCGCGCAACTCGCGCTGGTCGGCGCATCCGGCGCGGTGGAGTTCCAACTCACCGATGCGAGCTACCCGAGCGAGACCTTCCCGATCACCGTCCAACCGTTCGCCGGTGCGAGCGCCAGCAGGACCCTGACCATCCACCCCAAGGCCGGCGTGTCGACGTCGCTGAGCAGCATCGGCACCGTGTTCAAGATAAATGGCGCCGACTTCGTCACGCTCGACGGCTCGAACAACGGCACGGCGTCACGCAATCTCACCCTCACCACGACGCTCTCCGGAAGCGTCGCCGGCGTCTGGGTGTCGAGCCCGACGGCCAGCAACCCCGCCACCAACAACACGATCAAGAACGTGATCGTGCGCGGGTCGGCGTCCACCGGCTCGCTGATGGGCATCTACTCGGGCGGTTCGACGATCTCGACCACCGCGCCCGCCGGCGACGGCCCCGGCATCACCGCCGCGCTCGCGCCCAACTCGAACAACAGCTACGTCAACAACCAGATCTCGAAGGTGCTGTACGGCATCTTCCTCTCCGGCGTCTCGGCCGCATCGCCCGACCAGAACGCGCTCGTCAGCGGCAACGCACTCGGCTCGCCGACGAGCGGCGACGGCTTCGGCACCGCCGGCATCTGGGCGCTGTTCCAACAGAACGCGACCATCACGCAGAACGACATCCAGAATGTCACCTCGACGAACGCGATCGAGATCGCCGGCATCGAGTTGTGGGACTGCACCGGTGCCGCAGTGACCCGCAACAGCGTGCACGACTGCAGCATGACGTCGGCGGGCGGCCGGTTGTTCGGACTCCGCCAGCAAGGCACGGCGTTCGTCACCGCAGGCGCGCCGTCGGCGAATCTCTACGCGAACAACGTGCTCTCCGGCCTGAGCTCGAGCGGTCAGTCTTTTTGGGCGATGTCGGGGATCAACCTCGACGCCGGCTTCGGCGACCGCGTGGTGTTCAACTCCGTGAGCTTGAGCGGCACGCTGAGCGGGAACTCTTCCACACCCGCGGCCGCATTCAGCAACGGCTCGCCGGCAGGCGGCGTCGGCGCGACGTCGATCGACGTGCGCGACAATGTGTTTTCGGTCACCGGAACCGCCGCGGTCGCCGCGAAGGTCTACGCGCACTACACCAACCTGTCGTCGTGGAGCGGCAGCACGGTGGACTTCAACGATCTGTTCGTCGCGCCGACGGGTTCGGCGGTGGGTCTCGTCGGCCGCTTCGCGGGCGCCGACGCTTCGACGCTCGCTGCATGGCGCACGGCGACCGGGCAGGAAGCGCATTCGCTCGCCGCGTCGCCGCTGTTCGTCGGCACGACCGATCTGCACATCGCGGCGCCGGCCGATGGCGCGGTGTCGCCGCTCGCGAACGCAGGCACGCCGGTGAGCGGCGTGACGGTGGACGTGGACGGCGCCACGCGATCGCTCACCACGCCCGACATCGGCGCCGACGAGTTCGCCACGTTCGCGCTCGCCGTCAGCGGCGCGAACGGCAGCGTCGCGGTGTCGCCGTTGCAGCCGTCCTACAACCCAGGCTCGACGGTCACGCTCACGGCGACGCCGGACGCCGGCTTCGCCTTCGCCGGCTGGAGCGGCGATGCGAGCGGCGCGGTCAACCCGCTCGGCGTCACGATGTCCGCGGACAAGTCGATCATCGCCAGCTTCGTCGCGGAGACGTTCACGATCACCGCAAGCGCGGGCAGCGGCGGCGCGATTTCGCCGAGCGGCGCGGTGGTGGTCAACTCTGGCGCCTCGCAAGCGTTCACCATCACGCCGGCCAGCGGATTCCACGTCGACGATGTGCTGGTGGACGGCGCGAGCGTCGGGGCGGTCACGACGTTCACCTTCACCAACGTGACCGCGTCGCACACCATCGCCGCGACCTTTGCGGCCGATCCGGTGTCGGCTCTGCTCGCAGGGCTCCCCGCGCCCACGCGACTCGCCGTCGTGACGGCGGCGCCGAATCCTTTCGCGGGTCACGTCGAGATCGCGTTCGGATCGCCGCGGGCGCAAGCGGTGCGCGCCGTCGTGTGCGATGCGCGCGGCCGCCAGGTGGCGGACCTCGGCACGCATTACGTCACGCCGGGATACACCGTGCTGCGCTGGGATGGCCACCTGCAGGACGGCGCGCGCGCGGCGGCGGGGCTGTACTTCCTGAGGCTCGAGGGCGCGAGCGAGCGGGCGACGTACCGCATCACGTATCGCCCGTAGATCACATCGGCATCCGCTGCACGACGGGGGACGCGCCACGCGGTGCGTCCCCCTCTGCGTGTCGGCCTCGTGTGCTAGAGTCTTCCTTCGCCCGCGGCCACGGATCGCGGGCGGGCCGCGAGGAATCCATGGCGATGATCGACTCCATCTACTCGACGGAAGGCTTCACCCCGGAGCCTCAGCGAGGGCCGTACCGCACCGAGGACTATTTCGCTCTTCCCGAAGAGCCGCGCTGCGAGCTGCTTTTTGGGAGGTTCTACGTGGTTCCGAGTCCGAATGTGCCGCACCAGAACCTGGTGGGAGCAATTTTCCTTCAATTGTCGGCCCTGGCGCGGCGGACGGGCGGCGAGGTATTCATCGCACCGCTCGATGTCGTGCTCGCCCCGCACACCGTCGTGCAGCCGGACGTGCTGTACGTCTCGCCGGAGCGCCGCGACATCGTGCGCGATCGGATCTTCGGAGCGCCGGATCTCGTGGTCGAGGTGTTGTCGCCCGGCACCGCGCGGCGCGACCACGGCGCCAAGATGCTCGCCTACGCGGAAGCCGATGTCCGCGAGTACTGGCTCGTCGATCCCGCGGCGGAGGAGATCGAGTTCCTGGTCAACGACGGTGGCGCGTTCCGCGTCGTCGTGCCGCGCGAGAACATCTACCGCTCTGCCGCCGTCGCCGGCCTCGCGCTCGACATCCCGCAACTCTGGACCGACACGACGAAGCGGGAGAGGCCGTAGCAGCCTCCCCCGCTCGCGAACTGCCCGACGCCTAGCCTTCGAGCGACTTCAGCACCCCCGGCTCCGTCATCTTCGCCGGATCAAATACCTTCTCCGCCTGCTCCGTCGTCAGCACGCCGAGATGCACGGCGGACTCCACCATGCTGCGGCCGCTCGCGGTCGCGTCCTTCGCCACCTTCGCGGCCTTCTCGTAGCCGACGACGGGATTGAGGATCGTCGCCAAGCCGATCGTCGACTCGGCGTAGGCGCGGCAGCGCGCTTCGTCCGCCGTGATGCCTTCGACGCAGTGCTCGCGGAACAGCGGCAGCGCCTTGCCCAGCACGCTCAACTCGCCAAGCAGGTTGTGGGCGATGATCGGCATCATCACGTTGAGTTCCATCTGGCCGGCCTGCACCGCGTAGCTCACGGCGGTGTCATTGCCGAGCACGTGGAAGCACACCATGTTGAGGCACTCGGCGTACACCGGATTGACCTTGCCCGGCATGATCGACGAGCCCGGCTGCACGGCGGGCAGCGTGATCTCGGCGAAGCCGGTGCGCGGGCCGCTCGACAGCAAGCGGAGGTCGTTGGCGATGCGCGTCAGTTCCAATGCGAGCGAGCGCACCATGCCGGAGAGCACCGACGCCGGCTGCATCGACTGCATCGCCTCGAAGAGGTCCGGCGCCGGCGTCAGCGGCTCGCCGGTGATGGCGGCGAGGCGCGCGACGGTCTTCGCGCGGTACTCGGGGTGCGTGTTGAGACCGCTGCCGGCGGCGCTGCCGCCGAGGCCGAGCTCCTGCATCCAGCGCAGCCCGCCGTCGAGACCCGCGGCGCTGCGCTTCAGCGCCCGCGCGTAGCCGCCGAACTCCTGCCCGAGCCGCACCGGCACGGCGTCCTGGAGGTGCGTGCGGCCCGACTTCACGATGCCGTCGAACTCCACCGCCTTGCGGGCGAACGCGTCGGCGAGCGCCTCGACCTCGGCGATCAGCGTGCGCGCCAGCGGCAGCGACGCGAGCCGGATCGCGGTCGGGATGACGTCGTTGGTCGACTGTCCGAAGTTGACGTGGTCGTTGGCGTGGACGAGGTGATCCTTGCGACGGTCGCCGCCGAGGATCTCGGTGGCGCGGCTGGCGATGACTTCGTTCACGTTCATGTGGAACGACGTGCCGGCGCCGGCCTGGAACACGTCGACCACGAACTCGCCGGCGAGCCCGCCGTCGCGGATCTCGCGCGCCGCCTGGACGATCGCGGAAGCCTTGTCGGCCGGGATCATGCCGAGTTCGGCGTTGGTCTCGGCGGCGGCCCACTTGATCGCCGCCATCGCGGCCACCATCGCCGGCGGCAATGTGAGGCCGCTGATCGGAAAGTTGGCGACGGCGCGGGCGGTCTGGGCGGCCCAGTAGGCGTCGGCGGGGACCTGCATCTCGCCGAGCGTGTCGCGCTCGACGCGGAAAGCCGGGTTCGGCTTCGGCTCGGTGGCCATGATTCCTCCCACTCGGATCGTCAGGGGTGAGGGCGAATGCGGGTGGCACGGCGTGGGCCGCGCTTGGGACGCGGCACTATAGCAGAGCGATTTCGGCACCCGCAGTGCCACCCCCGGCCACCCTGCGGCGGTCACCGGCCTGCGGACAGGTACTCCGAACGTCGCCGCCGATGCCGGACGACGGCGCGCAGCGTTGACACTCCACATCCCGAAGCTTTACCGTTATGTGCAGTCCCTATACGAGTTTCACCCTGCTGGACCGGATTACTGGATGAGTCCGCCCAGCCCGCACAGCATCCTGCTCGACACTCCACGGTCCTGCCGCTTCTCGGCCGCGCATCGATGCGCGGCCCGGCCTCCTGAAGTGTCCCTGCGGTCCCGCTTTACCCCCGGGCGCGCCTTCGCCAGGACCGGCGACGTGCGCGGCCATCGCGACACCAGACCGTGAACCTCCCGAGCCCCTTCGGCCCGCCCTCCGGGCACGAACGCGCTCCCCCACACCACGCTCTGGCGACCCCACCTCGTTGCGGAGGCATCATGTCGTTCCGTCCCACGTTCGCCGTCACCCGTGCGTTGCGTCCCTTCACGTCGCTGGCCACTGTTGCCACGTTGTTGTGGACGCTCCTCGCCGCGCTCGCCCCGAGCGCCGCCTTCGCCGCGCTCACCGGGACGAAGAACATCCCCGGCGATTACGCGACGCTGGCCGCGGCGATCGCCGACCTCAACACGCAGGGCGTGGGCGCCGGCGGTGTGACGCTGAATGTCGTGGCGGGCAATCCGCAGACCGCGCCGAGCGGTGGCTACGTGATCGGCGGCACCGGATCGCTGGTGCTCACCACCACGAGTTCGACCGCGCCGGTCACCATCCAGGGCAACGGCAACACGATCACCGCGTTCGGCGGGCAGACCGCGGGCAACGTGAACGACGCGATCTTCAAGTTGATCGGCGCCGACTGGATCACCATCAGCGGCTGCGTCATGCAGGAGAACGCGGCGAACACGACGACGACGACGGCGAGCAACAACATGACCGAGTGGGCGGTCGCGTTGTTGCACGCGTCGACCAGTGATGGCTGCCAGAACAACACGATCCAGAACAACACGATCTCGCTCAACCGGACGTACACGAACACGTGGGGCGTGTACGCCAACAACCGGCACTCGGCAAGCGCGGTGACGACGACCGAGGATATCGTCAACAACACCACCGGTCCGCAGAGCAACAACAAGGTGTACGGCAACGCCATTTCGAACGTGAACATGGGAATCGCGTTCATCGGATGCAGCACGGCGGCCAATCAGGACGCTGGCAACGACATCGGGGGCACGTCGGCCGGGACGGCGAATACGCTCACCAACTGGGGTGGTGCGGCGGCCGCGAGCGGGTACGTCTCGAACTCCGGCACCTCGTACGGCATCTTCCTCAACCACCAGACTGCAGACAACATCTCCTACAACTCGCTCACCAGCGCAGCCGTCAGCGGCACCTCCGTGACCTTCCGCGGCATTCTCAAGGACTACACGACGACGGCGCCGACGGGCACGTTCACCAGCAACATCACGAACAACACCGTCACGCTGTCCAGCGGGTTCACCAGCGGGACGCTCGAAGCAATCCGCAGCCAGGGCATGTCGGCGCTGAGCACCGCGACCCTGAACATCAACAACAACACGGTGCTGAACTGCGCGGTGAGCGGGGCGGCCTCCTCGTCCGCCCTGGTCGGACTGGTCAACTCGTCCGCTCCCGGCACGTTGAACATGACTGGCAACGTGATCCGGGGCAACACGTCGACCGCCACGACGGGCGGCTTCACCGGCATCAGCAATACCGGCGCGGTGGTCACCGCCATCAACATCACCAACAACCAGATCGGCAACAGCTCCGGCGGCGCGATCGCCTTTAGCGCGGCGACCAGCGGAGCGGTGACCGGCATCACCAACACCGGCGGCGCGACGACGGCGGCGCTGACGGTCACCGGCAACGATGTCCGCGGCATCCTCCACTCGGTCGCCGGGACGTCGGCCCACACCTACATCATCAACAGCGCCACGACGCTCTCGCAGAACATCAGCTCCAACACGTTCACCAACCTGAGCGTCAGCACGTCGGGCAGCGTGACCTTCATCTCGAACAACGTGGCGCTCACGGCCACCGGATCGGTCACCGCGAACAACAACTCCATCGTCACCGCCTTCGCCAAGCCGACCGCCGGCGGGACGGTGACGCTGTACTTGACGACGACGTCGCCCTCGTCCGCTACCGGCGCCACCAAGAGCGAGCAGAACAACAACTTCTCGAACATCACGCTCACCGGCGCCACCGTCATGGCAGGTTGGACCGACCTCGAAGGTTCGCCCGGCCCCAACAAAACGATCAACGGCAACACGTTCAGTAACTGGGCGTGCGGGTCCAGTGCGGTGACCGTGATACAGACCAACTGGTCCGGCACTGGCTCGTCGATTAGCAACAACACCATCTCGAACATCACCGGCACCGGGGCGATCACCGCGATTTCGTTCGGCTCGAGCAACGGCGGCACGACCCAGTCGATCGCCAACAACACCATCTCGACGCTGACCTCCTCGGGCACCGGCGGGACGGTCCTCGGCATCGTCAGCACCTCCGGGAGCGTCACGACGATGACGATCTCGGGCAATGTGCTGAGTGGTCTGTCGTCCTCCGGCGCGTCGTCGGGCATCGAGGGAATTCAGGTCGGTGCGGCCGCGACCGTGAACGTGACGCAGAACACGTTGAGCGGCTTCAGCACGTCGGGCGCCACCGCGCCGTTCGTGTCCGCGATCCACACCGTCGTGGGCACGACCGTGAACATCACGCGGAACAAGATCTACGACATCTCGGCGAGCGCCGCGCTCACCGCCAACTCGATCTTCCCGCTCTGGCTGCAAGGCGGCACGACCGTCACCGCGACGAACAATCTGATCGGCGATCTCCGGATGCCGGCCGGCAACGGCGCCGACGTGATCCACGCCGTCCACATCCCGGCGACCGCCACCTTGTCCACCTACAACCTGTACGACAACACCATCTACCTCGCGGCCACATCGACCGGCGCGAACTTCGGCACCACCGGCGTCTATCACAACACGAGCACGACCAGCACAACCGCCGCGCTCAACATGCGCAACAACGTGATCGTGAACCTCTCGACGCCGAATGGCACCGGTATCGTCTCGGCGTACCGGCGATCCAGCACCACGCTCACCAACTACGCGTCGACGTCGAACAACAACGTGCTCTACGCCGGTGCGCCGGCCGCGAACCGCCTGCTGTTCTACGACGGCACCAACGCCGATCAGACCCTCGCCGCGTACAAATCGCGGGTCGCGCCGCGTGACGCCGCGTCGGTGACCGAGTCCGCGCCGTTCCTCAGCACCACGGGGTCGAGCACGCAGTTCCTCCACATCGACCCGAGCACGCCGACGCAGATCGAGAGCGGCGCGGCGCCGATCGCCGGCATCACCGACGACTTCGACGGCGACCTGCGCAATGTCTCGACGCCGGACATCGGCGCCGACGAAGGCGCCTTCACGCTCGCCGACCTCACGGGCCCGGCGATCGCGTTCACGGCCATCACCAGCACGTGCTCGACCTCGCCGCAGACGCTGACCGCGAGCATCACCGACCCGTCGGGCGTCCCCACCAGCGGCATCGGCCTGCCGGTGCTCTACTGGAAGATCAACGCCGGCGCGTACACCGCGGCCACCGGCACCTTCGTCAGCGGCAACACCTACAGCTTCGGCTTCGGCTCGGGCGTCGTGGCGGGCGATGTGGTGAGCTACTACGTCGTCGCCCAGGACAACGCCGGCACGCCGAACATGAACAGCCAGCCGGCCGGCGCCAGCGGCTTCACGGCGAACCCGCCAGCCGCGTCGACGCCGCCCGCGTCGCCGAGCACCTACACGATCCTGCAGACGCTCGCCGCCGGCACCTACGCGATTCCGGGCGCCTACGCGACGCTGACCGCCGCGGTGGCCGACTACAACACCAAGTGCCTCGGCGGTGCGGTGGTCTTCGAACTCGCGGCCGGCTACTCGAGCGCCAGCGAGACGTTCCCGATCATCATCAACGCCAACTCCGGCGCCAGCGCCGTCAACACTCTCACGATCCGTCCGGCCAGCGGCCAGACGCCAACCATCTCCGGCAGCCTCTCGAGCGGCGCGCTGCTCAAGTTGAATGGCGCCGACTACGTGACGATCGACGGCAGCAACAGTGGCGGCACCGACCGTAGCTTGACGATCACCAACACTGCGACCACCGCCGCGGCCGGCATCTGGATCGCCAGCGTGGGGAACGGCGCCGGCGCGACCAACGATGTCGTGAAGAACTGCGTCGTCTCGACCAGCGCGGCCACCACCGCGACGGCCTACGCCATCGCCATCGGCGGCGCGACGCTCGGTTCGGCGGGTGGCGACAACGACAACGTCACCGTCCAGAACAACGCGATCGCCAGCACCAACATCGGCCTCTACGCCAACGGCAACGCCGCGGTGAGCACGGGCGGCATGGACAATCTGTTGGTGAGCGGCAACGCGTTTACCGGCAGCGGCACGACGGCGCCGATGCTCGCGGTGCAGGTGCAGAACGCGCTCGCCGCGTCGGTCACCGGCAACACGGTCAACATCACCAACTCGACCTCGACGCAGCCGGTTGGCATCTCGCTCGAGGCAAACGTCTCGAACTCCTCGGTGACCAACAACCGCATCACCGGTGTCGTGGCCACCAACACCGGCGGCTACGCGGGCCGCGGCATCACCATCGGCACCGGCACCACCGGCGCCAACATCACCGTCGCGAACAACTTCGTGGCCGGCGTGAACGGCTCGAACTGGAACACCTTTGGCAACTCGTCGGCGATGGGCATCGGGATCGGTGTGGCTGGCAACGCGACCACGCTCACCACCGTCTCCGGCGGCGTCACCGTCTACCACAACAGCGTCAGCATGACCGGCAGCATGGGCAGCGGCTCCACCACCGCGATCACCACAGGCCTGTTCATCGGGTCCGGCGCGTCGGCCGTGAACGTGCGCAACAACATCTTCTCCAACACGCAGACCGGCACGGCGACGACGCAGAAGAACTACGCGGTGTACTCCCAGGCCGCCAACACCGCATTCGCCGCCTTCAGCTCCAACGACTACTACGTGGCGAACTCGTTCAACGCGCCGTCGGCGATCCTCGGTTTCCTCGGTAGTGACCAGACGACGCTGAGCGCGCTCAACCTCGCGTTCACCGGCAGCGCCAGCACGACAGCCTACAACGCGCTCCCGGGCTTCACGTCGACGACCGACCTGCACATTCCGGCCGGCACCTCGTCGACGCTCGAGTCCGCCGGCGCCAGCGGCACCGGCATCACCGCCGACATCGACAGCGACGTGCGTCCCGGCCCGGCGGGCTCGCTCTACGGCGGCGCCACCGCGAACGACATCGGCGCCGACGAATTCGACGGCGTGCCGCCGGTGGCCAACGACATCGCGGCGGCCGCGTTCATCTCGCCGCTCAGCGGCAGCACGATGCCGACCGGCATCGCCTTCACGCCGCAGGCCTCGTTCACCAACTTCGGCACCGCGGCGCAGACCAACGTGCAGGTGCGCTACCGCATCGTCGACCCCGGATCGACCGAGATCTACAACGACGTCGCCACCCTCGCGTCGATCGCACCGTCGGCCACCGTCACGGTGAGTTTCCCGAGCGCGACGCTGGCATCCGGCGGCACGCACACCATCTTCGCCGCGGCGGAACTCGCCGGCGACCAAGTCGCGCTCAACGACGAGATCAGCGGCACGCTGGTCGGCGTCGCGCCGCTCTCCGGCACGTACTTGGTCGGCGTCGGCCAGGACTTCGCGACGCTGACGGCGGCGGCCGCGGCGGCGAACGCCGCCGGCGTGTCGGGCGCGGTGGAGTTCATGCTCACGGACGCGACGTACCCGAGCGAGACCTTCCCGATCACCTTCAACGCGTTCGCCGGGGCGAGCTCGACCAACACGCTGTGGATCCACCCGAAGGGCGGCGTGACGTCGACCATCAGCGGCTCCTCGGCCACCAGCATCCTCAAATTCAACGGCGCCGACTGGATCACGCTCGACGGCTCGAACAACGGCACGACCTCACGTGACCTGACCATCGCCAACACCAACACGGCGACCACGTCGGCGGTGATCTGGCTCTCCAGCCCGACCGCCAGCGACGGCGCGACGCACAACACGCTCAAGAACCTGATCGTCACCGGCAACACGTCGACGACGACGTTGATGGGCGTGTACTCGGGCGGCTCGTCGATCTCGACCACCGCGCCGGCGCGCGGCAGCACGCCGCTCACCGAGGCGCAGCAGCACGCGCTCAACGCGCAGGGCGCGGGCGACGGCGGCCCGGGCGTCACCGCGGCGCTCACCGCCAACTCCGACAACAGCTACGTCAACAACAAGATCTCGAAGGCGACGTACGGCCTGTTCTTGCTCGGCACCTCGTCGTCGGTGCTCGACACCGGCACGCTGGTCAGCGGCAACGCCTTCGGCAGCAGCACCAGCGGCGACGGCTTCTTCAGCGCCGCGTTGTGGGCGCAGTACCAGCAAGGGGCCGTCATCACCGGCAACGACTTCCAGAACGTCACGCAGACCGGCACCGCGAGCGCCGACTTCTACGGCGTCGAGATCAAGGACTGCAAGGGTCTCAGCTTCACCAGCAACGCGCTGCACGGCATGAGCTACGCCGGCACCAGCAGCGGCAAGCTGTTCGTGCTCAACCAGCAGGGCAGCGCCTTCAACACCAGCGGCTCGCCGTCGGCGAACCTGTACGCCAACAACACGATCTACGGCTTGTCGTCTACCAGCACCAGCGGCTTCTGGGCGCTGTCGGCGATCAACACCGAAGGCGGCTACGGCGACCGCTACTACGACAACTCGGTGAGCTTGACGGGCACGCTGAGCGGCGGCGCCTCGGCGTTCGTCGCGGCGTTCAGCCACGGCAACAACTGGGTGGCCGGCGCGCCGACCAACATCGACGTGCGTGGCAACATCCTGTCGATCACCGGTTCCGCGGCCGTCGCGGCCAAGATGTTCGGCCAGTACGTGCAGGGCACGACACTCGGCGGTGGCACGTTGGACTACAACGACGTGCGCGCGGTGCCCACCGGCAGCGCGGTCGGCTACGTCGGCCACGTGAACAGCCTCGACTACTCCACGCTGGCGGCATGGCGCACGGCGTCGGGCCAGGAGTCGCACTCGCTCAGCGTCGACCCGCTGTTCGTGTCGAGCAGCAGCGATCTGCACATCGCGGCGCCGGCCAACGGGCCGGTGTCTCCGGTGGCCAACGCAGGCACGCCGCTCGCCGGCGTCACCACCGACGCCAACGGCGAGACGCGCAACGCCTCGACGCCGGACATCGGCGCCGACGAATTCGCGACGTTCTCTCTCGCCACCTCGGCGAGCAACGGCGCGGTGCTGGTCTCGCCGTCGCAGCCGCTCTACAACCCCGGTTCGACGGTGACGCTCACCGCGGTCGCCAACGTCGGCTACGTATTCAGCGGTTGGAGCGGTGACGCGAGCGGCCTCACCAACCCGCTCAGCGTGACGATCGACGCCGACAAGAACATCACCGCGAACTTCACGTTGCTGACGTTCAGCATCGTGTCGACGACCACCGCGGGCGGCAGCATCACGCCGCTCGGCACCACCACGGTCAATTACGGCGACAACGTCACCTTCTCGATGGTCAACGACCCGCACTACCACCCGGTCGACGTCCTCGTCGACGGCGTGGCAATCGGCCAGGTGACGTCGTACGACTTCCTCAACGTCACCGCGAACCACACCATCGACGCGATCTGGGCGATCGACACGTACACGATCAGCGCCATCGCCAACGCGCACGGCTCGATCTCGCCGGCCGGCAACACCAACGTGCCGTGGGACGGCTCGCAGACCTACACCATCACGCCGGACCCTGGCTATCACGTCAGCGACGTGCTGGTGGACGCGGTGTCGGTGGGTGCCGTCACGTCGTACACGTTCTCGAACGTGAACGGCGGGCACGGCATCGAGGCGTTCTTCGCGGAGAACGAGTCGAACGTCATCGCGGCGGGCTCTGATCCAGGCTGCGTGACGCCGGCCTCGGCGCACCGCGACGTCACGATCACGGTCGTCCGCACCAACAGCCCGGTGAGCATCCGCGGCTTCAGCGTCGACGTGCAGCTGTCGCCGGAGGTGCAGTTGGTGTCCGGCACGTCGAGCATCACCGAGGGCACCTACCTGAGCAACGCCGGCAGCACAGTGTTCGAGGTCATCGACCACGGCAGCGGTCTCTACACGGTGGACGGCACCATTCTCGGCCTGCCGTGCGGCGCGACCGCGGCCAGCGGCGACTTGTTCCACCTCGACGTCACGCACACCGGCACCAGCGGCACCGGCACGGTGACGGTCGCCAGCACCTTGCTGCGTGACTGCGACAACGCGAACATCGTCTCGAGCCCCGGCGCGGCCGCCTCGCTGACCATCGACCTCACGCCGGTGAGCGTGGCGGCGATCGCCGCGCAGACGGTGGCCGAAACGGCGACGCTCACCGTGACGCCGTCGGCGACCACCACCGGATGCGCCACCGCGCCCTTCACCTGGAGCAGCAGCGGCCTGCCGAGTGGCGCGAGCGTCAACGCGGCGACCGGCGAGTTCACCTGGACGCCGGACTGCCACGCCTTCGAGAGCGGTCCGTCGTACGGGCCGGTCACCCTCACGCTGAGCGATGCGGCCGGCAATAGCGGCAGCGCCTCGTTCAGCATCGCCGTCACCAACACGCCGGGCACCGTGCACGTCGACCCGATCGCCGACCAGACGATCGGCGAGACGTTCGCCCTCACCGTGACGCCGGCGGCGACGCTCGGCGGCTGCGCCGAGGGCCCGCTGGCGTGGAGCGGCGCGGGCCTGCCGAGTGGCGCGTCCGTCAACCCGTCGACCGGTGTCTTCACCTGGACCCCGGACTGCACTGCCTTCGAGAGCGGACCGAACTACGGTCCGGTCACCCTCACCGCGCAGGCGGCCACCGGCGAAACCGGCACTGCCTCGTTCGCCATCAGCGTGAGCAACACGCCGGGCAGCGTGGTGGTCGATGCGATCGCCGCGCAGACGGTCGCGGAGACGTTCGCACTCAGCGTCACGCCGAACGCGTCGGCGCTCGGCTGCGCGACCGCGCCATTCACGTGGACCGGCAGTGGCCTGCCGAGCGGCGCGTCCGTCAACCCGTCGACCGGCGAGTTCACCTGGACGCCGGACTGCACCGCATTCGAGAGCGGACCGTCGTACGGCCCGGTGACGCTCACCGCGCAGGCGGCAACCGGCGAAACCGGCAGCGCGTCGTTCTCGATCGACGTCACCAACACGCCGGGCAGCGTCACCGTCGACGCGATTGCCGCGCAGACGATCGCCGAGACCGCGACGCTCACGGTGACGCCGAACGCCACCGCGCTCGGCTGCGCGACGGCGCCGTTCACCTGGAGCGGCTCCGGCTTGCCGAGCGGCGCGAGCGTGAATCCGTCGACCGGCGAGTTCACCTGGACGCCGGACTGCACCGCGTTCGAGAGCGGACCGTCGTACGGTCCGGTCACGTTCACCGCGCAGGCGGCCACCGGCGAGACCGGCAGCGCATCGTTCAGCATCACCGTCACCAACACGCCGGGCACCGTGCACGTCGACCCGATCGCCGACCAGACGATCGCCGAGACGTTCGCGCTCAGCGTGACGCCGTCGGGCACGCTCGCCGGCTGCGCCGAGGGCCCGCTGGCGTGGAGCGGCAGCGGCCTGCCGAGCGGCGCCTCCGTCAACCCGACCACCGGCGAGTTCACCTGGACGCCGGACTGCCACGCCTTCGAGACCGGCCCGCTGTACGGCCCGGTTACGGTGACCGCGCAGGCGGCGACGGGCGAAACCGGCAGCGCCAGCTTCAGCATCACCGTCACCAACACGCCAGGCAGCGTCAGCCTGCTCCCGGTCTTCATTCCGATCGCGTTCGAGAACAACCCGGTGGGCGCGTCGCCGTTCCCGGTGATCAGCGGCTGCGCGGAAGGTCCGCTGACCTGGAGCATCACCGGTGCCCCGGCCGGCTCGACCTTCAACACGTCGACGGGTCTCTTCACCTGGACGCCGGACTGTCACGCGTTCGAGAACGGCCCGACCTACGGCCCGATCGTCATCACCGCGCAGGCGGCCACGGGCGAAACCGGCAGCGTCACCTTCTCGATCCCGGTGGCCAACGTGCCGGGCACGGTGACGGTGGACGCGATCGCCGACCAAACGATCGGCGAGACGTTCGCCCTCAGCGTGATGCCGAACGCCGTCGCCACCGGCTGCGCGGAGGCACCGATCACGTGGAGCGGCTCCGGTCTGCCGAGCGGCGCGAGCGTCAACCCGTCGACCGGTGAGTTCACCTGGACGCCGGACTGACACGCCTTCGAGACCGGCCCGTCGTACGGCCCGGTCACGATGACCGCGCAGGCCGACACGGGCGAAACCGGCAGCGCGAGCTTCAGCATCACCGTCACCAACACGCCGGGCAGCGTCACCGTCGACCCGATCGCCGCGCAGACGATCGGTGAGACGTTCGCCCTCAGCGTGATGCCGAACGCCGTGGCGTCCGGCTGCGCCGAGGCCCCGCTCACCTGGACCGGCAGCGGCCTGCCGAGCGGCGCGTCCGTCAACCCGAGCACCGGCGAGTTCGCCTGGACGCCGGACTGCCACGCGTTCGAGACCGGGCCGAGCTACGGCCCTGTCACGCTCACCGCGCAGGCGGCCACCGGCGAAACCGGCAGCGCCAGCTTCAGCATCACGGTGACGAACACGCCGGGCACTGTCAGCGTGGATCCGATCATCGACCAGACCGTCGCCGAGACCGCGACGCTCACCGTGGCGCCGAGCGCGTCGGCGAGCGGCTGCGCCGAGGCGCCGTTCACCTGGAGCGCGAGCGGCCTGCCAGGCGGCGCCAGCATCAACGGGGCGACCGGCGAGATCACCTGGACGCCGGACTGCCACGCGTTCGAGACGCAGGCGCACTACGGGCCGATCGTCGTCACGGCGCAGGCGGCCACCGGCGAGACCGGCAGCGCGAGCTTCAGCCTCGCGGTGACCAACACGCCGGGCACCGTCACCGTCGACGCGATCGCGGCGCAGACCATCGCCGAGACCGCCACGCTCACCGTCACGCCGAACGCCACCGCCTCCGGCTGCGCCGACCTGCCGATCACCTGGAGCGGCAGCGGCCTGCCGAGCGGCGCGAGCGTCAACCCGTCGACCGGCGAGTTCACCTGGACGCCGGACTGCAGCGCGTACGAGAACGGCCCGACCTACGGCCCGGTCACCCTCACGGCGCAGGCGGCGAGCGGCGAGACCGGCAGCGCCTCGTTCAGTATCACGGTCACCAACACGCTCGGCAGCGTGACCGTCGACGCGATCGCGGCGCAGACGGTGGCCGAGGGCGCGACGCTCACCGTCACGCCGAACGCGACGCTGGTCGGCTGCGCGGCCGCACCGCTCACCTGGAGTGCGACTGGCCTCCC
>JBGATO010000007.1:41583-81625 GCA_044229145.1 Candidatus Eiseniibacteriota bacterium | reverse complement strand
CACGGGACACGTGGAACCCTGTGGGAAGCTGGGGGGACCACCCTCCAAGGCTAAATACTCGCTGGCGACCGATAGTGAACAAGTACCGTGAGGGAAAGGTGAAAAGAACTCCTGGCGGAGAGTGAAATAGAACCTGAAACTGTGTGCTTACAAGCGGTCGGAGCCCCGTAAGGGGTGACGGCGTGCCTTTTGCATAATGATCCGGCGAGTTACTGTATGCAGCGAGGTTAAGGGTGATAATAAGACCCGGAGCCGAAGCGAAAGCGAGTCCGAATGGGGCGCGAGTTGCATGCTTTAGACCCGAAGCCAGGTGATCTACCCATGGCCAGGTTGAAGCGCGTTTAACAGTGCGTGGAGGACCGAACTCACTACCGTTGAAAAGGTAGGGGATGAGCTGTGGGTAGGGGTGAAAGGCCAATCAAACCTGGAGATAGCTGGTTCTCTCCGAAATGTTTTTAGGAACAGCGTCGGGCGGACAGTACAGGCGGTAGAGCACTGATTGGGCTAGGGGGCCTACCAGTCTACCAACCCCAGTCAAACTCCGAATTCCTGTACTCAATACCCGGCAGTGAGGCTGTGGGGGATAAGCTTCATAGCCGAGAGGGGAACAACCCAGACTGCCAGCTAAGGCCCTTAAGTCTCGACTAAGTGGTCAAAAGGATGTGGGATTGCTTAGACAACTGGGATGTTGGCTTAGAAGCAGCCATCATTTAAAGAGTGCGTAATAGCTCACCAGTCAAGTGGCCCCGCGCCGAAATTTCGCGGGACTCAAGTCGAGCGCCGAAGCTGCAGGTCCACTGCGTAAGCAGTGTGGCGGTAGGAGAGCGTTCTGCTGTAGGACGAAGGTTCACCGGAAGGTGGGCTGGACGAAGCAGAAGTGATTATGCCGGAACGAGTAGCGAGAAACAGGGTGAGAATCCCTGTCGCCGTAAGCCTAAGGTTTCCTGAGGAAGGTTCGTCCACTCAGGGTTAGTCGGATCCTAAGGGGAGGCCGAAGGGCGTACCTGATGGAAAACGGGTTAATATTCCCGTACCGGCTTGTTGGCGTTATCAGCTAAGGGGGGACGCAGTAGTGAAAGGCCAGCCCGCGATCGGATGTGCGGGTTTAAGGGTGTAGGCCGAGAGGGCAGGCAAATCCACTCTCTCACACGGCCGAGACCTGATGACGAGGGCGTTAGCCCATAAAGTGGCCCTAAGCAGACTGCCGAGAAAAGCCTCGTAGTGAGTCAGCAGGCCGTCCGTACCGTAAACGGACACACGTAGGCGAGGAGAGTATCCTAAGGCGCGCGAGTGAGTCTTGGTTAAGGAACTCGGCAAAATGATCCCGTAACTTCGGAATAAGGGATGCCGTCCAAAGTGAGAGAGCTTGCCTCTTGAGCCGCGGGCGGTCGCAGAGAAACGAGTCAAGCGACTGTTTACCAAAAACACAGGTCTGTGCAAAGTCGCAGAGACTATGTATACGGACTGACACCTGCCCGGTGCCGGAAGGTTAAAGGGCGCGGTTAGCGCAAGCGAAGCTGCAAACTGAAGCCCCGGTAAACGGCGGCCGTAACTATAACGGTCCTAAGGTAGCGAAATTCCTTGTCGGGTAAGTTCCGACCTGCACGAATGGTGTAACGACTTGACTGCTGTCTCGACCAAGAGCTCGGCGAAACTGTAGCAGCGGTGAAGATGCCGCTTACCTGCGACTGGACAGAAAGACCCCGTGCACCTTTACTATAACCTGACATTGGGTTTGGACAAAGCATGTGTAGGATAGGTGGGAGCCTTTGAAGCTTGGGCGCTAGCTCAGGTGGAGGCAACCTTGAAATACCACCCTTGGTTTGTTGGGATTCTAACCATCTGCCCTAATCGGGGGATGGGACAGTGTCAGGCGGGTAGTTTGACTGGGGCGGTCGCCTCCCAAAATGTAACGGAGGCGCCCAAAGGTTCCCTCAGGATGGTTGGTAATCATCCGTCGCGTGCAAAGGCATAAGGGAGCTTGACTGCGAGACCGACGGGTCGAGCAGGTGGGAAACCAGGGCTTAGTGATCCGGTGGTTCCAAGTGGAAGGGCCATCGCTTAACGGATAAAAGGTACGCCGGGGATAACAGGCTGATCCCCCCCAAGAGTTCACATCGACGGGGGGGTTTGGCACCTCGATGTCGGCTCATCGCATCCTGGGGCTGGAGAAGGTCCCAAGGGTTCGGCTGTTCGCCGATTAAAGCGGTACGTGAGCTGGGTTCAGAACGTCGTGAGACAGTTCGGTCCCTATCCATCGCAGGCGGAGGAGATTTGAGGGGAGTTGACCTTAGTACGAGAGGACCGGGTCGAACGGACCGCTAGTGTACCAGTTGTTCTGCCAAGGGCATCGCTGGGTAGCTAAGTCCGGACGGGATAAGCGCTGAAAGCATCTAAGCGCGAAGCCCCCCCCAAGATAAGATCTCCCGGGCGTAAGCCCCTAAAGGCTCGTAGGAGACTACTACGTCGATAGGCCGGAGGTGTAAGGGCTGTGAGGCCTTGAGCCCACCGGTACTAATCAGCCGTGAGGCTTGGCCGGATTTCTTCTCGAACAAGTGCCTCATCGGAGGCACGCTCGTTCTTCCTCGACTGATCTCTCATTCGGTTCAATCTTGCTGACGGGTTACGAGCGGCATTCGTTTCATTCGCGGATCGTCGTTCCCCGTTGGCGACAAGTGGTCCCGGTGTCGATGGCGGAGGGGCCCTACCCGTTCCCATTCCGAACACGGTCGTCAAGCCCTCCAGCGCCGATGGTACTGCCTGGGTAACTAGGTGGGAGAGTAGGACGATGCCGGGTCCTCATTGCGGGAGCCCCGCGGCGAATTCGCCGCGGGGCTTCTTGCATTTGTGTCAACAGGCAAACGCCGGTCGTATTCGCGCGACGTGGGCTTTCGTGGAGGCGAGGCAATTGCGTATGCTCGTGTAGCCACGATCTACACCTACCCAGAAGTCGCAGGAGACCCTCGATGATCGGCCGCATGAGACTTGCCCTCGCGCACCTGGCGATCGCCACGACGACCCTCAGCTCCTCGGCGCTCGCTCGCGTGCCATTCCATCCGGTGCAGCCGGAGCGGCGAGCCCCGCATGCGGCGACGATCGCTCCCGCGACCGACGACGGCGGACTGCCGAAGTCGGGTGACGCCCAAGATCCGACCTGCTCCGACGACGACCGGCTCGCGATGATCCGTGGATTGCCGATCACGAGCTGGGATTTCGAATCGGGCTTGCAGGGTTGGGTGCCGACGGATTTGTCGACCGTGGCGGTGACGTCCACGCAGTTGGTCAACTTGAGCACCGTCCCGGGCAGCATCGGAAACGGCGCGCTGTTCACGGGAAAGGTGGCGTGGACGGGTGGATTGGGCGGGGCGGGATGTGCAGGGAGTACGGCTTGCTATCCTGGCTACGCGAACAACGGCCGGCAAATCTACTTCAAGACCTTCATCGTTGGGATCGGTGATTCGCTCAGCTTCGCGTATCGCTCGGATTCCGAGGCGGGATTCGACAAGACGTTCGTCATCGTGAGCCGTGGCGGCGCGCCGATTCCCCAGGGCGGCGGATCCTACTCGTTTGCCGGAACGGAGAGCCAGCGCGATACCCTCGCCACCTATTCGGGATCGGTGCAGGGCACGGCCAAGTTCGATCTCGCCAGCTACGCCAACACCACCGTCACCATCATCTTCGACGGGGAAACCGACGAGGCCGTGTCGGACAGCGATTGCGGGTACGACGCGCACGACGGCCTATTCGAGAGCGACGACGTACGGGTGGGCGGGGACCTCACGACGTGGGACGCCGGCTTCAATGGCTGGACGGCGGGCTGGGTCGCCGGCGTGGGCACGTTCGCGGCCGTCCAGCCGTTGGCGGGGCTTCCGAACGACGATCTGTGTTCGAGCTCGACCACGTGCTGCGGCCTGTCGGGAAACGTGGTCACGTTCTACGATTCCGCGGAGCCGAATTTCCACGCGGATCGCCAGCACGACGTAATCGTGTCGCCGGTCGTCGACGTCACCGGGCTGACGTCGTGGCTGCAACTGTCCTTCGACGTCTATGCCAATCTCCCGATGGCGCAGGGGAACTACTTCGTGTGGCACGTGCGGTACTCGCCTGTGGAGGCGGGAAGCTGCGCGTGCTTGGACGCCGGGAGTTGGTCTCCGTGGCTGGACGAGAATCTGCAATTCTACAACGACTCCAGCCCGTCGTGTTTGTCGCGGCAAGCGATCGATCTCAGCACCGTGGTGCCGGGGCACGCGACCAAGATCCAGATCGCGCTCGGCGTCATCAACTACCCGATGTACGCCACCGCGCCGGGCGGCAATCAATCGCCGTACATCGACAACGTCACACTGATGGGTGACGTAGCCTCGAGCGGGCCGTCGCTCACGCTACTTCCCTTCGAAATGCTGCAGGACAGCTATCCGAACGCGCCGTCGTTCCTCTTGGCGAAATCGACTCCGGCGCGCGTCGACGCCGCGCTGAACATTGCGCCCAACCGCACCAAGACGCGCCTCGGCGACAGCACGCTGTGCCACGTCGGGTTGTCGTGCGATCCCGCGCGCGCGGTGGAGGTCGATTACCTCTTCAAGGTCACGCCCGGACCGTGCCTGAACACCAGTCACCCGTGGTGGGCGGCATACACGTCGCAGCCGAAGATCGCGACCGGTCGCTATGCGGGATTCGCGGTGGCGCGTGCCGACACCGTCCTCGAGGGCAAGCAGCTGGCCGGAAAGTTCTCGCCGCGCGGGACGTTCGCGAGCGTGTTCCACGAATCGCCGCCGGCGTCCGGGACGGTCTACGCGGGTCTCGGCAACTGGAGCGCCTACACCGGCGGGGACGGCACGCACACCATCTTCCCCGACGACCTGTTCACGCCCGGCACGCATATCGAGTGGGTGGTGCACGCAACGTTCGTCCCCGCCACTGCAGCCGACACCTACTATCCGGATCCGGCCTGGGGAAATCTGGACGGCGACCGCGCGGGTAACCTGATGGGCAACGAGCGCTGGCTGTCGCAGAACGGCACCTACGATCCGACCGCGACCTTCGTCGAGGAGTTCGCCGTGCTGCCGCTCACCACGATGGATGGCTCGACGCCGAATGCCGCGAACTGCGCGGCCGCCATGCCGGCGCATTGCTTCCTCTACGTCGACCATGCCGACCAGCGCGGTCCGCAGACGGCGATCGAGAACGCGTTCCGCAATCTCGGCGTCACGTGGGATCGTTTCGACGTGCGGGCGCCGACGAGCAAGATGGGCAACGGGCTCGGCACGCGGTTCGACACCGCCAACTACTTGCCGGCGGATCACGCGTCGGGTCCGCATCCGGCTCTGCTGCGGGAGGTCTACAACACCATCCTGTGGAACACCGGCGACCTCGCGGCCACCAACTTTAGTTTTGGCGGGACTGCGAGCGGCGCCGAGGCGGGCAACGATGTCGGTCTCCTCGACGGCTGGTTGCGCCTGGCGTCCAGCACGCACTACCTGTGGGCAAGCGGCGACGGTACGGCGCGATTCCTCAACGCGCCCGGCGCGCGCATCGCCTTCCTCAACCAAGACCTCGGCGTCACGTACGTCGGACCGCAGTATCGCGACAAGTCGACGGCATGGGGCGTTTCGCTCATCGGACTGGGGCCGGACTGCACGGCCGGTCTCAACTACGGATTGCGGGCCAACTGGTGTCCGGACCGCCGCAGCTTCAATCTGCTCGGCGCCTACACGGGCAGTGGAGCGTCCGGCGTGGCGTCCGTGAACTTCCGCTACCCGAATGCCGGCGGCACCTGGTACGGCGCCGTGCAGAACGTCGCATCCACCGGCGGCTTCCACTTCCGCACGCAGACCGATGCGTGGTCGCTCGAGCAATTGCGCCAGGTCGGGATCACCGGCGATCTCGGTGCGACGAACGAAAATATCGCGGCGTGGACGGCGCGGGCGCTCTCGACGTGTGCCACGGACTGCTTCGCGGGCCTCACAGTCACCGCGGCGTCGCCGCCGGAGCATTCGGCGTCCACGGCGGGGTCATTCGAGGTGCGCATGCGCGACGACAGCAGGCGCGCGGAGGCGATTTTCGCGGTGCCGGTAAGCGGGCGCGTGCGGATCGAATTGTTCGACGCCGCGGGGCGCCTACAGCGTCGGGTAGTCGATGAGGTGTTACCGGCGGGACGGTACGCGCGCGAACTCGAGCTCGGGCCGTACGCGCGCGGCGTGTTCTTCGTGCATTGCGAGGCGCCGGGGGTGACGCGGGCGCGGCGACTGCTGCTGCTGCGCTAACGGCGCGCGGCGCTAGTGCCAGTCGCCGGCGGCGACGAACGCGCCCCAGAAGGCCGGGTGCGTGGCGGCTCCGCGCGCCCGGCGTGACGCCAGCACGCGCCGGGTGGCGGTGTGCCACGCGTCGACGGTGTCACGCTGCTCGTCGAGGCGTGCGATGTACAGCGCCTCCATCCACTCGCGCGTGGCGGCATCATCGACCGACCACAAGCTCATGATCAGCGTGCCCGCGCCCGCGATTTCCACACCACGACGCAGCCCGAAGACACCTTCGCCGTCGAGTGGCGTTCCGACGCCGGTACGACAGGCCGAGAGCACCATCCACCGCACGCCCTCGAGATCGAGGTGGGCGATCTCCCCGGCGGTGAGGATGCCGTCCGCACCGCCGGACCCCTCGTGCAAGCCGGCGTTGGCGTCCGCGCACGCCAGCCCGCAGAGCGTCAGCAGCGCGTCGGCCTGCCGCACCATGGCGGCTCCGTGCGGGAGCCGCGCGCGTTCGGCAGCGGGAAAGCAGCGCCCCGCGATCGCGAATGCGTGGCTGGCGAGGTGCACGATCTCGCGTCCCTCCGCCTGCGCGGTGATCGCGGCTTCCGTGGCGTGACGTCCCTCGAGGATCGTGGCGCCGGGGCCGCGCGCGGCGGTCCAGCGGGCGGCGAGCTCGTGGACCTCGGCGGCGGACCCCGGCAGCGGGGTGAACTGTACGCCGCCGAAATCGGCGCAGCCGCGCGTCATGGTGGCGCGCGACTGCGATGCGGCGGGACGCCGCGCCGTGCCGAATGCCGGTGCGCCCACCGCCAGAAGCCCGGCCCCGGCGCCCCCGGGCACCGCCCAGCGCGTCACCGCGCGTTCGGTCGAAAGGACGTGGAAGGCGCGTGCGTCTTCGATCAGGTATCGCCCGGCGCCGGTTGCCGAGGGGAGCGCGCCCCAGTTCACCATGTGCAGGACGCCGTCCGGGACGAGGCCGCGGTGGACGATCCGAGGTGGGCCGTGATCGGATCCCAGATCGCGCGCCGCAATGACGTCCCCGTGCCGCGTGCCGCCGTTTCGGCGCGCCGCGCGAGCAACGGCACGGGACTGCCGGAGTGCGACACCCCCTGCACCCACCGCTGCACGAGCGTGTCGATCGTGCTCGCGTTTCCGAGATCGACGACCAACACCGACTCGCCGCGCGCGGCTGTGACGAAGGCGAGGTAGCGGTCGGGCGCCGTGGCGCGCGCACGAGGAACCGGCGTGACGCGCACGTAGGCGACCAGCGCCGTGTGCTGCGGAAGCGCCGCGAGCACCTCGGAGAGGCCCGCGGTGTGCTCGGCGCGCAAGGCGCGGAACGACGCGCTGCGGGCCGCCAGCGATTCCTCCGCTGCCGCGAGCGCGCGGCGTGCCGCGGCCACCTGTTCTCCCGCGTCCGGCTCGCCGGTGGATTCCAGCTGCACGGTGGCGAGCCGGCGCGCCGCGTCCGCCGCGATCGCCGCCAGGCGGCGGCTCGTCGAGTCGTCCTCGGCGACCACGGCGCGATGCCGCGCCGCGAGCTCGTCGAGGAGCACGCCGCGCGATCGCACGACGGCGTCCCACACCTGCCGTCGCCCGGTTTCGCCGAGATCTCCGGCGGCGGCGAGGGTGAGCGCGAGGTCGAGTCCGCTGTAGCGCGCCTCCGCGTAGGCCAAGCCCTCGCGTTCGGGCAGCGCGCGAACGGTTTCGCGCACGCTGCGGATGCCGATGGCCTCGGCGGCGAGCGCGTCGTGCAGGGCACCGGCGAGGTCGCCCTGTTCCCACGCCGCGCGGGCGCGCGTCGGCAAGATCGCGGCCTGCGGCAGTCCGCCGGGGCCGTACACCGCGTCGTACAACGCGAGCGCGGAATCGGCATCGGCCCGCGCCCGTGGCGCGTCCCCGGACTCCACGAGCAGGCCGGCGCGCACCGCGCGGGCATCGGCGGCGAACTGCGCGTTGTCGAGCGCGTCGAACAAGGCCACGGCGGAGTCGGCGGCGGTGCGCGCCGTCGCGAGATCGCCGAGCACGTCGGCCGCCCGCGCGAGGTTCATGCGGATGGTGGCGCGCAGGCTCGCCGGGGCTCGCGTCGAGGCGTCGGCCAGCGCGCGGGCGTCGAGGAGATCGCGGCGCGCGGCACGCCCATCGCCGGCTCCAACGCGCAATGCTCCCGCGGCATTCAAGGCGCGAATCAACCGCACGGTATCCACCCGGGCCATCGAGCGCAGCAACTGGGTGGCGCGATCCGCGAGTTCGAGGCCGCGGTCGTAATCGCCGAGATGCTCGAGTTGCACCGCGTCGTTCGCCAGCACGCGCGCGTAGGCGATCGAGTCGTTGGAGGTCACCAAAGGCCGCAAGGCGAGCACGCGATCGAACTCGGCACGGGCGCGGGAGTACTGGCCACGTTCGCCGTGCACGACCGCCAAATTCTCGAGGGAGCCGAGGGTGGAGGACGCTGCCGGGCCGGCGAACGCCTCGCGCAGCGTCCAGGCGTGGGTAAGGCTACTCTCCGCGGCGGCGTAGTCGTGGAGCAGGATGTCGAGACTGCCGAGCGCATTGAGCGCGACGCCCCACCGTGTGCTGTCGAGCGCGGGTTGCTCGGCCTGCCGCGCGAGGCCCAGGCGCAGAGCGGCGCGCGCGGCGTCGAGGGCGGCCGGGGTGCGCACGACCTCCGCCGATTCCCGCAGGCACAGCCCGTAGAGCACCGAATAGTCGGCGGGGATCGCGCCCGCTCCCACGCGGCGCCGCTCGTAGTCCCACGCGGCGCGCGCCAGCGCGATGCGCGGCCCGGGCGCGCCTCCGCGGCGCCACTGCGATTCCGCCCGCCAGGCGGCCGCACGCGCCCACAGCCCGCTATCGGCGGGTGGACGGATCGCGCAGGCCGACAGTGCGTCGGCGAGGGAATCGAGGCGGGCCCACGCTTGCAGGCCGAGCGCGGCGCGGCATGAGTCGGCCAGTTCGCGGCACGGCGCGGCAGCGGCAGGCCGGACGGCAAGCACGGCGAGCAGGAGTCCCAGCGCCGCCGCCGCGCGGCGCATGCTACCCCTCATCGTCGATGTCCGGCGCCTCGGAGGCATCGCCGGCCGGAGCCTGTCCCCGCCAGCGCCCGATCACCTCGCGCAGCCGCTTGAGGCACTGGAAAACCCGCCAGCGCATGGTGCCTTCGGCCCGGCCTTCGCGCTCGGCGATCTCGGCATAGGGAAGGTCCTCGAAGAAGTGCAGGCGGATGACGCGGCGGCAGCCCTCGTCCAGCTCGGTCACCGCCCAGCGAATCTGTGCGCGTTCGTCCTTTTCGAGCAGGCGGTCGTACGCGGACGGGCCGAGATCGGGCATCTCGGTGTCGACTTCGGCGCTCGGGCGGCGGCGGCGAATCCAGTCGACACAGCGCGCCATGGTGACCGAGCGCACCAGCGCGCGGAGGTCGATCTGCAGCTCGAATCCTTCGCGCGAGACGGCGCGCCAGACGTGCACCACCGCCTGCTGCACGATGTCGTCGTGTTCGTCGCGCGGGATGTGGTACGGCTTGAAGTAGACGATTTCCCACGCCCAGCGCCGTACTTGTGCGTGCGCGGGCTGCTCCCCGCGCAAGAAGCGCTGGAGCAGCGTGTCGCGATCGCCGCTGTCGAGGGTGTGGGTCATGCGAACGGACGGTCCTCCAGGAAGGCGGCGTCACGCTACACCAACTGCCGAGATGGGTCCACCGCGTCGGCCAACGCGGCGCGGCCTGGTGCGACAGAGAGGGTGGGAGACGGCGACTCGTCGCAGCTTGCGAGGCCGCTCGCGCTCAGCGTACTGTCCTGCGGCATCCCCCAGATGGGAGGAGGAGCGTCAGTGGATCACCGAACCGCCACCCGCATGCTGACCGATTTCGCACGCGGGAGATTGCCCGAGACCGAACGGGCCGACGTGCAAGCGCACGTCGACGAGTGTCCGGCGTGCACCGACTTCGTGGCGGTCGCCCATCTCGTCCGCGAGGAGGCAGTGACCGCGGGACCGGGCATGTTCTTCAGCCACCCGGAGCCGGACGCGCTGGTGCGCGTCGCGCTCGGGCTCGAGGCCTCGCCCGACATCGCCGCACATCTCGACGCCTGCCCGACCTGCGCCCGCGAGAGCGAGCTGACGCTCCAGGCGCGCTCCGCCGGGCGGATCCCCTGGTGGGAGGAATGGCGCCAGCGGTGGCGGGAAGCGGGCGCCGCGCCGTGGCGAGCGGCCGCCATGGTGGCCACGGTCGCCGCGATCGTGCTGGCGGTGCCGGTGTATCGCAGTGCCTCCCTCATGCCGACGCTGCGCCAGAACCAGGCGCGACTCCTAGCCGAGCGCGACGAGGCCCGGGCCCGCGGCGACAACCTCGCGCGGCAACTCGAACAGGTCCGCGCGGTGCCCGGCCAGGACACGCCCGCCGGCGGAGGCATCAACGTTCTCGTGTTGGCGGGGACGACGCGCGACGCCATTGCGGAAACGCCGCGGCTCGCTGTCCGTCCCGGCGCCTCGGTCCAACCCATCCTCGCGGGCTTCGACCTCCGCCACGGCGGCGGGCTGGATCGCACCGTCGTCTTGACGGTGACGCCGTTGCGCGGCGGACGCGGCGGCTGGACCCACCGCTGCTCGGCGCGGGAGATTTGGGATCCGGTCAACCAGGTGGTGAGTGTCCTCGTGCCGGCGGAAGCACTCCTGCCGGGCAACTACGAGTTTTCGCTGCGCGAAGCCTCGGCGACGTCCCCCACGTATCGCGCGCCGTTCAAGGTCATCGCCGCTGCGCGCTAGTCGCCGTCGAGCAGATTCAGGGCAAGCGAAAGCCCGCGCAGCCGAGGCCGCGCGGGCTTCCGTGAATCAGCCGATCAGGCTAGTCGATCACTTGACGCCGTGGAACAGGTCGATCGAGGTGCCGGCGCTACCGATGTAGGTGTAGTAGCCGCTGCCGATGTCCTGGCCAGCCGCACCGTCGGCGCAGACGTCGTTCGCCGAGCCGAGCACGAAGCACGCACCCGAACCCACGACACCGGTCCACTCGATCACGTAGCTGCTACCCGCGGTCAGGCTGGCGCCCGACGGGAACGCGACAGACGCGCGCTTGACGGCCGGGTAGTTCGGCAGACCCGACACGGTCGTCGGGGTGCTGCTGGCGAGCAACGTGCCCGGGAAGCCGAGACCGTTGTCGGTGTAGATGTTGGCGACCAGCGTGATGCTGGTGAAGCCGTTGGCCGAGAGGCCCTGGACCGAGATCGTGTTCACGCCCGAGCCGTCCGCGACGAAGCTCTGGCACGCGGTCCACGGACCGTCGCCGTACGCGGCAAGCCCGTTACCGATCGTGCCGCCGCAGCGCTGCAGCGGAGCCATGCCGAAAGCGCCAGCCGGGCCAGCGCCCGAGATGCTCGGCTTCGGCGCAGCAGCGAAAGCCGCCGCGGCGAGGCTGAGACCGAGGGCGGAAAGCACGAGAGTCCGAAGGTGCGTGGTCCTCATGGGAATCTCCTCAAGAGTAGGTAAGCGGGATCGTGATTCGCACAACGAGGTGGTTTGGCAGAGGGGTGAATACCCCTGACGCCTCATCATCGCGGTCGCATCCGCTGAAAGTCAACCCCGACGTCCCCCTTTCTGAGGATTTTACAGGCGACGGAGGGAGAATCGTGTCTCAGAGACTAGTGCCCGGCGCGGACCTCCCGGCTCCTCCGGAATGATACGTTGGGTGCAGAGACGGGCGGCTGAATTGACGCTCGTTTTTCGCCGGTGCTAGATTCGGCTTTCCGCCCTCCCAGACGGGGAGACGCGGTGTCATCCACGACCTTGCCACCTCGAGAATCAAGGAGGTTGCCGTGAAGGAATTCGCCCCCGCATCCATTCGCAATGTGGCCCTCGTCGGACATGGTGGCGCGGGGAAGACGTCACTGGCGGAGGCGATTCTGTGGACGGCGAAGGCGACATCACGGCTCGGGAAGGTGGATGACGGGACGTCGACGCTCGACCACGACACCGACGAAATCGAGCGCAAGATCACCATCAGCCTCGGGCTCGCGCAGTTCGAGTACAAGAACTGCAAGATCAACATGATCGACACGCCCGGCTATCTGGACTTCGCGGGCGATGTCGCGGCCGGTCTGCGCGCCGCCGACTCCGCGATCCTGGTCGTGCGCGGCCCGGCCGGCGTCGAAGTCGGCACCGAGATCGTGTGGGGACACGTCACCAAGCGCGGCATCCCCGCGATGATCGCCGTGACGATGATGGACAAGGAGCACGCCAACTTCCAGCAGGCGTTGGATCAGGCGATCGAGCGCATTTCGCCGCGCTGCGCCGCGCTGTGGCTCCCGATCGGAGAGGGCGAAGGCTTCAAGGGCGCCGTGGACGTGCTCACCCGCAAGGCGTTCACCTTGTCGCAGGGCAACGGCGCGATCACCGCGTGCGATCTGCCGGCCGACATGACCGACGTGCTGGATGCCGCGCGCAGCCGCCTGATGGACGCCATCGCCGAGACGGACGAAGCCTTGATGGACAAGTATCTCGGCGGCGAAGAACTCAGCGAGCAGGAGATGGTGAAGGGCCTGCGTGCCGCGGTCGTGACCGGAGGGCTGATCCCGGTGATCCCGGTGAGCGCCGGACGCGTGCAGGGCACCACCGAGATCCTCGACTCGCTGATCCTGGCGGGCCCGAGTCCGCTCGAGGCGCGTCCGCCGGTGGGCCACGCTCCGAACTCCGACGTCGAGAAGCAGCGCCTGCCCTCGGAAGCCCTGTGCGCCTTCGCCTTCAAGACGGTGTCGGAAGCCCACATGGGCGACATGCTGCTCCTGCGCTGCTATTCCGGCGCACTCGAAACCGGCTCGGATGTGTGGAACGCCAACGCCGAGACCTCGGAGCGCATGGGCGCGCTGTACAACCTGATCGGCAAGGACCGCCATGAGTGCGGCAAGATCCCGACCGGCGACATCGGCGCCGCGGTGAAGCTCAAGACCACGCACACCGGCCACACGCTCTGCACCAAGGATCTGCCGATCATCCTGCCGGCGACGTTGTACCCGGAGCCGATGCTCTGCCTGTCGGTGAAGCCGCACTCGAAGGACGACGAAGAGAAGGTCGGCTCGGGCCTCCACAAGCTCACCGAGGAAGACCCGACGCTCCAGGTCAAGATCGACGACATGCACCAGACGCTCCTGTTCGGCGTCGGCGAAACCCAGATCGAGGTCGCGGTCAAGCGCCTGCGCCGCCGCAGCCACGTCGAGGTCGACCTCGTGCAGCCGAAGGTGCCGTACCGCGAGACGATCCGGGCCAAGGTACAGAAGGAATACCGGCACAAGAAGCAGTCGGGCGGCCGCGGCCAGTTCGCCGAGGCGCATTTGCGGCTCGAGCCGGGGGCGCGCGGCGCCGGGTTCAGCTTCCTCGACGAGGTCGTCGGCGGAGTGGTCCCCCGCCAATTCATTCCGGCGGTCGAAAAGGGCGTGCGGGAAGCCATGGCGGAAGGCGTCATGGCCGGGTATCCTGTGGTCGACGTCACCGTGGCCCTGTTCTTCGGGAAGGACCACCCGGTGGACTCGTCGGAAATGGCGTTCAAGATCGCCGGATCGCAGGCCTTCAAGCTCGGATTCCAGGAAGCCAAGCCGGTCATCCTCGAGCCGGTGGTCGAGGCCGAGATCGTCGTCCCGGACGAGTACATGGGCGACGTGATGGGCGACGTGTCGACCAAGCGCGGCAAGGTGCTGGGCATGGAGTCGGACGGCAAGTGGCAGCGCATCAAGGCCCACGTGCCGCAGGCCGAGTTGTTCAAGTACTCGACGCACCTCCGTGCGCTCACGCAGGGCCGCGCCAAGTACAGCACGAAGTTCTCACACTACGACGAAGTGCCGCGCGAGATCGCCGACAAGATCATCGCCGCGCACCAGGCGGAGCGTGAAAAGGAGCGGGTCGGGTAACGCGCAGCGTGCGCCCGGCCCACATCGTGAACACCTCGCACCCGCGGGGAAGGACAGTGCCGCACTCCGCGGCCAGCAAGAGGACCGATGTCAGGGCATAATAAATGGAGCACCATCAAGCGGAAGAAGGGCGCGCTTGACGCGGTGCGAGGCCGGTTGTTCGGCCGTTTGGTGAAGGAAATCACGATCGCCGCGCGCAACGGCGGGGGCAATCCGGATGGCAACCCCCGCCTGCGCACGGCCATCGCCGCCGCCAAGGGCGCGTCGATGCCGGCGAACAACATCGAGCGCGCCATCAAGAAGGGCACCGGCGAACTCGACGACGGCACGACGTTCGAGGAACTCGTGTACGAGGGCTACGGCCCGGCGGGCGTGGCGATCATCGTCGACGTGGTGACCGACAACAAGAACCGCACGCTGCCGGAGATCCGTCACGTCTTCACCAAGAACGGCGGCCGCATGGCCGAATCCGGCTCGGTGGCGTGGCAGTTCTCGACGCGTGGCGTGATCACCATCGAACGCGACAAGACCGACGAGGACACGCTGCTCGCGCTGGCGCTCGAAGCCGGGGCCGAGGACGTGAAGTCCGAGGAGGACGCCGACTTCGAGGTCTACACCGAGCCGGCGTCGTTCGAAGACGTCCGCGCGGCGATCGAAAAGGCCGGCATCGAGATGGCGTCGGCGGAAGTCCGCAAGGTGCCGCAAAACACCGTGGCGCTCGAGGGCAAGGACGCCGAGGTGTGCATGAAGTTGATGGACGCGCTCGAAGACCACGACGACGTGCAGAAGGTCGCCGCGAACTTCGACATCTCGGACGAAGTGATGGAGCAGCTCTCGCAGGACTGATGCGCGAGACGGTGCGCCAGAGAGTGACACACGCGGAGGGGCGCCTCGACGCCCCTCTGCGCATTTTGGGCGTCGACCCCGGGACCGAGACCACCGGCGTCGGCGTCGTCGAGACGTCGCCGGACGGGCGCGTGCTGCGCGCCGTGCATTTCGCCGACATCGTCGGCCCGGCGCGGCGGCGGCCGTTGCCCGAGCGGCTTGCCACCATCCACGCCGGGCTCAGCGCTGCCTTGGCGCGCCACCGGCCCGACGTCGTGGTCGTCGAATCCGCGTTCTACGCACGCAACGCGCACGCGGCGCTGGTGCTCGGACACGTGCGCGGTGTCGTGTTGCTGGCGATCGCGCAAGCGGGTTGCACGCTGGCGGAGTACGCGCCGGCCGAGGTCAAGCGCGCGGTGTGCGGCAACGGCGCGGCGAAGAAGCCACAGGTGCAGGCGATGGTGCAGCGGCTGCTCGCGCTGCCGGAACTGCCGCCGGCGGATGCAGCGGATGCGCTGGCGATCGCGGTCTGTCACGCGCGGCGTTTGCCGGTGCTGGCGCTCGAAGCCCGGGTGGCCGCGGCGACGGGAGGCCGCACGTGATCGCGTTCGTGCGCGGCGCGGTGGTGGAGCGGCGGCCCGGTGTGGTCGTCGTCGATGTCGGCGGCGTCGGCTTCGCGGTGCTGGCACCGGACTCGACGCTGGCGACGTTGCCCGCAC
This sequence comes from Candidatus Eiseniibacteriota bacterium, assembly GCA_044229145.1. GTDB lineage: Bacteria > Eisenbacteria > RBG-16-71-46 > CAZEPH01 > CAZEPH01 > JBKJUD01. Next base: position 65,944 of record JBGATO010000007.1, on the reverse strand, counting down.
CGCCGGGCGTCGTCACGCTGCGCACTTGGCTCTACGTGCGCGAGGACGCGATGCAGCTCTTCGGCTTCGCCACCGAAGGCGAGCGCGCGCTGTTCGAACGGCTCCTCACGGTGAGCGGCGTCGGGCCGAAGGTCGCGCTGGCGATTCTCTCCGCGCTTCCGGTGCCTGTCGCTCTGGCGGCGCTCGCGCAGGGCAACGCGAAGGCGCTGACCGCGGCGAGCGGCGTCGGCAAGCGGCTCGCCGAACGCATCGTCGTGGAATTGCGCGACCGCGTCGCGGCGATCGATCCCGGGCCTGCCACGCCGGCGGCGCGCGGCGGCGCCCCAGAAACCCCGTTGCGCGAGGACGCCGTGACCGCGCTGCTCGCTCTCGGCGTGTCACGGGTCGATGCGGCCGACCTCGTCGCGGCCGCCTTGCGCGACCTGCCGCTCGACGCGAGCGTCGAGGACATCCTGCGCGCCAGCCTCGCCGCGTTGCCCGGCCGCTGAGCGGACGCGCGAACTGTCCGACCGTCCTGCTAATCTTTCCGCCGTGATCCCACACGAGACCCCATGACCGATTTCGAGCCCGACACCCGCTGGACCGACCCGGCGCCGCTCGTCGAAGAAACCGTCTTCGACGCCGCGCTGCGTCCGCGCTCGCTCGATGAGTTCGTCGGTCAGACCGCGCTCAAGGCGAACCTCCGCGTGTTCCTCGACGCCGCACGCGGCCGCGGCGAGGCGCTCGACCACATCCTGCTCTACGGCCCGCCCGGCCTCGGCAAGACGACGCTGGCGCACATCCTCGCGCAGGAGATGGGCAGCGCGCTGAGCGCCACGAGCGGTCCCGTACTCGAGCGCCCGGCGGATCTCGCCGGCTTCCTCACCGCGATGCCCGCGCACGGCATGCTGTTCGTCGACGAAATCCACCGCGTGCCGCGCATCGTCGAGGAGTACCTCTATCCGGCGATGGAGGACTACGCGATCGAGATCCAGCTCGACAAAGGGCCGGGGGCGCGCACACTCAAGCTGTCGCTGCAGCGCTTCACCCTGGTCGGGGCGACGACGCGCGCCGGCATGATCACCAAGCCGCTGCGCGAGCGCTTCGGCCTCTTGGCGCGGCTCGACTACTACACCGCTGACGAATTGCGACGCGTCGTGCAGCGCTCCGCGGCGCTGCTCGAGGTGCCGATCGACGACGACGGCGCGCACGAAATCGCGTCGCGCAGTCGCGGCACGCCGCGCGTCGCCAATCGCTTGCTGCGGCGGGTGCGTGACTTCGCCCAGGTGGAGTCCGACGGCCGGGTGACGCGCGCGCTCGCCGACGACGCGCTGCACCGGCTCGGCGTCGATGGTGCCGGACTCGACGAGATGGATCGCCGGCTGCTCCTTGCGCTCATCGACAACTTCGCCGGCGGGCCGGTGGGGCTCGGGACGCTCGCCATCGCCGTGAGCGAAGAGACGGAAACGCTCGAGGATGTCTACGAGCCGTATCTCATCCAGCAGGGGTTCTTGGTCCGCACGCCGCGCGGGCGCGCCGCGTCGCCGAAGGCATATGCGCATCTCGGGCGGACCCTGCCGAGCGGCGGCGTGCCGCAGCCGCACCTCTGGGACGCTGCTGCGGACGAGCCTGCGGCCCCATGATGGATCTCGCGCGGCTGTTGCTCTCGGCGGGCGCAGCCCTCATGCTGGCCGGCGCCGTCGTCTGGGCGGCCGGCCATTTCGGCTCCGGCTGGCACCTCCCGGGCGACATGGTCGTCCGGCGCGGCCGCTGGACCGCGTACTTTCCGCTGGGGACGAGTCTCGCCCTCAGCATCGTGCTGTCCCTTCTCGCGACTGTGGTGACACGGCTGTGGCGCCGATAACCTCCGTGACCACTTCCGCGAGACTCCCGTCCTTACAAGGAGTCCTGCGTGATAACTGATTTGTTGGCGCAAACCGCCGGCCCCATGGCTCAGCTGCCGTTCATGTTGCTGTGGGTGGGCGGGATGCTCGTCATCCTGTACTTCGTCACCATTCGTCCCCAGCAGAAGCAGGAGTCGCAGCGGAAGAAGATGCTGGAGGCCCTCAAGCGCGGCGATCGCGTGTTGACATCGGGCGGCATGTACGGCACCGTTGTCGGGGTCAAAGATGACGTCGTGGTGTTGAAGATCAGCGAAGAGACCAAGGCCGAGTTTCGACGTGCGGCCATCGTCTCGGTTGAGAAGTCAGCAGGAGAGTAGTCCTTCATGGCAGTTCGCCCGGTTCGTCTGTTTGGGGATCCCGTATTGCGTCGCGTCGCCACCCCTGTGACGCTGCCGCTGGCCGAGCCCCTCGACGAGTTGATCCGTGACATGTTCGACACGATGGAAGCAGAGCGCGGCATTGGTTTGGCCGCGCCGCAGATCGGCGTGTCGAAGCGTCTCATGGTGCTGCGCGTGCCCAACGACGGCGCGCCGGACACCGAGATGGTGCTGGTCAATCCGGCGTTCTCCGAGATGACCGGCAACGTGGTCATGGAAGAAGGCTGTCTCAGTATCCCCGGCATCAGTGAAGACGTGAAGCGTCCGGCCCGCGTGGTCGTGAAGGCGTTCGATCTGCACGGGGCACCCCTCGAACTGGAAGCGACAGGTTTGCTCGCGCGGGCATTGCAGCACGAGATGGATCACCTGGACGGCGTCTTGTTCGTGGACCGCATCAGCATGGTGCGACGCCGGTTGTTGAAGCGATCGTTGGAGGACATCCAGCGCCGGGCCGCGGAGTTCGCCGCAGCCTAGGACGCAGGGCGACCAGCGAGCGGTTGGGCTCGCATTCGAGATCCGTTGTAGGCGCCGTTCAGCGAGACGGCGAGAGTTCCTGAAAGAGATGACCCGGCGAGGAGCCGGGACCCGTGGCCTCGCGACACCTCGGCTGCACGCATCGCCGCGCGCGAGGGCCACCGCTCAACGACGTGCGCACCGCACACTCCCGAGTCGGTGCCGCGACGTGACTGCCGCGCCAACAACAGAAGGAGCGCTGACCGCCGCATGCGGGTCGTGTTCATGGGCACGCCGGAGTTCGCGGTGCCCGCGTTGCGTGCATTGCTCGACGCGCGCCACCAGGTCGTGGCTGTCGTGACGCGGCCGGATGCGCCGCAAGGCCGCGGGCGCGTGCTGGCCCCGTCGCCGGTCAAGGCGGCGGCGCTCGCGCACGAGCTGCGGGTGCTGCAACCGGCGCGCGTGAACGCGCCTGAGTCCGTCGCCGAGATCGCGGCGTGCGAGCCCGACGTGCTGGTGGTGGTCGCCTTCGGGGCGATCCTCAAGGCGCCGCTGCTGGCGGTGCCGCGCGTGGCGGCGCTCAACGTCCACCCGTCGTTGTTGCCCGCGTTGCGCGGGCCGGCGCCGGCGCAGCGGGCAGTGTACGCCGGGCTGTCGTGGACCGGGATCAGCGTGCAGTACATGAGTGAGGCGCTCGACGCCGGCGACATCCTGCTGCAGCGCGCCGAACCGGTGGGGGCGGAGGAGACCGCGGGCGAACTGCTCGCACGGCTGTCCGTGCCCTCGGCTGAACTGCTGGTGGAGAGCCTGCGGGCGCTTGGCGCCGGGAGCGCACCGCGCGTCGCGCAGTGCCACGAGGAGGCAACGTTCGCCCCTGTCCTGACCAAGGACGACGGCGCGATCGACTGGACGCTCGATGCGTTCACCCTCGCGGCACGCGTCCGCGGCGTGACGCCCGAACCCGGCGCACGGACGTGCGTCGCCGGGAAGGACGTATTGGTGCATCGCGTCCGTCCGCTGGACGCTCTGCCGGGCGGAGAGTCCGGCGTGATCGAAGATGTGACTCGGACCGACGGCATCGTCGTGCGGACCGGCAAAGGACGACTCGCCATCGGCGAGTTGCAAGCAGCGGGTCGCCGCGCGCTCAGCGGCTGGGAATTCGCGCGAGGAGCGCGGTTGAGCGCGGGTGATCGCTGCACGAGCAGCACTGAAGCAGCGGGGATGGCCCCGCGGATCGACGCCGCACATGCGGCGAGGAAGGGAGAACACGCATGATTCGCCGTCGCCCAACGCGCGGCTACACCGCCACCCCGGACAGCTACACCACCGAGGCGCGCCCGGCGCGTCCGCGCACGCCGCGCGCCCCGCGCTCGAGCGACGAAGGGGAGGGCGGAGGAGACGCACCCGCCCCGCGTCCTCGCCGCGCCGCACCTGCGCGGGACGAAGGCGATCGCCCGGCACCGCGCGCCCCGCGCCGTGACGAGGAATGGGGTGGCGAACGCCGCGGCCCGGCACCGCGCGGCCGCGCGCCGCAGGGCGAGGACCGCGGCTACGGTGGCGGCCGCTCCGGCGGTGGTGACCGTGGTTACGCGCCGCGTTCCGGTGGCGGCGACCGCGGCCAGCGCCGCGCGGCGCGGATCGCTACGACTCCGGCTGGCCGCGTTCCGGCGGTGGTGGTGGCGGCGAGCGCGGCGGCGACCGTGGCGGACGTTTTCAGCAACGACCGCGGGGGCGGCCCGCGCCAGGGCGGCTACGGCAACGACCGCGGCTACGCGCCGCGTGGCGGCCAGGGTGGCGGCGGATACGACCGCGGCGGCGGTGGGCCGCGTCAGGGAGGCGGCTACGGGCCGCGCCAAGGCGGAGGCCAAGGCGGTGGCTATTCGCCGCGCGGCGGCGGTCAGGGCGGCTACGGTGGCGGCCCGCGCGGCGGCGGCCAGGGCGGCGGCTACGACCGCGGCGGATACGGCCCGCGCGGTGGCGGTGGCCAGGGTGGTTACGACCGCGGTCCGCGCGGCGGCGGTGCGCCGTACCCCGGACAGCGCGGCCCCGGCGGCTATCGTCAGGGTGGTTTCGGCGGCGGCCAGCGCAACATCCCGCCGTCGATGCGCCGCGAGCTCGGCTTGCCGTCCGACGAGGACATCGAACGCGAAGCACACGAACTCGAGATGCGGCAGAAGGGCATGTGGCCACCGCCGCAGGCCGAGGCGCCGTCGCGTCCCCCGCCCCGTGCCCGCGACGACGAATTCGACCGCGACGAAGACCACGAGATGGGACCGCCGCCGCCGCGCGCACCGCGGGGCCGCCCCAGCGTCGGGCGTGAGCCGAGCCAGGGCGGTGGCCGGTGGCGCAACGAGCGCGCGCCGCAGCCCCAGCGCGGCCCGCGTGGCTATGACGGGCCGCCGCGTCGCGGCGGCGGACGTGGCGACAGCGCGGTGGCCGAGCGCGGCTACGACCGTGGCGACCGCTCCGACCGCATGGATCGCGGCGATCGCGGTGACCGCGGCGACCGCGGTCCGCGCCAGCGTCGCCAGATGCCGCCGAACCCGCGCGAAATCGCCCTGCAGATCCTGCACGCGGTGGAGACCCGCGATGCGTTCAGCGACAAGCTGCTCCAGGCGCGCTTCCGCGAGACGAATCTGAGCAAGCGCGACCGCGACCTCGTGGTGCAGATCGTCAAGGGGACGCTGCGCTGGCGTGGTCGGATCGACTGGATCCTCGATAGATTCCTGCACCAGGGCATGGAGTCGCTGTCGCCGTGGGCGCGGAACACGCTGCGCATGGGCGCGTTCCAGATCCTCTATCTCGACCGCGTGCCGCCGCACGCCGCCACGCACGAGAGCGTGCGTCTGGCGAGCCGCTACGGTCACGCGGCGATCGCCGGCTTGGTGAACGCGGTGCTGCGCCGCATCTGCGAAGAGGACCGCGAGCAGTTGCTCGCCGGCCCCGAGGGCGACAACACCGAGGCGCTCAGCGTGCGCTTCTCGCACCCCGAGTGGATCGTCGACCGCTGGATCGGCACCTGGGGTCTCGAGGAGACCAAGGCGATCATGGCGGCGGACAACGCGGCGCGCGGCGTGACGCTGCGCATCAACGCGCTGCGCACCACGCGCGAGGAGATGCAGGAAATCCTGCGCGGCGAAGGCGTCGAGACGGTCGAAGGCAAGCTCTCGCCGCTGACGTTGATCGCCGACCAGGATCTCAGCCCGCGCGATCTGCAGTCGTTCAACGATGGTCTGTTCACGGTGCAGGACGAGGCGGAGACGCTGGTCGGCACGCTGCTCGGCGCCGAGCCGGGCGAGACGATCATCGACCTGTGCGCGGGCCCGGGCGGCAAGTCGACGCACATCGCCGAGGCGATGCGCGACGAGGGCCGCGTCTACTCGGTTGAACCGCGCTGGCCGCGGGTGCGCAAGATTCGCGAATCGGCGGATCGTCTCGGCTTCCAGTCGCTGCTGGCGGTGGAAGGCGACGGTCTCAGCTTCGCCCTCACCGAGCCGGCGGACCGCGTGCTGGTGGACGCGCCGTGCAGCGGTCTCGGCGTGCTTGGCAAGCGGGCAGACGCGCGCTGGCGCAAGCGGCCGGAGATGGTCGCGGAGTCGGCGCAGCTCGAGCGCGAATTGCTCGAGGCGGCCGCCGCGATGGTGAAGCCGGGCGGCGTGCTGGTCTACTCGGTGTGCAGCTTCGAGCCCGAGGAAACCGACGCCGTGCTCGACGACTTCCTCGCCACGCACGACGAGTACACGCTGGAGCCGGCGGAGCAGTTCATCCCCGCCGAGGTCGTGGTCGACGGGCGGCTGAAGGTGCGGCCGTCGCAGTACGGCACCGACGGCGCCTTCGCGGCGCGCCTGCGCCGTCGTGGCTAAGCACGTCGACGACGAGGAGCACGCCGGCGCACCGGTCGTCGGCGCGCCTCCGCGCGGTCAGTTCAGTGAACCACCCGACGCCCCGCCGCCCTCGCGCGGCGGAGGCGTGCGGTTGTGGGTGTGGCTGGTGTTGCTCGGGGTCGTGGCGTTCGGCGGTACCTTCGCGGTGGTGAATTACCTCGTGATGCCGCACGCGGTGAATCACGGCGACGAGATCGCGCTGCCGGATCTCACCGGCGCGCCGCTCGATTCCGCCCAGACGGTGCTGCAATCGCTCGGCCTGCGGATGACACGGGCCGGCGAGGCGCCGTCCACCGCGGTGCCGGCCGGTCGCGTGGTGTCCACCGATCCGCCCGCCGGCTCGCTGGTCAAGGCGGACCGCTTGATCTCGGTGCTCGTGAGTCTCGGGCCGGAGTTGGTCAAGGTGCCATCGGTCGCGGGCGTCGACGTGCAGCAGGCGCGCTTGCTGCTCGAGAACGCCGGGCTCGCCGCCGGACACGTCGGCTACGGTTACTCTGAGGCGATCGCCGCGGGACAGGTGATGGCGTGCGCGCCGGGCGCCGACTCGGGCGTCGCGCCGGGCACCACCGTGGATCTCCGTGTCAGCCTCGGTCCGCCGCCGGCCACCAACACGATGCCCGACGTGCGTGGGCGCTCGGTGGATGGCATCAACGAGTTGCTGAGCAGCGAAGGCTACCGCGTCGCCGTGCTCGGCTCCGACGGCACGCCGCTGCCCGAGGGCGCGGTGATCGTCGACCAATACCCGCCGCCCGGCACCGTGCTCGCGCCCGGCGACAGCATCCTTCTCGTCTCGAAGCAGTAGCCCGCTGGGCAGGAGGCCCGAACCCGTGTCCGCGACACCGCGCCGCGTGCGCATCGCCCCGTCGATCCTCTCCGCCGACTTCTCGCGTCTCGCCGACGAGATCGCCTCGATCGAAGCCGGCGGCGCCGACCAGATCCACGTCGACGTGATGGACGGCCACTTCGTCCCCAACCTCACCTTCGGGCCGATCCTGGTCGAAGCGGTGCGCAAATTGACGACGCTGCCGCTCGACGTCCATCTCATGATCACCGACCCGTTGCGCTACGCGCCGGACTTCGCCCACGCCGGCGCCGACGCGCTCACCATGCACGCCGAACTCGGCCTGGCGAACCCGGACGCGATCGCGGCGTTGCGCGATCACGGCGTGCGGGTCGGCATCTCGGTGAATCCGGCGACGCCGGTCGAGCCGATCTTCGGCGTCCTCGACGAACTCGACCTCGTGCTGGTGATGAGCGTGGTGCCCGGCTTCGGCGGCCAGTCGTTCATGGAGGAGGCGCTGCCGAAGCTGCGCACGCTCGCGCACGAACGCGAGTGGCGGCACCTCGATCTGGAACTGAGCGTCGACGGCGGCATCAACGCCGAGACGGGGAAGCGGTGCGTCGAAGCGGGCGCCGACGTGCTCGTCGCCGGGAGTTACGTCTTCAAGCAGGCGGACCGCGGGGCGGCGATCGCGTCGTTGCGGTAGGGGAGCCGCCGCCGTGTTGTCGGAGCGTGCGTGTAAGCTTGCGACCTTCCGCGTGGCCGATCGTCGGCGGGACGCACACGAGAGGTGACAATGCCAGCGAATGGCGCGCAATGAGCCGGTACCCGTGTCCATACCTGAAAGGCGAAGTGGAGTTGAGCGAGGAGCGTGAGCTCCATATCGCGGAACGCCATCCTGAGCTGCTGCCAGAACACCGAGACCGGATCGCGCAAACTCTCGCCGAGCCCGATCAGGTTCGTCGCAGTGCGCGCTTCGGCAGTGCCCGGCTGATCTCGCGATGGTATGATGACGTTCGACACGGGAAACATGTGGTGGTGGTCGTCGTCAGCGACCGCGACCAGCGTGAGAGGCATTGGATCATCACGGCGTACATCGCCCGAAAGCTCGCCGAAGGGGAACTCGAATGGACGCGAAGCTGAAGTTTCGGTACGACCGCGAAGCCGACATTCTCCACATCGACAAGTGTCCCCCGTACGCGGAGCAGGAGTCCGAGGAACTCGGCGACGAGGTCATCGCCCGCATCAACCCCGCGACGCAGGACGTCGAGAACCTCGAGGTCCTCTTCTTCTCGACGCGGCTCTTGCGGAACGACATGTTCGAGTTGCCGGTCACCGCCAATCTTCGACTCGCGGGCTAACACTTCCCGGGAGGGTCAGATCTTAAGCCTCGCACGACGCATGATGTCTACGCGTCCGGCGTAACGAATGTCTCGACGGTCAGTGCCGCTCCAGTCGACTGGAAGTGCAGAGTCTTGATGCCGATGACGCGTCCTGTCGCGTCCTCAATCAACACGATTTGATCCGCCGTCGCTTCGCAGATGTGCTCCGCGTTCGGATCGCCGAGCCAGACGGTCAGCGGCTTCCCCACGACATCGCGCAGTAGCCGGACCTTGTCCACAGCCTCTCGTCGGTTGGCCCGGCGAAGACTGATGATGCGTCGCCGCTCGCCGTGATCGACGAATGCGACGGAGTGGAGTACGCCGGACTGCGGCGCGAGTGCGATCATGCGGAGTTCGCCGTACGCGACGCGATCGTCGATTCATACGCGGGCGGCCTCCCAACCGAGGTCGCCCGCGAGAGCGAATTTCGCCACACACCCCACCTACACCCGCAGTGATCGCCGCACGATGGGCTTGAGGACGCGCATCGGACACGGTTCCCAGAGGTCACCGTCACGCGCGGCCGGCATCCACGCCGGAATGTCGACGGCGTCGAGGGCGACACGTTCGCGGCGCACCGTGAACTCTTGCACTCCCGGACCCTTCACGCCGAGGGCGCGGAGGTTCGGCCAGTGGGATCCACTGCCGACGGTGTCGGGTGTGTCCGTCGTAGGAAAGGTGCGCAGCACTTGCGCACGCAGCGTCCGCTCGAGGCCGTTGGACCAACCGGCGCTGTCTCGATAGGCGTCGATCACGAAGCTCCGCAAGCGGGCGAACGTGGTGTCGACGCGTGCGGCGTCAGAGCGATTCGGTGGTGGCCCGCACAATCCGAGTGAGAGGCTGCGCGCGACGTCGCGGGCACCCTGCAGCGTCCGCATCGCAGGAACGGCGGCGCGCATCGGCCACGCGCAGAACAGCGAGGCGCTACTGCTTGCCACGCCGAGCAGGTCGCGCAGCACTGCATCCAGCCCCGGGCATGCCGTCAACGAGTCGCCGGCCAAGATATGAATTGCCTTCTCGACCGAGGGATCGAGTCCCGCCGCGGGAGCCGTCCAGAGGTCGAGGTCGATCCACTCCGCGCGTTGGAGGGTGTCGGGGCCCGTAGCGGGAGGGCTCCACCCGAAGCTCGATATCCACCCATGCGGCTCGCGAACCCTGATGCGAGTGTGAAGGTAGGTCGATCCTGCTAGGGTCTCTTGCTGCGCGATGGTGTCGACGTCGCACGAGATGCGAACCGGGTGCCCAAGCGACGAATCGGGGAGCGGCAGTTCATAGTCCACCTGACGTGCCCACCTGCACCAGCGTGTCCGCAAACTGTCGAGGTCGAGTTGCTGGTAGACGTGTGGCGAGTCGTAGAGTGCGAAGACTGCCGCGTCCGCCAGCCGCAGCACGTAGGCAGTTGGCTGCGGACCGAACCACACGCTGCGTGACCAAGACCGACTGCGCCAGCGCACGCACCGGCCATCCGTCCAGAGATCGGATTCGACACGCATTCCCAGCGGTCGCCAATCGTACTCGATTTGGTCGGACAGGCGATGATAGTGCACCACGTCTGTCGAATCGGGGTGCGCTGGCGATGCCATCGCCGGGGAGAACGTGGCTCCCGCGTAGAGCGCGAGCCACAGGACGGTTCGGGACATCACGGCGGCCTCCGGCTGAGGTGTCATGCCCGTGCGGGGGATGGTGGAAGGTGAAGCGGCGGGCTGTGGTTTGTGGCCTAGTCGCCGCCGCGTCGCGCATTCCCGACAAAATCGGCCCCACGCCGGTGTAGTTGTGCAGCCAATTCTTTGCCCACCGCCGGCCGCCCTTCGCCGGGGAGGTCGCTCCAAACCCCTTGATCTGAGCCCCCAACCCTGCTAGCCTACCCCGTCTGACTCTGAATGCCGTCCAAGGCCGCGCAACCCGCGCCGGGACGGTTCACGCCCAACGGACGGCTGGAACGCGTGTTCGATTCGCTCACCGGAAAGCTTGACGATATCTTCACCCGCCTGCGCGGGAAGGGCAAGCTGACCGAGGAGAACATCCGCGACAGTTTGCGCGAGATCCGTCGCGCATTGTTGGAAGCAGACGTCAACTTCAAGGTGGCCAAGGACTTCGTCCAGCGCGTCGAGGAACGTGCGGTGGGCACGGAGGTCCTCAAGAGCCTGACGCCGGGCCAGATGGTGGTCGGCATCGTCCACGACGAGCTGGTGCAACTGCTCGGCGGTGGCGCGGTCCACCTGGCGCAGAGCCCGAAGCCGCCGACGGTCATCTTCGTCGTCGGATTGCAGGGCTCGGGCAAGACCACCTTCAGCGGCAAGCTGGCGGTGTGGCTGCGGCACAAGGGCAAGGCGCCGCTGCTGGTGGCCGCGGACTTGGTCCGGCCGGCCGCGGTCGAGCAGCTCCGGGTGCTCGCCAAGCAGGTGAACATCCCGATCGTCACGCCCGAGCCGGGCGAGAGCGATCCGGTCCCGACGGTGACCAAGGCGCTGAGCGAAGCGCGCCGCACCGCCCGCGACCACCTGATCGTGGACACGGCAGGCCGACTCCACATCGATCAGGACATGATGGACCAGCTCAAGCGCTTGCGCGGCGCGGTGCCGCCGCACGAGGTGCTGCTGGTGGTGGACGGCATGACGGGCCAGGACGCGGTCTCGGTCGCCGAGTCGTTCCACACGCAGATCGGCACCGACGGCATCGTCCTCACCAAGATGGACGGCGACGCGCGCGGAGGCGCGGCGCTCTCCGTGCGTCAGGTGACCGGGCGGCCGATCAAGTTCCTGAGCACCGGCGAGAAGCTGGACGCGCTGGAGGTGTTCCATCCGGACCGTCTGGCCAGCCGCATCCTCGGCATGGGCGACGTGCTCACGCTGGTGGAGAAGGCGCAGCAGACCGTCGACGCGGAACAAGCCGCGGCGATGGAGAAGAAGCTCCGCAAGGCGGAGTTCACGCTCGAAGACTTCCTGCAGCAGCTCAAGGAAGTCCGCAAGATGGGACCGCTCGAAGACCTGCTCGGCATGATCCCGGGCATGGGCGGGGCGATGAAGAAGTCCGGCGCCGTGATCGACGAGAAGGCGCTGGCCCACGACGAGGCGATCATCCACTCGATGACGCCGAAGGAGCGCCGCAAGCCGGCGATCATCGACGGCAGCCGCCGCAAGCGCATCGCCAAGGGCAGCGGTCGCACGGTGCAGGATGTGAACCGCCTGCTGCGCGACTTCGACGAGATGTCGAAGATGGTGAAGATGATGCGCGGGGGCGGGGCGAAGAAGATGGCGCGGATGCTCGGCGGGCGACGCCCGTAGAGCGAGGCGCACGCACCACCCGGACGCGGGCGTTCCCTCCAGAACGCCGCGGTGTCCACCGGCCCGTCGCGAAACACGCGACGCGACAGCCATGTCGCCGCCGAGGGGCGGAGAGACGGCAGTTCGACAAGGAGGATGATTCGTGGCATTAGTGATTCGGCTTGCGCGCCGTGGCGCCAAGCACCGTGACTTCTGGCGTATGGTGGTGGCGGATTCGCGCAGCCCGCGCGATGGGCGTTTCGTGGAGACGCTCGGCTACTACGACCCTCTGACCAACCCGGCCACGATCAAACTCGACGCCGCCCGCGTGCAGTACTGGGTCGCCAATGGCGCCAAGCCCACCGAGAAGGCGCGCGCGCTGATCAACACCGCCGGTGCGATGGCGCCGGTCGCCGCCGCTGCTCCGGCTCCGGCTCCTGCGCCCGCTCCGGTTGCTGAGGCGCCGGCGGAAGTGGCCGCCGAGCCGGCGGCCGAGGCGTGAGCGCGAGCGCGCTCCAGGAACTCGTCGAGTACATCGCCAAGTCGCTGGTCGACGATCCGAGCCAAGTCTCGGTGACCGAAACGGCGAGCGATCACATGGTGGTGCTCGAGCTGCGCGTCGGGCCCGACGACATGGGCAAGGTGATCGGACGCAACGGCCGCATGGCCCGCTCGATCCGCACCCTGCTCAGCGCCGCGGCCTCGCTCGAAGGCCGCAAGGCCACGCTCGACATTCTCGACTGATTCCTGGGGACGGAGTCCCGGGTCGCGCCCGGGAGTGATGCGATGACCGCACCCGACTACGTGGTGGTGGCGCGCCTCGGCAAGCCGAAAGGCGTGCGCGGCGATGTCCACGCCGACTGTCTCAGCGATGTGCCGGACCGTTTGTCGACGCTGCGCGCCGTGCGCGTGGTGCTCAAGAACGGCGAACGGCGCGCCCTGACGGTGACCGGCAACGAACGCGCCGACATCACCGGCGTGCTGCACTTCGAGGGCATCGAGGATCGCGACACGGCGGAAGAACTCGCCGGCGCGCTGGTCGAGGTCCCGGGGAGCGAAGCACCGCCGCTGCCGGACGGGCTCTACTACCACTGGCAACTGGTCGGCCTGAAGGTGATCGCGGAAGACGGCCGCGCCCTCGGAACCCTCGAGGAGGTGCTGCAGCCGGGCGCGAACGATGTGTACGTCGTGCGCGGGCCTCACGGAGAGATCCTGGTGCCCGCGGTGAAGGAGTTCGTGAAGGCGACGGATCTGGCATCCGGCACGATGACCGTGCACGTGATCCCGGGTCTCTTGCCGGACGACGAGTAGGCGGGGCGAGAACGATGCGCGTGCATCTGGTGTCGATCTTCCCGCGCTTCTTCGACAGTGTGCTGGCGGAAGGCGTGCTGCGCATCGCGGCGGGCCAAGGCCAGCTGGACGTGAACGTGGTCGATCCGCGGGACTTCACCCACGATCGCCATCGCACGACGGACGACTATCCGTACGGCGGCGGGGTCGGGATGATCATGAAGCCCGAACCGGTGGTGGCCGCGGTGGAATCGATCGGGGACACGGCGGCGCGCGGACGCGTGCTGATGCCGAGTCCGCAGGGACGTCCGCTCACGCAGGCGTTCGTCAAGGAGCTGGCGGAAGAGCCGGCGCTGACGATCCTGTGCGGCCGCTACAAGGCGGTCGACGAGCGCGTCCGCGAGGTGCTGGGCGCCGAGGAAGTGTCGATCGGCGACTACATCCTCGCCGGCGGGGAGATCCCCGCGCTGGTGATCCTGGAAGCCGTGACGCGGCTCCTGCCCGGCGTGCTGGGGGACATCGACTCGGCGCTGACCGATTCGTTCGAGGACGGTCTCTTGGACTGCGGCTACTACACGCGCCCGGAGAGCTTCCGCGACATCGCGGTCCCGGAGGTTTTGCGCTCCGGAGACCATGCCAAGATTCGCGCTTGGCGGCGACGCGACTCGTTGCGTCGCACGTACGCGCGGCGCCCCGAATTGCTGGAGCGCGCCGCCGACACGCTGAGCGCCGACGACAGGAAGTACGTGCAAGAACTCGCGCGCGAGGCGCGGGAGAAGGAAAGGAGCAGGTCGTGGGATTGATTGAAGCGGTCGAGGCCAAGTACCTCAAGTCGGACATCCCGACGTTCCGCCCGGGCGACACCCTCAAGGTGCACGTCCGCGTCGTGGAAGGCGAGAAGGAGCGTATCCAGGTGTTCCAGGGCATCGTCATCGCCCGGAGCGGCGCTGGCGTGCGCGAGACCTTCACCATCCGCAAGATCTCGAACGGGGTGGGCGTCGAGCGTATCTTCCCGGTGCACACGCCGAGCATCGCCAAGATCGAGGTGCTGAAGCTGGGCAAGGTGCGCCGCGCGAAGCTGTTCTACCTGCGCGACCTGACCGGTAAGGCGGCTCGTGTGCAGGAGCGTGTCGACCACGCGGCTGCGAAGGAGCGCGCGGCGGCGAAGGCGGCCAAGGCTGCCGCGGCGCGGGAGACGGTGGGAGCCTCCTCCTAACCCGCGCATCCCGCCGACGATGCGGGAGTCACGCGTGTCACAACCTGCTCACGCCCCGCGCGGCGCTCGCCGCGCGCGCGGGGCGTCCCCGCTCAGCGCCGCGCCATGGACGCCCGTCCAACGCGCGGCGCTGGACTTGGCCATCTGGCCCGCAGCGGCTACGCGCATCGCCGGTGCCGACGAGGCCGGGCGCGGCCCGCTCGCCGGCCCCGTGGTGGCGGCGGCGGTGATGCTGCCGCCCGGATTGCACCTCGACGGTATCGACGACTCCAAGCGACTTTCAGCGGCCGAGCGGGCCGACGCCCGTCTGCGCATCCTCGACGCCGCGCTTGCCCACAGCGTCGTCGTCGTCGAGGTCGACGAGATCGACCGGCTCAACATCCTGCACGCCTCGCTCGCCGGGCTGAGCCGCGCCATCGCGGCGCTCGCGCCGGCCCCGGAGATCACGCTCGTCGACGGCAACACGCTGCCGCCGGGCGCCGAGACGCACTTGCACGAATTGCTCATCAAGGGCGATGGCCGCGCGCAGGCGATCGGCGCGGCGTCGATCCTGGCGAAGGAAGCGCGCGACGACATCATGCGCGATCTCGACGCGACGCATCCCGGCTACGGCTTCGCCGAGCACAAGGGCTACCCGACGCCGCAGCATTTCGCGGCGTTGCGGGCCCTCGGGCCCTGCCCGGCGCACCGCCGGTCGTTCGCCCCGGTGCGGGAGGCAGCGCTCGCCAGCCGCGCCTAGGCGTGCAGTCTGCACCCTGGGTCGACCCGCTCAACTCCAGGTAACAGCCTCGCGGCGGCGTTGACCTGCGGGCCGTTGGGATGTCACACTTCTTGTCGATCTGGCGCCGGCTCCCATCCTCTTGCCTTGCCGGCGTTCGCGTCCTGCCACCGCATCCCGTGTGCATCCGGGTCTCAGGCGATCACCCCCATTGCCTCGCCCCTCCCGCGTGCCGAACCCTGCGACACCGCATCTCGAGAGGAGTTCGTCCCATGCGTTCTCGTGGCTCTGCGTTCCGCGTCCCACCGTCCGCCGCATTGCTGGCCGCGCTGGCGACCGTGAGCTTGGCGCTCATCGGGTCGTCGCCCGCCGCGCATGCGTCGTCGCGGGCCCGCGTGCCCGATCCTGCCGCGCCCACCAGTGTGCGCAGCGACCGGTTCCCGATCAGTCACGGCGCCCCCGGCCGCTTCGAGCCGGCGGCCGCGCCGGGCCAGGCCGGCGTGCTCGCCTTCGCCAACGGCCTGCGGGTGACCGACGGCGCGGTGCCGGCGACTGTCGACCCGGGCTTGACCGTCACGACCTACGGCGACGGTCCGAGCTATCACCTCGTGCAATTCGCCGGGCCGATCCGCGCCGAGTGGCGCGCGCGCCTCGAAGGCGCCGGCGCGAAGATCGTCTCCTACGTGCCCAACTACGCGTACCTGGTGCGCGCCGACGACGCGACGATGACCCGCGTGCGCGGCCTCGGCCTGGTGCGTGACGCCGGCCTCTACCAGCCCGCGTACAAGCTGTGCAAGGGCCTCGACGCGAACGCCGCCGGCTCGCGCGAACTGATGGTGCTGTTCTTCCAGGACGAGGACTTCCCGCTCGCCCTGCAGCACCTCACCGAACTCGGCGCCATCGTCCACCGCTCGAGCGACAACGGCATCAACAAGCTCGCGCAGATCACGCTCGACGGCGCCAAGCTGCGCGACCTCGCGCGGTTGCGCGAGGTGGCGTGGATCCAGCCGTACGCGATGCCGGTCATCCAGAACGCCGTCGCGCAGTGGATCACCCAGACGCACGTCTCGAACAACCGCGCGATCTGGAACGCCGGCATTCGCGGCGAAGGCCAGATCGTGTCGACCTCGGACACCGGCATCCGCCCGACGCACCAGCAGTTCAACGACCCGGCGAACCCGGTGTCGAGCGGCACCACCGACTACCCGAACCACCGCAAACTGATCGCGTACCGCACCATGCCGGGCGCGACGTTCGGCGACGAGAACAGCCAGCTGGCCACCTACCACGGCACGCACACCGGCTGCTCGATCGCCGGCGACGACTCGTACGTCAGTGGCGCCAGCACCAACGACGGCATGGCGCTCAAGGCCAAGATCTACTTCTGCGACATCGGCACCGGGAATGCCGGTTCGCTCTCGGGTATTCCGGCCGACTTCAACGACCTCTTCAAGTACCCGTACACCGGCAACACCGCCGGCCACGCCTCGATCATGTCGAACTCGTGGGGCGTGCAGGCGTCCGCCGGTCTGCAGGGCGTCTACGACGTCGAGGCGCAGCAGGTCGACCAGTTCATGTGGGCCCACAAGGACTTCCTGCTCTGCTTCTCGAACGGCAACGACGGGTCCGGCCTGGGCACCGTCGAACCGCCGGCGACCGCGAAGAATTGCATCTCGGTGGGCGCCACCGACGACACCAACGGCAACTCGATCGCCTCCTTCTCGAGCCGCGGCCCGTGCGACGACGGCCGCGTCAAGCCGACCCTGGTGACGCCCGGCAACAGCGTCAACTCCGCCAGCGGCGGCAGCAACACCGGCTACCACCTGCTCTCCGGTACCTCGATGGCCTGTCCGATCCTCGCCGGCGACGCCGCGCTGGTGCGCCAGTACCTCACCGAGGGCTGGTACCCGAGCGGCACCAAGATCGCGGCCGACTCGATCGGCACGCCGTCGGCCGCGTTGCTCAAGGCGATGCTGATCAGCGGCGCCGACCACCCGGCCTCGGGCGGCGCGATGCTCGACAACGCGTGGGGGATGGGCCGCGTCGACCTCGACTCGTTGCTGATGTTCGCCGCCGACTCGCGTGACCTCGCGCTCGTCGAGAACACGCAGGGCATGGTGACCGGCGACTACATCGACTACACGATCAACGTCCTCAGCTCGAGCATCACGCTGAAGGTTGCCCTGACGTGGACGGACTACCCGGGCTCGCCGACCGCGGCCACCGCGATCGTCAACGACTTGAACCTATCGGTGATCGCCCCGGGCGGCACCTACCTCGGCAACGTGTCGAGCGGCGGCGTGTCGATCACCGGCGGCACCGCGGACGTCCTCAACGTCGAAGAAGTCGTGCGCCTCACCGCGCCGACGCCGGGCACCTACACGCTGCGCGTCAGCGCGCAGAACGTGCCGTACGGTCCGCAGCCGTTCGCGCTCGTCGCCACCGGTGACCTCGACCGCCAGACCGGCTTCCTGACGCTCGACAAGCCGGCGTACGGTCCGAGCGAACTGGTGCGCATCCGTCTCGAGGACGCGACGCCGGGCCTCGTCTCGCCGGTCGTCACGTTCACCAGCACCACCGGCGACAGCGAATCGGTGACGCTCACGGCGGTGGCCGGCGGCGTGTTCACCGGCACCATGCCGCTGCTGTTCGGCGTCATCACGTCCTACGACGGCTCGTTGTCGGTGACCAACGGTGACGTCATCACCGCGCGCTACGCCGATGCCGCGCCGGTGGCAACGCTCTCGACCTCGGCGCTCATCGACGCGACGTCGTTCTCGATCGCTGCGGTCGGCGCCAGCAGCATCACGCTGACGGCGGCGACCATCAACTGGACGACCACCGACGGCGGCAGCGGCAAGGTCTACTACGGCACGACGACCGCGCTCGGCAGCACGTCGGCGACCGTGAACGACCGCTCGACGGCGCACGCGATCGGCCTGTCGGGTCTGACCGCCAACACCCTCTACTTCTACGACGTCGAGTCGGTGGACGCGCGCGGCAACACGGTGCGCGACGACAACGGCGGGCGCCACTACACGTTCACCACCGGCAGCGTCCCGGCCGACGTGTTCCTGGTGCTGGGCAACTCGACGTATCCGTCGGACCACATCACGCGCTACATCAACGCGTTCAACCGCCACGGCTGGACCCACGCCTACTCCGTCGCCAGCGTCGACGGCGATCCGGCGGTGGGTGACAAGACCAGCGGCCTGCGCAGCTACCCGGTCGTGTGGTGGAACACCGGTCTCGAGCAGTACCCGCAGGTGAGCGACAACCAGCGCACCATCTGGCAGCGCGTGCACGACGGTGGCGCGCGGCTCGCCTTCGCGTCGCACGACGTCTCGTGGGACTTCCAGCTCTCCGGCCAGGACTACACCGCGGCCCGCCTCGCGTGGTCGAACGACTACCTGCACCAGACCTGGAAGAAGGACCCGGACCCGATCACCTTCATCGGCGGGATTCCCGGCGACCCGATCAGCGGCAGCTACGTCGGCGGCATCAGCTACACGCAGAGCCGTACCGGCGCCGCCGGTGACGAAGTCGCGCCGCGCTCTGGCACCAACGGCACCGCGGCGGGCGCCTGGACCGACGACCTGACGCCGGACACTGTCGCGGTGCGCTGGACGTCGACCCTGGCAATGGGGTCCGCGGACTCCGCCGTGTGGGGTGGCACGCAGACCAAGGTCGCGGCGATGTTCTTCGAGCCGATGGAGATGAACTACGCCACGGTCGATGATCAGGTGCGATCTGACGTGGTCGACAAGACGCTGCAGTGGCTGCTCGGCCGCAACCACCCGACGACGGTGATTTCGTCGCCGGTGGGCGCGACCACCTACACGACCTCGCCGGTCACCATCGCGTGGACCGCGACGGCGGATGGCGGGAACACCATCGCCTCGACCACCCTGCAGTACAGCCAGGACCTCGGCCAGACGTGGACCGCGATCGCGTCGGGATCGCTGACCTCGCCGTATGCGTGGGACGTGACCGGCGTGTTGAACTCGCCGCACACGCGCGTGCGGGTCATCGTCACCGACAGTGGTTCGCCGGCGCTGCACAACAGCGCGACCACAGGGGACTTCATCTTGGCGCGCCCGGGTGGGGACTTCGCTGGGCCGATCGTGGTGGCAGGGAGCGTGACGTTCACGCCGAACCCGGTGACCCAACCGGCGCCGGTGTCGATCACCGCGTCGCTCACCGACACGACCTCGGGCGGCTCGCTCATCGCGGCGGCCGAGTATTCGATTGGTGCTTCGCCGGCGGCGGCCGGTTCGGGAACCGCGCTCAGCGGCGCGTTCAACACCGCGTCGAGTCTCGCGCTGACCGGCAGTGTGCCGACCTCCAGCCTCGCCTGCGCCACCTGCCAGCTGTGGGTGCGTGGCCAGGACAGCGCCGGCAACTGGGGTCCGGCTCTCGCCACGCCGTTCGTGGTGCGCGCAGGGATCGTGGGCATCGGCGACCCGCTCGGCGGTCCGGCGCGCTTCGACCTCGCGCAGAACATGCCGAACCCGTTCGCGCCGCTCACCACCATCCGTTTCAGCTTGGCGGAGGCCGGCGTGGCGCAACTGCGCGTGTTCGACGTGAACGGCAAGCTGGTGCGCACGCTGTACTCGGCGAGCCTGCCGGCGGGTCCGCACGCCGCGAAGTGGGACGGCCGCGACGACCACGGCCGCCGGGTGCCGGGCGGTGTGTACTTCTACCGTCTCGACGCGCCGGGTAACTCGGCCACCAAGAAGCTCATGAAGATGAACTAGCGCCGCGCCTCGCGCGGTCGCGCACGATTTGCTGTCCCGGCGTCGCCCTCGGGGTCTTCGGATCCCGGGGGCGATGCATTTGCGGACGGCTCGGCCGTGGGAACATCGGCGCGCCGGGCTGACTCCGCACTTCGTCGTGTGAGACGATCGATGTCCCCCGAGGCATCACCGGCGCGCGCCCGGACGGCGCGCAGGGAGAACCTGCGATGACGCGAGCGATCCTGACCTGGGCGATGGCGGGTATGTTGGCGGCAGCGGTGCCGGCCCGCGCACAGTTGAGTGGAATCGAAGTGGAAGGCGGCGTGAGTGCGTTCAGCCGCACCGGCACGGTGAGCGGAGACCGCACCGACTACTCCACGACCACTGGGTGGCGCGGCTTGGCGCGCCTGGGCATCGGACCGCTGTCGGGTGGGCTCGAGATGAGCTCGTTGCTCGACGAGGGCGGCGGTGGCATGCATCGCCGGTACGCGGGCGCGTTCGTGGCGTTCCACCCGCTCGCGGTCTTCGGGTTGGTGCCGTACGTCGATGTGGGCGCGGGCCGCGTGCACGATGCGCGACTCGAGGGCGCGGCGCGGGATGCCGATGCCTGGACCTACGGAGCAGGCGCCGAGTTCCACGTGGCGCGGCATTGGGGTGTGAACGCCGGGGCGCACGCCGTGCGAGGCGGCCGGCCCCAGGTGGACGAGGTGAAGACCTCCGGTGTGCCGACCACCGTATCGATGCTGGTGGCCTACCGCTTCTGAACTTTGCCGTCTTCGTGATGGAACTGGTCTCCGGCTTGCGCGTGTATCACGGGACGGGCGGCTAGACACCCTTCCGCCGACCGTCCAGAATGCAATCCGCCCGAACGCCCCCGTTCGGGCCGGTTCCCGCCGCGCGCGGCGCGGCGTCTCGCCTGCACGACACTGTGGTCAGGAGTTCCGGCGCGTCCCGACGCCGGGGTGCCTTTCATCGAGGAGATCTTCATGCCCGTTCGCGGCAAGGCTGGTCCGGCGCGCAGTGCGCGCGTGACCGCCGCGTGTGTGCGTCCGCTGTTCGCAGTCACCCTCTGGCTCGTCGCGTTGGCACCCGATGCCGCTTGGGCTCGTTCGCGGACTGCCGCTCCGGCGGCGGGGCGCGAGGTCACGCCGGTGGCGCCCTCGCACGTGTCGCCGATCTCCGGCGGCGCGCTGATGGAGGACGAGATCGTGCGCGTGCCGGACGCATCCTGGATCCGGCTCTCGAACGGCATCGCCTTCGACACCTCCAAGCCGCTGCCGTCGGTCGCCACGACCGCCGTACCGGCAGAGGCCGGGCCGCGCTATCACCTCGTGCAACTGCGCGGCCCGGTGACGGCGGGCGCGCGGCAGGCGCTCGAGCGCGCCGGCGGCGAGATCGTCGCATACGTGCCGCACTACGCGTTCGTGCTGCGCGCGGACGATGCCGCGCTGGCGCGCATCCGCGCGCTCGGTGACGTGCGGTGGAGCGGGCCGTTCCAGCCGGCATACAAGATTTCCGCCTCGACCAACGCGCGGCTTGCCACGGCGGAGGGATTGTCGGGGGCCGCACTCCAGTGGCGCGTGTTGTTCTTCCCGCACGAGGACATGCCGGCGTCGCTGGCGCGCGTGCTGGCGAGCGGCGCGTCGGTGGCGCGAAGTTCGGACAACGGCATCAACAAGCTCGCGATCGTGCGCGCCACCGCGGCGCAGGTGCAGGAACTCGCGCAGCTGCGTGAGGTGTCGTGGATCGAGCCGTACGCACCCAACGTGCTCCACAACTCCACCGCGCAGTGGATCACCCAGACGCATGTGTCGAACAACCGCGCCGTCTGGGATCACGGCCTGCACGGCGAGAACCAGATCATGAGCATCAGCGACACCGGCGTGAACACCAACCACGACATGTTCCGCGATCCGGCCGTCACCATCACCGCGTCGAAGACCGACTACCCGACGCACCGGAAGCTCATTGCCTACAACGTGCTGCCCGGCGCGACGTTCGGGGATGAGAACTCCAGCCTTGGGACCTGGCACGGCACGCACACCGCCGGCTCTCTGGGTGGCGACGACTCGTATGTCGGCGGCATCAGCGGTTACGACGGCATGGCGCTCAAGCAGAAGCTCTACATCATGGACGTCGGCACCGGCTCCACCGCCTCGTTGGCCGGCATCCCCGTCGACCTCAACGATCTGTTCATTCTGCCATACACCGGTAACTCGGCGGGACACGCCTACGGGACGTCCGAGTCGTGGGGGCAGCCGATCTCCGAAGCGATGAACGGTAACTACGACGCCGAGGCGATGCAGGTCGACCAGTTCGTGTGGGCGCACAAGGATTTCTTGGTCGTGCAGTCGGCTGGGAACGACGGTTCCGCGACGAACACCGTGGAGCCGCCGGGTACCTGCAAGAACTGCATCACGGTGGGCGCCACCGACAACACCGACGGCAGCACCATCGGCTCCTACTCGAGTCGCGGTCCCACCGACGACGGCCGTGTGAAACCGACGATCGTGGCGCCGGGCACCAGTATCTGGTCCGCCTCTGGGTCGACGGCCAATACCAGCACCTATCACACCTTGACCGGCACTTCGATGGCGACGCCGATCACCGCGGGCTCGTCGGCGTTGGTGCGTCAGTACCTCACCGAGGGATGGTATCCGTCCGGCAGTAAGACGGCGGCGGATGCGATTGCCAACCCGAGCGCGGCACTGCTCAAGGCGATGCTCGTGAACTCGGCGGATCCTGGCGCGACGTGGCCCGACAACAACTTTGGGTGGGGGCGCATCGACCTCGATTCGGTGCTCGCGTTCGCCGGGGACACGCGAGACCTCGCGTTGCTCGAGTACACGAACGGACTCGAGACGGGGCAAGGGCTCGACTACACGGTCACCGTCGGTGGCTCGACGATCCCGCTCAAGGTGACGCTGGTGTGGTCGGACTACCCGAGCACCCCGGGCGCCGCGACCACATTGGTCAACGACCTCGACCTCACGGTCACCGGGCCGTCCGGCACCTACCGCGGCAACGTGACCGCGGGCGGACAATCGGTGACGGGTGGTAGCGCGGACCATCTCAACGTCGAGGAGTGCGTCCGGCTCAACGCGCCGACGGCCGGCGCGTACACGATTCACATCGGCGCCGGCAACGTGCCGTTCGGCCCGCAGCCGTTTGCGCTGGTGGTCACCGGCGATCTCGACCGCGGCACGGCGACCGTGAGCCTCGACCGGCCGACGTACCGGTTCGGCACCTCGATCGCCATTCGGCTCGAAGATGCGACGCCCGGGCTCACGTCCCCGGTGGTGTCGCTCACCAGCAGCAGCGGCGATCAGGAGAACGTGACGCTGTCCGCGGTGGGCGGTGGCGTGTTCACCGGGAGTATGACGGTGACAGGACTCGGCGCCTCACTTGCGCCGCTCGACGGTGTCTTCTGCGCTGCGGGTGGCGACGCCATCACCGCGGTGTACAACGATGCCTCCCCGGCCGCCACGCGGACCGCCACGGCGCTCGTCGACGCGACGCCGGCGGTGACCACGCAGGTGCGCGCGACGCCGCAGCGCACCAGCGCGGTCTTCACCTGGAGCACCTCGCAAGGGGCGCGCGGGTCGATCGAGTACGGCACCACCACCGCGCTCGGGAGCAGCAGCAGCACGGAGGGCGACCTCATCACCACGCACTCGGTGGCGCTGCTCGGTCTCGCTCCCGCCACACTCTATTACTTCGATGTCCTCTCGACCGATGGCTCGGGCAATCTGACGCGCGATGACAACGGCGGACGCCACTACACCTTCACCACCAGCGCCGTGCCGGCGGATGTCTTCCTCGTTCTCGGAGACTCGTCGTTCCCGTCCGACAACCTGGCGCGCTACGACGCGGCCTTCGCCCGCAGCGGCTGGACGTACGATTACACGTACGCGGACGTCTCGGGGGACCCGGCGCTCGGCGATGCGTCGAGCGGGCTGCGCAGCTATCCGGTCGTCTGGTGGAACACCGGCCTCGAACAGTATCCGCAGATGACCGACAACCAGCGCAGCCTCTGGCAGCAGCTGCACGACGGCGGCGCGCGCGTGGTGATGACCTCGCACGACATCGCCTGGGACTTCTCGTCCGCCGGCCAGGACTACACCGTTGCACGTGCCAGCTTCCTCAACAACACGCTGCACGCGATCTGGAAGGTCGACCCGGATCCCATCACCTACATTGGCGGCCAGCCGGGCGACCCGATCAGCGGAAACTACGTATTCGGCGTGCCCTACACCGAGTTCCGGGGGGGCGGTGCGGGCGATGAAGTCACGCCGAACAACGGCAGCGGCACCGCCACCGGCGTGTGGCTGGACGACTACACGCCCGACATCATCGCGGTGCGCTGGCAGTCCTCGGC
>JBGATO010000007.1:0-41567 GCA_044229145.1 Candidatus Eiseniibacteriota bacterium | reverse complement strand
TCCTTGGGGACGCCGGGCACCGCGCTGTGGGCCGGCTCGCCGACCCGCGAGGTGTCGATGTTCTACGAGTTCACGCAAGTCAACGCCGACTCGAGCAATGATTACCGCCGCCCCGACATCATGGACCAGACGCTGCAGTGGCTGGTCGGCCGGCGTCACCCGACGGTGTCGCTGACCAGCGTGCAGCAGTTGGACAATCTGGTGACCGTCACCTGGAACGCGAGCGGCGGCGGGGCATCCATCGCGTCGACGACGGTGCAGTACAGCCAGGACTTCGGCCAAACCTGGACGACGGTGGCCTCGGGCGCGCTGAGTTCACCGTACGGCTGGGATGTCACGCATGTCCTCAACTCTCCACACACGCGGGTGCGGGTCATCGTGGCGGATGCGGGCTCGCCCGCGCTCCACGGCAGTGCAATCTCGACGGACTTCGCCCTGTCGCACGCCGGCGGCGACTTCCTCGGACCGCAGGCCATCGCGGGAACCGCGGTCGCCTCGCCGTTCCCGGTGCGTGTCACGCAGGCGGTGACCTTGAGCGCGGTGTTCGCCGACACGACGACCGGCGGATCCGCCATCGCCGCGGCGGAATACTCGCTGGGCGCCTCACCGGCCAGTGCGGGTGCCGGAGTCCCCGCGCAGGCGAGCGGCGGCAGCTTTGGGTCATCGACCGTACTCACCGTGAACGCCACGGTGGCGCCCTCGGACACGTGTTCGACCTGCGTGGCGTGGCTCCGGGCGCAGGACGCCGTGGGGAACTGGGGGCCGGCCGTCGCGGTGCCCTACGCGGTGCGCTACAGCACGTCCGCCCGCGGCGCCGGTGGCGACGTGGCCGACGGCGTGCCGGCGTTCGGCCTCCAGCAGAATTGGCCGAATCCGTTCGCGGCCAGCACGACGCTACGCTTCAGTCTGGCGGCGGCGGGGCGCGCGCAATTGCGGATCTTCGACGGCAACGGCGCGCTGGTGCGCACGGTGCTCGACGGGCAGCGTCCGGCGGGGACGCAGGCGGTACGCTGGGATGGCCGCGACGATCGCGGGCGTCCGGTTCCGACGGGCGTGTATTTCTACCGCCTCGACGCGGGCGAGCACACGCTGACCCGCAAGTTGGTGCACATGAACTAGGTGCGCCGCGCCGCGCTGGGCCGTGTGGCCTGGCGCGGCGCCCTGGCGCCGAGGTGCACGGTCGAGTATTGTCGCGGCATGGCCACCACACGTCCGCTGCGCCTGTGTCTGGCGCAGATCAACACCACGGTCGGCGATCTCGCCGGCAACGCTGACAAGGTGCGCGAGGCCATCGCCCGCGCGCGCGAGGCGGGCGCCACCGTCGTGGCGTTCCCCGAGTTGACGCTGTGCGGGTATCCCGCCGAAGACCTCCTCATGAGGCCGCAGTTCGTGCGCGACACCGATGCGGTGCTTGCGACGGTGGCCAAGGAGGCGCGCGACATCGTCGCGGTGGTGGGGACGGTGTATGCCGACGGCGATGTGTACAACTCCGCCGCGGTCTGCGCCGAGGGCGGAGTGACGGCTCGCTATCACAAGCGCTACCTCCCGAATTATGGCGTGTTCGACGAGGCGCGCTACTTCCAGCGCGGCGCTGGTGTGTTGGTGGTGCGCGTAAACGGTGTCCGTCTGGGTGTGACCATCTGCGAGGACATCTGGTATCCCGGCGGCCCCCTCGAGGAAGCGGTCCTCGAGGGCGGCGCCGAAGTCGTCCTCAACATCTCCGCGTCGCCCTACCAACAGGGCAAGTCGCGCGCCCGCGAACGCATGCTCGCGACCCGCGCGGCGGATGCCGTGGCGGCGGTGGCGTACTGCAATCTGGTCGGCGGGCAGGATGAACTGCTCTTCGACGGTGGCAGCCTGCTGTTCGACCAAGCCGGGGAGTTGGTGGCGCGTGCCCCGCTGTTCGCCGAGCAGCTCCTGTTTGCGGAGATCGATGCCGACGACGTGTTCCGGCAGCGCCTCCACGATCCGCGGCGGCGCGTCGATCTCGCGTTCGGCAGCGAACACGCACGCCGGCAGATCACGCACGATCTCAAGATCAAGCCGCGCGCCAAGGCGTTTCGCGCGAGCGCGCCGGCGGTCGCCGAGCCGCACGTCGACGCCGCGGCCGAAGTCTACGCTGCCTTGGTGCTCGGCACGCGCGACTACGTCGAGAAGAATGGTTTCCGCGGCGTCGTGCTGGGTCTCAGCGGCGGCATCGACTCGGCGCTCACCGCCACCATCGCGGCGGACGCACTCGGCGCTGCGCGGGTCACAGGTGTGAGCATGCCGTCGCGTTTCACCGAGTCGCGCAGCCAGGACGATGCGGCGGCGCTCGCGTCCGCTCTGGGCATTCGCTTCGACACCGTGGCGATCGAGCCGATGGTGACCGCGTTCGAGACCTCGCTGGCGCAGACCTTCCGCGGGCGCACGCGCGACGAGACGGAAGAAAACATCCAGGCGCGCGTGCGCGGTACCGTGCTGATGGCGCTGTCGAACAAGTTCGGGTGGCTGGTGCTCACCACCGGCAACAAGAGCGAGCTCGGCGTCGGCTACTGCACGCTGTACGGCGACATGGCCGGTGGTTTCGCCGTGTTGAAGGACGTGCCGAAGACGCTCGTCTACGATCTCGCGCGACATGTCAATCGCGTCGCTGGCCGCGAGCGCATTCCGCAAAGTACGATCGATCGTCCGCCGACCGCGGAACTCCGGCCGGAGCAGACCGACCAGGATTCGCTGCCGCCCTACGACATCCTCGACGCGATCCTCAAGGCGTACATCGAGGAAGACCGCAGCATCGCCGACATCGTGGCCGACGGATTCGAGGCGCGGACGGTGCAGCGTGTGGCGCGCTTGGTGGACCGCAGCGAGTACAAGCGGCGGCAGGGGCCGCCCGGCATCAAGATCTCTCCGCGCGCGTTCGGAAAGGATCGGCGGCTGCCGATCACCAATCGGTATCGCGAAGCACCGGCGTCGCCCGCGACACGTCCGGCGCGACGCAGTGGCCGCGCGACGCCAGCTCCGCGCCGCACCAGGCGCCGCACGCCGTAGTGTCGGCCGATGGCACGAAGGCCGGGGTCCCGCGCGGGTGCCCCGGCCTTCGTGTGTGTCGGACTGCGGCTGGCTAGCGGAGCGCGTACACGGCGCGCTTCACCTTCTTGAATCGCTTGGTGTCCTGCGACAGCACTAGACCGAGTGAGCGGTCGAACGCCTTGCTCTTGCTCTTCACGCCCTTGTCGGACACCAGCTTGGCCGCGATGTCGCGCTGATGCATCGGCTTGCCGGCATCGCGCAGCACTTCGGCTGCGAGGTCGAGGTGCGTGGGCTTGCGGCCTCCGCCGCGCGCCTTCTTGGCGGGCGCGCCGCGCCGCGCGGCACCCTTCTTCGCCGACTTTGCCTTCTTCGCCGGACGGCCACGGCGGCGTGCCGGCGCAGCGTGGGCGGCGCGTGGCCTCCCCGGGCCACGCTTGGCAGGCGCGACCTCCGCGACCAATCCTTCGAGCGTGGCGATCTCCGCGTCGAGCGTTTCGAGCTTCGCGGCAAGTGCAGCCCGCGAGCGGGCCAGCGTCGCGAGTTGTCGCCGGGCTCCCGCCGCGCGGCGGGCAAGGGCGGTGCGTAGGTCGGCCACGCTCGCAGCAGCAAGCGCCGACTGCAGACGCCCGATACGAGGGGTCCGCTTCTTCCGTGTCATCTCAGGATCTCCTGCAAGTGAGGGATGAGCACCTGGCGCGCCCGCGGCAGCGGGAGACCCGGTGTGATGGGCGACGGGCCGAATGTTCGACCGCTCGCGCAACGATGGGGGATGCGAGACGGCTCACGCGGTACGCCGGCACGGGGAGGTCGTGGGGGGAAGGGGGACGGACGGAGGAGCAACCTTCGCATGCGGGCCTCGTTGGGGCGGCAGCTGCGCGCAGCGCGCAGCCGCCGGACACGGGCGCTAGCTTGCCTTGACTGCCTCGTCCTCGGACTCGAACACTTCGAACACCATCGCGAGCTTGGTAATGACGAAGATGTTCTTGATGTTCTTGTCGACGCGACAGAGGCGAACGTGACCGCCACGCTTGCTGTAGTTCGAGTGCGCCTTGATCAGGACACCGATCGCCGTCGAGTTGAGGTGACGCGTGTCCTGCAGGTTGATCACCAGCTTCAAGTTCCCCTGCGACGCGAGGTAGGTGATCCTCATGTCGAGTTCGTCGGTCTCGGCCCCGCCCATCAGATAGTCCTTGGGGTAGAGAATGTAAGTGTCGCCGACTTGCTTTTCCTTGAGCGCCATGTCCGGGATCCTCGACCTCTGTGATGCGTGTCGCCTGGGAGCGGTCATCCGAAAGTTCGCGTGACCGCGCGGGGGACTACTTGCCCTGGAGGGAAGAGTTTCCTACACTGAGGCCTGCCCATGTCCAGAACGTGCGGCGGATGGTAGAGTTGCGAGGAGGCGATGTCAAGCCGCCGCGGCACCTGACTCTGGAGTGCGAGCCCGCCATGGTCTCTGCGATCGGACAGTCCGACTTCCACCTGACGATTCCCAGCCGGCTCGACTACATCTTCGCCCTGTGCGGCTTCTTCGAAAATCTCCTTGGCATCATGAGTTTCGACGACGACACCAAGGGCGCCGTAGTAGTCGGCATCACTGAAGCAGTGACCAATGCCATCCAGCACGGCAATCAGATGGACGAGGCGAAGCCGGTCGAGATCCGGGCCGAAATGCATGGCGACGAGTTCGTGGTGATCGTCCGTGATTACGGCAATGGCTTGGTGAATCGTGAGCCCGGCGACGACGACGATGCGCTGCCCGAAGACATTTTCGCGACCCGTGGACGCGGCATTGCCCTGATGCGCGCGTTGATGGATCACGTCGAATTCGATTGGAGTGAGGCCGGCACCACGGTGAGGCTGACCAAGCTCCGTCCCGCGCCGGACGCCACCGGCTGATTCGCATGAGACGGCTCGCGACCGCACTCCTGCTGTCGCTCAGCCTCGCGCATCCCCCCGCGACGCGGGCTGACTCTCCCGCCGCTCCGGCGCTCGATTCCCTCGCGCTGGCGGGACTGATCGCGCACGGCAGCGTCGAGGATCACAAGAACGTCGAGCACATCCTGGGTAATGCGCTCAAGCGCGATCGGACGAATCGCACCGCGCTCGCGCTCTTCGGGCGTCTGGCGATCATTGAGGAAAAGTTCGCGCTCGGGCGCACCTACTTCCAGCGCCTGCTGAAGCTCGATCCCGCGAATCGTGAGGCGCATCGCGAGATCGGCCGTCTGTGGGAACGCGAGTGGGGGCGCTATCGCGAGCCCCGCGCGATGCAGCGTGCCATCGACGAATTCGAACAGGCGCTGCCCGAGACCGGCGCTCCCGCGGACTCCGCCGATTGGGTGGCGCTCACGCACTTCGCGGCGCTGCAGTGCGAGCGCGGCGCCGCCGAGCGCGCACGCGCGGTGCTCGGTGCGCGCCTCGATGACACGGCGCCGGCGTGGGCGCTGCTCTTGCACGCGAGCGCGCTGCACGCGCTCGGATCGCTCGGCGAGGCGGAGCGCGAATTCGAACGCGGCATTCGCAAGCTCGGTCCCATCGAACGCAATGGATTCACCGACGTGCGGCCGGTGGCCACCGGCGCCGATCGCGATGCCTTCGGGCAGCTGTCGCTCGAGGACAGGCCCGCGTGGCTGCGCATCTTCTGGAAATCGCACGATCCGACGCCGACCACGAGTGCCAACGAATTCCAACTCGAGTTCTATCATCGCGTCACTTTGGCGTTCGTCTTCTTTCGGCCATCGGGGCAGAAGTGGTGGGATGCCCGCGGCGACACCTATGTGCGATTTGGTGCGCCCGATGTCGTCGACCTCGTCGAGCAGGAGCGTCAACTCTCCAACGGTGACATCATTACGGTGGCGGTGCCCGACGAAATCGTGTGGCGGTATCCGCGTTTTGCGATGGACATCCGGATGTCGGAGACCACGCTCAGCGGTACGTATACATTTCCGTTCACCACACGCGTCAATGAAATCCGGCCCTACCTCAATCGCGGGACGCGCGATCGCCCGATCTTCCGCAGCCCGACGACCGGCGGTATCGGATGGGATCCCGCGCTCGAGCATGAACGCATGATCACCACCGCACGCGAGCGGCGCGGCGCGGCACTGCTGGATCGTGGCGCCTTCCTGGTGCCGATCGATTTCCGTCGCCGCATCGTGGCGTTCCATTCGACGCATGCGGCGTTCGCGGCGCAGGGGCTCGGGGACGTGCGGCATCGCATCGCGCTCGGCGTGTCGCCCGCGAGTTTGCAGCAGGCGGCGCGCGACCGCCAGGCTGCCCGCGCGCGCGGCGCCCTTGCGGATACGGTGGTCGGCGCGATGGTGGTCGACAGCACAGTGGCCGCTTCCGACACCGCGCAGGCCCTGACGGCCACCGCCGTGCTGTTCGATCCGGCGTGGCGCGAGGTCGCGCGCACGGTGTCGCGCGGGCCATTCATGCAGGTGGAGACCGTCGAGGGGCCGCTGCTGGTGGCGGCGCTGGAACTCACCGCGCCGCCCGGCCACTACTACCTGGCGACCGCGATGGAGGACTCGGCGACGATCGGGGCACGGCGCGAGGGCGCGCTGGCGCCGGAGTATCCGCCGACTCTGTGTCTCTCCGACATCCAGATGGTGGCCGACGATTCGGCGTTGGTGCGCGGCCCGCGGGTCACGCTGCCCATGCCGGTGCAAACCCTCGGCGGCGATCAACCGCTCGTGCTCGCCTTCGAGGCGTACAACTTGGCGCGCGACATCACCGGCACGGCGCGCGCGCGCGTCGGCGCCACGATTCGCGAGATGCCGGATCCCGCCGACCTGCGCACCGGACTCAAAGCGCGCCCCGGCGGGCTATTCGGCCGCCCGCGCAAGGCCGGCGTCATCACCACGGAATTCCACGACGTGATCAAATCGTCGACCCTGGCTCGTAGTTTCGCCATCGACGTCTCCGCGCTCGATGCGGGCGACTACGAGGTCGAGGTCACGGTGCATGACGAAGGCACCGGACTCGAAACCAGCAGTCGCGCGACGTTTGCACGGAAGGCCGATCTCGTCCATCGCCCGTAGGGCCGGCCCGCCAGCGCGGGAGGTTTGACAGATGGCCCGTCCGCTAGAGACAATGAACGTTTCCCCGTGGAGCCAGGCGGCTCCGTGCGAAGGATCGTCCATCGTTCGTCCCGACCCCGAGGGTGCATCGTGAGCCATCCGTCCTGGCAGGCCGCGCCGTTGTCGGCGGAGGTCTTGCAGCACAATTTCGCCGAACATCATGCGCCGCTCAGCGAGCGCGAGGCGCAGCTCGAGGCCAGCCGGTGTCTGTACTGCTTCGAGGCGCCGTGTCAGGTGGCGTGTCCGACGTCGATCCCGGTCCCGCACTTCATCAAGCGGATCGCGGCTGGCGATGCGGTGGGCGCGGCGCAGACCATTCTTGGCGCGAATCCGCTGGGAGCCAGCTGCGCCCGCGTCTGCCCGGTGGAAGCGCTGTGCGAGGGCGCGTGCGTGATGAACGAGATGCACGCTCCGATCGCGATCGGACGGTTGCAGCGTTTCGCCACCGACGCGACTTCCGCCGCGCCACCCTTGCCGCCCTCGGCGCCGCGCGGCTCGCTCGGCAAGCGCGCGGCGGTCATCGGCAGCGGCCCCGCGGGGCTTGCCTGCGCACTCGAACTCGCGCGCCGCGGTGCCAGCGTCACCGTCTTCGAGGCGAAGCCGCTGGCCGGCGGTCTCGCCACCTACGGCATCGTGCCGTATCGCTTGCCCAACGACATCTCGCGGCACGAGGTCGCCTTGGTCGAAGATCTCGGCGTCACCATCCGTGTCAACTGCGCGGTGGGCCGCGACGTCAGCGCCGATGATCTGCTGCGGGAGTTCGATGCCGTGTTCCTCGGCATCGGCACCGGCAGCGTGAAGCCGCTCGGCATTCCGGGCGAAGACCTCGACGGAGTGTGGGACGCGCTCGAGTTCATCGGCCGCATCCGCACGCAGCCGTTGGAGTCGGTCGCGGTTGGCCGCCGCACCATCGTGGTGGGCGCCGGCAATACCGCGATGGATGCCGCGAACTCCGCCGCGAAACTCGGCGCCGAGAGCGTGGATGTCGTGTATCGCCGGACCGCCGACACCATGGGCGCGTATCCCGGCGAAGTGAAGATGGCGCGCGAACTCGGCGTGCGCTTCCATTTCCTCACGATTCCGGTGCGCGTCGAGGGCGCCGGACGGGTGGAACGGCTGATCTGTCAGCGCGCGACACTGAGCGCGCCGGATGCGCATGGACGTCGTGCGCCGGTGGCGATCGCCGGGAGCGAGTTTGCGCTCGACGCCGACGTGGTGATCCGCGCGGTCGGCCAAGCGAAGCCCACCGGCTTGCTCGACGCGTTCGGTGTTGCACACGCGAACGGCGCGGCGGTGGCGGACGCCGCGACGCGCCAGACCGCGAATCCCAAGGTCTTCGCCGGCGGCGACTTGGTGAACGGTGGTCTCGAGGCGGTAAACGCCGTCGACGACGGACGTATGGCCGCGCAGGGCATCCTGCGATTCTGGGGCGTGAGCGCGTAGCGCGCGGGAGATTCGACGATGGCAGACCTCACCACCCGCATGGCAGGCATCACCAGCCCGAATCCATTTTGGCTCGCCTCGGCGCCTCCCACCAACACTGGCGAAATGATCTCGCGTGCCTTCGAGGCGGGCTGGGGCGGCGCCGTGTGGAAGACGCTCGGCGATCCGATCGTCAACGTGTCGCCGCGCCTGGCGGCGATCGACTACGGCAACACGCGCATGCTCGGTCTCAACAACATCGAACTCATCACCGACCGGCCGCTCGAAGTGAACTTGCGCGAAGTGCGCGAGGTCAAGCGCGCGTGGCCGGACCGCGCCGTAATCATTTCGCTGATGGTGGAATCGAAGCGCGAGTCGTGGCACGAGATGGTGAAGAAGTGTCAGGACACCGGCTGCGACGCGTTCGAACTCAACTTCGGCTGTCCACACGGGATGAGCGAGCGCGGCATGGGGGCCGCCGTCGGGCAGGTCCCGGAGTACGCCGAGATGATCACGTCGTGGGTCAAGGAAGCCTCGCAGATTCCCGTGCTGGTGAAGCTCACGCCGAACGTCGGCGACGTCACCACGGTCGGCCGCGCCGCGGTGCGCGGTGGTGCGGATGGACTATCGTTGATCAACACGATCAACAGTGTCATGTCGGTCAATCTGGATACATTCGCGCCGAATCCGAATGTCGGCGGGGAGAGCGCGCACGGCGGCTACTGCGGGCCGGCGGTGAAACCGATCGCCCTCAACATGGTGTCCGCCCTTGCGAACGATCCCGCGGTGACGGTGCCGATCAGCGGCATCGGCGGCATCGCGACGTGGCGCGACGCCGCGGAGTTCATCGCCCTCGGGTCGTCGAGCGTTCAGGTGTGTACTGCGGTCATGCACTACGGCTACCGGATCGTCGAGGACATGATCGCCGGGCTCTCGAACTACCTCGACGCGAAGGGCATGGCGTCGGTGAGCGAACTGGTGGGGAAGAGTAACCAGCGTGTCCGCAACTGGGGCGATCTCGACCTCAATCACAAGGTGGTGGCGTTCGTCCACCGCGACCAGTGCGTGCACTGCAACCTGTGCTACATCGCCTGCATGGACGGCGCCCACCAGTGCATCAACCTCGAGGCCGACCCCGACGGCGCGCTCGCCGCGACGGCGTTGAGCGGAACGGGCGGGGCCGGGGCGCACCAGCGGGCGGTGGCGGCGCAGCGCGCGCGGCTCGACGCGCGGGCCCACGGTGATGCGGCCGCGCAAGCCCAGCGCGCGCATCCGATGCACGGCGCGGCCGCGCGCGATGTCGTGTGGCCGATCGTCGACGAGACCGAATGCGTTGGCTGCAATCTGTGCGCGCTGGTCTGTCCGGTGCCGGGCTGCATCACCATGGAACGGGTGTTTGTCGACCGTCCGCGCGAATCGTGGAACGAGCGGCAGGCACGGCTGGCGCGCGAGGCGTGATGCGAAGTCACGCCGTCGCGCTCGCGGCGGCGTGCCTGTTGCTCGGTGTGGTCGCCAGCGCCCCGGCGGCGCCGGTGGCCGCCGACTCAGCCGCCACCCGGGTCCGGGTCTTCCTCGACTGCGATGACTGCGACGAGGATTTCCTCCGCGAGGAATTGCGCTTCGTCGACTACGTGCGCGACCCGGCAGAGGCGGACGTGCACATTCTCGTCACTGCGCAGTCCACGGGGAGCGGCGGGCAGGACCGGACGCTCACATTGATCGGGGCCGGCCGGTGCGCCGGCCTGGCCGACACGCTGCATGCCGTCAGCGGCCCCACCGAGACCGAAGACCGCGAGCGGCATCGGTTGAGTCACGTGCTCGCGCTCGGACTCGCCCGCTTCGCGCTCCGCACCGGTGCCGCCGAAGGGTTGCGCGTGCAACCCGCCGACCCAGCCACCCTTCCGTTCTCCCGCACCAGCGCTCACGATCCCTGGCATGCCTGGGTGTTCTCGGTCAGCCTGACCGGTTCCGTGTACGGTCAAGAGGCGCAGAAGTCCGCCGGCGTCTTTGGCGATCTCACCGCGGACCGGGTCACGGATACGTGGAAGCACAATTGGTCGGTCAGCACCAACTACACGCGTCAGTCGTATCAGCTGTCCGATCAGCACATCGTCAGCACGAGTGACGACTACGCGATCCGCGGAACCGTGGTGAGGAGCGTCGGCGCGCACTGGTCGGCCGGCGGATTCCTGCGCGCGAGTCATTCGAGCTACGACAATGTCGACCTCCTGCTGTCCGTGCAACCCGCGCTCGAATTCGATGTCTATCCCTATGCGGCCGCCTCGCGCCAGAGTCTGCGCCTGCTCTATCACACCGGTCCGCGCGTCTATCGGTACGCGGAAGAGACTGTGTTCGCCAAGACACGCGAGACGCTCTGGCTCGAAAGCCTCGATGTCACCTTCAGTCGCAAGGAGCCGTGGGGCAGCGCGTCGGTCTACCTGTCGGGCTCCCACTACTGGCACGATTTCCGCCGCCATCGCGCCGAGCTCAGCACGTCGCTCTCTCTGCGCGTCACCGAGGGACTGTCGCTGACGGTGTCCGGCAATTATTCGCGCGTCCACGATCAGTTGTCCCTGCCGCGCCGTGGTGCCACCGACGAGGAGATCCTGCTCCAGCGTCGCGCCCTGGCGAGCGGCTATTACTACTCGACGACCGTGGGTTTCAGTTATAGCTTTGGATCTATCTTCAACAACGTCGTGAATCCGCGTTTCGGCAGTTAGCCGGCGCGGCGCTTTCAGGAGGCACCACATGGCCACGACCCTGAT
This sequence comes from Candidatus Eiseniibacteriota bacterium, assembly GCA_044229145.1. Lineage (GTDB taxonomy): Bacteria > Eisenbacteria > RBG-16-71-46 > CAZEPH01 > CAZEPH01 > JBKJUD01. Next base: position 30,289 of record JBGATO010000007.1, on the reverse strand, counting down.
CACCGGCGGCCGCATCATCACCGCCACCGACGACTACGTCGCCGACGTCTACATCGAGGACGGCGTGATCCGCGCGATCGGACGCGGGTTGCCGTTCCCCGCCGACACCACCATCGATGCCGCGGGTCAGTACCTGCTGCCGGGTGGGGTCGACGTGCACACGCACATGGAGCTGCCCTTCGGCGGCACGTTCTCGAGCGACGACTTCGAGACCGGCACCATCGCCGCCGCGTGCGGCGGGACCACGACCATCGTCGACTTCGCCGTGCAGGCGAAGGGCACGGCGCTGCAGGATGCGTTCGCGGCGTGGCGCGGCAAGGCCGACGGTAAGGTCGCGATCGACTACGGCTTGCACATGATCGTCACCGACCTGCCAGACGTCGCACTCGCCGACATGGACGAACTGGTGCGCGAAGGCGTGTCGTCGTTCAAGTTGTTCATGGCCTATCCCGGCGTGTTCATGGTCGACGATGCGACCATCTTCAAGGCGCTGCGCCGCACCGGTGAGAACGGTGGTTTGATCTGCATGCACGCCGAGAACGGTGGCGTCATCGACTTGCTGGTGAAGGAGGCGCTCGCCAAGGGCCACACGGCGCCGAAGTACCACGCGCTGACGCGGCCGAGCCGCGCGGAAGGCGAGGCCACCGGCCGCGCGATCGCGCTCGCCGAGATGGCGGGCGTGCCGATCTACTTCGTGCACTTGTCCTGCAGCGATGCGCTCGACCAGGTCAAGGCGGCGCGCGACCGTGGACTGCCAGCGTTCGCCGAAACCTGTCCGCAATACCTCTTCCTCTCGTACGACAACTATGAGGAAGAAGGCTTCAATGGCGCGAAGTACGTCATGTCGCCCCCGCTGCGCGAAAAGTGGAATCAGGACGTGTTGTGGAAGGGGCTCAAGTACGATGATCTGCAGGTCGTCTCCACCGACCACTGTCCGTTCTGCATGAAGACCGGTTTCGCCGGCCTGCCGATCCAGAAGGAACTGGGGCTCGACGACTTCTCGAAGATTCCGAACGGCGCGCCTGGTGTCGAGACGCGTCTCATGCTGCTCCACGACGGCGGCGTGCGCGGCGGCCGGCTCTCGCTCAACCGCTTCGTCGAAGTGAGCAGCACCGCGCCGGCCAAGATGTTCGGGCTGTTCCCGAAGAAGGGCACGATCGCGGTGGGAAGCGACGGCGACATCGTGGTGTTCGATCCCGTGAAGAAGCTGACGCTCTCGCACACCACGCTGCACCAGCGCGTCGACTACACGCCGTATGAAGGACGCTCGGTGGTCGGCGCCCCGACGACGGTTCTGGTGCGCGGCAGCGTCGTCGTGAAGGATGGGCAGTTCGTCGGCACCAAAGGCAGCGGCCGCTTCGTCAAGCGCGGCAGCACGCAGGTCTAGGAGGAGGCGCGCGTGAAGGGACTTCGCATCGCGGGGATCGCGTTCGGCGTGCTGGTCGTCGCACTCGTGCTGGTGGTGCTCGGAGCCGCCGCGAAGGGACATCGCGCACTGCACCGTGTTTATGCGCGTCCGACGCCGGCGTTGACCGCACCGCGCGATTCGGCAGCGGTGACGCGCGGGGCGTACATCGCCATGACACGGTGCACCGGATGTCACTCGCCGGCGGGCCAGTTGCCGCTTGCCGGCGGCGTCGGATTCCACCTCGGGCCGCTGGGGAGCGTGTATCCGCCCAACCTCACGCCCGGCGGCGCCGAACTCGGCAAGGATTCCGACGGCCAGCTCGCGCGCGCCATTCGCGAAGGGGTGACCGGGGATGGGCACGCGATGTTGATCATGCCCTCCGCCGCCTTCCGCAGCATGTCGGATGCCGACCTCCACGCGTTGATCGCGTACCTGCGCGCGCAGCCCGCCGTCACCACGCCCGATTCGACGCATCGATACACCTTCCTCACCGCGGCCATGGTGGGCCTTGGCATGTTCCCCACCAGCGTGCAGACGCCGGTGACCGCGCCGATTCCCGAGGTGACGCCGTCGGCCGGCCTCGGCTATGGCCAGTACCTCGCGACGCAGTGTGGCTGTACGTCGTGTCATGGGGCGACACTGCACGGTGGGCACGAAGGCCCGCCGAACGTCGCGCAGATGGCGAGCGAGCACAGCTTCGAGGATTTCGCTGCAGCGGTTCGCCGGGGCCGCGGCCTCGATGGCCGGGAACTTACCGACAAGATGCCATGGAAGTCGTTCAGTGCGCTGACCGATCAGGACATGCGGGCGCTCTACGAATACGTGAAGTCGGTGAAGTAGTCAGCGGGTGCAGCACGCGAAAGGGGTGCCGTCCTCGCGGGCGGCACCCCTTCGTCATCGTGATGCGTCGTGTGTTAGCCGACGGTCTCCGGCAGCGGCGACGGCTTGGCGCACCCGCTCCCGTCGAGCAGGTCGAGCACTTCAGCCACTGGACGGCGGATACACGTGAAGATCGGCACGTCACGCACCGTGTGCACGCTGGCATCGGTATTCCGCAGCGCCATCACCAAGTCGAGGAAGTCGCCCGGCTGATTCGTCTCGAACGCGACGACGAAGTCTTGATCGTCGAGCCCGAACGAGTAGGTGGTGTTCAGTTTCACCGACGGGTACTCGTGCCCGACGCGAATGTGCTCGTCCATCATCCGCTGCCGTTCCTCGCGCGACAGCAGATACCACTGCCGCGTCTTCACGAACGGATACACGAACAAATAACGCATCTCCGAGGGCCGAATGCGCAAGCGCAGACCTTCCTGCCCCGGGTGCGTGTGATTGTCGACGTACTCCGACTTGCGCGTCATCGCGAGGTACGAGTACGGCGCGGTGAGATACCTGCCGAGGGTCGTGCCGTGCAGTGCCGCGTGCAAGCGCTGGAACGTCTCCGGCGAATCGCTGATGCACCACAGCATCATGTCGCAGTCGCCGCGCGTGCCGACCGTCGAGTATGTGAAGACGCGTGCTTCGTGACGGAAACTCTCGAGCACCGTCGCATACTCGCGCTTGGCCGCGTCGCGCGTGGCAGGGTCGAGGTGCCGCCAGGCCGCATCCACTTGGAGGAACCGGTAATTCACGAACTGCCGGCCGAGCGTGTCTGCCACGGCGCACTCTCCTTCATCTGATCGACGGATGATCCGCGCGTGTTCGCGCGGCGTTACGGGGTGTCGGGCCGGAGTATAGCAGCCCGGCGAGGCCGCGCGGCAGGCCCAACGGCCGCGGCGGCTACTCGTCCCAGGAACTCGGCCTTGGGTAGAGAACCATGCTCTCGATCACCACCGCGTCGCTGCTGTCGACGATGGTGCGGATGGCACGCGCGACGTCGCGGGCACCCATCGCGTTGGCGGTACCGTCGCCATCTTCGCTGTCTTCGTCGTGGGCGAAGGCGGTGCGTACGCGGCCCGGATAGACAGCGCTCACGCGAATGTTGTGCTCCGCGACCTCGCGCGACAGCGCGTCCGTGAAGCCTGTGAGGCCGAACTTCGACGCACAGTACGCCGCTGCCCCGGCGATGCCCTCGCGCCCGGCGACCGAGGACACGTTCACGATGTGTCCTTGCTTCTGGCCGATGAAGTGCGGCAGGGCCGCGCGCGTGCAGTAGAAGGTGCCGGTGAGGTTGGTGTCGAGCACGCGCCGCCAGGTCTCATCGCTGATATCCTGGGTGGCGCCGAACGCGCCGACGCCCGCGTTGTTGACGAGGACGTCGAGCCGCCCGAACTCCTGGAGTGCGGCGTCGATCAGCGCCGCGCATTGGGCGGAGTCCCGCACGTCGGTGACGCGTGTCACCGCGCGGCGCCCGAGTTGCGCGACCTCGGCGCGCACGCGATCGAGCTTCTCGTGCGACCGTGCGCCGAGCACGAGGTCAGCCCCGGCCGCGGCAAGTTCGTGGGCGGTGAAGCGCCCGATACCGGTGCTGGCGCCGGTGATGATGGCGACGCGCCCCGTCAGATCCATGAAGATCCCCTTCCGTTGTGTCGACGCACCTACACCGTGGCGTCGCTGTGAGGTCACCGCGCCGATTCGGGGCCGGTGTAGTGGGCGCGTGGCCGCAGCATGATGCCGCTCGCGCGCTGCTCGAGCGCATGGGCCACCCACCCCGCGGTACGGCCGAGCGCGAAGAGCGCCATCGCGCTGCCGCGCGGCAATTCGAGCGCCGCCGCGAGCGCGACCAGTCCCATGTCGAGCGTCGGGTGTCCATGGCCCGCGGCCGCGCCGGCCGCGATGAGCGCGTCTGCGGTGCGCACTGTCGGATTGCGCGGCGCCACCGCCCGGGCGATCTCCAGCATCGGCGGCGTGCGCGGGTCGCCCGCAGGATACAGGCGATGGCCGAATCCGGCGACGCGCTCGCCGCGTCGCGCGCGTGCCGCCAACGCGTCGGACGCCGCTCTCGGCGACCCAGCTTCCGCGACGAAGTCCTCGACTCGATCGCACTCGCCGCCATGCCTCGGACCTGAGATTGCGCCGAGCGCCGCACTGACGGCGGCGTAGAGGGTTGCGCCAGTGGACGCGGTGACGCGCGCCGCGAAGGTCGACGCGTTCAGCTCATGGTCGGCACACAGCACGAGGGCCGCATTGACCGCGCGTTCGCGCTCCTGGCTCGGGGAGACGCCGAGCGCGTGGAGCACACCGGCAGCCACCGTCGGCTGCGCCGCCGCCTCTTCGACGCGCCCAACCGCACATGGCACGGCGGTGCATGCCGCCATGCGGCGAATCAGGCTGCGCGCCCTGGCGTGTTCGCCGCTCGGAAGCGCGCTGAGTCGGACCGCATCCTGCACTTCGAGCACCGGGACCACGAGCGGCAAGACGTCGAACGGTGCCGCACCTCGCGGAAGCAACTGCGCCAGCGTGCGGGAGGGGATTCCGGATGCCTCCGAAGGCCACACCGGCGCATACGGGAGAGTGCCGGTCCACAACAGCTCCGCCACTGCCTCGAAGCTGACCGCGCGCGCAGCGAGATCGACCGCGCAGTGGCCGCGGTAGAGCGGGCCGCGCGCGTCGATGGCGCTGATGTCCGTACTGAGGACGGGTTCGCCCCAATTCAGCGCCGAGGCGGCGACCGGGCCGTGACCGGCACGTGCGTCGCGTCGCGCTCTCACCCGGAGGAGGTCCGCGTGCAGATAGAGATTTCCCCGGCCCCGGGGGCCGGGGATGCGCCGGATCCAGCCGCGACTCACGTACGCATACAGGGAGGCGTGTTTGATCCCCAAGTACGCAGTGGCCTCGTCTGCATCGACGTATTCGTCATGTTGATTGAGCATTCTATCTTGATCAATACGATCCATATGTCGACCCTAACATGCAGGAAGGAGGATGCACAGCATGATCAATGCAGACACGTCGCCGGACACAGTCGCCCGCGCCAGCGGCCTCGAGGGCATCAGCGCAGCCGATACGCGCTTGAGCCACGTCGATGGAGAGAAAGGGCAGCTCCTGATTGCCGGCGAAGACGTCGAGACGGTTGCGGGGCATCGCGGATTCGAGGCGATGGCCGGCGCACTCTGGCGGGAAGCGGGGCTCGATCCGAGCCTGGAGCCTGTCTCCAACGTGGCGGAAGCCCTCGGGGACGCACGACACGCCGCCTGGGAGACACGCAACCGGTGGGCCGTCGCACTCGAGGCGCCCGACGGCATGGACGCACTGCGCGGGGGATTGGCGCTCCTCCAGCCGTCCGGAGATGACGCCCGCGATGCGGTGACGGCAGTCGGAGCGACAGCAGTCATCGTCGCCGCCTGGTCACGCCGTCGCGCCGGGGCAGAACTCGTCGCGCCGGACCCCTCGCTCGACCACGCCACCGACTACCTGCGGATCAGCGCCGGCGCGACCCCGCCGCCTGCCGTTGCCGCGGCGCTTGGCGCCTACCTGGTGACCGTCATGGATCACGGCATGAACGCGTCGACCTTCACCGCGCGCGTCATCGCCTCCACGGCGTCCGACGCGATCTCGGCGATCGTCGGGGCTGTGGGCGCACTCAAAGGCCCGTTGCACGGAGGCGCGCCGGGCCCGGTGCTCGACATGTTGGATGCGATCGGATCGCCGGAGCACGCCGCCGATTGGATCGCGGGTGAACTGAAGTCCCAGCGACGCATCATGGGAATGGGCCACAGAATCTATCGTGTTCGCGACCCCCGCGCGGCAGTGCTGGAAGCGGTGATCGGCCGGCTGGAAGCGGCCGGCGTGGCGAGCCATCGACTGGCTCTGGCACGCGCGGTCGAGCGCGAAGCGGAGGCGGCCCTCGCGGCCCGGCACCCCGACCGGCCGCTGAAGGCGAACGTCGAGTTCTACACGGCCGTGCTGCTCGATGCGGTCGGCTTGCCGCGGACGTCCTTTGCGCCGACCTTCGCGGTCGGGCGAGTCGCCGGCTGGTGCGCCCACGTGTTCGAGCAGCGACGCACCGGCCGGCTGATCCGTCCGGCCTCGCGCTACGTCGGAGCGTGGCCGCAGGGCTAGACGACGGCGTCGCACGACGGCGCGCAACCCACGACAGGACGCGGGGAGGGGAAGGGCATGGCGGAACGGCGCATCGATCCCGAGCGCATGGCTGCCGTGCCCTTCGGCACATCCGGCCTCACCAGCGAGCACGCGGCGGAGCATCTCCGCCAATACGGCGCCAACGACATTCTCGAAACCGTGCGCCATCCGTGGCTGGCACTCCTCGCCGACACCGCACGCGATCCGATGGTGTGGTTCCTCTTCGGCACCGGTGTGCTGTACGCGCTGCTCGGCGACACCACCGAGGCGATCACGCTGCTCGCCCTCATCGCGCCGCTGGTCGGCATGGATGTGTTCCTGCATCGCCGCACGCAGGCATCCACCGCGGGGCTGGCGGGCCGCCTCGCCACCAGCGCGCGCGTGTGGCGCGACGGAGCCTGTGTCACGCTGCCGTCGCGCGACATCGTGCCCGGCGATCTCCTGCAACTCGAATCCGGCGACAACATCCCGGCCGATGGCGTATGGATCGATGTCGCCGACGTGCAAGCCGACGAGTCGGCACTGACCGGCGAAACCTGGCCGGTCGCCAAGTCGGCGGCGCGCGCGCTGCGCGACGGCGGGAAAGCGGACGACGACGGCGGTCTCGCGCTCGCCGATGGAGCGCTGTGGGGCTGGGCCGGTACGCGGCTCCTGCTCGGCCGCGGCACCCTGCGCGTCGTCTACACGTCGAAGGACACCGAGTACGGCGAGATCGTGCAGTCGACCGCCGAGGGCGCGCACGCGACGACGCCGCTGCAGGCTGCCATCGCACGCCTGGTGACGCGGTTGTCGGTGGGGGCCGCGATCCTCTGTTTGTTGCTGGCGGCGGTGCGCCTCGCGCAAGGCAAGGGCTGGACCGACGCGCTGCTCAGCGCGGTGACGCTCGCGGTGGCGGCGTTGCCCGAGGAGTTCCCGGTCGTCTTCACGTTCTTCCTCGGCGTCGGGGTGTTCCGCTTGGCACGCCGGCAAGCGCTGGTGCGGCGCGCGGTGAGCGTCGAGAACATCGGCCGCATCTCCGTGATTTGCTCCGACAAGACCGGCACGCTGACCGAGGGACGTCCGCGCGTCACCACCTACGTGCCGGCGACGGGCGCGAGCGAGGACGATGTGGCGCGCATCGCCGCGTGGGCGTCGCACAACGCGGGCGGCGATCCGCTCGACGCCGCACTGTGTGCCGCGGCGGCGGCGCGCGGCGGCAGCGCCGCCACCATGCCGGGCGAGGCCGTCGCCGTCTTCCCCTTCACCGAGGACCGACGCCGCGCCACGGTCGCGGTGCGCGACGCCGGCGGCATCCTCTGCGCGATGAAGGGCGCGGTCGAGACCGTCGTCACACTGTGTGAAGAGGGCGACGGCACTGACTGGCCGGCGCGCGCCGCCGCACTCTCGGCGCACGGCGCGAAGGTCGTCGCGGTGGCGCAATGCCGGGTCGGCGCGCCACCCGAGGACGAGCCGGGCGAGGGCTTCACGCTCCTCGGCCTCGTCGCCGTCGAAGATCCGATCCGCCCCGAAGTGCCGGAGGCGATCGCCACCGCGCGCCGGCTCGGCATCCACACCATCATGGTCACCGGCGATCATCCGGCGACGGCCAGCGCGGTCGCCCGCGCTCTCGGCCTTGGAGGCGGCGACGCTCCGCGCGCCATTCTCGGCGACGACGTCGACGCATGGCTCGCACGCCCGCACGGTGATGAGGCCCCCGCGCTCGACGTCGTCGCGCGCGCCAAACCGGCGCAGAAACTCGCCCTGGTGCGCGGCCTCCAACAGCGCGGCGCCCTCGTCGCGGTGACCGGCGACGGCGTGAACGATGTGCCGGCCCTGCAGGCCGCCGACGTCGGCATCGCGATGGGCGAACGCGGTACCCGCAGCGCCCGCGAAGCCGCCGCCATCGTGCTGTTGCGCGACAGCTTCGCCACCATCGTGCACGCGATCGGGGAAGGGCGGCAGCTCGCGCACAATCTCGAGCACAGCTTTTCCTATCTGCTCGTCGTCCACATTCCGCTAGTGCTCTCCGCGGCGCTCGTGCCGCTGGTGGGATTACCGCTGCTCTTCTTGCCGGTGCACATCGTGTGGCTCGAACTGCTCGTGCACCCGACGGCGCTGCTGGCGTTCCAACTGCCGGCGCACGACGGCGCGGCGAGCAGCACGCCGACGCGCTCGTTCTACGCGCCGGCCTTGGCGCGCCGCGTCCTCGGGGCGAGCGCGTGGCTCACTCTGGCGCTCGGCCTCGGCTACTGGCGCAGCCTCGGCCACTTCCACGACGTCGAACACGCGCGCGCCATGGCGATGGCGGTGCTGACGCTCGGCAGCGCCACCACCGGCGCGGTGCTCACGCGGCTCGCCACCACGGCTTCGCGCGTCGTCTGCGCGCTCACCGCGGCGATCAGCGTCGGACTCATTCAGTTGTCGCTCGCCTCCGACCCACTTCGCTTGCATGCATTGCACTGGGACGACTGGGCGCTCGCGGCGGCGGTGAACGTCGTGCTCGCATTGTGGCTGTGGCCCGCCGGCCGCGAAACTGTCGGAGGGCGACGCTAGACTCACGCGCACGGGTGGGGAGGAGGTGTGGGGTGCGTGTGTGGGGCGGCATGGTGGTGGGCATTCGTGGCGTATTGGTGGAGGTCGAGGCGGACGTGCACGCCGGCGGCCTCCCGAGTTTCACGATCGTCGGCTTGCCGGATACCGCGGTGCGTGAAGCGCGCGAACGTGTGTTGACGGCGCTGCGGTGCGCCGGGCTCGGAGTGCCACCGCGGCGCGTCACGGTGAATCTCGCGCCGGGGCACCTCCACAAGTCGGGCGCGTCGCTCGATCTGCCGATCGCCATCGGCTTGTGCATCGCCGCTGGCTTTTTGCCGTCGGAGGCGGCGGGCGATGTGGTCTTCATCGGCGAAGTCGCGCTCGACGGCCGCGTGAAGGCGGTGCGCGGCGTCCTGCCGCTCGTGATGGCGGCGCGCGAGGCGCGGCGGTCACAGGTGATCGTCGCGGCGGAGAGCGCGGCGCAGGCGGCGTTGGTGCCGGGCGTCACGGTGTTTCCGGCGCGCACGCTCCTCGAAGTCGTGGAGCATCTGCGCGCACGTGCGCTGATCGCGCCGCACGACGCGATGCCGCGGGCGGCCGGTGCGGCGGCGGAGACATCGCCGCTGGATCTGGCCGACGTGCGGGGGCAGGCGCACGCGCGCCGCGCCCTCGAGATCGCCGCGGCGGGCCGCCACAATCTGCTGCTCATCGGCCCGCCGGGCGCGGGCAAGACGCTGCTCGCCGCGCGGCTTCCGAGCATCTTGCCTCCGCTCACGCGCGACGAGGCGCTGGAGGTCACGCGCATCTACTCGGTGGTGCTGCCGCCGGAGCGCGTCGCCGGCCTGATCGAGCGGCGGCCGTTCCGCGCGCCGCACCACACGATCAGCGACGCGGGGCTGATCGGCGGCGGGCCCGGTCCGCGGCCGGGGGAAATGAGCCTCGCGCATCGCGGCGTGCTGTTCCTCGACGAACTGCCGGAGTTTCGCCGCAGCGTGCTCGAGGCGATGCGGCAGCCGCTCGAGGACAAAGTCGTGCGCGTCGTCCGCGTTCACGGCGCGGAGGAGTTTCCCGCCGACTTCCAACTAGTCGCGGCGATGAATCCCTGTTTGTGCGGCCACCTCGGTGACGATCGCGTGGCGTGCCGGTGCAGCGAGACGCAGATTCAGCATTATCGCGGGCGGGTCAGCGGGCCGTTGCTGGATCGCATCGACATGTGCGTGCATGTGCCGGCGGTGACGTCGCGAGATCTGTTGGACGGTCCGCCGGGCGAAGGGTCGGCTCCGGTGCGTGCACGGGTGAGTGGCGCGCGGACGCTCGCACGCGAGAGGGGAAGCGCGGCCGTGCAGCTCGAGACGGACTCGCGCATGCTGCTCCGGCGGGCGATCGACCGCGGGACGCTCTCGGCGCGGGGAGCATCGCGGGTCACGCGGGTGGCCCGCACCATCGCGGATCTCGATGCGGCGGGCCGCGTGACGCCGACGCATCTGGGCGAGGCCTTGGGGTACCGCATGACGAGCTGACGGGCGTGCTGCAGGGAACCGCGGAGCTGGCCACCGGCTTTTGAAAGCAGCCGGTGTGCGTCTCGCGGCGTCCAACCCAGGTCGGGGTTCGGCCCACACACCTGTGTGACGAGTCAACTCTTTGCCCGGCAATCACCTATCTCCGCGCGGCGGCGGTTGACTGCGCCCCGCGCGGATTGTTACTGTCGAAGGCTCCTTGTGAGCCCACCCGTTCGCGGACGTCGGAGATACGCCTAATCATGGATTTCAGCGGAACCCTGCTGGCACTCGGGGGCGGCATCCTCTCGTTTGCGTCGCCCTGCGTGCTGCCGCTGATCCCGATCTACGTGAGCATCGTCTCCGGCGCGTCGATGGAGGAGCTGCGGCGCGGCGAAACCGAAGGCCTGATGCGTCGCGTGGCGCTCGGCTCGCTGGCGTTCATTCTCGGTTTCACGGTGATCTTCGTGGCGCTCGGCGCCACCGCGACCGCGGTCGGCGTCGTGCTGCGCACCCACCTGCCGGTCCTCACGCGCATCGGTGGGATCGTCATCATCATCCTCGGGCTGCACCTGACCGGCATCTTCCGGATCCCGGGATTGCAGGTCGAACGGCGCATGGACAACGAGGGCGCGATCTCGCGCACGGTCGGTCCGCTGCGGGCGTTCATCGTCGGGCTGACGTTTGCATTCGGGTGGACACCGTGCATCGGTCCGGTGCTCGCCGGCATCTTGGCCTACGCGGGCAATCAGGACACGGTGGGCAAGGGCATCTACCTGCTGGTCGTGTACTCGCTCGGCCTCGGCATTCCCTTCTTCGTTGCCGCGATGGGCATCAACAAGTTCCTCAGCGTCTCGAAGAAGCTGCGCAATCACTTCAAGACCATCGAGGTGTGCAGCGGCGTGATCGTCATCTTGATGGGCACGCTGATGGTCACCAACAAGCTCACGGCTTTGGTGACGTGGGCGCAGCGTCTCGGCTGGCGCGCCTAGCGCGCGGCGGACGCGAACACAGATAGGAGCGATCGAACTCATGCGACACTGGCGGACCACTCTCGCGATCCTGGCGTGCGTGGCGGCGCTCGCGGTGGCGGGATGCGGCGGTGGCGGACAGAAGAGCGGACAGAGCGCGAGCGGCACGCCGGAGGAAGGCTTCCTGCCCGGCAAGTCGGCTCCCGTGTGGACGCTCAGCGATCTCGACGGCAAGCAAGTCAGCCTCGCCGACTACAAGGGCAAGGTGGTGATGGTGGACTTCTGGGCGACCTGGTGCGGCCCGTGCAACGTGGAGATTCCGCACTTGATCGAGCTGCAGAACCAGTTCGGCCCGGACAAGTTCGTCATCCTCGGCCTGTCGGTGGACGAGGATCCACCGGCGATCGTCAAGGAGTTCGCGGTCAAGAAGGGCATGAACTATCCGATCGTGATGGCCGATCAAGCGACGCAGAGCAAGTACGGCGTCGCGGGCTACCCGACCGCCTACGTGATCGACAAGACCGGCGTGATCCGCAACGTCTTCTCGGGATTCACACCGCAGACCACGCAACAGATGGAGAGCGCCATCCGCGCGCTGCTGTAAGCGCCGCGGATGCGTGAGCTCGCAACCCCCTCGACTCGACGACAAAGGAGTGGACTGGTGACCGGAATCCTCCGCGCCGCGTGGGCGTGCGGCCTGGTGGCTGCCGCCGCGCTCGGCACGACCACGGCACAGGCGGCGATCGCGCCGCTGGCCACGGCGCAGACTCTCGCGGCGGCCGCCGCGCCGCCGGCCGACTCGGTGGCCATCCTGACCGCCGCCGTCAAGAAGGACAGCACCAACGTCACCACGCGCTTCCGGTTCGCCAACGCGCTGTACGACGCGGGCCGCAAGGAGGAAGCGCTCGAGCAGTACACGAAGGTGTTGGGGCGCCAGCCGCAGCACGTCGAAGCGCTGGTCAACATGGGCAACCTGCTCAACGAACTCGGCAAGGCGGACCAGGCGGCCGACGCGCTGGCCAAGGCGCTTGCGCTGCGTCCGAACGACGCGCTGGCGATGGCGAGCATGGGCAACGTGCTCTATGGCGAGCAGAAGTACGGCGAAGCCGCCGACATGTACCGCAAGGCGCTGATCGCCGACCCCAAGTGCTACCAGGCCGAATACTACTGGGGCGTCGCGTTCGCCGATGCGCAAATCTACAAGGAGGCCATCGCGCACTGGCAGAAGTGCGCGGACCTCGCGCCGACCTCGTCGGCGGCGGAGAGCGCGCGGGAGAACATCAAGGTCGTGCAGCAGTTCTTGAGCGGGAAGTAGGCGCGCACGCGCGGCGCCGCCCTAGACGCCGTGCGACGCGAACGACGACGGCGCGGGAGCCTCGAGCTCCCGCGCCGTTCGTCATGCGTGCCGTGTGACGCCGGCGCGGCTAGTGCGCGGCGGCCGCCGCCGGCATTGCCCGCGTCACCGCGGCCAGTGCCTCTTGATTCTCCGGTGTCGGCAACAGCAAGTTCTCGTCGAACTCCTTGACCATGATCCACTGGCCGGGATACCGGCGCAGGTACTGTTCGTGATACTCGACGATGCGCTGCGTGTTGATCCGGATGTCCTCTTCCTTGTTGCCGGTGCGCGTCGGTTCGAGGATACCGCCGTAGACGACGTGAATGCGGTTGTCCTCGTCGCGGTAGCCGGTCATGAGCAGGATTGCGGCGCCGGTCTTGAGGGCGATCTGCACCGGGCCGCGGTGCAGCTGGCAGCGCTTGCCCATGAACATGCCCTCGGTCATCTGCGCGGTGGGCCGCGAGTCGAAGAACACCGCGACGCCTTCGCCGCGCTTCACCGCTTCGATCACGCCGCGCAGGAACTGCGACAGTTCGATGACCTCGCCGCCGCTCTGCCGGAAGAGCGCGTGGCGTTCGTCGTCGAGCTTCTTCGCGTACTTCGACATGTCCTCGCTGCCGGCCACGTCGTGCGCGATGTCGGTGAGCTTGGCGCCGTAGTTCGCCATCTTCACGCCGGCCAGACAGTATGGGCCGAAGTGCGGCAGCGGGATCACCAGGCCGCGGCCGGTGGCGGTCACGCCGCGCAACTCCTCCCAGTTGCCCTCGAGCACGAACCAATCGTTCATGCGCGGATGATTGGCCTGTGTGTAGAGCAGCGTCTCCAACACGAACTTGGCGCGCTGCTCGAAATGCTCGAACACCAGGCGGTTGATCTCGGCTTCCGACTTGCTGGCGCCGAAGATGAGCGCGTAGTTGCGCCGCACGTCCTCGCGCAGCACGGTGTGCATGCGGCAGTTGATGTTGCCCATCAGCGTGGCGATGGCATAGAACAACCGCCGCGGCATGCGCGGGATGAGCGGCCGCAGGGCGACGTACGAGTAGTATTTGACGACTTCGCGCAAGGGCGTCTTCATGGCCATCCCGGGGTGAGGGGCTCGGCAGGGATCCGCGGCGTGTGGGGCGCGGCGCGGTCCGACTATAGGCGCGGGGCGGTCGCCGGACAAGCCGGGCGTGCCCTCAGCGGTCCCGCGCGGGGAGCGTCGTCTCGGGGGCGGAGGGCCGGCGCGCGGCCTCGGCGCCGGGCGGCGCGGGGCGGTCGCGTTCGTGCAACTCCTTCCACATGATCCACTGCGCGGGATGGCGATGCACCCACGCCGACATGTAATCGGCCACCTCCTGCAGCGTCGCGCGGATGTCGGCCTCTTTGTCGCCGCTGCGGCGCACCTCGATCACGCGCTCGATGTCGACGTGGATGCGATTGCCGGCGCCGCGATGCGCGGCCATGAGCAAGAGCGGCGAGCCGGTCTTGAGCGCCACCGTCGCCGGCCCGCGATGCAGCGTGATCCAGCGGCCGACGAACCACGCCTCGATCATCACCGAGGTCGCGGTCGGCGGAGCGTCGAAGAAAACCGAGAGCCCTTCGCCGCGTTTCAGCGCGGCAAGCGCGCCGCGCAGGAAGCCGGAACGTTCGACGATGCCGCCGCCGCTCGCCTGCCAGCTGGCGTAGCGATCGCGGTTCATGCGCTGCGCCGCCGCCGAGGACGGCGCCTCGTCCAGCCCTTGCGCGATGTCGGTGACCGCCAAGCCCCAGTGCGCGAGCAAGGCGCCGGCGAGCGTGAACGGTCCGTAGTGGATCAGCGGAATGACGACGCCGCGCTTCTCGGCCACCAACCTCTCGACGATCTCGCGCCCGCGGATCTCGAACCACGACGCGTAGCGCGGCTCGTGCAGGTGCGGCACCAACAGCGACTCGAAGACGAACTTGGCACGCTCGGCGAAGTAGCCGCGGACCTCGCGTTCGATCGCCGCGTCGGAGAGCAAGCCGGAGTAGACGCGGCGCATGTTGGCGCGCACGGCGGCGCGCAGGGCGCCGTGCAGCGCGTAGTTCGCCCAGCCGACGAGGGTGGCGCCGCCGTAGAACACGCGGCGCGGCACGCGCGGCGCCAGCGGTCGCATGACGCCGTACACCGTCGCCACGGCGCTCTCGCGGAGCCGGCCCATCACGCGGCGCGCCTCGCGGGGCGCAGCGCGGCGCGCACGCCGCGGTCGGCGGCGAGCAGCAGCACCACCGGAGCGTACTCGGCGCACTCGGCCCACAGCGGCAGCTGCCACACGCCGCGCGCGCGGTAGGCTCCGAGCACCGCATAACTCAGCATCGCCGTCCATCCCCACACCAGCACGGCCCAGGCGGCCGGCCGGCGCGTGCGCGCCACCGTCACAACCGCGAAGGGCAGAGGCCACAGGAGATACCACGGATAGACGGTGGGGGCGAGCAGGAACGTCGCGGTGAACACGCCGAATGCGATCTCGGACAGCGGGGCGTCGCTGCGCGCGCTGCGCCACAGCACGACCGCGAGTGCGAGCGCCACCGGCACGCGCGCCAGCGTGTGATCGCGCAGCAGCCACGCGCAGAGGTCGAACAGCGCGCCGTTGAACTCCCAGGTGCCGGCGTACCGGACGAGTGCTGCGCCCATCCGCGGTCCGGCGCCGGCGAACGGCAGCGTCGCCGCCGCGAGCACCAGCACGCACGCCCACACCGCCGGACGCCCCGCGCGCCGCGCCACCGCGGGCAGCAGCAGCACACCGCCGAGCTTGCCGATGGCCGAGACGCCGAGCCACAGGCCCGCGCGCAGCCCGCGCCGGACGGGAGGCGTCAGTGCCACCACGGCCAGCATCGTCGGCCACACCGCGAGCGGCTCGAGATGCACCGCCCCGGCGACCTCGGCAAGCGGCAACGGGTGCCACGCATACAACGCCGCCCACGCCGGCGAGCCGCCGTGGCGGTGGAGCAGCCGGATCGATGTCGCCACCACCCCGAGGTCGAGTAGAATGAGCGCCGCCTTGAGCGGCAGGACGCCGTCGCCCACCGCGCGCGTGCCCGCGGCCAGGACGATGGCGAGCGGCGGATAGATGGTCGGAATCGTCTTGTGATTGATGCCCGGCCACCACGCGTCGCGCAACGCCGCGAAGGCGGGATCGAGCGGCGCGCGGCCGTAGGGATTCATCCCGGCGGCGAGCACGCGGCCGTCCCACAGGTAGCGGAAGTAGTCGTCAGACAGTGCGGGGTGCCACGGCAGGAGGAGCGCGCGCATGGCGATCGCGCCGAGCAACACGATGACCGCCGCCGCGCGCGGGTGCGCGACGCGCGGCGCCAGCACGGCCACCCCCGCCATCGGCAACGCGCTGGCAGCCCAGATCCACCACATCGCCGGCCCCGCCGTCACGGCATCGCCACTTGCGCGTGCTCCCGCGCACAGCGCGCATTGCGCGAGGCCGGCGAGCGCCAGCCACACCAAGGACCCGAGATGACGACGGCTCGACGAGGACACGCGCGCAGCATACCGGCGGGCACCGCACTGTCAACGCGAGGCCGCGCATGAGCGGCGCCGTCCTGCTGCTCCCGTGGCTGCTCAACGCTGTGGCGCTCGTGTGCCTGGCGGCCTTTGGCCTGCACCGCTATGCGATGTTGTGGCTGCTGGTGCGCACGCGCCGCACGCCGCCGCCGCTCGCGACACCGCCGCCGGACGACGCGTGGCCGCGGGTGACCGTGCAACTGCCGCTGTACGACGAAGTGCACGTCGCCGCGCGCGTGCTGGACGCCGTGGCAGCGCTCGACTATCCGCGCGAATGCCTCGAAGTCCAGGTTCTCGACGATTCCGACGATCGCACGCAAGCGGTGGTCGCCGCACGAGTCGCCGCGCATCGCCGCGCCGGACTCGACATCGTGCACATGCGACGTGGTAGTCGCCGTGGGTTCAAGGCCGGCGCGCTGGCATTTGGCTTGGCGCGCGCGCGCGGCGAGTTCATTGCGATTCTTGACGCCGACTTCGTGCCGCCGCCGGACTTCCTCCGTCGCGCGATCCCACACTTCCTCGGTGTGCCCCACGTCGCGGCGGTGCAGTGGCGCTGGGGCCATATCAATCGCGAGACCAGCTGGCTCACCCGCATCCAAGCGCTGTTGCTCGACGGCCACTTCCTGGTCGAACACACCGCGCGCTTTCGCGGTGGCCGCTTCTTCAACTTCAACGGCACGGCCGGCGTGTGGCGCGCCGCCGCCATCCGCGACGCCGGCGGCTGGCAACACGACACGCTGACCGAAGACCTCGACCTGTCGTATCGCGCCCAGGTGCGCGGCTGGCGCTTCGTCTACCTGCGCGACGCTGTCTGCCCGGGCGAATTGCCGGCCGAGATGGCGGCGTTCCAGTCCCAGCAATTCCGCTGGGCGAAAGGGTCGGTGCAGACCGGACGCAAGTTGCTGCCGGCGCTGTGGCGCGCGCCGCTGCCGCGCGCGGTGCGCGTCGAGGCGACGTTCCATCTCCTCAACAACCTCGCCTACGTGCTCATGGTCGTCCCGGTGTTCCTGGCGTTGCCGCTGGCGCTCACCGCGCACCACTCGACATGGGCGCAGCAACTCGCGCTCTTCGCGGCGTTCTTCTGCGTCTCGTCGGCCTCGGTGACGGCGTTCTATGCCACCACCGCGCACCTCGAGGGGCGCCGCGCATGGCGCGGGGTCGCGCTGGTGCCGGCGCTGATGGCGCTCGGCGTCGGGATGACGGTGAACAACGCGCTCGCGGTGTGGGAGGCGCTGCGCGGCGAACCGTCCGAGTTCGTGCGCACGCCGAAGTACGCGCTGCCGGCGCGCGGTCTGGCGCCGACGGTGGCGCGCGCCTATCGGCCGCGGCCGTCGCGCACGATGGTGGCCGAGTTGGTGCTCGCCGCCTACATGGCGGTGTCATGCGGCGTGGCCCTGACGCGCGGACTGTGGTGGATGGCGCCGGTGCTCGCGCTGTTCGCCGCCGGCTTCGCCTGGGTGGGCGGGGCGAACCTGCGCGAGCACGTGGCCCGACGCCGGGCGGTGACACAGGCGCCTCGCGCCGTCCGCACGGCGGTGGCGGAAGCCGCGCGGTGATCGTGGTCGCCGTCCTGCCCGCGCTCGACGAGGAAGCGGCGTTGCCCGGCGTTCTGCGCGGCCTGCCGCGCGATCTCCTCGCGCACGTCGTGGTCGTCGACAATGGCTCGACGGACCGCACGGCCGAGGTCGCGCGGGCCGCGGGCGCCGAGGTCGTGCACGAGCCGCGGCGCGGCTACGGGCGCGCCTGCCTGGCGGGGATCGCGGCGGCGCGGCGCGCGGGGGCGGAGGTCGTCGTGTTCCTCGACGCGGACGGCGCCGACGATCCGGCCGACATCCCGCGGGTGTTGTCACCGCTGGCCGACCGCCGCGCCGACTTCGTCGTGGGATCGCGGACGCGCGGCGGCGCGGCGCCGCGCGCGCTCACGCCGCAGGCGCGGCTCGGCAATGCGCTCGCCACCACACTCATCCGCTGGCTGTGGGGCGTCCGCTTCAGCGACCTCGGCCCGCTGCGCGCGATCCGCCTCGACACGCTCGACCGCCTGGCGGTCAGCGATCCCACCTTCGGCTGGACCGTCGAAATGCAGGTGCGCGCGGCGAAGCGCGGTGTCCGGTGCGTCGAGATTCCGGTGAGCTACCGGCCGCGGATCGGCAGGTCGAAGATCAGCGGCACGCTGGTGGGGTCGGTGCGGGCGGGTCTGGGCATCCTCGGCACCATCGCGCGGGAGGCCGGGCGGCGGTGAGACCGCGTCTGCTGGTGTTCGCCAAGGAGCCGGCGCCGGGGGCGGTGAAGACGCGGTTGGTGCCGCCGCTGAGCGCCCAGGCGGCCGCGGACTTGGCGGCGGCCTGCGTCGCCGACACGCTGCGCGCCGCCGCCGCGGTCGACGGGATCGACGTCTGGCTGGCGGTCACTCCCGCAGGCGCGGCGCCGGCGTTCGCGCCGCATGGGGTGCCGTGCGTGGCCCAGGCCGATGGCGATCTCGGCCGCCGCATGTGCGCGGCGCTGGCCGGCGCCCTGGCCGACGGCGCCCCTGCTGCGGCCGTGCTGGGCTCCGATAGCCCCGACCTTCCGCCCTCCGTCCTCGCCGCCGCGTTCGCCGCGCTCCAGGAGCACGACGCCGTGGTCGGCGGCTGTCCGGACGGCGGGTTCTATCTCCTCGGGGTGCGGCGTCCGCCGGCTCTGGACCTCCTCGCGGGAATCGCCTGGAGCAGCGGTGGGGAAGGCGCGGCGACGCGGGAGCGGCTGCGCGCGGTGGGCTCCGGCATCGCCGAGCTGCCGGTATGGCCAGACCTCGACACACCGGCCGACCTCTACGCTCTCGCCGCGCGGCTGGCCGGCTCGCCGGGCGTCGCCCCGCACGTCGAAGCCTGGCTGCGTGCGCACGGCGGCGTCTGAGTCCGCGCGGACGCAAAATCCTGGGAACAATCGTTCCTGCGCCGTGTATGAGAACGCGGGCAGAGTGGGTGGACACTCCGAGAACGGCTCCGAGCGCAGCGGCTAGAACCTCCGTCGCCGCGCGCCGGAGCCTTCTTGTTTTCCCCGCCAGCCTCCCGCCGCTTCGGCTCTCGACGAGCCCGCCGCCGTACGGTAGCCTTCACGCTTCGCAAGGTCACGGACCGCGCCGAAGCCCCTTCCGGTCCCGCGCCTCGGATTGATTCGCAAGGAGGATCGATGAACGCGTCTCTGCGTCTTTTCGCGGGCCTCGCGGCGCTGGCGAGCGTCGCCACGCTCGCCGCGGTGCTCTCCCGCCCGGTGGTCGCCAAGGGCACCCACACCACGGTGATCTTGCAGACCAGCCTCGGCACCATGACCGCGGAACTCTTCGACGACGCGACGCCGAAGACGGTCGCCAACTTCGTCAAGCTGGCCAAGAGCGGCTTCTACGACGGCGTGAAGTTCCACCGCATCTACAAAGGCTTCATGGTGCAGACCGGCGACCCGAACACCAAGAAGGGCACGCCGGACACCTGGGGCACCGGCGGGAACGGATCCGTCACCGTGCCGGCGGAATTCAGCAAGACCATCAAGCACGAACTCGGCACCCTGTCGATGGCGCGCTCATCGGACCCGAACAGCGCCAGCTCGCAGTTCTTCATCTGCCTCGGCACCCAGAAGTCGCTCGACGGGCAGTACACCGCATTCGGCAAGCTCACAGGCGGCACCGACGTGCTGCTCAAGATCGGCGCGGTCAAGGTGAAGCCGAACCCGGTGATGGGCGGCGAGATGTCGCTGCCGCTGACGCCGCCGGTGCTCAAGAAGGTGACGATCAAGAAGTAGCCGCGCGCCGCCTGCGCGGCGGGCGATGCGGATGTCAGGACGGCGTCCGCCGGTCCCTTCCCGGGCCGGCGGACGCGCCATTTCCCGGAGGACGATGCAGCAGATCGACGGTCGCGTGTGCGTGGCGATGAGCGGCGGCGTGGACTCCGCCGCCGCTGCCGCGTTGCTCGTCGAGCAGGGCGCCGACTGCATCGGCGTCACCCTGCGCTTGTTCTGCAGCGGCGAGACCGGCGCGCGCGCCACCGCCTGCTGCTCGGCCGAGGCGACGCGCCGGGCCGCCGACGCCTGCGCGCTGCTCGGCATCCCGCACGTCGTGCTCGATGACAAGGCGGCGTTCCGCGCCGCGGTCATCGATCCGTTCACCGATTCGTACGTGCGCGGTGAGACGCCGATCCCGTGCGCCGCGTGCAACAGCGATCTCAAGTTCGGCTCGTTGTTCGCGCAGGCCGCCGCGTTCGGCGCGACGGCGATCGCCACCGGGCATTACTCGCGCATCGTCACCGGGGCGGACGGGCATCCGGCGATCGCCCGCAGCCTCGATCGGCGCAAGGATCAGACATACTTCTTGTGGGGCGTCACGCGCGAGCGGTTGCCGCGCATCCTGTTCCCGGTCGGCGGCATGACCAAGGACGACGCGCGCGCGGTGGCGCGGCGCTGGAAGCTGCCGATGGCCGAACAGGTCGAATCGCAGGACATCTGCTTCGTCGAGGGCCGCGACTACGGCGACGTCGTGCTCGATGAACTCGAGGCGCGCGCCGAGGCGGCGGGTTTGGCGCCCGGCGCGCTGGTGCCGGCGCCGGGGCCGATGTTCGATGTCGACGGGCGGCAGGTCGGCACGCATCGCGGCCTCGTGCACTACACGGTCGGGCAGCGCAAGGGGCTCGGGCTCGCCTCGCTCGAGCCGCTGTACGTCGTCGCCCTGGATGCCGCGCGGAATGCGGTAATCGTCGGACGCGAAGATGAGCTCCTCGAGACACGCTGCGAGGTGCGGGGCGTCAATTGGCAGTGCGCGCCGCCAGAGCCGGGGGAGACGCGGCGCGCCGCGGTGCAAATTCGCTATCGCCATCAGCCGGCCGCGGCGACGGTGCGTGCGCTGGACGGCACGCGCGTGGAGCTCGAGTTCGATGAACCGCAGCGCGCGATCACGCCCGGACAGAGCGCGGTGTTCTACGACGGCGATGTGTTGCTCGGTGGTGGTGTCATCGACACCACGCCGGCGCGCCGGCGCGTGCAAGTGTCGTTCGCCGCGGCACGGTAGCCTGTTGCGGGTCTGTACGCGGCGCGGCAGCGTGATCTAGGATTTCGCGCATGACCACTCCGACCGATCTCGCCGGGCGTGTGCAGCCCGGCATCCTGCTCGATCCGCCGGCCTTCGGCCGGTCGCTCACGTTCCGACTCGTGCCCGGGGCGGCGCCGCGCGACGTGACGCACGCGCTCGCGGCAGCGTGGGATGCCACGTGGGGCGTCGTCGGCCTGGGCATGCCTCTGGCCACCGCGCTTGGCGCGACGATCGCCGGGCTGCGCCCGTTCCCGGCGCTCGCGGGGCCCGCTCTCGCAGTGCCGTCGACGCAACAGGCGCTGTGGATCTTTCTGCGCGGCGACGACCGCTCGACACTCGTGCATCGCACCCACGCGCTTACGGTGGCGCTCGACGGTACCTGCATCCTCGACGACGCGCTCGACACCTTCTTGCACGACGGCGGACGCGACCTCACCGGCTACGAAGACGGCACTGAGAATCCCACTGGCGACGACGCGGTCCGCGCCGCGTGCGCGAGCGGCGGTGACGGCATCGCGGGGAGCAGTTTCGTCGCCGTGCAACGCTGGCTCCATGACCTCGCGCGCTTCGCGTCGTTCGACGCCACGCGGCGCGATCGCACGATCGGACGTCGCCTCGCCGACAACGAGGAGATCGCGGACGCGCCCGACTCCGCGCACGTCAAGCGCGCCGCACAGGAGGACTTCGATCCGCCGGCGTTCATGGTGCGACGTTCGCATCCGTGGTCGGCCGGCACAGCCGAAGGTCTCGAGTTCATCGCCTACGGTGCCGACCTCGATCGCTTCGAACGCGTCCTCGTGCACATGACCGGCGCCGACGATGGCGTCGTCGATGCGTTGTTCTCGTTCTCGCGCCCGCTCACCGGCGGCTACTACTGGTGTCCGCCGCTGCACGAAGGGCGGCTCGACCTGCGCGCGATCGCACGCTGATGCGCGCCCTGCATGCGGAAAGCCCGGCACGTGCGAGGCGCGTGCCGGGCTTTCGCGTCTGGTGCGCGATGGATTAGCGGAACAGCGACTTCACGTGCCCCCACGTCGTCGGCTTGGCCGGCGTCACCGACTGCGCGAGCGATACCAGGAAGCCCGGGTTCGCGTTACCGGAGGCGATCGTGTAGTAGCCCGCGGCGCTGGTCGTGTTCGACAGGAAGAAGTACGCCGGGCTGCTGCCCACCGACGGCGGGTCGAGCGACACGATGCCGAGGCGGCTGGCGGTCCCGGTGTGCGCGGTGCGCTTCTGCGTCACCAGCACGTCGGTCCCGGTGATGTTGATGCCGAGCGCGTCGAGGTTCGGCACGTCGACGATCGTGTAGTAGCCCTTCGCGAGCCCGGTGCCGAAGTTCACGTTCACCGTGAACGAGCCGTACGGCGTCCCGAGGATCGCGTCGTAGAAGCTGAGAAGGTAGGTGGCGGTCAGAAGCGAGCCCGCGCTCGATCCCGAGTTGAACACCGACCAGGCAACCTCCGACAGCGTGCCGGTGCCGGTGGTCAAGACTTCGTCGCCCATGATCGAGTTGAGGTCAGTGGAGCTGAATCCGAACAGCGCCGACGAACCCGTGTTGTCGTACACGACGGTGGGCGTCAGCGTGTGGATGCCGTAGTTGGTGTAGCCGTTGCCTTCGGCGTAGATGTCGACGTTGATCTTGCCGGCGAAGGTGAGGTCGGCCTCGGGCGCGAACTGCGCCGCGGCGAGTCCCGGCAGCGCGACGAGCGCGAGCACGACGGGCAGGGCCTTCCAAGCGGAAGCAAGACGTTGCATGGCTTCTCCTCCTGCAGTGGGGAAACGAGTGTGACACGGCCGTTCTCGGTGCGGTGCGGATGGAGAATTGCCTGTCGAGCGTAGCGGAATCCTGCCGCGGTGCCCGCGTAAAATCCCTCCGCGCGGCCGATGTCGACTTCAGGCGGAGACGCGGCGCGGCGCCGGTGGCGGGGTGCGTTCTCGCCTTGACACGTGTCCCCTGATCTCGTAAGGTCCGCCACTCGCTGTCGTGCCCGCGGAGGGATGGCCGAGTGGTTGAAGGCGGCGGTCTTGAAAACCGTTGACCGAAAGGTCCGTGGGTTCGAATCCTACTCCCTCCGCCACCCGCGCTGAGCCGGCTGACGTAACGCCGCTCGCGACCGTACGTGAGGGGTGGCGGATGAGTCTGGAGAGGTGGCCGAGTCGGCTGAAGGCACCCGCCTGCTAAGCGGGTATAGGGCTAAAAACTCTATCGCGGGTTCGAATCCCGCCCTCTCCGCCAGCCTTCGCGCACGACCGGCGGACCGCGCGGATGCCGCGACCCGCGCCCGGCGCGGACAGCAGTACGGTAGGGCCCATAGCTCAATTGGATAGAGCGTCTGACTACGGATCAGAAGGTTGGGGGTTCAAATCCTCCTGGGCCCACCAGTATTCACCTGACATCGCCCTGCACCCGCCTGCGGTGCGGGGCGATTGTCTTTGCCCCGAGCGTGCCGGAGCCCCCATGTTGCCTCTGACCACCGACGAACACTGGATGCGCCAGGCCCTGGCGCTTGCCGAACGCGCCCGCGATCAGCACGAGACGCCGGTCGGGGCCATCGTCGTCCGGGAGGGCGTGGTGGTCGGGCGCGGCCACAATCAGGTCGAAACGCTCGGCGACCCCACCGCGCACGCGGAGGTCCTGGCTATCGGGGCTGCGGCCAACACGTTGGAATCATGGCGGTTGGACGGCTGCACCCTCTACGTGACGCTGGAGCCCTGCGCGATGTGTGCCTATGCCGCCATCTTGGCGCGGGTGGACCGCATCGTGTTCGGCGCCCGCGAGCCGCGCAGCGGCGCCTGCGGGTCGTTGCTCCACCTGCCGGAGACCGCCGCGGGCATCCACCACGTGCTGGTGGACGGCGGCCATCTGGCCGATGATGTGGCGGAGATGATGCGCGAGTTCTTCCGCGAGCTGCGGAAGACCAACGCGCGGGGTAGTGGCGGTCCCGCCACCAACGGGAACGGCTCCGCCCCGGCGTAATCGCCCCGGAGAACGCTTCGGTCCATGCTGCGTGCCGACATCCGCCGTACCTACGATCTCCTCTCCGGTCCCGCCTGGAAGCGGTGGCTGGTGTGCTTGCGCGCCCCCGGCGTGCAGGCCGTGATCGTGTTGCGGTTCGGACAATGGCTGGCCCGCCAGCCGCGCGCCGTCGAGATGTTCTTCGGACCCCTGTACTTGCTGCTCTCGCATCACATCCGCACCACCTGGGGGATCGACATCCCACGCTCGGTACGGATCGGTCCGGGCCTCTACATCGGGCATTTCGGCGGCATCATCCTGTCCCCGGACGTGCGGGCTGGGGCGAACCTCAGTCTGTCCCACGACGTCACGCTGGGGATCTCGGGGCGAGGCATGAACGTCGGGACGCCGACCTTCGGTGACGACGTCTACATCGCCCCGGGCGCCCGCGTGTTCGGGAAGGTGACGGTGGGGCACAACGTGAAGATCGGGGCGAACGCGGTGATCCACCGCGACGTGCCCGACAACGCCGTGGTGGCGCTCGACCCCGGCTTCCGCATCGTGAGTTTCAAGGGCAACCGCCCGGTACCGCCGCTGGCCGAAGTGGCGGGTGACGAGAGCGCACCGCCGGCATTGTGAGCGCCGCCTGCGCTGCGGTAGGCTTAACGGTGTGTGTTCGTTGATGTCCCGGAGATGATCCCGCGTGGCCGAGTCGTGTCCGCTGTGCCAGACGCCGCTGTTCCACGGGCAGAAGTTCTGCGTCGAGTGCGGCGCCCCGTGTGACCGCGACCTCGGGCCGCTCACCGAGCGGCTCCGCCTGGCCATTCGTCACGAAGTCGACGCAGTGCTGCGCGACCGCTACCGCGACCAGCGCTACCTCGAACTCGAGACTGCGGACCGCGTGGCCTCTCGGGTGGCGACGTGGGGCAAGTGGGCCCTCGGCGTTGCCGGCGTGCCGCTGGTCGTCGGGTCGATCGCGCTCGGGCTGATGGGATTGCGCACCTCGATGTCGCTGCGGGACGCGAGTGTGGTGGCGGCGCGCGACGTCGTGCCGGCGGTCCAGCAGGCGCGCGAGGAAGTGGCTGGGTATCGCCGCGAGACCGCGCAGTTGGAACGGCGGTTGGCGGCGCTCGGCGTGCGGGTGGATTCGAGCGACACGGCGCGCGGTGCGCTCGGGGCGCTGACGCCGCCGCGGACGCCGGGATCCACGGCGTCGCGGCTCGCGAGCGCCTCACCCGCGACAGCGCGCACGTCGTCGCCGGTGGCGCCCAGCGGCGTGTGGCCGGCGCTCGCACCCTTCGACCTGGCGCTGCAAGACGCTGGATTCGATCCGCGGCACGACCGCCTGGCGCGGAGCCGCTTCGACTTCGCCTCGTGGCGCGCGGCGCTCAGCCCGCAGGTGGCGGCGGACTCCAGCTTGCTGCGCCGCGAGTACGCGTTGTACGTCTGCCGCGTCATCTCGCACATTCCGCCCAGTTCACGCGTCGACACCGCCGGCATCGAGCGGCACGCGTTGTTGAGTGGCCTCGCGACCTATCTCACGTGCAGCTTCGAGGGCGCGCCGCATTTCGGCAGCGAACCGGCGGTGCCGTACGATCGTGTCGCCAGTCCGGCAGGCCCCGTCTTCCGACACTGGGATCTGCGCACGGTGCGCAAGTTCGACGACCTGCGCCCCGGGCTTGCCAGCGCGTTCGGCGAGGGCACGGAGGTGTGGGGCGGGCTGCTCTGGGAGTTGCGCGGCATCCTCGGCCCCGGTGTCACCGAGCGCGTGGCCCTGCGCGCCTGGGAGGACTTGGCGCGCACCAGCGACGAAGCGCCGCTTGCCGCACGGTACGCCGAGGCGCTCGTCCGCGCCGACCGCACGATCACCGGTGGCGGTCACGCGGCGGCCATCGAGGCGGCGTTTGCGCGGCGCGGTGCCCGGGTCGATGTCGCGGCCCTCGGCGGTTCGCGGCGCTAGCGGCAGGCCGCGCGCGGGATGCGCGGCGTTCACCAACGCAGCTTCCTGGGAAAGACGACGAAGGGCGGAGGCCACAGGCCCCCGCCCTCCGCGTGACGATCGCGGTTGGTGTGTACGCCGCCTACCGGAGGCGGATCACCTTCACCGTCCGCAGACGCAGCGCATCTTGCAAGCGCAGGTAGTACACGCCTGCCGCCGCCCGTCCGCCGTGCTCGTCGCGGCCATCCCAGCCGATCTCGTGCGGTCCGGCGGACATCAGGCCGTTCTGCAGCGAGCGCACCAGGCGACCGTTGGCGTCGAGCACGTCAGCCTGCACGTGCTGCGGGGCACCGAGCGAGAAGCGCAGGCCGGTCCGCGAGACGAACGGCGTCGGACCGACACTCAACGACACCACCGCGTCAGGGCTCGACGGTTCGCCCACACCCGTGGGCAGCGCGGTGAAGGCCTGGCACAGCGCCGTCGCCACGTCTTCCATCTGACCGTCGTCGTCCGTGTCGGCGCTCAGCACCAGGTTGCTCATGCCGAACGCGTCGTACACCGGCATCGTCACCGGCACGGCGATGTCGACCGAATCGTTCGCCGGCACGAGGACGGAGCCGCTCAGGGAATCACCCGCGGGCAGACCATTGATCGAGAACGCCGTCGGGCTCGGGTCGCCGTCGCAGCGGCGGGTCGAGAGACGGTAGTTCACGGTCGACGGCACCCCACCCGAGTTCTGCACCATGAAGTGGGCCACGCTCGGGCCGGTGAGCGTCACCGGCAGAACATCGCCGGACGCCAGCCACCAGCAGAAGATGCCGCTGATGTTCTTCATCGACCCGCTCGCCGTGGTGACGTACTGCGTGGTGAGGTTGGTCACCACCGCCTGGTAGCACGCGGTCGACGAGCCGGTGAGTCCGGCCGGCCGGGTGATGACGATCGGGATGTTCACGCACTGCCCTGCCGCGAGCAGTCCGGTGACACCGGAGGCCGGCGAGAACACCGTGGGACCCGCCACCGTGCAGCCGGTGCCCGAGGGCAGACCCGCCATCGACCACGAGTACGTCGCCGGCACGCCGCCGTAGTTGCAGATGGTGAGGTTCGTCTTCACCGTTTGCCTGTTCGAGCAGATCGACACGTTCGACGGCAGCGAGGCGACGTCCTTGCACTTGCCGGAGCTGCCGGCGCGGTACAGCGCGTCGATCTCGGACGCGCTCAACGCGCGCTTGAACACTTCCACCTCGTCGATGTCGGCGTTCAAGGCCGACGAACTGCCGTTCGACGCCTGGCCGAGACGGATCGCGCCGGTGTTGGTCAGGCTTCCGGGCCGCGTCGTCGGGCTGAAGGTGAGCACGACCGCGCCGTCCACGTAGAGCGTGCCGCCGTTGCTCGCACGCTTCACCGTCGCGGCCACGTGGTGCCACGCGCCATCGAACGGGACCGTGGTCGACGCGTTCCAATTGGTGAAGAGACCGTCCGCCAGTTGCACGCCGAGCCGGCCATTCGACAAGTAGAGGGACACGCCGCGGGTGTCGGGCGAGAACTGCCGCTTGTCGAAGATGGTGCGCGTGCCGCTCGCGCTGCCGGTGCCGCGCACCCACGCGTCGATGCTGAAGTCCCCGGTGCCGAGATCGAGGAAGCCACCCGCCGCCTGCGTGGTGCGCGAGGCGTAGCCGGAGGACACGTGCATCGAGTTGCCCACGTAGGTGCCGATGTTCCAGCTCGTGGTGCCCGTCGTGGTGAGATCGTTGCCGCCCACCATGTCGCGCACCAACGTTCCGCTGCCTTCGTCGAGCATCCACCACGCCACCATGTTCTTCGGCGGCGGTGTGCAGCCGTTGACGTACGCCTTGTTCGAGGTCAGCGTCAGCGCGCAGTCCTGCTGCCCGTCGACGCCGAGCAGCGCCACGCTGTTGAGCGTGAAGGTGCCCTGCGGCGACGTCGAACAGGCGTCGGTCTCGAACAGCAGCTCGAGGATGGCGCCGTTCGCACAGGCTTCGTTCCCGATGCTATTCGCCCACGAGTAGTGCAGGTGCCCGGCGTCCGACGGGCCGGTCACCGGCGCCGCGAGACCGCGATTGAGATAGGTGCAGTCCGCCCCCAACGACGTGCGGATGTTCATCGCCAGCAAGTCGAAGCAGCCGCCGCCGTCTCCTGGCGGCGTCCAACTGATGTCGACCTCGGCACCGCTGAAGTGCAGTACCCCGCTCGCCGACGCGACGCGGATGTAGAGTTTGTTGATGGGCGCGCTCGGTGTGTTGGTCACCGTGCTGGTCGGCGACCAGCTGAGCGATGCGGTGGCGCCCGCGTTGCTCCCGGCGGCGGCGTGGGAGCTCCAGCCAAGGCAGGCGAGGGCGGCGAGTCCCAGTAGAGTCCTCAGTCGGTACATGATTCCTCCCGTGGTACGCGGGGCGCGCGATGGGCGCGGCGTTCCCGCGGAGTCGTGTGTCGTGTCGAACGCGTCTGGCGGCACGATGCTCGCGCGGCGCGGCCTCATGGCGTGCACGCGGTGCACGACGTCCCTTGGGCGCAGCAGTGACCGTAGTGGATCCCGAAGATCGCGAGGTCATTGAGCCCGATGGTGCCGTCGCATTCGAAGTCGAGACACGACGTGTAATTGGTGTCGCCGGTGTGACTGTTCCACGCCAGGGCCAGTGCCTGCATGTCGGTGAGGTTGACGTTGCCGTCACCGTTGGCGTCGCTCGAGATGTACGTGAGCGAGGACGTCGTGATGTCGATGCCCTGGACGATCACGCGGAGATCGGAGCAGCACCCACCGGCCTGCGTCAGCGTGATCGACGTGGCCCCGCTGACGTCGGTCGCGCTGCTGGCGCACAGCGCGCTCGCCGGAACACACGGGACGCCGCCGGTGAAGAGTGGGCAGCTGCCCCCGAGACACACCGACGATCCCGCGATCCCGGCGATCGGGATGCCGTCGGCGTCGCGCACCGTGACATTGATGGTCGCCGGCGAATCGCCCTTCGGGCACAGCACCCGGACGCCGCATCCGTACGACGTGCCGCTGCCCCATGCCACCGTGCAGTGCGCCGGGTCCGGCACTTGGACGCGCTGGAATTTCTGAATGCGGTTGTTGCCGGTGTCGGAGACGTACACGGTGCCGTCGCTGGCCTCCACGACACCCTTCGGCGAGCTGAACTGCCCATTGCCACTGCCCAGCGCGCCCCATTGCAGGATGTACGCACCACTACTGGAGAATTTCTGGATCCGGTTGTTGCCCTGGTCTGCGACGAACACCTCGTTGCCGAGCCCGAAGAACGTGTTGGCCGGCGAACTGAACGATCCGTTGCCGCTTCCCAGGCTGCCCCACTTCGTGACGTAGGCACCGGTACTGCTGTTGATCTCCTGCACGCGGTTGTTGCCGGTGTCGCCGACGTAGAGGTGTCCCGCGTTGTCCGCGCACACGCCCCACGGAGTGCTGAACTGACCATTGCCGCTGCCGGACGAGCCCGGGACACCGAACCGCGCGACGAACGCCCCGGCCCCGGTGAACTTCTGCACGGTCTGCCAGTCCCCGTCGCAGACGTACACATTGCCGGCGCTGTCGGTGCAGATCGCGCGCGGCTGGATGAACTGGCCGTTGCCGCTCCCGAAGGAGCCGAAGGTGCTGAGGAACGTGCCGCCGCTCGTGTATTTCGACACGCGGTGCCCCCAGTACTCGAGCACGAAGACGTTGCCTGAGGGGTCGACCGCGACGCCCACCGGCGACAGCAGCGCTCCGCCGCCGAACTGCAGAAGGAAGACGCCATTCTTGTCGAACTTCTGCACGCGCCCGTTCCCCCAGTCGGCGACGTAGACATTGCCCGCCGCGTCCAGCGCGATGCCCTGCGGAGCGGAAAACTGGCCGTTGCCCGAGCCCGTGGTTCCCCACTGGGCGACGTAGGCGGGGGGCGTTTCGGCATGCGCAAGGCCGCTCGCAGCGAGCGCTCCCACGATGCTGGCGATCACGAGCATCCGGATTCGTGTCTTCATGGCGACACCTTTCTCAATAGGGTCTTGGGGCGATTCTCCGCGCGGGGCGAGCGGGGAGGAACCGGGAGGCACTCCGGCGGCACGCCGCCGTGCAGG
>JBGATO010000098.1:0-12940 GCA_044229145.1 Candidatus Eiseniibacteriota bacterium | reverse complement strand
CTGTCACTCGATCCCGCGTTTGAGGGCATTTTCGCGGGATTCGTTGGCGGACTGAAACTGCCGATCGATGGGCTGTAGTGCTGATTTTCCCGAGGAGATTTGCGTCATGAACCGAGAGCAAATTCGAACCCCTCTCCCACGCTGGGTGGCGCTATTGGCAGTACTCCTTCTGCTCGCGTGCCGCCCTGGAGAATCTATCGCAGGGGGAATGAAGAACATTCAGCAGGGTCCGGATCTGCGACCGGGAATCGAAGACCCATCATTCGGCGTGCCGGATCAGCCATTTGGCGGTGGGGCCCCGACCAAGAAGGTGAGCCGGAATACCACTCCGCGAATCCACCGGAGTGCGAACAAGCAGAATCTAAAGTGGGAAGAGCTTTCGCTTGCCCTTCGCGTCAATATCTGGCTATTCGCTCGGTGAGGTTTTCGACATGCGCACTTCCCCCCACTCCGATCTGCTGGGCAAGCGTTACCCTCAACTCGAATCTCTCCTGAGAGAAGAGAAATGGGAGGAGATTGTACCGCTTCTTGGAGAGATCATCTCAAAACTCAGCACCGAGTGCGAGGATCGCACAGTACATCTGGCGGCCCTTCTCTCCCTCGTCGAGGCACTGTGCCGCATCGGTAGGGTGGCAGAAGCTGATGAAGTTCAAGCCAGGAATGAGGGCCTCGCTGCATCATGTGGTGATCTAGCACTAAGAGCCCGTTGGGATCTCAACTCATGCTTGGCCCACTACCGACGCGGCGATTGTGATGCGGCGGAGGCCAGAGCCCATATGGTCCTGGCTGCTGCCGACTTGCTAGGCGAGAGCGACGACCTGCGCCTTGCAGCTAGATCAAATCTCGGTTTGATCGCGATGCATAGAGGCGAATGGACTACCGCACGCAGACACCAAATTGCTGCTCTTGATGCTGCGAGGCGGCTTGGCTCAGCAATCGATATCTGCCAAGTACTCGTGAACAATGCAGTGAGTCAGTACTGGGGAGGGAGCTGGAGTTCAAGCCTAGAGGACTGTGTAGCCGTCATTAGCTGCGCCGCCGATGCCGGAGATCGGGCTCTGCTAGGGATGATCGCCTCGGTCCACATCCTCCGCGGCAACATCCAGAGAATTCGGGGACAGCGGGAGCTTGCGCGGCAATCGTTCGACGCGGCGAAGGGGGCGGCCGAATCGATTGGATGGAAGCGCGAGTCGCTCCTCGCCGACGAACTCGCCGCCGACCTGGCCTACGACGACGGCAACTACGAAGAGGCGACCGCTCTCCTCGAGAACATCATCAAGGCCGGCCTAAAGATGGCGCCGGAGGGCGACCTTGTCTATGAGGGCCGACGGAAGCTCGCGCAGGTCGCATTGGCACGTGGACTCGCACGGCAGGCGCGCGAACTCGCGCAGAACGCTCTGGCACTCGCCCGCAAGGCCGGCACGGTCGTCGAGATGGGCGCGAGCTTGCGCGTTCTCGCCGAAGCGCACGCGACGCTCGATGACATGGACGCTGCGCGCCAGGCTGCGGACGAAGGCATTCAACTCCTGCGTTCCCGCAACGAACGTTACGAGTTGGCGCAACTCTTGATCGTCGCGGCGGAGTGGCGTCCCGATGCGAAGGAGCTTCTCGCCGAAGCCCGCGAGCTTGCGACCATCCTTGAAATCCCGTCGATGATCGAAGACATCGATGTCCGCCTCGGCCAGTTCGCCTCGGGCGCACAGCCGGCGGGCTTGCTCAAGGGACGCCAAGTTTACCGGCGCTACACGCAAGACGGCCGACTCCTCATGACGACGGACTCGCGTTTGCTGCACGACCTCGATCGCGCCTCGCGGAATCGTAGCCGCGTCTTCATCCACGGCGAACCGGGAACAGGAAAGGAGTTGCTCGCACGCCTCGTGCATGAGAACGGTCCGCGCGCGAAGGCGAAGTTCCTCGCCGTTGAGTGCACGTCGCTCCACGAAACTCTCGGTCAGTCGGAGTTGTTCGGCTACCAGAAGGGCGCGTTCACGGGCGCGCTCACCGATCGCAAGGGTCTCGTCGAGTTCGCCGACGGCGGAACGCTCTTCCTCGACGAAGTCGGCGATCTGCCGCTGTCACTGCAGGGCGCGTTGTTGCGATTCCTGCAAGAACGCGAATTCCGTCCCGTGGGAGGCCACAGCGCGCGCAGCGTCGACACGCGCGTGATCTCCGCCACCAATCGCGACTTGCTCGCGATGGTCGAGGCGGGCACCTTCCGCCGCGACCTCTACGATCGCCTCCAAGGTGCCGTCATCCACGTCGCCCCGCTCCGCGAACGCCCCGACGACATCATCCCGCTCGCCGAGCACTACATGCAGGTCTACTGCGAGCAATACGACGTCCGCGCGCGCCTGCACGGCCGCGTCCTCGACGTCTTCCAGCGCTACTCGTGGCCCGGCAACGTGCGCGAGCTTTCGCGCACCATCGAGGATCTCGTGTCCCAGCTGCCGGCCGGTGAGACCATCGCCGACCTCCGCTACGTCCGCGCCGACATCGTCACCGAAGCCAAGCACGGCCCCGGCCGCGCCAAGGCGACGTTCCGCGCCCGCATGGACTCGCTGCTCTTCGCCGAAGCGCAGCGCGCGCTCACCGAGTACGGCGGTAGCCGGTCGCAGGCCGCGGAAGCACTTGGCTTCTCACGCCGCGGCTTCCAGAAGTTGATGAAGCGTCTGGGGCTCGAGCGGGAGAAGGACGATCTCAGCGCCGACGGCGGAGACGACGAACTGCTCTAGGCGAGTTCGGCACACACCACACGGCGCGGAGCGATCCTCCGCGCCGTGTCCGTTGTTGGCGATCATGGGCATGTCGATTGCGCTTCACTCTCTCCATCACGGGTGGTCGTGGGTGGAGAGGGGAACGCAGTGCCCATCGTTGCGGAGTTCTTCGGGATCGTCATTCGCATGTACTATCAGGAACACGGCATCCCGCATTTCCACGCCGAACACAACGGCGCGCGGGCGACATACACCTTGGACGGCGCCCCACTGGCTGGTAACATTCCCTCGCGCACCGCGCGTCGCCTGATCGCCGAATGGGCTCTGGCCCACCGCGACGACCTTTACGCGACCTGGCACCGCCTCCGCAGCGGCGGCACCGTCATCCGCATCGACCCTCTGACGTAAGGAGCCCGACACGATGACCGTTCTTCCCGCCGTCACCCACGCCGCCCACGCCGGCGGCCACCGCCTGCGCCTGACGTTCGACGACGGCCTCACCGGCGTCGTGGACTGCACGGCGTGGCTTGAAGGCCCGATCTTCGCGCCACTGCACGACGAGGCCTACTTCGCCGCCTTCACGGTCGACGGCACCACCGTCTGCTGGCCCAACGGCGCCGACATCGCCCCGGAGACGCTCTACGCCGCGCTGAAGGGCACCGCCGCCGCCTAACCCCGCCGCACCCAGCGCGCCGCCGCCGTCGCGCCGTCCGCCTCCAACCCGTCCGCCACGCCGGCGCGGTCCGCCGCCGCCTTGTTCTGGCTCGCCTTCCACTTGCCGTCGAGCGCGGTGAGTGCGATCTCGATGCCGGCGATGCCGCGCAGTTGCGCGGCGACGTACGGTGTGGCGGGCAGCCGTCCACGCGCCATGGCGCCGCGCGCCCGCTCTCGTGCGTGTCGGTGAGCGCCTCCACCAGCGCGCAGCCACGCCGCGTCCTCGATCACGGCGCCACGCCGCGCGCTTGCACCATGGCGTAGTTCCACGTCGGCACCACGCGGGCCGTGCTCGCGCTTGCTCGCCGTACCACGACGGCGACACGTACGCGTCATCGCCCTGAACACCACCAGCACTCGCCCGTCTATTCGGCCAGTTGCGGATTGGCGCGGCGATACGCGCAGCACGCCGGCCTCGGCGTCGAAGGCCAGGGCACGGGCCATGGACGAGCCAGCCGTCGCCGTGCGAGATCAACAGCCCGAGCGGATGCGCGCAGAAAGGCGGGGTGACGCCGGGGCGGTCTTCGGTGAAGTACAGCGGCGGCAGGTACACGGGCAGTTCTTCCTCGTCGAGGCGAGCAGGCGCAGGCGGCGCGGGGCTTCCAGGCGAGGCCTAGTCGCCCCGGCGCGCGCGCGGCGACGAACGCGCCCCAGCCGAAGGGATGCAGCAGCTGGCCGGCGCGGCGCGCGGCGCCGATGCCGCGGCGCATCGCCTCCTGCACGGCGGTGGCGGGCGGCAGGCCGCCGTGCAGCCACGCGTCGTAGAACGCCGCCATCCACGCGCGGGTGCGCGCATCCTCCACCGGCCACAGCGACGCCACCAACGCCGTCCCGGCGCCGGCGATGCGGAAGGCGCGCTGGATGCCGGCCACGCCTTCGCCGGCGCGCAACGCGCCGACGCCGGTCTCGCACGCCGACAGCACCACCGTCGACACGCCCTCGAGGTCGAGCAGCGCGACCTCCTCGGTGGTGAGGATGCCGTCGCCACCGGCGCTCGCGGCACGCCGGTTGGCGCCAGCCAAGGTCGGCTCGGCGATTAGCGTGTACGCCGCGCCGGCGCTGGCGCTCACGTAGGTATCAGCGCAGCGCCACGTCGTGCCGATGCCGCGCGTCGCGGTCCTGCACCGCCCTGGCCGTCCGCGCCACCCTCGAGTTTCGGTGACGAACGCGTGCGTGGCGATGTTGCGCGGCGCGGCGCGCTTCGCCCGCGCCAGCTTCTTCTTCCGCGCCAGAGCGCCGCCCGTTGGCTTCGGCGTCCACCAGCAAGCTGGCGGCTTCGTCGGGGACGCGGGCGCGCCACGCGTCGGCCACCGCGCGCGCTTCGTCGCGCGTTGCCGGCAGCGGGGCGAAGCGGGCCATCGCGCAGTCGCCGCCGCGCAGCAGCGCGATGTCGAGTCCGCGGTCGAATGCGGCCGGCGGTGCATCGTCGAACGCGGGCGCGCCGAGCGCGAGCAGGCCATGGCCTTCCGGTGCGGCGACGGCGGGCGCCAGCAGGTCGCGTTCGCTGGCGCGCACGTGGCAGGGCGGCAAGGTTTCGGCGAGGAAGCGGCCGGCGCGCTCGCCGCTCGGCAGCGCGAGCAGGTTGACGGCGTGCAGGGCGCCGTCGGGCACGACGTGGAGCGCGGCGCAGCCGGCGACGTCGCGGGCCAGCGGGTCCCACATCGCGCGGCGCAGCGCCGCGCCGGCTTCCCCGCACGCGCGCACCAGCGCCGCGGCGTCGCGCGTGGCGGCGGGATCGCGCCCCGCATAGCCGCGCCAGCGCGCGACGAGATCGTCGAGCACCGCTGCGTCACCGAGGTCGTGCACGGTGGCCACGCCGTCGCGCAGCACGAAGGCGACGTAACGCGCGCCGTTCGCGCTGTCGTGGAGCAGCGCGTACGCGACCAGCGCGTGCTGCGGCGGCAGCGCGGCGCGCACGTCGGCCAGTCGCGCGTCGCGCCACGCGCGGTCGGTGCGGAAGCGGACGTCGGCGGTGGCGAGCGCGCGTTCGGCACTCTCGGCGGCGTCGCGGGCGCTGTCGAGCCGCGCGGTGACGTCGGCACCGGCGGCTTCGGCCACCAGCGCGGCGGCCCACGCCTCACGCGCCTGCGTCAGCGCGCTGTCGAGCGCGGCGAGATCCGGCGCCTCCGCCCGGCGCACGCGGCGATGGCGTTCGGCGAGTTCCTCGAGCGCCAGCGAGCGGCCGCGGATCACCGCGTCCCACACCTGTTCGCGATCCGCCGCGGTGGCCACCGTGTCGCGCAGCGCGTTCCATGCCTCGCCGACGCTTTGGTGTTCGAGCAGCGGCGTGGTGGCCGTTTCGCGCTCCGAGAGCAAGCGCACGGCGCGCACCGCCCGCGTGTGGGCGAACTCCTCGGCGCGCCACGCGGCGGCCAGCGCGCCCGCACTCTCGCCGGCGGCGCGCTCGATGCGCGCGCGCTGCAGGAGCGCGACGATGGTTTCGTCGTTGAGTCCGTAGGTGGCGTCGAGCGCCTCGGTCCACGCGCGCGCCGCCGGCACCGCGCGCGCCCAGTCGCGCCGCGCGGCGGCGAGTTGCGCGACGATGCCGTGCACCTCGGCGACGTGCGGCGAGCGCGGGCCGAGCATCGCGCTCCAGCCGCGGATCGCCTGCTCGTACGCGACCAGCGCGCCGAGCGTGTCGCCGGCGGTGACGCGATAGAGGCCCCACGCTTGCGCGAGGGCGGCGGCGCGGCTCGAGGCGGTGTCGCCGCGCGCGGCGGCCAGCGCGCGGGCGCGGCGCAGCATGGTGCCGGCTTCGGTGGTGTCGCCGGCGGTGAGCGCCTTGCGGCCGACTTCGGCGAGCGGCGCGATGAGTTCGGCGGCATCGGGCGCCGCGATGCGTTCGAGGCGCCGCAGCGATTCGCGGCCGTGCTCGCGCGCCTCGCGTCCGGCGCCCAAGCGCTCTTCGACCAGCGAGAGGTCCGCGAGCTGCTGCACGGCGGCGGGATGATAGACGCCGTACATGCGGTCGCTGACGTCGGCGGCGTCGCGCATGAGGCGCAGCGCGCTGGTGGTGTCGCCGATGGCCTCGGCGCAAATCGATAGACCGGCCAGCGTGCGGCGTTGCAGGCCGTTCGCCGGCCCGAGCACCGCGCGAAACTGCCGCAGCGCGGTTTCGAAGTGCGTGCGCGCGCCGGGATAGTCGCCGCGCAAGATCTGGATGTTGCCGAGCGACGTGTGCGATTCGGCGAGCCGGATGTCGGGATCGCGGAACAGCGCTTCGCGAATCGCCAGCGACGCGCGTGTCAGACTGTCGGCGCGCGAAATCTGGAAGCGCAGCATCGCCAGCACGCCGAGTTCGTGCAGCGAGCGCGCCATCGCGTCGGTGCGCGCGAGGCCGCGGCGTTCGCGAATCTGTCGCGCGCGTTCGTGCTGGGCGAGCGCTTCGGGGAAGTCGGCGCGGCGCTTATTGATGGTGAGCGCCATCCCGCGCCAGAACAGCCGCTCGGCATCGGCGGCAGTCGCGGTGGCGAGCGCGGTGTCGCTGAGCGCGACGGCGCGGCGGGTGAGCGCGCGCGCTTCCTCGACTTGCCGCGCGCCGCCGTGGCGCAGCAGAACCTCGGCGAGCAGCGTGAGCGCGTCGGCGAAGCGCGTGGACGTGGTATCGCCGCGCGCGGTGCGGGTGGTCACCGGGCCGCGCGCCAGCGATTCGGCGGGCGCCAGCGCTCCCTGATTGAGCAGGTCATGCACTGTCGCGGCACCCGCGTCCTCGTCGCCGCGCCGCGCCGCGTCGGCGCGCGGCACGCACGCCAGGCACGCGAACACCACACACCACATCAGCCGCCGCATCATGGGTTGCGCAGCTCCATCGTCCGTGCCCACACCGGCGCGCCGGCTGCCTGCCACGCGGCGGCAAGCTGGCGCAGCCGCGTGCCGGCCTCGCCGCCGGCCGCGCGTTCGACATGGACGCCGCCGATGCCGCGGAGCGCCTGCGCGATGCCGTCGGCGAAGGTGGGATCGCCGTCGCGCACCGGCGCGCCGATCGCCGCGTGGTCTTCGCGGGCGAGCGCGGTCTCGAGCGCGGCGAGCCGCGTGCGGCTGACCACCACGGCGATGGTCTCGCGGCCGCCGCCGTGCGTCGTCACCTCCCAATCTGCCGCCGCGCCGCCGACGGTGCCGGGCAGCGCGATGTCCGCGCCGCGCGGCAGCGGATTCGCGCGGTCGAACCCGGGCAACGGGAAGAGCACGTGGAAGTCGCCGCGCGCGTCTTCGCTCAGCACGTAGACGAACCCCGGCGCGTCGAGCGTGACCGCCGCACTCAGTCGATCGCCCGGCCCGATGAGGTCGTCTGGGCGCAGGTCGCGCTCTTCGAGGCCGCGGCGGCGCACCAGACGCACGCTGGCGCGCGGCGCGGCAGTGGCGGGCGCGGGTGCCGGCGCGGTGGAGGTCGCCGCTGTGTGCGGCGCGGGCGCGGCGGTGACCGGCGCGGGTTCGACGCGCGCTGTCTGCGCGGGTGGTGACGGCGCCGGACGCCGCACGTTCGCCCACAGCGCTCCCGCGGCGATGACGGCACACGCGGCCGCGAGCAGGCCCCACGGCCGGCGCGGCGCGCGCGGTGGGGCGGCCGCACGCGATGTCTCGAGTGCCTGCTCCATCTCCCCGGCGCTGGCGAAGCGCGCGTGCGGCTCCGCGGCAAGCGCACGCTCCAGCACCGCGAGCAGGGCGCGCGGCGCGTCGGGCCGCGCATCGCGCAGTGTGGTGCCGGGCGACGGCCACGCGCCGGTGAGCAGCCGCGCGCACGTCGCGCCCACCGCGTAGAGATCGCTCGCCACGCTGGGCGGCGCACCGTCGCGCACCTCGGGCGCCAGCGCACCGGGCGTTCCCTGTGCCGCGCGCAACGCATCGGCACCGCGCCGCACGTCCTCGCTGGCGGCGCCGAAGTCCATCAGCACGAGCCGGCCGCCGCGCGCCCGCATCACGTTCGCCGGCTTGACGTCGCCGTGCACCAGGCCGGCCGCGTGTACCGCGGTGAGTGCGCCACACAGCGTGCGCGCGACCTCGCGCGTTTCCTCCGCGCCGAAGGGGCCGCCGCGCGTCAGCGCCGCCTCGAGGCTTTCGCCGTCGACGATTTCGGCCCACAGGCCGGGGCGGCCGTCGTGCACCGCGGCGCCGAACACCGTAAGGACGTGCGGATGCCGCACACGCGCGAGGCGCCGCGCTTCGTCGAGGTGGAGCGCGTGCAGGCCGGGCACCGTCTCGACGTCGGCGCGACGCAACTTGAGCGCGACGTCGCGTTCGAGCGCCGCATCCCAGGCGCGGAACACCTCGCCGAACGAGCCGGCACCGAGCCGCTCGATCACCTCGAGATGGCCCCAGCGGAATAACACCGCCGGCCGCGCGCCGCCCGGCCGGTCGCCCGCGCAGACGGCGTCGATGCGGGCGAGCGCACGCAAGCAGTCGACGATCTCGCCATCGCCGGTATGGCTCTCCCAGTCCACCGGCGCACCGTCGGCGAGCGCCTCCACCACGTCATCCCAGACGTGCGGGGCGTCAGGCGGCGCCGGAATCGTGTCGTCCTGCATGCATGGTCTCCGCCACCCGCGCCAGCGCCCGGGTGACCAACATGCGCGTGGCGTCCACCGAGGGACGCGCCAGCGCCTCCGCGATCTGCGGATACGTGAAGCCGAATTCGAGGCGCAGGATGACCGCCTCGCGATGATCGTCGGGGAGCGCGGCGAGTGCCGCTTCGTAGCGTTCGAGCATTTCGGCGCCGATGGCTTCCTCGAGGAGCGAGGGCGCCGGATCGACGACGGCCTCGGTGATCTCCTCGCCCTGCGGCCGGCGGCGCGCGCGGCGGATCTCGTCGCGCACCGCGTTCATCACGGCTTGGCGCAGGTAGCCGATCAAGGCGCCCTCGTGCTCGGGCACGAAGTCTCCCAAATGGGACAACGCGCGGATCATCGCAATCTGAACAACGTCTTCGGTATCGGCCAGGCCGCGGGCGTGATCGGGCAGGCGGCCGTGCGCCCAGCGGCGCAGGCGCGGCAGGTAGCGGGCGAGCAGGATCTCGCGGGCGCGGGCATCCCCGGCACGCACGCGCCCGAGCAAGTCGATGGTAGGAGCGGCAGCCGCCGCGTCCTCAGAGGGGTGCACGCTGGATCTCCGTAGTGGGGCCGGGGACGGTCAGCAGACGCCCCACGATACCACGCGCCGTCGCGCGTCCGCGATTTCGCATGTTCGGTTCGCCGCCGGGGTGGCGTTGACGGGAATGGAGGCGGGACACGCCCGGCCCGTTCGGCCGACCGGCCCGGCACGCGACGCCTCCCGATCGCTCCCCGCGATCCGTCGTCTGCCCGCCGCGCCGCGGGCTCATTCGATCCTGAGGAGGAACCATGTCCGCTCGTCTCACTGCCCGCCTGACGGCACTGCTGCGCCCGCTGGCCGCGCTCGCCGGCGCCGCGCTGTCGATCATCCTCGTGCCCTCGTTGTCGTCGGCCGCTACGTGGGTGCCGCTCGATTCCTCGGTGCCGGGCCAGCCGGCCACCATCACCTGCGACACCACGCAGACCTCGCCGACCCAGACCGTCATCGACATCCACGTGCACGGCTACTGGCGCACCGACCGCGTCGGCGGCGACGGCCGCACCTATCAGCAGATCGAGATCCCCGGCCTCGCGTCCATCGACACGCCCGGCGCGCCGGACCTGCCGGTCGCGCGCTTCTACATCGCCTGGGGCACAACGGCCTCCGAGGCCACGATCGACCTGGCCCGCACCACCGGCGTGCACACCTTCGCGGGCCAGCTGGTGTGGCCGCAGCCGGTCGAGGAGCGCGAGCTCGCCACCGGCGGCAGCACGCCGGAGCAGTTCCAACTCGACACCGCGCTCTACGCCGCGCCGGGTCCGTATCCGACGGACACCGCCGTGCGGATGTTCACCAGCGTGCAGTATCCGTACAAGCTGATGCAGTCCGAGGCGCATCCCGCGCAGTGGGATCCGCAGACCGGCGAACTCACCGTCGCCGAGCACACCTATCTGACCTTCAGGCACCTCGGCGTGTTCAAGGCCGCCGACCCGCTGCCGCAGCACCGCATCGACCTCATCAAGGCCGCGATCGTCAACTGGCCGGCCGTGAAGGACGTCTTCACCGCCAACACCACCAGCTACGACGGCGACTTCCTGTTCGTCGTGCAGGGCGGCACGCCGCCGCAGCTGGAGCCTCTCATCGCGCAGAAGAAGGGCCGCGGCTTCCACGTCAGCGTGCTCAACTTCCCGTCGATTCCCTCGTGCGCCACGGTGCGCAATGCGATCCAGAGCTGGTACGACGGCACGCCGTCCGAGCACGAGCACTACGCGATCCTGATCGGCGACCACGCCTTCATCCCGACGTGCCCGGCCCCAGACGGCGATCTCACCGACGACCTCTACGGCGATGTCGACGGCGACGGCTTCGACGACATCCTGCCCGAGGTGTACGTCGGCCGCCTCGCCGCCAACAGCTACGACGAACTCGGGCGCATGGTCACCCGCATCCTCGACTACGAAGACCACCCGGAGTGCACCGCGACGCGCTACGACAAGACGCTGCTCATCGCCCACACGCAGGGCGCGCCCGGCAAGTACGAAGGCAACGCGGAAGAAGTCCGCACCCGCAACTACGCCGACGTCACGCCGCACTTCACCACGCACTACGGCAGCGACCCGACGCACACCAACACGACGCTGACCTCGGCCATCGAGTCCGGCTTCGGCCTCATCGCCTACCGCGGTCACGGCACGGACACCGCGTGGTGGACGTGGAACACCGCGGGCGTCGATTACAGCAACATCGAGGTCGACGATCTCGTGAACGCGCCCGCCGTCGTGTGGTCGATCGCCTGCGGCAACCTGTACTTGCCGACCGGCGACTGCTTCGGCGAACACTGGCTGAGCCGCCAGGCGACGCGCGGCGCGGTGTCGTTCTACGGCGCCGGCGGCAGCGGCAACACCACCATCAATCACGAACTCTACCGCCGCATGTTCAGCACCCTGTTCGACGAGGGGTACACGGTGCAGGGCCAGCTCATCGCCCGTGCCGAGCTGCTCACCGGCCTCAAGTACGGCGCCACGAACCCGTTCATGTACTACCTGCTCGGCGATCCCGAGATGCGCATCCGCCGCAGCAACCCGTCCTGTCTGCCGAGCGGCAGTCCGTGGATCACCAACAAGCCGGCGTATGTCTTCTGCTGTGCGGGCAAGGTGAGCCTGAGCGATCTCTCGGTGGCCACGCCGAGCGGCGCTCCGGTGCCGGGCGTGATGGTCTCGCTGTGGAAGCCGGGCGCCGCGCCCGACACCACGACATCGTCGGCCGGCGGCTGGACGCTGACCCACGGCGGCGACGAAGTCCTGGTCAACGGCTACACCGGCCCCGACGGCTCGGTGCGCCTGGAGGCCGACTCGCTGAGCGAGGGCATGCTCTACCTGACCTTCAGCGACGACGAGGGCAACGTTGTGCTCGACTCGATCCTGGTGACGGCGGCGCCCACGGCGGTGGCCTCTCCGGGCCGCGGGGGAGACGCATTGCGGCTCGTCGCCCGCGCCGGTGGCCGGGTGGACCTCGCGTGGGGAATCGCGGCCGGCACCTCCGCGCGGGTCGAGGTCGCGGACGCGACAGGCCGCATCCTGCGCCAGCTCCCGGTGACCGCCGGGGCCCTCTCCGCCACCTGGGATGGGCGCGACGATGCCGGCCGCCAGGCCGCCCGCGGCGTGTACCTGATCCGTGTGCGTGACGCTGAGGCGAACAGGGTGGGCCGAACCCTCCTCATGCGGTAGACTGCAGCGTCCGCCGGCTGTGCCGATGGGGTGGAGGGCGACCGTCCTCCGCCCCATCGATGTCGGCACCGGAAATCCGCCACAA
Organism: Candidatus Eiseniibacteriota bacterium; assembly: GCA_044229145.1. Taxonomy (GTDB): domain Bacteria; phylum Eisenbacteria; class RBG-16-71-46; order CAZEPH01; family CAZEPH01; genus JBKJUD01. The sequence continues at coordinate 677 of JBGATO010000098.1, read as the reverse complement.
ATGGCCCCGTGCCCTCTTGACTTCGCCCGGCGCTCCTCGTAAAGTCCCCGATTCGCGTGGGTACATCCTGAGTCCGCGCGGACTCAGCGCGTTCTCGCTTGCCCCGCGAATCCGCCCTTGCGCCAGAACGGGCGCGGCGGGACAAGAGGGCCCACGTAGCTCAGTAGGTAGAGCACGTCCTTGGTAAGGACGAGGTCACGCGTTCGATCCGCGTCGTGGGCTCCAGTGCTTCCGGCCTCGGTTAACCCGTTGCAATCCTTTCGCTTGTACCAGTGAGGGGCGTGCGATCGCAGGTCCCCCGGACCGAGGTCCGTCGCGGCGAATGCCGCCGAAAAGCAGGAGTCAGTCACCGAAACGAATGCCCTCGTGACCCGAGGGTCGCGCGTCACGCCACCACCACGTGCCCGGTCGGATTCCGGTCAACCCGCAGCCGACAAGTCCACGTGTCTTCAGGAGGTCGACACAATGGCGAAGGAGAAGTTCGTCCGGACCAAGACCCACGTGAATGTGGGCACGATCGGACACATCGACCACGGCAAGACGACTCTGACGTCGGCGATCACGACCGTGGCGGCGGCGAAGGGTCTGGCGAAGGCGCGCTCCTTCGACTCGATCGACAACGCGCCGGAAGAGAAGGCGCGGGGGATCACGATTGCGACGGCGCACGTGGAGTACGA
>JBGATO010000097.1:0-11847 GCA_044229145.1 Candidatus Eiseniibacteriota bacterium | reverse complement strand
GACATCGCGGAACCGAACTGGTCCTTCACCGTGACGTTGATGGTCGCCGAAACGTCACCCGAGGAGCAAAGCACCGGGAACGTACAGGCGCCGTTGAACGGGCCCGCCCACGCCACCGACGAGTGCGCCGGGTCCGGAACGGAGGCCACAGCCACAGACGCGGACGCGATGAGAGCTGCAGCAACGAAGCCAAAGACGACGTGCCTTGACATTGTGACACCTCCAAAATGGAACTGATGATCACCGAGGCTGTTGCGCTAGAAAGGCAGAAGTACTTGGAAGTCACACGCTAGCGACCGTGCGGCAGACAATCGACCGACCAGTCGCTGCGTCGGCAGATCGCAAGACGGCCTGAAAGCACGATTGGAGTATAGCAAAGCGCGAGAAAATGGGTCAACCGTGAAAAGCGACCCTGCGCACCCTACCCATCCTCAAGACTTTCAACCGGTTACGACCGCCTGGAAAACCCGTGCCGCCGAGGACGGCGCGGGCACCTCGTGGTGGGCGAAACAGGACTCGAACCTGTGACCCCTTGCTTGTAAGGCAAGTGCTCTAACCAACTGAGCTATTCGCCCTCGGTCGGCAGCGCCGGCCCATCGGCCGCCGCATCCGGCGTCCGCCACAGCAATCCCATCGGCAGGAGGACGCAGTAGCCTGCCACCAACAGGAACGGCGCCAGCGTCATCGAGCCGCGGGAGAGCGCTCCGAAGCCGATGGCGATGATGACGAGCCCGGCGCCGATGAATTGCCAGTTCCGGGGCCCGAGCGGCAGGCGCGCGGCGCGGGTGGCATCGTCCGCCGCGCGGCGGCGGGTCAGCGGTTCGCGGCGGCGCGCCGCGGCGCGCGCGGCGGCCTTTTCGGCGGCGCGCGACTTCACTTCAGCCATGCGAGACATTCCTCCCCGTGCGTTTCCCGCCGCGTCCGCGGCAGGGGCGCGGACTCAGACGCGCAAGGCGTCGCGGAGCCCGGCCAGGTCCAGCGTGACCTCACCATACCCGAGTGCCCGCAAGCGCGCGACAATCTCCTCGCGCAGGGGTGCCGCCGCGAGCCGCGGCATGTCCTCGGGGAACACCTCGATACGCGCGCGCGCGCCGTCCGAGCGGACCCGGCATTGCGTGAATCCCAGCGCGTGCAGCACGGCCTCGGCCTGCCCCACCTGCGTCAAGCGCTCGGCCGTGACTTCGACGCCGCGCGGCAACCGCGACGCCAGGCAGGCCATCGCCGGTTTGTTCCACACCGGCAAGCCGAGGACGTCGGCGATCGCGCGCACCTCGCGCTTCCCGCAGGCGGCCTCGACGAGCGGACTGCGCACGCCGTGGAGCGCGGCGGCCCGCCGGCCCGGGCGATCGTCGCCGAGGTCGTCGGTGTGCGTGCCATCGAGCAGCACCGCCCCGCGTGCGGCCGCCAGCGGAGCGAGGAGGGCGTAGAGCGTGTCCTTGCAGTGGAAGCAGCGGTCGCCGTCGTTGCGGCGATAGCCGTCCTTGGACAATTCATCCGTGTCGCGGGTTTCCACCGCGGCTCCGCAGGCGCGGGCCACCGCGAGCGCTTCGTCGAGTTCCCCCGCCGCCAAGCTGGGCGAGATGCCGACGATGCCCAGCGCCCGCGCCCCCAGTTCACGCGCCGCGACCGCGAGGACGACCGCGCTATCGACCCCGCCGGAGTACGCGACGACGGCGCCGGGCAAGGGGCGAATGGCGGCCGCCAGCCGCGCCAACGCAGCCTCGCCGCGCGTGCGGCGCGCCGCGGCGTCTTCGATCGCCGCTGGCATGACCAGCGCGGACGCGCTCATTCTCCCCCTCCAGTCGCCGGCGCGTGCGTGGTGGCGCCGTTGGCGCCGCCTCCGCGCACCTGGCGGATCGCCGCGTCGTGCGCGGCCAGCGTCGTGGTGAAGACGTGCCGCCCATCGCCCGTCGCGACGAAGAAGAGGTCGTCGCACGGCGTCGCCGGATGGAACACGGCGCGTATCGCGGCCAGACCCGGATTGGCGATCGGTCCGGGCGGCAGTCCGGCGCGGCGGTAGGTGTTGTAGGGCGAATCCACCTCGAGGTCCTTGTAGTAGATCCGCTCGCGACGCCGTCCGCCGAGCGCGTACGCGACCGTGGGATCGGCTTGCAGCCGCATGCCGAGACGCAGCCGGTTGAGGTACACCGCGGCGATGCGCGGCCGCTCCTCGGCGACGTGCGCCTCCGCCTCGACGATCGACGCGAGCGTGATCGCCTGTTGGCGGGTCAGCCCCTGCGGCGGGCGCGCGTCCCCAAACTCTTCGCTGTAGACGCGGGCGAACTGCTGCACCATCTGCGCGACGATCTCGCGCGCCGACATGTCGGGCAGGATCTTGTACGACTCCGGGAACAGGTAGCCCTCGAGCGTCGGGGTGGCGACGCCGAGTTCGCGGCGCAGCGCGGAATCGCGCACCGCCATCAGGAATTCCCCGCGGTCGAGCCCGATCGCGGTGTGCAGCGTGTCGGCGACCTCGGCGGCGGTCAGCCCCTCGGGCACGGTGACGCGGAAGTCGCTGCCCTTCTGCAACCGGTGCAGCACGTCGAACACGTTGAGGTTTGGCGCGAGTTCGTATTGTCCCGCGCGCAGCGAGCGGTCCATGTGGAGCCCGCGCGCGGTGGCGACGAACAAGAGCGGACTGTGGATCACGCCGGCACGGTACAAGGTGCGGGCGATGTCGTTGACGCCGCTGCCGCGGCGGATGGTGACGGTGCGCGGCTGCGTGCCGCCGGGCGGCAGCACGGTTCCGCGCAGCACCATCGCCACGCCGAGCACGCCGACCAAGGCGATGACGACGTCGCGCACGTGCCAGCGGCGCAGGCGCGGGCTCATGCGCGCTCCCACGCGCGCGTGTCGAGCGCCGACTGCAAGAGCAGCGTCGCCGCGCCGCGGTCGATCGCCGCCTTGTCGATGCGACGGCCGCCTTCGCGCAGTGCGCGCGTCGCCTGCGCCGAGGTGAGGCGCTCGTCGACCAGGACGACCGGCGGCGCGCCGCGCTTGGCGAGCGCCTCCGCGAAGCGCCGCACGTCGCGCGCGATGTCGCCTTCGTCGCCACGCAACGTCAGCGGGAGGCCGAGCACGATGCACGCCGCCTCCGACACGGCCACGACCTCGAGCACTTGGCGCAAGGCGTCCTCGACACCGCGCACCACCAGCGTCGGCTGCCCCTGCGCGATGGTGCGCGTCGGATCGCTGAGCGCCACGCCGATGCGGCGGCCGCCGTAGTCCAGCGCGAGGATGCGGCCCTCGGCCGCGATGGAGGCCACGCTCAGGCCCCGCCACCCAGCGGCACCAGTGCGGCGACGCCGCAGGCGGCGCGGAAGTCGTCCGGCTCGGGTGCCTCGCACACCACCGGCGTGCCGGTGACCGGATGCGGGAAGGCGAGCCGCCACGCGTGCAGGGCCTGACGCGGCATGGCGGCGAGCAACGCCTGCGCGGCGCCGAGCCGCGCGCGCGGCTGGCGCGCGACGGCGCGTTCGCGACCTCCGTACGTCGGATCTCCCACCAGCGGCCATCCCTTCGTCGCGCAGTGCACGCGGATTTGATGCGTGCGTCCGGTGTCCAAGTCGAGTTGCAGCAAGCTGGCGAGCGGCCCGCGCGCCAGCGTCCGGTAATGCGTGATCGCCGGCTTGCCCCCCGTCGCCACGACCGCCATGCGCTGCCGATGCCGCGGGTCACGCCCAATCGCACCGTCGATGCGGTCGGCCGCGGGCTGCGGCGATCCCCACACGAGCGCGCGGTAGGTGCGATGCACGTGGCGCGCGGCGAGCGCGGCGGCGAGCTGCCGGTGCACGGCCTCGGTGCGCGCCACCACCAACAGACCCGAGGTGTCCTTGTCGAGCCGATGCACGATGCCCGGCCGCTCGGGCGACGAGCCCGGCGACAGCGCGGCGGTGTATCCCATCAACGCGTGGACGAGGGTTCCGCGCGTGCGTCCCGCGCCCGGATGCACCGTCATCCCTGCCGGCTTGTTCACGACGAGAAGATAGGAATCCTCGTAGACGATGTCCAGCGGCACCGTTTCCGGCTCGAGGTGCGGCGCGGGTGCGCGGTCGGCCGGCACATCGATGACGACGGACTCGCCGGTGCGCAGCGCCACACCGGCGCGCGGCGGCCGGGCGCGCGGCCCGGCGCGATCCGGCAGCGTCACGCGGCCGTCCTCGATCCAGCGCGCCACCGCGGTGCGCGAGACGTCGGGCAGCGCGCGGGCGACGAACGCATCGAGGCGCTGTCCCTCACATTCGGGTGGCACGACGAGAACGCGGGAGTCCGGCATGGCGGGCAGCGCGGCGCTCAGGCGTCCGCGGAATCGGCCGCGTCGGGCGCACTGGTGCTGTCGGGTGGCGCGCCGGAACCGGCCGGCTCGTCCGCGTCGGGCGCGTGCGGCACGGCGTGCGGAGGCGCCAACGCCCCGGCTGCGTCGGCGCCTGCAACCGCGCCCACCGCAGGGAGCGCGTGATCCGGCGCGGTCTCATCCGGCCCGCCTGGCGATGTCGTCTCGGCCGCATGCGGCAGCAGCGCCGCCCACAGCAGCAACACCACGCCAAACGTCACGCCCATGTCGGCGACGTTGAATACCGCGAACGTATGCGGCGGCGGTCCCAACTCGATGAAGTCGATCACCTCGCCCCAGCGCACGCGATCGATCAGATTCCCGAACGCACCGCCGAGGAACAGTCCGAGCGCCCATGCCTCGCGCTTGAGGCGCGGCGGATGCCGCAACACGTACGTCAACACCGCTGCGATCCCGACGACCGACAGCGCGATGAACGACCACCGCTTCCCCGGGAACATTCCGAACGCCACGCCAGTGTTGCGCACGTAGGTGAGCGCCGCCCAGCCGTCGATCAGCCACCGCGACTCGCCGACGAACATACGGTGCGACACCACCGCCTTCGTCACGATGTCGAGCAGGAGCAGGCCGCCGGCGATGCCGAACGTGAGACGGCGCCGGGTCACTAGAACTCGGTGCCCCGGCTGCGCTCCTGCTTTTCCTTGCACGTGATGCACAGCTCGGCGTGCGGCACCACTTCGAGACGCGGGCGGGCAATCGGCCCGCGGCAGTGCAGGCAGTAGCCGTACTCGCCGCGGTGGAGGCGGCCGAGCGCGTCCTCGACCTGCTTCAATTCCCGTCCTTCGACCGAGGCGAACAGGTACTGCTTCTCGCGCTCCATCGAATCGGTGCCTTGGTCGGCCATGTGCGAGGCGTAGGCCGACTGGTCGCCGGCCCCTTCGCGCTGGGCGTTGCGGATGGATTCCTGAAGGCTGCCGAGCGCGCCGAGCAGCCGCTCGCGTTCCGCCAGCAGCCGTTCCTCGAAGTGCTTCGTATCCTTGGCGTTCACATTCTCTCCTTCACGCACCGCATGAGACGACTAGGCGCGGGCGATGGCCACCCGAACCGTTTCGCCGTCGAAACTCCAGGACTCGCCCTCGCCCTCGGGCAGCGCGGCGTCGAGCGCGACCGCCAGCGTCTCCTCGCGCACCGTCTCGCCATGCTGGACGAGCGCGGCAGCGAGCCCGTCACTGGCGGCGTAGCGGATGGTGATGCGGTCGGTGACCTGGAAGTCCGCCGCCTTGCGCGCCGTCTGCACGCGGTGGGCGAACTCGCGGACCATGCCCTCGGTCTGCAACTCCGGCGTGAGCCGGGTGTCGAGACCGACGGTGTACGCGCCACCGCTCGCGACGGCGGTATCCGGCTTGGGCTCGCGCAGGATCTGCACGTCGCTCGCCGCCACCACGACTTCGGCGCCTTCGACCATCAGGGACAGCGACTCGCCGCGCGCCAGGATCTCGACGTCGTGCGACGGCACCTGCGCCAGCGCGTCGATGACGAGTTGCGCGCGCTTGCCGTGTTTCGGCCCGAGCTCGCTGCGCAGGCCCTTCGCCTTGAGCAGGACGACTTCTTCAGCCGACACGGCCCACAGCGACTTCACGTTGAGTTCGTCGCACACGATGTCGCCGAGGCGCTGCAGGGCGCGCTGTACCTCGCCGCTGGCCGGCGCGGCCATCAGGCGGCCAAGCGGCTGGCGCACCTTGCGGCCGCTGGTCGAGCGCGCGGCGCGGCCGAGTTCGACGAGTGTGCGCACGGTGTCCATCTCCGCTTCGAGCGCGGTGTCGCGTCGGCCGGCCACCGGATGCGGAAAGTCGGTGAGGTGGACGCTCGGCAGCGCGGCGTCGTCGAGTTCCGCCACCAGCGCCTGGTAGAGGTCCTCGGCGACGAACGGCATGAAGGGCGCCAGCATCTGCGTCGTCTTGACCAGCACCTCGTGCAGCGTGCGGTAGGCGGCTTCCTTGTCGGCGCGGTCGGCCGGCGTGGCGGCGGCGCGCCAGAAGCGCCGGCGGTTGCGCCGCACGTACCAGTTGCTGACGTCGTCGATGAGGAAGTCGCTGAGCACGCGGCCGGCGCGCGTCAGGTCGTACGTCTCGAGCGTTTGCACGACGCGCTCGACGGTGGCGTCGAGCCGCGACAGCACCCAGGTGTCGAGCGCTGCGTTGGCGTCGAGCGCCTGCGGCGCGACCGGCGCTCCGCCGTCGGCCGCCAGCCCGCGGCGCGGGTGGAAGCCGTCGATGTTGGCGTAGAGGGTGAAGAACGACGCCGTGTTGAGCAGCGTGCCAAGCAGGCGTCGCCGCACATCCTTCACGCCGTCGGCGTCGAAGCGGATCGGCGAACCGAGCGGGCTCGTGGTCAGCAGATACCACCGGATGGCGTCCGGCCCCTCGCTGTCGAGCAGCGCGAACGGATCCACCGCGTTGCCGCGCGACTTCGACATCTTCTGGCCGACCTTGTCGAGCACCAGCTCGTTGGCGATGACGTGCCGGTAGGGCGCCTTCTTCCACAGGAACGCGCCGATCGCCAGCAAGCTGTAGAACCAGCCGCGCGTCTGGTCGATGCCCTCGGCGATGAAGTTCGCCGGGAACTCGCGCGGCGTCAGTTCCTTGGTGATCGCCGGATAGTGCCACTGCGCGTGCGGCATCGAGCCCGAGTCGAACCACGCGTCGATGACTTCCGGCGTGCGGAACATCGTGCCGCCGCACCCCGCCGCGCGGCACGGCAGCACGACGCGGTCGATGAACGGCTTGTGCGGGTCGAAGTCGGCCGGCACGGCGGCGGCCTGGCTCTGCACCGCGCTCCACGCCGGCAACGCATCCGGCTGCGCCGGCGCGTCGAGCAGCCGGCCGTCGGCGGTGAGTTCGGCGCGCGACGCGGCACAGTGCTGGCCACCGCACGACGCGCAGATCCACACCGGCAGCGGCGTGCCCCAGTAGCGGTCGCGCGAGATCGCCCAGTCGACGTTGCCGCGCAGCCACGAGTTGAAGCGGCCCTCGCCCACTTCGTCCGGGTGCCACTCGAGTTCGGCGGCGGCGCGCAGCAGGTCGTCCTTGTAGCGCGTGGTGGCGATGTACCAGGAGTCGCGGGCGTAGTAGATGAGCGGCGAGTCGCAGCGCCAGCAGAACGGATAGGTGTGCGTGAACTTGCGCGCAAAGATGAGACGGCCGGCGCCGCGCAGGTGCTCGATGATGCTCGGATCGGCGTCCTTGATGAACTGGCCCTGCCACTCTGGCACGTCGGCGGTGAACAGGCCGCGCGCGTCGATCGGGCGGAACACCGGGAGGTCGTGGACCTTCGACATCTCGTAGTCGTCGGCGCCGAACGCCGGTGCCATGTGCACGATGCCGGTGCCGTCGTCGAGCGACACGAAGTCGCCGGCGACGAAGCGGAAGGCGCGCGGGTCGTCGAGGTAGCGGAACAGCGGCGTGTAGCGCAGCTCGACGAGGTCGGCGCCGCGCAACGTGCGCGTCACGGTGAGCGGTTCGCCGCCGCTCGCCTTCTCGAGATCGGCGCGCACGAAGTCGAGCCGCGCTTCGGCGAGCAGCACGCGGCGCGCGCCGCACTGCGCGATGGCGTACGTGGCATCCGGATTCACCGCGCAGGCGACGTTCGACGGCAGCGTCCACGGCGTGGTCGTCCACACCAGCGCCTCGACGTCCTCGCCGCCGAGATGCGCCGGCAGCGTGAGCGGCATGGTGACGACGAGCGACGGGTCCTCGGCGTCGTCGTAACCCTGCGCGACCTCGTGCGACGACAGCGGCGTCCCGCAGCGCGGACAGCACGGCAGCACCTTGTAGCCGCGGTAGATCAGCCCCGCCTTGAAGAACTCGGCGAGCGTCCACCACACGCTGTCGATGTAGCGCGGGTCGAGCGTGATGTACGGATCGTCGAGGTCGACCCAGTAGCCGATGCGGCGCGTCATGTCGCGCCACTGGTCGACGTAAGTGAAGACGGAGTCGCGGCACGCCTGGTTGAACTTCTCGACGCCGTACGCCTCGATGTCGGTCTTCGACTTGAGGCCGAGCGCCTTCTCGACCTCGATCTCGACCTGCAGGCCGTGGGTGTCCCAGCCGGCCTTGCGGCGCACCAAGTGGCCGCGCATCGTCTGGTAGCGGCAGATCGCGTCCTTGATGGTGCGCGCGAAGACGTGGTGCACGCCGGGACGGCCGTTGGCGGTCGGCGGGCCTTCGAAGAACACGAACGGCGGCGCCTCGGCGCGCAGGCGCAGCGAGGCGGCGAAGATGTCGTGGGCGTCCCAGTGCGCCAGGACGCGGTCCTGCAGCGCGCGGACGTCGAGGTCGGCGCTGACGGCGCGGAAGCCGGCGCGCGGCGTGTCGGTGTGGGTGTCGGACATGCTCAGGGCTCCCGCGCTACAGGCGGTCGATGAGACGCGTCATCAGCCGCGTCAGGGTCGGCTCGGCGGACATCGCGACGGCGATGATCTTCTCGACGTTCGCCGGCTCCAGCGCGTCCGGCCAGCAGCGGTCGGTGACCACCGACAACGCGGCCACGCGCATCCCGCCGTGCACCGCGACGATGGTCTCGGGGATCAGCGACATGCCGACCACGTCGGCGCCCATCGCCCGCAGCATGCGGTACTCGGCCGCCGTCTCGAGGTTCGGCCCCGCCACCGCGACGAACACGCCCTTCTTCAGCTTGATCTTCTCCTCGAGGGCGATGTCCTCGAGCCGCGCGATGAGGTCGCGGCTGTACGGCTCGCTCATGTCGGGGAAGCGCGGCCCCAGCGTGTCATCGTTCGGGCCGATGAGCGGATTGTCGCCCATCAAGTTGATGTGATCGGTGACCGCGACCACGTCGCCCGGCAACAGCAGCGGATTCATGCCGCCGACCGCGTTCGACACCATGAGCGTGTCGACGCCGAGGGCGCGCATCACGCGCACCGGGAACGTCACCTGCTGCATCGAGTAGCCTTCGTAGTAGTGCATGCGGCCGCGCATCACGACGACGTGGTGATCGCCCAAGCGGCCGAACACCAGTTCGCCGGCGTGGCCTTCGACCGTGCTCTCGGCGAAGTGCGGGATCTCGCCGTAGGGAATCGTCGCCTCGATGGTGAGCGCCTCGGCGACGCGGCCGAGCCCGGTGCCGAGGATGGCGCCGATGCGCGGGCTCGCCGGGGTGATGCGCCGGATGGCCGCCACCGCTTCGTCGATCCGCGCGCGCAGCGGGGACACGACGGGGACGCTCGACTCACTCATGCCTGCGATTTCCTCTCGCTGTTGGTCAGGACGCCTGGCCGAGCGCGGCGATCGCCGCCTCGGACACGCCCTCGATCTTCACCGTCTTGCGGCGCGACGTCGCGCCGCGGAACACCGTCACCTGGCGCACCGGCACCCCGAGCGCCCGCGCCAGCACCTCGCACACCTCGCGGTTGGCGGCGCCGTCCTCCGGCACCGCGCGCACGCTCACCGCCAAACGGCCGTCTGCCTCCCGTGTGCCGACCGCCGAGCGCGCGGCGCGCGGCTTCACGTGGACGTCGAGCAACGGCATCGCGCGGCCGCTAGCCGCCGATCAGCGCCATCGCCAGATGCGGCAGCGCCACCGAGCGCAAGAACTCGATGACGACGATCACCAGCATCGGCGTGAAGTCGATCATGCCGATCGGCGGGATCAGCCCGCGCACGCGATCGAGCACCGGATCGGCGATCGCGTGCAGCATCCGCACGATCGGGTTGTACGGATCGGGATTCACCCACGACAGCGCGACCGTGACGATCAGCACCAGTTCGTAGAGGAACAGCAGCTGCTGCACGATCCCGACGATGAAACGAACGGTGTCGCCCGCGAAGCTCATCGCACACTCCTTTGTCCGAAAAGCGCCGTGCCCACCCGCACTAGGGTCGAGCCCTCCTCGACCGCCCATTCCAGATCGCCCGACATGCCCATCGACAGCTCGCGCATGGTGACGCGCGGCAATTGCGCCGCGCCGATCTGTTCGTACAGCGCCCGCACCGTGGCGAAGGCCCGGCGCGTCGCGCGCTCGTCGGGGCCGGTGGCGCCTGGCGGCGGCGTCGGCCCGATGGTCATCAGGCCGTCGACGCGCAGGTGCTGGCAGCTCTCGGCCATCGCGGCGATGGTGTCCACCGCGCCGTCTACCGCCAGCCCGCCCTTGGCCTCCTCGCCGGTGGCGTTGATCTCGATCAGCACCGGCAGCACGCGGCCGTACTGCGCCGCCGCGGCGTCGAGCGCCTCGGCGAGCCGCGCGCTGTCCACCGACTGCACGCTGGCCGCGGTGGCCGCTGCCGGCTTCGCCTTGTTGCGCTGGAGATGCCCGATCAGGTGCCAGCGGATATCGGCCGGACACGCCGCCGCCTTCTCCGCCATCTCCTGCACGCGGTTCTCGCCGAAGTCGCGCAGGCCGAGCGCGTACGCCTCGTGCACCGCGTCGGCCGGGAAGGTCTTGCTCACCGGCAGCAGGGCGACGGCGCCGTCGGGCCGCCCGGCGCGGGCGGTGGCGCGGGCCAGCCGCTCGCGCACCGCGTCGAGACGCGCCGCGAAGGCGGCGCGCCACTCCGCGCGAGGGTCGGCGCCGCCCGCGGGCACGCCGGAAGGTGTCTCCGTCATGAAGCCGGGAAGTCTACGCGGGGGCGGAAGGGAGGGCAAGGGCCGGGGCGCCGGTGCGGCACCCGCCGAGCCGAGCTGACTGGGGCGGAAGCGCGACTGTCGGACCTGCGTGCTAGGTTAGGTGGCTGGATTCGGAACAGGCAACTAACGCGTCCCTGCGCGGCCTCAACCTCCGCGCACGACATCCCCCAAGGCGGAATGTCCTACACCGACTACCAGTCCCAGTACTTCGCGCTCGAGTTGACCCGGCGCTGTCCTCCCGACAGCGCGGAGCGACTCGCCAGCGCGGTTGCCGGCGCTCAGGTCGACCTCAACCCGCACCAGGTCGACGCCGCACTCTTCGCGTTCGCGTCTCCCCTTTCACGCGGCGCCATCCTGGCGGACGAGGTCGGCCTCGGAAAGACCATTGAAGCGGGCCTCGTCATCTCGCAGCGCTGGGCGGAACGGCGGCGGCGCATTTTGGTCATCACGCCCGCCAACCTGCGCAAGCAATGGCATCAGGAACTCACAGAGAAGTTCTTCCTGCCCTGCTCGATTCTTGAAGCCAAGTCCTACAACGCCGCGGTGCGGCAAGCGCAGTTCCGGCCGTTCTCCGCGTCCGAGTCCGTCGTCATCTGCTCCTACCAGTTCGCGAAGGCGAAGGCCGCGGATGTCCACGAGGCGCCGTGGGATCTGGTGGTCATGGACGAAGCGCACCGCCTGCGCAATGTCTACAAGCCGAACAACATCATCGCCAACGTGCTGAAGCAGGCGCTGCATGGAAAGCCCAAGCTCCTGCTCACCGCAACGCCGCTGCAGAACTCGTTGCTCGAACTCTTCGGGCTGGTGAGCTTCGTGGACGACCACGCGTTCGGCGATCTCAAGAGCTTCCGCGAGCAATTCAGTTCCGTGAGCCAGGAGATGGTGTTCCAGACGCTCCGCGAGCGCCTGCGGCC
>JBGATO010000096.1:0-12362 GCA_044229145.1 Candidatus Eiseniibacteriota bacterium | reverse complement strand
GCCACGCGCGCCGCCTCGACCTGTGCTGCCGAGCGGATGTTGGTGAGCGGATACGCGCCGGCCACGTGGAAGAGCGCGGCACAACCGTCGAGCGCGCGCGCCAACGCCTCCGCGTCGGTCATGTCGACGGCGACACGCTCCGTGTCGCAGCCGTCGAGCGCCGGCGTCGGCGCCGCCGTGCGACTCAACACGCGCACGTCCCACCCCGCGTCGACCAGCGCGCGCGCGATGTTCGCGCCGAGGAAACCCGTGCCGCCCAAGACGGCGAGACGATTTGCGTTCATAGCAAGTCCACCGCGTCGATGTCCGCGATCACCCGCACGCCGTGCGGGATGCCGTCAAGGGTGAGCGCCGCGAGCGCCTCCCGTGCCAGCGCCGCCACGCGCCGCGGCGAGCCGCCTTTCAGCACGACGTGCCAGCGATAGCGCCCGAGCAACTTCTCGATAGGCCGCGGGGCGGGGCCGAGGACGAGAACTCCCTCACGCGCGGTGGCGGGATCGGCGAGCGGATCGAACAGTCCGGCGGCCCCGGATTCGTCGCCGGCCAGCCGCCGCACTTGCGCGGCCACGCGTTCGGCCACCTCTTCGGCGCGCGGTTGCTGTGCCGCACTCACCAGGATCGACGCCAGCCGCGTGTGGGGCGGATAGGCGAGGTCCTGACGTTCCGCCATCTCGCGCGCCGCGAAGCTCTCGAAATCTTGTGCCGCCGCGGCCTGGAGCGCCGGATGTTCCGGGCTCATCGTCTGCAAGATCACCTCGCCACGCAATGCGTGCCGTCCAGCGCGTCCGGCGACCTGCGTGAGCAATTGAAAGGTGCGTTCGCCGCTGCGGAAATCGGGGAGATGCAGCTGCGTGTCGGCGGCGATCACACCGGCCAGCGTCACGCGAGGAAAGTCGAGGCCTTTGGCGATCATCTGCGTCCCGAGCAGAATGTCCGCCTCGCCGCGCGCGAACTGTCCGAGCAGATCCTCGTGCGCGCCCTTGCGACGGACCGTATCGAGGTCCACGCGCAGCACGCGGGCGCTCGGGAAGGTGTCGCGCAAGATCGTCTCGACTTTTTGGATGCCGATGCCGCCGTAACGGAAGCGCGTGCCGTCGCAGCCGGGACAGGTGTGCGGGGCGCTGGCGCGATGACCGCAATAGTGGCAGCGCAGCCAGCCGCCGCGGGTCGCCGAGAGGTGGTACGTGAGCGCGACGTCGCATGCGTCGCAGGCGGCCACCCAGCCGCACTCCCAGCACTGCAGCGTCGTCGAGTGGCCGCGCCGGTTGTGGTACAGGATGACCTGCTCGCGGCGCGCCAAGCGTTCGTGGATGGCATCGCGCAGTTCGGGCGACAGCAGGATATCGGCGAGTGCGGCGGTCTTGAGCGCGTCGGCGGCGCGTGGTGATTCGGTGGCGTCGTCGCCGGCGGGCGCGGCGTCGCGCGGGCCGTCGGTGAAGAGCGGGCCGAGCGCGGCGGCCGCACGCTCCGCCTCCGCGCGCCGCCGCGCCGCTTTGCGCGCCGCCCGCTCGGCTTCGCGCTGTTCGGCCCACGCGCGCTCGCGTGCCGCCTTGGCCCGCGCCCGTTCGGCCCGCGCCTGGTCGCGCAATTCGCGCATGTCGACGACGCGCACCGTCGCCAGCGGTCGATCGTCGACGCGGTCCGGCAGACGCAACAGAGTGTAACGGCCTCGTTGTGCGTTCGCCCACGACTCGAGAGACGGCGTGGCGGATCCGAGCAGACACGCGGCCTGCGCGCGTTGCGCGCGCACCACCGCGACGTCGCGCGCGTGGTAGCGCAGCGCTTGCTCGCCCTGCTTGTAGGCGCCGTCGTGTTCCTCGTCGACGATGACGAGCCCGAGATCTTGCACCGGCGCGAAGATCGCCGAGCGCGCGCCCATCGCGAACCGCACGTCGCCGCGCCAGAGCATTTCCCACGCGGTGGCGCGCTCGCCGCCGGCGAGAGCGCTGTGCAGCACGACGACGCGGTCGCCGAGGGACTCGCGTACGCGGCGCACGAGCTGTGTGGTCAGCGAGATCTCGGGGGCGAGCAGCAGCACACCGCGGCCGGCCGCGAGCGTGCGGCGCGCCGCGTCGAGATACACTTCGGTCTTGCCGGAACCGGTGACGCCGTGGAGCAGGAACGCGCCGAATCGCCGCTCGGCGGCACACGCGGCGACCGCGTCGGCCGCGGCGCTCTGCGCGGCGTTGAGCCGCACGGCCGCCCGTGCGACTGGCGGCTCCGCGGGCGCCGCGGCGCGCCGCTTCCGTCGCGTCTCGCCCACCTTGGGCGGGACGGCGGCGCGCAATACTTCGCCCGGAGTCGAGAGGTAGTAGTCGGCCACCCATTCGGCCAGTCCCACCAATTCGCGCGGCAAGGGCGTGCCGTCGGCGAGCACGCCGGAGATGGCGCGGATCTTTTCCGGCGCGACGCCCGAGGGCGGCGTGTCGTGCAACCGCGCGACGCATCCGGTCAGCGCGCGCGCCCGCACCTGCACGCGCACCAGCGATCCCGCCTGCACGCGCGCGGCGTGCTCCTCGGGAACCGCGTACGTGAGCAGCGAGGATCCCGGCACGGCGAGATGGATGTCGGCGAACGTCGGCGTGGACATGGGACGCGCATCATACCCGCTTCCCCCGACAGCGCGAGGGGGAGGCGATCGTCTCGCCTCCCCCTCGCAGGTCCACCGATGTTGCGTGCCTAGTTGTTCGTCACCAGAACCTTGAACTTCGAGAGATAGTCGTCCACGTCGAGCGGCTTGCCCGTCGCGGCCTGCACCTTCTCCTGCCACGTCTTCGCGGTGCCCGGAGCGAGGAAGGTGTCCTTCAGCCACTGGCCCGCCTCCGGCTTCGTCCACGGCTGCGGACCGAACTTCGCCACCAGCACGTCCTGCATCTCTTCGCCGATGATCGCGGCGATGATGTAGTTCTGCTGGTAGATCGGATAGTCGAGCAGGTACGGGCTCGCCGCCCACCACGACTGCGACGCCTGCGGCGTGTCGACGCCCATGATCTCCTTGCGCATGCGACGCTCGTAGCCGCCGATGTCGCCCGCCGGATTCCGGTAGAGTTCAAGCTCGGTGAGGATGTCGATCAGCATCATGCGCAGCTCGAACGCTTCCGCCTTCTTGATCGACGGCAGGTTGCGCTTCACTTCGTCGGCCGGCAACGCGCCGATGGTCTTGAGCCAGTCCGGGCTGTGGACGATCTCGGTCATCGTCGCGGACAAGCCCTCGTGGAACACCGGCTCGCTGGCGCCGACGGTCCACTCGTAGCCCTTCAAGATCGGGTCGGTCTGGGTGCACTGCGTGACCTGCAGAACGTGGCCCGCCTCGTGGAAAAGCGCCTGATAGTAGCGCGCGCCGGACGCCGGATTGACGATCAGCCTGTCGTCCCCCGGAATCGCCACGCCGATGTTGCGGCCGCTGTACGGAATGTCCGCGGTGGCGATCTTGACCGGCAGCTTGGTGATGTCGAAGCCCATGCCGGAGGTCGTCGCGTTCAGGCGGTCCTGCGCCTTGTCCGCCGGGAAGTAGCGGTCCGCGAACGACGTCGTCTGCTGCTGCAGGAACAGCAGATCCCACGCGTACGGCTCGTCGATGGTGAAGGTGCGCGTTGCGCTGGCGAGCCACTCGGCGTAGATGTCGTCGGTGCCCTTGCGCACCTTCTCCAGTGTTGCGATGACCCAGTCGTAGTCGAGGCCGTTCATCGCCATGACGAGGTGCGGGTAGTCCGGGTACCCGAGGCTCTTCGCCTTGGCATTGCGCAGACGCACAAGCTGGATGACGTTCTTCTCCATCAACTTGGCGAGTGGCACGTAGGCTTCGTACGCCTTGCGCCGGCGATCGCGGTCACGGTCACCGCCCAAGATCTGGCGCACGTCGCCGCGGTCCACCACGCGGCCGTCGACCTTCGATTCGTAGTTCACGATTTGCGGCGCCATCTTGTCGACCATGCCGCGGATGCGCGAGTCGAGGTCGACATCCGCGCCGATCATCGCGTTGTTCCACAAGGTGAGGCGGCGCTGGAAGGCGGGGTCGTTGTCGTTGTGCGCCAGCCACGCCTTGACGAGGTTGTGGTTGGCGTCGTCGATGAGGATGGCGTCGAGCTGTGCCTTGGCCTGCTCGCGCGCGGGGCCCGAGGTGTGGGTGTAGAGCGCCCAGTTCGCTTCGCCGAGCATGATGCACGCGTTCTCGTAGCGCACGCCGAGGGTGTCGAGGAAGGTCGACATCGCGGCGCGGTCGTTCGCGGCACTGGTGCGCAGGGCGTCGAGCGCCGGGTCGGCGGCCCGCGCGGAGCCGTTCACCCCCGCGACACCGGCGACGCCGATTGCGACAGCCGCGACCACCACACCCCACGTGGTGCGTCCCCGGGAGTGCTCGTGCCGCCGCGCCGCGCGCGGCTTACAGATGGCTGAACACGACATCGAGCACGAACACGACATAGAACACTCCTCCTAGAAGCAGGACCGCAGGGGGAATGCGGCCTTTCAGTCGCAAGGTCACGGCGATGATGCCGGTCGACACCAGCGCCAGGATGGCGGACAGCAGAGTCTCTCGTTGCAGCGCCCAGGGTGTCAGCACGACGCCGATGGCCACCGGAAAACAGCTCTGGAACACCAGCGCGCCGGTGATGTTGCCCATCGCGAGCGTGTCCTTGCCCTCGCGCGTCCACAGCACGCTATTCATCTTCTCCGGCAACTCGGTGGCCACCGGGGCGATGAGCAGCGCCAGGATCACGGCCGGGACGTGCATCACCGTCGACACATGGATGACCTTTTCGACGAAGAGATGCGCGCCGCCCATGATGCAGCCAAGGGCTAGCACGAGTTGCGCCACGATGTGTCCGGTCGACGTCCGCTGCGTCGGCGCGCGCAGTAAACGCGAGAGATGCAACGGTTTGAGTTCCTCGCCCTCGCCGGCTTCGTCCTGCAAGGTCTGGCGGACGTAGATGCCGTACCAGACGAGGAGGAAGATCGCGACGCCGATGCGGACACCCGGCACCTCACGCACCCACGTCGCCGCCACCGCGATCGAGTAGGCGACCAAGAAGAAGAACAGGTCGCGGTTGATCACCTTCGGATTGACGAGGAACACGCGGTGACGCGTGCCGCGCCGGCGCCAGGCCATGAAGGCCGCGCCGGTGACGAACATCGCCAGGGTCGCCAGCATGAAGGGCGCGCCGGCGATCGCGCCGACGCCTACGTCGTGCGAGGACTCGCCCGCCCCGAACACCAGCGCCACCACCGGGATCATCGTCTCCGGCAAGGCGGTGCCGACCGCGGCCAGGATGCTGCCGACCGCGCCTTCGCTCAGGCGGAGCTTCCGGCCCAGCCACTCCACCGCATTGGTGAACATCTCCGCGCCCGCCAGGATGACGAACAAACTGACGAGCAGCAGCACGATATCGGAGACGAGGATAGCGACGACCTCCTGCGCGGCGGGTGGTTGGGTGTCTGATGCCGGCGGGCCGCGCAGCGTTCCCACGCGGCAGCCCGCGCCGGTACGGAAACACCGGCGAGCGGCCGCCGACTGTCTCAGTCGGCGCAGAGGGTGTCAACGAGGTTGCGCGAACCGGCGGTGGCCGACATGCTCATCCGTGAGGAGGAGTGCGATGCGATCGCTGGAGTTGCTGCTGCTGGCGTGGACGGCCTACATCCTGATCGGCGTGCCGCTGTGCTCGCGGGCTCTTCCCGATCGGCCGGAGCGGGAGGCTGTGGTGGATCGTGGTGTCGGCGGGCGTGTGTGAGAAGTTCCTGTATCGCGGCGTCTTCATTTCGGTGTTGGTACACGCGACTGGCTCGTGGGCGATCGGGGCCACTCTCGCGACGCTCGGATTCGCGTTCGCGCACAGCTATCAGAACGCGATTGGCGCCGTGCGGGCAGGGCTTCTGGGCGCGACATTGCTCCTGCCGGTCGCCCTCACGCATTCCCTCTGGCCGGGAATCGTCGCTCACGCGGGCATCGACATCCTGAGCGCATTCGTGCTGGCGCCGCTCAGGAGGCGCTGGGGTTTGTTGGAGCTGCCGGAGGCCGTGTGACGGCGGCGCCACGCCAGCGGCGGTCGCCCAACATGCCGCGCAGCAGTTCGGTCAGCGCGCCTTCCACGCCGTCCGGCCGCATCGCGTAGAGCGGGAAGCCGAACCAGGCGACCTCGTACTGCCAATCTTCGTCCTCGCGGCGCGGCGCCTTCTTGAACCACTGCGCGTTCACCAGCCCGTGCAGATACGACGTCGACTTCGGGCCGAGATCGCCGCCGGCCGAGACGTACGAATACAGCGGTTCGACGAAGTCGCCGGCGCCGCGCAGCGACGGCGGGCGAATGGCGTCGAGCGCCTCCGAGCCGCTCGGCCCGCTGGCCGCGATGACCCAGAACCGGTCGATGTCGAAACTGAGGCGCGGGAAGCCGCCGTGCGCGCGCGACCACGCCGTCGGTTCGCACGCGAGCAAGCCGTTGATGGTCGGATTGTCGCGCCCGAACCACACCGTCGCCGGCAGATGCCAGTATTCGATGGCGAAGTTGCCGAGGCCGGGCGCCAGGCCTTGGCCGGCGCCGATGTTGCGCCCGGTGGCTGGTACCGCGGTGACCGTGCTGCGCGCGTTGCCGAGCCCGCTGACGATCAACCGCCCGCCCGCCTCGAGATACGTGGCGAGCGGATTGACGCGCGTGATGCCCGACGACGCACTCACCGCCGACATCGCGAACAGCGTGTTCTGGAACGGCGGGCGGCCGGCGTCCCACACGACGGCGCGGTAGTGGCCGAGCGTCGCCAGCCGCACCGGCTTCGAACTCGGCATCGTCGAGTCGGGGAACGTCGAGTAGACGTCGACGCGCGCCGGCCGTCCGAGCGCGCCGAGCGCGCCGCGCAGGCGATCCGTCATGTACTGCACGTGCTGCGAACTGGTCGGCGCGCTGCCGGTGGCGTACAGCTCCCACTCGTCGTCGACGAGCAAGACATCGCGATCGAAGTCGAACGGCACCAGCGTGATGCGCAGCGTCGCCGTGGAGATCGCGCCGTTGGTGTCGCGCGCTTGGATGACGAGGTCGTGGATCGGCGCGTCGCGGTCGTGGAAGACGAGGCCGCTGACTCCGCGCAGCCCGCGTGTCCAGCCGGTGGCCCAGCCGGGATCGCGCGGGTTGTCGATGTCCGCGAGGTCGACGCCCCAGCGGAAACCGTCGATGTCGCCACCGTAGTTCGACGCATCGGCCGTGAAGGTGACGTTGAACGGCGCGTCGAACGCGTAGTCGAACGAGTCGCGGTCCGCGCCCTGCACGTCGAAGCGCCCGAACGCATACGAGTTGAGCGTCAGCGCCGGCCCCTGCACGTTGGGCAGCGCGAAGTAGAAGAAGAAGAACGACGGCCACACGCCGCTGCGCGACGGCCACGGTTCCACCGCGCCGGCTTCGTCGATGGCGCGCACCCAGAACATCCAGTTGGTGCCGCGTCCGCTGGGTGCGAGGTCGGCGAACGACAGCGTCGACACGCGGCCGAGGCGCTGCACTTGCGCGGTGGCGCCGGTGCAGAGAGCGCGCGCGGCGTCCCAATCTCCGGCGATGTTGCGGGTCAGCGGCACGCGCACCACTTCGTAGCCGACCGGCACCAGCGTATGCACGCCGTCCGGGTCCTCGCCGCTCCATTCGAGGCGCAATGTCGGACCGCCGCTGAGCGGCGAGTTGATGCCGTTGCCGGACGCCAGCTGCACCGGCTTCACCGGATGCGTCTGCGGCGCGATGGTGGACGCATTGAAGGTCAGCGTCGCCGGCTCCGACTCCGCGCCTTTGTCGTCCACCGCCTTGACGTAGAACGTGTGCCAGTCCGCGAAGTGCGTGCTGTCGGCCCGCGAGGTCGCGGTGAACGACGCCACCGTCTCGTGCGCCGTCGTCCGCGTCCACGTCGTGTCGATGGTGTCGATCGTGTAGAGGAAGTGGTCGATGACGCCGTCGTCGTCCCAGCCGCGCCACGACAGCGGAATCGTGTAGCTCGCGGTGGTGCGCGCCACCGGCCCGTCGGTGAGCGCGACGTGCGGACGCAGGTTGGGCGGATAGACGCCGTGACGCGCCGAGCAGCCGGCGACGAGCAGGGCCGCCGCGAGCGCCACGTGGAGAAGGCGAGACATGGCGACGGAGGGTAGGGGAAGGGGCGGCGGGCCGCAAGGCGGAGGCGCCGGCCCTGGGCTTGACATATGGTCATTAAATATGACCAAATGGACGATAATGAAGACCATGAGAACGTCCAGCCCCTTCGGCGGCGCGACGCGCACGAGAGCGCTCCTCGCGCTGCAATTGCTCGGCGAAAGCCACGTGCGGGAGCTCGCGCGGGTCATCGGCGCGTCGCACAGTGGCGTCCTGTCGGCACTCGCCGGCCTCGAGCGCGACGGCATCGTCGCCGCGCGTCTCGTCGGACGCGCCAAGGCGTACCGCGTCGATCCGCGCTACTTCGCGGCGGAGGAGCTGGCCGCGTATCTCGCCCGGCTCGTCGAAGGTGAGCCGGAGTTGCGCGCGGCGGTTGCGGCGCTGCGCCGCCGTCCGCGGCGCGCCGGAAAGCCGCTGTGAGCATCACGGCAAAGACATCGTTGCGCGACCTCGCGGCCGCGGTCGGCGACGCGTTGCGGCGTCACGGCGTGCGCGCCGTGTTGACCGGCGGCGCCTGCGCGAGCCTGCACTCCGACGGTGCGTACGTGTCGCTCGATGTCGATTTCGTCCTCGGCGCCGGCGCGCAGGTCGCGGATGTCGACGCCGCGCTGGCGTCGCTCGGCTTTCGCCGCGCCGGCGACCACTACGACCACCCGCGTGCGCGATTCTTCGTCGAGTTCCTGCCCGGCCCGCTGGCGGTCGGCGGCGACCTTGCGGTGACGCCTGCCGAGTTGCGCGTCGGCTCGATGCGCTTCCTCGCGTTGTCGCCGACCGATTCGTGCCGCGACCGGCTCGCGGCGTTCTATCACTGGAACGATCGGCAGAGTCTCGACGCGGCGGTGGCCATTGCCGTGCGGCGGCGCGTCTCGATGACGGGTCTGCGCGCGTGGAGCGAAGCGGAAGGGATGGCGGCGAAGTTCGCGGAGTTTCGCGCGGCGGTGGCGACAGCGCGGCGCGCGCCTTAGCGCCGCCCATCCAGAAACGCCGCGCCCTCCACCGTCAGCGACACCGCGCCGTGCTGCTCCTCGACGCGGCCGTCGAGCACGTACGGGCGCGTCGCCTGGAGGATGCGCGCGAAGCGGCGGTACGCGTCGGGAAAGAACGTCGTCTCGTAGAGCGCCGTGGTGTCCTCGAACGAGACGAACTCCATCGGCTCCTCCTCGCGCGTCTGCACGGTCTTCGAGGTGACGTACCAGCCGATCGTCCGCACGCGGCGGCCGGCGTGGGCGCGGAGGTCGCGGCCAGGCACCAGCGGCGGGCCGGGCGCGGCGCGCAGCCGGGCGATGTCGGCGCGATAGAGCGTCAACGGATGGCGCGAGAGCAGGAAGCCGAGCGATTCGACCTCGAGGCGAAGCAGCGTCGGCGCGTCGTACGCCTCGACGGCCGGCGCGGCGAGCGCGGGTGCGGCGCGATCGTCCCACGGCGTGTCGCCGAACAGGGAGGCTTGCGCGGCGCGGCGGCGCGCGCGTGGCGCGGCGGCCTCGCGGCGCGCGTCGGAACGCGTGCCGGCCTCGGCGTAGGCGCGGCCGGCCGACGCGGACGCCGCCGCCACGTGCGCCGCGCCCGGCCCGGCGGCGAGATGCAGCGCCCACAACAGCGCCGGCCGCGCGCGCGTTGGCTCCAGCGCATCGCACGCGCCGCTCAGCACCAGCCGCCGCGCGTCCGCCACCGAGAGAGCCGCCCGCGCCAGCAGATCGTCGAGCGACGCGAACGCGCCGCCGTCGCGCCGCGCCGTGAGCACCGCCTCCATCGCCTCGACGCTCAATCCGCGAATCTGCTGCAAGCCGACGCGGATCGCGCGCGCGGTTTCGTCGCCGCGATACGCGATGTCGCTCTCGTTCACGCACGGCGGCAGCACCGCGAGACGCATGCGCTTCGCCTCGCTGACGTACGCGAACGTCGCGTAGAACCCGCCGCCGTTCGACAACACCGCCGCCATGAACGACGCCGGGAAGTGCGCGCGCAAATACGCCGACTGGAACGACACCATCGCGTACGACGCGCTGTGCGGCTTGCAGAACGAGTAGCCGCTGAACGACAGGATCATGTCCCAGATGCGTTCGACGGTCTCGTCGTCGGCGCCGCGGGCGCGGGCGCCGTCGAAGAATCGTTCGCGGTACGCGCGCAGCGTCTGCACCGGCCGCTTCTTCGACAGCGCCTTGCGCAGGCCGTCACCGTCGACCGCGTCGAAGCCGGCGAGCGCCATCGCCACCTTCGTCACGTCCTCCTGATAGACCATGATGCCGTAGGTGTCGTGCAGGATCGCGCCGACCAGCGGATGCAGCGGCACGAACGGCGCGCCGTGCAGGCGGTCGAGCCACGCCGTGATGTACCCGCGCCCCGAAGCGTTCGAAGATGTAGTCGAGCACGCGATCGCGTTCGTCCCACGCGAAGTCGATGTCGATGTCCGGCGGATCGGTGCGCCCGGGGTTGAGGAAGCGTTCGAAGAAGAGGTCGTGCGCGAGCGGATCGATGCGCGCGACGCCTTGTTGCGTGAGCGATGCCAGCGCGTCGCGGATCACCGCCAGCGAACGGTTGCCGAGGATGTCGATCTTCACCAAGCCGGCGTCTTCGGTCTGCTCCTTCTCCCATTGCAAGATCGGCAGGCCCTTCGGCGCCATCTCGACGGCGGCGTGATCGGTGAGCGCATCGCGCGTCAGCACGACGCCGCCGCAGTGCACGCTGAGGTGACGGATGTGCCCTTCGAGCCGTGTGGCCAGATGCAGGATCTCCGGCCACGGCGGGTCGAGATGCAGATCGCGGAACAACGGATGCGTGCCCACCGCCTCCTCCGCGTCCATCGAATCCCAGAACTGCGACAGCCGCCGCGTGACGCCGGCGATCTCGCCGTCGGTCAGCCCGTACACCTTGGCGATCTCGCGCACCGCGGCCCGCGCGCGGAAGCCGACGTGATTCGCCACCATCGCCGCGCGCCGCGCCCCGAAGCGTTCGAAGATGTAGTCGAGCACGCGATCGCGTTCGTCCCACGCGAAGTCGATGTCGATGTCCGGCGGATCGGTGCGCCCGGGGTTGAGGAAGCGTTCGAAGAAGAGGTCGTGCGCGAGCGGATCGACGTTGGTGATGCCGAGCGCAAAGCTGACGATGGACGCCGCCGCCGAGCCGCGGCCGCAGGTGCGCGGTGCTTGGCGCACGATGTCCTCGACGGCGAGGAAGTACTCGGCGAAGTCCTTGCCGTCGATGATCTCGAGTTCGTATTCGAGGCGGCGGACGACGTCGTCGCGCAGCGTGCCGTCGGCGCGCGTGCCGTAGCGGCGGACGGCGCCGGCGAAGGCGTGGGCGCGCAGCGTCGCCGCCGCCTCGCGCGCGTCGGCGGCGACGCCGGGCGTGACGTGCGTACCGAATTCCCACGTCACCGCGCAGCGCTCCGCCACCGCGCGCGTCGCGGCGAGCACGTCGGCGGCGCCGGGGAAGCGGCGGTGCATGCCGTCGTCGTCGAGCAGCGCGGCGCCGGGCGGCGCGCAATCGTCGGCACGCAGGCGCGACAGCGTCGTATTGCCGGCGATCGCGCGCAGCAGCCGGTGCAACGCGTGATCGCTGGCGTCGAGGAAGTACGCCGGATGCACGGCGACGCACTCCCGCCGGTGCTCGCGGGCCAGCGTGCGCAGTGCCGCGTGGTCGGTGCGCCACTCCGGTGAACGCAAGGCGACCCACGCTTCCGCGCTGCGCGGCAGCGCCGCGAGCACCCGGGGTGCATCGGTGACGACGACGAGATCGTGGTGATCGGCGGCCAGCCGCGCGCCGAGCGGCAGCGGCGCGAGCGCGGCGATCTCGGGCGCCGCCGCGCCGGCCCGCAACGCCGCGCGGGCATGCCGCGCGTGGTGCGCGCTGACCTGGCGGCACAGCGTCGCGTAGCCCGCGCGCGAGGCGGCGAGCAGCGTCGCGCGGTCGCCGCCTTCCTCCACCGTCGCGCCGATCAGCGGCGCGAGGCCGTGCGCGCGCGCCGCCTGGAGGAACACGACGATGCCGTAGAGCCCGCCGGTGTCGGTGAGCGCGAGGTGCGTGTGACCGCGCCGCGCGGCGACGCGCGCGAGTTCGTCGACGTCGGGCACGCCGCGCAGGAACGAGTAGCGGCTGTGGGTTTCCAGCGCGACGACGGCGTTCCTGCCGCGCCCCGCGCGGTGCGCGCCGCCCCCCGCGCGTGCGCCGGCTGCAACGCATCGGCGCCGAAGCGCGCGCGGAACGCGTCGGCCGCGCTCTGCAAGCGCGTGAGGCGCGTCGCCGCGGGCAATC
>JBGATO010000095.1:0-12670 GCA_044229145.1 Candidatus Eiseniibacteriota bacterium | reverse complement strand
CTTGACCAGACGCTCCTCGCGGCGGCCCGTCATCCAGTCGCGGACGCGAGACAGGAAACGGGGCGCGATTCCGAGATCCGCCGGCGTCGAAAACGCCGACTCGAACGCCACGCGTGCGGGCTCGGGCGGCGTGGGCCAGACCGGTGTTTCCGCGCGGGCGCGTGGTGCCACCAGGCAGGCCGCGACGCTGAGGGCGAGGAGAATGCCGCGCCTCACCGTGCGAACTCCCGCGTCAGCTCGGCGCGCAGCGAGGTGCGCGTGCGCGCGTAGCTGCCCTGCTCCTCGCGCGCAGAGCGGAACTCCGCGTTGGCGCTCAGGCGGCGGACCCTCCACTCGCCACGTGCGACCACCTCGCGCAGACGCCGCGGCTGCGTACTGCCGATGTCTTGATCGTCATGCGCGGAGAGTGACAGATGCAGCGCCCCAGTGGGGCGCAATTCACACACCGCCGCCAGCGCGGTGAGGTTCACGTCCTGGCCGGCGCGCAGATTGTCGGTCTTGACGCGTTCGGCGGTCAGAGTGAGGCGCGACTCGCCGGCGAGCAGCATGGCCAGCGAGGCAGTGCCGCCGCGCCTGTTGTAGGGCGCGATCTCCTCGCGGCGGTGTTCGAGTTCGGCGTTCGCCTCGAGTTCGAGGTGGCGCCACGGCAGGTTGAGTTGCGCGCCGTAGGTCTCGCCTTCGGACGAGTTGAGCGGCTGCGAGAGCATGCCCTCCCGCAGGTGGCGCGGCGCTTTCCGGAACCGCGCCGAGGCGCTGAGCCACGACTTCACCGTGACGGTCGTTCCGATGCTGTTGTCGTCGGCAACGTACGCGACCCGGCCGGCGAAATCGATGCGGTAGTCCACACTCAAACCTTCGCCATCGAGGATCGCACCGGCGGGCAACCGCTCGATGCGGGTGCGCACACCGGCCACCGCCACGCGGTAGTCGATGCCTTCGACGAACTGCCGCGTGCGCCCCGCGTTCCACACCACCACCGACCCGCTGACCACGTTGTCTTCCATCAATTCGTGCGCCGCCAGACCCCGCAAGGCGAAACTCTCGCCGAACACCGCGATGGTCGTCGGGGCGCCGCGACGGTCGAGCGATTCGCGCGAGCGCGCGTAGCTGAG
The DNA here is from genome assembly GCA_044229145.1 of Candidatus Eiseniibacteriota bacterium. Classification (GTDB taxonomy): domain Bacteria; phylum Eisenbacteria; class RBG-16-71-46; order CAZEPH01; family CAZEPH01; genus JBKJUD01. Next base: position 11,558 of record JBGATO010000095.1, on the reverse strand, counting down.
GCCGATCCCGCCGAAGAACGTCCGCTTGCGATACGCGATGCCGCCGCTTCCGCCCTGCCGCGCATCGCGAATGCCGTCGGTGCGGTTCACGCGTGAGTGGACGTGCAGGTTGGTGGTCACGCTCTCGAACAGCTGGTGCGCGAGATCGGCTTCTTGGCCGTCGGTGTGCGAGGCCATGTCGAGGGTGCGCACGCGGTCGGCGCGATAGCGGCCAGTGATCTGCAAGGACGACCACGGGCGGTAGCGCACCTGCGGCGCGACGCGGACGATCTCGCGATGCGGTGCCTCATTCTGCTGGTACCACGAGGCGGGCGCCTCGATCTCGAGCTGCAGCCGGCGCCCGATGCTCGCCGACGACGTCATCTCCGCGGTGTGCGTCACGCTGTGCGTCTGCAGAACATCGGCCTCGGTGCTGCCGTTGGCCGACCGCACCTCGTGCGCCTGGTACGACAGCCCAAGCTGACCGTGCCCGTCGAAGCGTCGCGACGAGGCGATCCCGAGATGCCCGATCTCTTCGCGCGCGATCTGCCGAAACCCTTCGCCCTCGAGACGTTGCTTGGTGGCGTCGATGCGCAGCGGAATCGGGCTGGCGGCGGGCAGCAGCGAGAAGTGCGCGCCGTACTGCGTGTCGGTGGTGAAGAAGCGCTCGGTGAGCCCAAGCGGCACGCCGTGCCGCGTCCGTTCGTAGTAGGCGTCGAGCGGGTACGGCTTCTGCTCGAGCAGCCGCGCGCGGGCAATCGCACTCCAGAACCGCGTCGGCTCCGACCGCCGCTGCTCGCCCGACCGATAACTCTCCTGCACGAGGGTCACGCCGGCGCCGAGATCGAGCGACAGGAAATACGGGTGATAGATCGAGTTGTGCGTCAGCAGGGCGAACTCTTGCTCGAAGACCGGACGCACCTGGGACAGCGGCGTGAGCCCGGCGGCGCTCCGGCTGGTCTCGGCATCGCGCGCGCCTCGCAAGCTGACGTTCGCGTCGAAGCCGTGAATGCGAAACGGCGCGGTGGTTTCCGGCGCCTGCGCACGCACCTCCGGCGCGCTCAGCAGACAGCCGAGCGCGAACGAGAGGCCCCAGGCACGTCGCGTTACTTCACGAGATGCTCGTTGGCGGAGCCGTGTGGTGCATGGCAATCGGTGCATGACGTATTGTCCGCAACCATCTCGCGCACATGATCGAGTTGACCGTGGCAACCGGCGCACAGTTGCGGCACGGGCGAGCGGAGTAACGCGTGTTCTCCCCCCGCATGAGGCATGTGACACGCGGCGCACTTCCCCTCGGCGACTGGGGCATGCACGACGCTGTCCTGCGCGGCGGGGACCGCGTGACACTCCTGACAGAGTTCCTTCTGCGGCTTCAGCAGCAGCCGCGGCGTGAGCGACTGGTGCGGACTGTGGCAGGTCAGGCACTGCCCGTCCGCCACCGGCGGATGCATCTGCGTGCCGGTGTACTCGGCCGCGTCGTGGCAGCGATAGCACAGCGCCGGCACTGTCTCGACGTTGTTGCCGCCTTGCGCATCATGACACGCGTCGCACTGCTTCTCGGCGTACGGCGCGTGCTCGTACACCGTCGGTGCGGCAGCGACGCTATCTGGTCCCAGCCCCCGCGCTGCCGGGGATGCCGTGACCGGTTTGCGCGCCGGCGGCACGCCGTCGAACACCGCACGCAGGATCGCGTGCCGGCCCGGATCGGCACAGCCCGGGGCGAGGACGAGCAGGGCGAGCAGGGCACCGCGCCAGACGGCCGCCGCCGCGCGCATGCTCGCACGTCCTCAGCGGCCCGGCCGCGTCGCCCCGCTTGCCGACTCCGCGTAATCGCCGAAGCCGTAGAGCGTGACCATGCTGTTGCCGAACTGATTTCCCACCGCCACGACGTACTGCACCTTGAAGTTCGGCGCCGCCAGCTTCTGGAATGCGGCTGCGCTGCCGTAGTCCACCGCGACGCCGGCCGGCAGGTTCAGATTCTCGCGCCGCGGCCCGGCCTCGCCGAAATACAGGAGCAGCCGGCCGATCGGATCGAAGATCTGGACGTTCTCGAACGCCGCATCGACCCCGTCGGCGCGTCCCTCCCGATCCACCGCCACGCCCTTCGGTCGTGCGAAGTGGCCCGGGCCGTCGCCGATGCTGCCGATGGTGCGCAGATAGCGCCCCTTCAGGTCGAACACCTGCACCCGCGCGTTGCCGGTGTCGGTGACGTACAACGTGTTGTCGCCGCCGGCGCAGATGTTGGTCGGCATCTCGAACTGGCCGTCCTTCTTCCCACGCTGCCCGAAGAAGAACGACGGCGCCCCCGACTTCGGATCGAGCGCGTGGATCATGTGGTGCTCGAGATCGGTCACGTAGAGATGATCGCGCGCGATCGCGATACCGCCAGGCAGGAAGTCGCCCTTCTTGCCGAACGCCCGGACGAAGTCGTCCTGCGCATTGAACACCAGCACTTGCTTGCGCCCGGTGTCCGTGACGTACCGCGTGCCATCCGGACCGACACAGATGTTGATCGGCTTCTGCATCCGCCCCGCGCCCTCGCCCGACACGAAGCGGAACTCGCGCTTGGCGATGTCGAACACCCCGTATCCGAGCTTCTTGCTGTCGATCACGAAGACTTGGCCGTTCCACAGGGCGACGCCGTACGCCTTGCCGATGCGCGCCGCCCGCTGATCCTTCGCCCCGACCACGAACTTGGAGAAGGCGCCTTGCTTGGAACCGACATCCGCCGCCGAGGTCAGGCCGGTGAGGAACTGGAGTCGCGGCGTGTTGGGCAGCGGTGGATAGAAGATCGGGCCACCCTTCGACGCCTTCGGCGCCTTGGGCGCCGCGCCCGCGCTCCCGGCCAGCACCAACATCGTCAGGCCGGCCACGATCCACTCGCCGCCCTTGGCCTGTCATGCCCGCACCCCGAATCACACCGCACCTCGCTTGGTCAGCACGTCCTTACCGTCTCGCCGCGCCCCGCGCGCGGCCTTGGAGTACCACCGTAACGTGCAAGCGGTTTGCCACCCTCCGCACCCCACGAGGCGACGGAGGGCGCAGTCCTGGTCACGACTTGCGCGGTCGAGTGCGCGCTCACCTGATCACCTGTGCGCATATCCGCACACGATGTGCGGCGCATTTGTACGGCGAACCGCACACCGTGTGCGGCCCGAACGTGCGGCGGCGGAGACGAACGAACCCCGGCCACCGCGAGGCGGCCGGGGTTCGGAATCGCGTGCTGGCTACTTGTTGTGGCAGCTCAAGCAGAGCGCGCTCTGCGTGCGCGTGACCTTGAGAAGCGGGTCCGCGTTGTCGGCCGCCACGTAGTCGTTGTGCACGTCGTGACACGACGCACACTGCACCTTGCCCCCGATCAACATCGTCTGGGTCAAGGTACCGCTCTTCGTGAAGCTTCCGGAACCGATCGTGACCGTCTTGGTCGACGGGTCGAACAGACCACCGTCGTTGTTGGCCAAGTTGGTGTCGTAGGTGAAGCTGACCGGGTGGTCGTCCTTCAAGTCATTCGGGCCGGCACCCACCGCGTCCGCACCACTCAGGAAGTAGTACCCGTGCTCGCCGCCGTAGCTGTCCACCGCGACGGTGCCGTCGGGCAGGACAGACACAGCTTCGACGACCCATCCGGCTGGCCGACGGTCGCGTTGAGCGTGGCGCTCGAGCAGGTGGCGAAGTTCTTCACCGTCACCTCGTGGTTCCACAGCGGCGCGTCGTTGACAGTGATGTCAGCGCTGTGCGGCGTGTGGCAGTGCGTGCAGATCTCCTGCTTCGAGTCGTACGGAGATCCGTCGTGCGCCGAACCCACGATGCCCTGCGTGGTCTGTGCCGTCACCTTGAGCGTGCCCGGCACGATGATCAAGAAGGTCGCCCCAACGACGGCCATTCCCACCATCCATCCGATGCCTTTCATGATTCCATCCTCTGTAAAGTCCAACGTGCGAAGTTCATTGCGGGGCCAAAGGCCAGATTCATGGAAGGGCAATCGGCTTGCCAGTTGTGGACGAGTCCGCACTCGCCAGCTATATCGTTTCGTGCCAACATTTTAGACGATTGGCTGAAATCCGGCCTGGTGGTGCGTGACGCCCGGCTGTGCGGCTGCCCGCACATTTGTGCGGCCCGCCTGCGCGGGTGAGCGGGCGCACACGGCAGCCACACCGTGGGGTGGAGAGAGATTCCGAGGCGATCCAACTTGTCGTAGAGCGTGCGGCGCCCGATCCCCAGGCGCTTCGCCGCCAGGCTGCGGTTCCAGTTGCACTCACGCAGGGTGCGCAGCAGCAGCGTGCGCTCGGCTTCGCGGAGTTCCTCGCCGGGCGCGGTCTGCACGGCCGCGACCATCGGCGTGGACGCGTGCACGAGATCGAGCGGCAAGTCCTCGACGTGCACTTCGTCGCTGTCCTCCACCATGATCACCGCGCGCTCGATCACGTTCTCCAACTCGCGGATGTTGCCCGGCCAGGTGTACCGGCGCAACACGTCCATCGCGTCGGGAGGATGCCGCGGACGCGCTTCTTGATCTGCGCGGCGTACAGCCGCAGGAAGTGCTCGGCGAGCGGCGTGATGTCGTCCAGCCGCTCGCGCAGCGGCGGCAGGCGCACCTGCACGACGCTCAGACGATAGTAGAGATCCTCGCGCAGCCGCCCTTCGCTCACGCACTGCCGCGGATCGCGATTGCTCGAGGCGATCAAGCGCACGTCGGTCTTGATCGGCGTCGTCCCGCCGACGCGGAGGAACTCGCTCTCCTGCACCACGCGGAGCAGCTCGGTTTGGAAGGCACCGGTGGTCTCCGAGACCTCGTCGAGGAACAGCGTGCCGCCGCGCGCCATTTCGAAGATCCCGCGCTTGGTGGAGATCGCCCCGGTGAAGGCGCCGCGCTCGTGTCCGAACAGCTCCGACTCCAGGAGGTTCTCGTTGAGCGCCCCGCAGTTCACGCCGAAGAAGGGCCCGCGGGCGCGGGGCGACGCACGGTGTATCGTCCTCGCCACCAACTCTTTGCCCGTCCCGCTCTCGCCGATGAGGAGGACGCGCGCATCGGTGGCGGCCACCTTGTGGATCAGGTGCAGGACCGACTGCATCTCGGGCGTCGTCGCGACGATCTGGCGCGCATCGTCGAGCCCTTCGACCTGCTCGCGCAGGATGCGATTCTCTTCTTCGATGCGCGCCCTTTCGAGGATGCGGTCGACGCGCACCACGAGTTCGTCGTTGGAGAACGGCTTCGCGAGGTAGTCGATGGCCCCGAGCTTCATCGCGTCCACCGCCGACTCCACCGAGGCGTAGCCGGTCAGCACCATGACGGGCAGCGAGGCGTGCTTCGCGTGGACGAGTTCGAGCAGCTGCAAGCCGTTGAGCCCCGGCATGTTGAGATCGGTGATCAGCAGGTCGGGGTGGAGGTCTTGCACCGCCGCCAGGGCGCGCGAGCTATCCTGCTCGACATGCGTGTGGTGTCCGAGCGCGCGCAGCACCAGGCTGACGCCCTCGGCCATGTCGAGTTCGTCGTCGACGATGAGGATGGTGGCCGGTCGCTGGCTCATCCCTCGGCTCCATTCACAGGCAGAAAGACGCGGAAGACGGCAGCCGGCACCCGGCGCGCTCCGCACTTCGATGTCGCCGCGATGGGCGCGGACGATGCCGTAGCTCACGGCAAGTCCTAGGCCGGTTCCCTTGCCGACTTCCTTCGTCGTGAAAAAAGGTTCGAAGAGCCGCCCCATCGCCTCCTCGGTGATGCCGACGCCGGTGTCCTGCACCTCGGCGACCACGCCATGGGGCGCGCGATGGCTGCGGAGGGTGATCGTGCCGCCCTCCGGCATGGCATCACGGGCGTTGGTCAGCAGGTTGACGAACACCTGCAAGAGTTGATCGGGGCTCGCCTGGATCTCCGGCAAACCGGCATCGAGCTGCCGCTCGAGAGTGATGCCCTGTTTGGCGAAGGCGCGCTCCACCAGCAGACAGGCGTCGCCCAGCACCGCATTCAAGCTCGCGGGCCGCATGTCGCTGGAGGTCCGCCGCGCGAAGGCGAGCAGACCGCGGATGATCTCGGCGATGCGCTGGCCATGCCGATGGACCAGTTCGAGTTCGCTGACGACGTCCGCCGGCAACCCGTGTCGCGGCGCCCCGTCGATCAGTAACTGCACGCGCGTCAGCATGATGCCGAGCGGATTGTTCACCTCATGGGCGAGCCCGGCGTACATCTCGCCGATCGAACTCAGCCGGTCCGAGTGCACCAACTGCGCGTGACTATTCTCGACCTCGCCGATCGCGTGCCGCAGGGCGCGCATCGGCACCTGGTAGACGACGAACGCCAGGATGGCGGCCACCAGCAGGTGGATCCCGAGAACGCGCGCGGTGCGCGCCAAGAGTGGCCGGTCATCGACCTGGACGATGACCTCGCGGTACGGCCGCGCCTCGGGGGCGATCCAGCAGACTTGCGTGTTGGGCAGGAGCGACCGCCGCGGCTCGCCGAGCCAGATCAGGTCGCGGCCCCGGTCGTCACGCACGCGGAGGAAGTTGTGCCCCTGCACCACCATCTGCCGGCGCAGGATGTCGCGGATGACCGCCGGATTCGTGGTGCCGCGCATCTGCGAGAAATAGATCTGGGTGGAGTACTGCAGGCACCCAACCGCCGCCGCCGGATGCCACGGACCTCGAGGACGAAGAACGTCGTCGCGGGGAGCAGCGCGATGATCACGACCAAGCCGACCAGGAAGCGCTGGAGGCGGCTGAGCTGCTGGTCGAGCCGCCGGAAAGCCGGCGGCCGCACCGTGCCGCTGCGTCCCTGCTCCGATTCGCTACCGAGGATCCGCGCCGTCACGCCCACCCTCCCGGTCGCTGGGTCGCCCCACCCACGCGCCGTGCAGCGCAATCCCCCGATCTGCAGCGCCCCGCCGGGATCGCCGATGTGTCGCTCACGGAGTAGTGCGACACGTCGCAGGGAGGCAGGGCAGCGTGAGATGGATCATCGTGGCTGCGGCGCTGAGCGTCGCCGCCCCCTTGCATTCGGAACCCCGGAGCGGATGTCCCAACCGCATTCCGGCGGCCGACATGACGCCAGGCGAGAGCGCGGAACGCGCCGTCTGGACGAACGAACCGGCCCCGGCCGGCGGCTGGCTGCATGCGGCCGCGGGAGGGACGCGGAGCTGCCTCGGCTGTCACGACGGCAGCATGGCCGAGGACATCGGCGAGGTCCCCCAACTGCGGGACGGCGCCTCGGGCGAACACGGGCATCCGGTAGACATCGAGTACGCCGCTGCCTGGCGGCAGAACCGCGCCACCCTGCGCGATCCGGCCGAGGTCGCGCGCATCCTGCCGTTGCCCGACGGGCGCGTGCAATGCGTGAGCTGTCACGCGCCGGGTTCCGGAACCGACGGGCAACTGTCGCGGCCTCTGCGGCAGAGCGCGCTCTGCTTCGCCTGCCACACCATGTGAGGCGCAGCGGCGGGAACTCTCCATCACCGCCCCAGCGTAGCGCGTCGGTGGGCGGCGGTCAGCGCGACCTAGGTAGGCCTTGGTGGCAGGGGGGACCGCTTACGCCGCGTGGGTGATCCCGACGCGCTCGGCGAGATCGCTCCGCAACACGCCCTGCGGATCGAGCCGCCGCTTGATCGCCGCGAAGCGCGCCAGCGTGTCCTCGCCGTAGGCCCGGCGCACGTGCTCGGGCTGCAACACCGCGTCCTTGGCGAAGTAGAACTTGCCGCCCGCCGCCAGCACGCGTTCCGTGAGTTGCTCGGTCATCCGCCAGACGCGGGCGCGCTTGTCGTGCGGCACCGCGAAGTCCATCGCCATCGACCAGCCGTCGAGCGCGTGCGTCATCAGGAACGGATCCGGCCGGTGCCGCTTGAGCACGCCGAGGTACGACGGCAGATCGTGCTGCTGGCAGATCTTGAGCACGTCGACCATCGTCTCGCGCGCCGTCGCGTGCGGCACGAACACCTGGTATTGGATGAAGCCGTCGGGGCCGTACGCCAACCGCCAGTTCGGCACGTAGTCGAGCAGGAAGGCGAAGGCGACGTGCGATTGCAGCGTCGAGGTCCCGTGCTCACGCCACGACGAGTGATATTTGCCGGCGTTGATGAAGCGCATGCCGAGATCGTTGGTGAACGCCGCCATGAAGCGCCACAACACGCTGCGCGGCACGCCGAGGATGTGCGGCGGCAAGCCTTGATTCTCGACGTGCAGCGTGTGCCGCGGGTTCGCGATTTCATCGGCGTGCGTGTAGTGGGCGACGTGCACTTGGCCGCGCCCGAGGCCCATGCCGCCGGCGATGCAATCCACCCAGCCGACGCAGTAGTCGGCCTGCGGCATCCATTCCTCGAAGCAGTCGAACATCTCGGGCAGCGTGCGGGTGGAGACCGAGCGCACGCGCAACAATCCGGTGTCGACCTTCTTGAGCTTGAGGCGCAACCGCACGATGGCGCCGAGCAATCCCATGCCGCCGATGACGGCGTGGAAGACGTCGGCGTTCTCCTCGCGCGAGCAGTGCAGCAACTCGCCCGCCGGCGTCAGCAGGTCGAGGTCGAGCACGTGATCGCCGATCGGGCCGACGCGGTAGTTGTTCTTGCCGTGCACGTTCATCGCCAGGCAGCCGCCCAGCGTCGGGAACATCGTGCCGGGCACCACCGCCGGCCAGTAGCCATCCTCGATGGTGCGCCGCCACAAGCCTTCGATCGTGAGGCCGGGCGCGGTGTCGATGATGCCGGACGCCGGATCCCAGGAATTCACGCGGTCGAGCGCGGTGAGGTCGAGGACGAGCCCGCGGGTGCTCAGCGCGGCGTCGCCGTACGAGCGGCCGGCGCCCCGGAACGCCACCGGCAGTTCCTCGGCGGCGGCGCGTGCGAGCAGCGCGGCGAGTTCGTCGGTGGAACGCGGCGCGGCGAAGCGGCAGGCGGCGTTGACCGCGCGGCCGTATCCGTCGAGCACGCGCCACGGCGCGTCGTACCGCAAGGTCCCGGTGCTCATGTCAGATGTTGGTCTTCCGGAAGAGCCACGACGGGATGTGGCGAATGATCAGCGCCACCAGGAGCCACTGCCCCGGCACGAAGCCGCTGGCGCTCGACCCGCGCTTGGCGAGTCGCAGCGAAAGATCCGCCGCCTTCTCCGCCGAGATGATCATCGGCGTCTTCGCCACGCCCTGCGTCATGCGCGTGGCGACGAATCCCGGCTTCACCGTCACCACGTTGACGCCGTAGCGCGCGGTGCGATTGCGGATCGCCTCGAGGTAGGTCGAGAGCGCGGCCTTGGTGGTGCAGTAGACCGGATTGCCGCGACGCCCGCGTTCGCCGGCGATGCTCGAGATGCCGACGATGGTGCCGCCGCGCGCCGCCTGGAAGCGCGCCGCCGCCGGATTGATCCAGGCGATGGCGCCGGTCACGTTGACGTCGACCATGAGGCGGTCGTTGTCGGTGGGATATTCGTCTTCGGCCACCTTTGGCATCACGCCGGCGGCGTAGACCAGGCAGTCGAGCCCGCCGAGGTCGGCCACCACGCGCTCGAACATCGCCGGGATCTCGTCGGCGCGGGCGACGTCGTGGACGTAGCCGCGAATCTTGCCGGGCACGGTGTCGGCGACCTGCTGCAACTCCTCGGCGCGGCGCGCCAGGATGGCGACGTCGGCGCCCTCGCGGGCCAACTGCGTGGCGAGGGCCGCGCCGATCCCGGACGAGCCGCCGACCACGATAGCCTTGGAAAACCGCACGCTCATGCGTTTCCGTCTCCGCGTTGCCGTTGCCGCCGCGCCTCCTGCGCGGGCGTCGAGCCATCGACCCTAGCACCCGCCCCGGCGCCCGGCAACCGGACCAGCCGCCGCCTGCGCCACCGTGCGCAGAACCACGCCGCCCTCCGGCGCAGGCGCGGCGCCACGATCGATACCATCGTCACCGGCGCGCCGCGAGCGCAGCCTCATCTCTGAGCGGTGCCCGGCGCGGACCTCCGTGCGGGTGCGTGCGTCCCCCCAGCGAACCTCATCGGGAGGATGACCCCGTGACCCTCGACAAACGCGACCTCTATCGCCTGCCGTGGTCGCTCAACGACAACCCGATCGCCTGGCTGGAGATCACCGACACCTGCAACCTGGCGTGCGATGGCTGCTATCGCCAGCACCTCACCGGCCACAAGCCGTTCGAGCGCGTGCAGGAGGAAGTCGACTACTTCGCCCAGTGGCGGAACCCCGACAACGTGTCGATCGCCGGCGGCGAACCGCTGCTGCACCCGCGCATCCTCGACATCGTGGCGCTGGTCCGCGCGCGCGGCCTCAAGCCGATCGTGCTGACCAACGGCGTGCACCTGACGCCCGAGATGCTGCGCGAGCTGCGCCGCGCCGGCGCCGCCGGGTTCACGGTGCATGTCGACAGCCATCAGGGCCGCGCCGCGTGGGACGGCGCCGACGAGGCAACGCTGAACGCCTATCGCGCCGAGATCACGAGTCGCGTGCACGCCGCCGGCGGCATGTCGCTGATCTTCAACGCCACCGTGTATCCCGACACCGTCGCCCAGATCCCGGCCGTGGTCGACTGGGCGCGCGGCGAGATCGGACGCGTGCACGGGCTGGTGTTCATCACCTATCGCGGGTTCGCGCTGGCCGGCACCGAGGCGCGTGCCGTCGACGGCGCGACGGCCGACTTGAAGGCGCTCGGCTATTCGACGGAGCAGCTGCCCGAGAACTTGGTCACCGGCCCGCAGGTGGTGGAATGGGTGCGACGCGCGGCGCCGGAGTATCGCGTCGCCGGCTATCTCGGCGGCACCGTGGTGCACTCGTCGCTCAAGTGGATGATCGGCGTGCAGGTGGGACGGCCCGGCCGCGTCTACGGCTCGCTCGGCCGCCGCGGGATGGAACTCGCGCAGGCCGGTCATCACATGACGACCGGCCGCTACCTCGCGTACCCCGCGTCGTCGCGCATCGGCCGCCGCGTGCTGGCGCTGGCGGCGTGGGATCGCGCGCTGCGGCCCGCCGCGCGGGCCTGGTGGGGCGATGTCGTACGGCATCCGTCGCGTCTGTTCGACCCGCTGCACGTGCAGAGCATCAGCGTCATCCAGGCCCCGGATCTCCAAGGCAGCGGCCACGCCGACATGTGCGACTCCTGCCCCGACATGACGGTGTGGAAGGGCGAACTGGTCAACTCGTGCCGCATGGACGAGTACCGGCTGTTCGGCGGGTTGGTGACGGTGACAGAGGCGGCGAAGCCGGCGGGGGCGGAGATCGAGGACGACGCGTTGGTCGTCTCGTAGGCCGCTACCCCGCGATCGCCCCGCGCGCCATCACGGACTCCACCAGCGCATCGGCGGCGCGGTACGGCCCGCCATCGCCGTTGGTCACCGCCTCCACCGCCGCATGCACCGCTTGATCGACATCGCCACGGCGCCACAACTCGTCGATGAGCCGCTCGCGCACGCGCTGACGGATGCGCGCCTCGACGCGTGCGCGCCGCCGCTCGGCAAAGCGTCCGCTCTCGCGCAGGAACGCTTGGTGGCGCTCGATCTCCGTCCACACGTCCGCGACGCCGTTCGGCGCGGTGGCGATCGAGCGCACCACCGGCGGCCGCCACGCCTGCGCGTCGCGGGCGCGCAGCGTCAGCGTCGTCTCGATGTCG
>JBGATO010000094.1:0-12814 GCA_044229145.1 Candidatus Eiseniibacteriota bacterium | reverse complement strand
GACCGCCCGTCGGCGGGCGCCGGTACCACTACCGGGATTCGCGCCTGGCCCAATCCCGCTCGCGAGGGAACCCGCGTCGAGTGGACCCTGGCAAGGTCGGGCGCGGCGCGCGTGGGTATCTTCGACCTCACAGGTAGGCTCCTGCGCCCTCTACACATGGGCGAGCAGGTGGCCGGCATTCACGGTGTGACCTGGGACGGCACGGATTCGTCCGGCGCGATGCTGCCGCCGGGCATCTATCTCTGCCGGGTGGAAACTCCAGACGGCCTTGCAACCGCCAAACTGCTGCTGCTGGCGCGCTGATCTGCGCCGCCGAGCGCTGTGACCAGCCCCCCGCGCGCCACATCCCGCTCGGCGCAGCGTCGACGGTGATCCCGCGGCGCCGCAGCCGGTGTGGCATGCGGGGGGCACGCGAGCTGGTGGCCGTTGGGCGATCTCACCGCAAACGACGATGGCCAGCCTCGAGGCTGGCCATGGAATGCGCGTGAGTGAGCGTGATCGGTGAAGTGGTGGAGGCGGCGGGAATTGAACCCGCGTCCGAATGTGCGTCAACGAAGGGTACTACGTGCGTGTTCGATCTATTGATTTCGCGGCGACGGCTCCGGTCGACAGGATCCGGCGACGCTAGCCCCTGACGACTCTCGTCCGTTGCTCCGGGGCGGAGCGCGGGACCAGCCCACCGTGTATGGCGATCGATCCTCGCGCCGGCAGGCGCACACGAGGCGATCGCGCCGCCTTTATTTAGGCAGCGAGAGCGAAGTTTTCGTTCGCAATTACAGTTTTCCACCTGTTTTACGAGGCAGCGGAGACCTCGGCACGCACCCTGCGCCTCAACACACCCGTCGAAGCCTGTCGCCCCCACGCGGTGCACGTGTGAGATGCACGGAGTTGGGTGACTGTAGCATCGCCCGCGGTGGCGAACAAGCGCGGTGGTGGCTGCGCTCGGCTATCGCACGATGACCACGCGGCCGGTCCCCGTGCTGCTACGGCCGCCGCCGGCTGGCGCGAGTGTGTAGCGCATCGCGTAGACGCCGGAGGGGAGTTCGAGTCCGCGTGCGTCGCGCACGGGCACCGTGACGACATGGCGGCCCGCTGCCATCGTCTCGTCGAGCAATCGCGCGACACGGCGTCCACGCACGTCGAGAAGCTCCACGGTGACGCGCGCCACACCGGCGGCGGTGACGTCAAGCGAGACCGCGCCCCGCGCGATGCTGCCGCCCCGCACCGACACCACGTCCGGCGTCCCCCCTGCCCCGCGCGTGGGGTCGCCCGCCGTGGTGGGCGGCGCGCCACCGTTCTCGACGTAGAGGGAATCCTCTGGCACGCCATCGTTGTTCGCGTCGACCAGGACGAGCAGCAGCGCCGAGTCCAAGCTGTCCCAGCGCGGGACGATCTCGATCGCGGCACCGGCGGCGAGTGGGAGCGCGGATGCCCGGAAGACCGGCGCGCTGGTGCTGGACGCATGGCGGAGCACGAGATCGATGGCCCGCGCGGCGCCGTCATTCACGAGCCGTGCGCGATCGCCCGTCTCGGAGCGCACCGCGAATGAGTCTGCGAGGCCCAGGGCGCTAGCTGCGACGAACCAGAGCTTCTCGTCCGTCGCACTCGTCGCCGCCATCGAGACGGTCACGGAGTCCCCCGCGGCGTCACCGGTGACGACCAAACCGCCATCGAATCGCATCCGGTGCGGCGATGTGGCATCTGGCCGCCGGCGGTAAGTCCACACCAGCGAGTCGACGAAGCACGTGACGACGTCGGCCGCCTCCGCGCTCCCCTGCATCTCGATGTCGTACGCACCGGCAGGCATGTCGTAGCCCCGGGGCGGGCCGTCCGGCGTGTCCGGCGGACGGATCGGATCCGCGAACGGGATGGAATCGACGATCGTGCTGTCGACGAAGCCGAGGAGAAACCCAGAGCCATCGCGGATGCTCACCCGCGCGCCGTGGGACGGATAGACCTGCAGCCGGCCCGCCGCCGCGAACAGCGCCCGGACCGGATTGGCGACAACGAGTTCCCCGGCCTGTGCAGGCGCGTAGAACGGAGGCACGGTGGTGAGGTAGTTCGAGGGCGCCTCGAACACATACAGGCCGGTGGTGCCGCTCCACGCTGGAGAGAATCCCCCGAACGTCCATGCGCCGGTGCCACCGTTCGCCGTCGTGTCGACGCTCACGCTGTCGAAGGCGCCGGGGCGATTGGGATCGCAGACGCCAATGTTCCAGACCGCCGGCTGTGTCAGACTCTGCTCGACGTAGACGGGGATGACCGCGTGCGCTTTCCCGGATCCCGCCTGGTCCGCCATGAAGAGGGAGCCCACATCCGGCTCGTCGAGCGCAAACGCGCTGCGCAACTCCCGCACAACGTCGATGGGACTGCCCAAGACGGTGAGGAACGCGGCACCGCAGGTTGCTCGGCCCACTTGAATCTCATTGATCACAGACCGCGTGTCGGCCGACGTCACGAGGGAGCGGAGTTGCCCCGTCACCGGCATTCGCGGAAACACCGCTCGCAGCGCCGCGGGATTGGAGAATTGCAGCAACGCCGACGTGCTGAGACCGAAGCACGATCCTCCCCACGCTCCCGCAGTCGCCGCCCACCGGGCCTCCGCGATGGCCTTATACGTCGGCGACGAGGTGCTCCAATAGCACGCGGCCTCCCCGAATGTGTCGACGAAGAGCGGCCAGCTGGGAAAGGTCGATTGCGGCTTGGTGCCGAACGTCAAATCGGGCGGAGACCCGCTCGCGGTGGGATACGGCGATCCGGTATGCGGATCGATTCCGCTCGCGTAGTTCACGCCGGCGTACTCCGACGGCGGCCAGATTTGCGGCGCCGCGTTGGCGAACGACCATACGTCATCGATCGGATCGAAGGGCACCCAGTCGGCAAGCGCGTCGAGCTGCGTCCGGTAGAACCCGGTAATCGTCAGTTCGCCTGTCTCGCCGCGGCCTCGTGGATTGTGATCGTGGATGAGCCGGAATGACGCATGGTGACTCTTCGTTTCGGGGACGACGATCTCGTGACGCCCGTCCGCCGCAAGGAAGGAATCGATGGGACGCGGGCTGTGTACCGGGTCGGTGCTAAGCTCGAAACGCAGCCCGTGCGCACCCCACTGATTCCACACGATGGAATCCCGTGTCCCGGCCTGCAGGACTGATCCGGCGACCGGATAGGTGATTTCGATCCGTGGATCGATCGCCATGTCGAAACCGCCGCCGACGGTGGCAAGCGAGGAGTACCAGGCTCCGACGACATGCAAATCGTTGCTGAGCAGTGGTGCCGGCATGCTCCCCGTGCCGTGGAAGGCCGGAGTGAGCGACGTCTCCGCGAGTCCCAGCGAGTCGAGTCGCACCAGCAGGCCGTCACGGGTGAGCAGGGCAGCCGCCGTCTGCGGCGGGCTGGTGCCGGCAATCGTGTAGCGCCCGACGATGTCGAGATCGTCCGTGAACGACGTCGCCTGGAACGTGTGGGGCACCATGTCCGGGGCGCTGGGATCGATGCGCGTCACGGTTTGACTGCCCCCGAGGACGAGCCACCACTGGCCGAACCGCTGGTCCCACGCGAGGACATCGTCGTTGTTGTTGATCTCGACGGGAACCCAATCGCCAAAGCCGTTGATCAGCGGGAGCGGTGTCCACACGGTCCCGACGCGCAGACTCGTGCGGTACCAGAGCGGCGGCCCGATTTCGCGGCGCGCCACGACCGTGCCGTAGTCGTTGAGGCGCGGTGTGTCACCGGCGCCGAGGTTCAGCAATCCGTCGCTGAGCGACCACCGGAAGATGAAGTCCGGGCCCCCCGCGATCCAGTTCCCGGTGGTGCCCACGACTTGCGCGGCACTGTTGATATCGGTTGCGGCGCCGTGATCTGCACCGACCGACGCGCCGAGATCGATGCGTGTTCCCCCGATCCACGCGACCGGCGCGGACTCGCCGCCGCTGCCATGACGATCGATGCTCGTGCTGCCTGCGGCATCGCCCTGGTCGTTGACCGCGTTTGCGTAAACGAAGACGTAGCCATCCGCGTCGGCCCCCAAGGGCGCGCCAAGGTCCGTGACGACTCCATGCTGTGCGACGAATCCGTGGAACGACCCGTCGGTGAACACGGACCCTGCGACCCAGCCGAGATCCGCCACCGCAGCGGGAATCGCGTTCTCCCCGCCGAGAGTGCCGAGGGGAACGAACACGGCGGAGTCGGGGGCGACCGGGGCCGCGAGGGCCGGCGCGACCCAGAGGGACGCCCGCAGCAGAAGCGCGGCAACAACTCGGCGGCGAGCGGGCATCTGACAGGCTCCAGCGTGCGAGAGGGATGGTTGAGGCTAAGACAGTGAAGGCGTGGGAGCAGCGTGCGACCTGACGCACCGCCAGTAGCATCTCCATTCTACCCGATGGGCTGTGACTTCGTATCCTGTGAAACGATGGTAGGACACGGGCGCGTCGAGGGGCGACCAGACAGCTGGAGCGTGCAACCCATAGCGGGTCAGCGCGACACCATGGCAGAGACGAGGTACCGAGTAGAACGCAAGTCGCGCTTGGGCTGGGACCACATGCGCCTATCTCTGCGACGCCTCGAACGCGCAGGATACGGACACGTTGCGCGCGCGGCACGGCCGGGTTCCGTCCGCGTTTCCACGTCGCGTGACGCCCGGGGCCCCAGCCCGGAGGCGGCGAGAGCTCCCACGCCGCATGGATTCACCGGACCGCCTACGCGGTCCACCAGAAAGCGAGTTGTGCAATGACAACCTGGAGAACGGTCGCGGCCGCCCTGCTCGGCCTCGCCCTTATCACCACGACGGCGTTTGCCGTCACGCCCCCCGAAGGCATGAACATCCGTCCTGTCCACGTCGACACGCCGACCCTGCAGACGTACTTCACCTCGATCGGCCAGACCATCGACGTGCAGGCAGACCAGGCGCCGATCGCGCTGTGGACGACGAGCCCGTCGAATAACTCGACGTTCACGTTCAAGCTGGAGACGACGCTCGGCAACGCCGTCGGTCTCTACAACGGCGGCATGTGTGCGAGTGAATACGAGCTGTTCCCGGCGGAAGCGACAGCCGGTTGGTTCGCCGTGACGTCCTTCGACGTCGGTGCGAAGGGTCGTGTGGTGGTGAACCTGTTCGACAACATGGCGCTGCTGCGCAGTTCGACTGTGTACACGGGCGTCAACTCGGACGCGTTCGGATTCTTCGTCCACCCGCTCGGCTGGTTCCACCCGGACAACTGCTACCACAGCGAGGACCACGAGAACGGCCTCGCGCAGACGCCGCAGATGCTGGTGTTCCCGGCGACGGGACGCGGCGCGGGCTCGTGGTGGCTGGCGATCCAGAGCAACTCGAACTTGAACACTCCCACCAGCTTCAGCGACGCGTTGGTGTTCCTGGAGTCGGTGAACATCACGCCCGCCGTTCCGGCGACGTGGGGGACAATCAAGCGGATGTACTCTCGCTGACAAGGCTGCGCGCCAGGCGCGATCTCGGTCAGCGCGGGGCGGGCGTCCAGGCGATGGACGCCCGCCTTCGCGCATCCACACGGAATTTCGCGCTGCGCGTGACGCGACCGTCGTGGGCGACGACGAGGACCGACGCGTGGGCGCGCGTGGCGATCTGCGCGGCGTCGCCGGCGCCGGCGACGAACGCCGCCGTGGCGAGCGCATCGGCATCGACAGCGCGTGCGGCGAAGGCGCTGGCTTGCCGCGTGCGCCGCACCGGACGGCCGCTGCGCGGGTCG
Organism: Candidatus Eiseniibacteriota bacterium; assembly: GCA_044229145.1. Lineage (GTDB taxonomy): Bacteria > Eisenbacteria > RBG-16-71-46 > CAZEPH01 > CAZEPH01 > JBKJUD01. The sequence continues at coordinate 7,094 of JBGATO010000094.1, read as the reverse complement.
AGGATGTGGCCGACGCGCCGGCCGCCACGCGTCACCGTGCGCTCGCGCTGCGACGAGGTCGCGACGCTCGCGCGGACCAGCGGCACCACGGCGAGCGGACGCGCGCGCGGGCGCCGCGGATCGTCGATCACCACCGGCCACGCATCGAGGCCCGGCGGCGCGTCGAGTGCCAACGCTTGCCCCGCGAAGTCGAGCAGCGCGCGGCGCACGCCGTGCGTCTCGAGCACCGCAGCGGCGCGATCGAGCGCGTAGCCCTTGGCGATGCCGCCGAGATCGAGTTGCATGCCGGTGCGCGTGAAGCGCACGGCGGCCGAGTCCACCCGCACGAAGCGCGCGCCGACCCGTGCGCGCGCGGCGGCGAGTTCGTCCGCCCGCGGTGCGCGCGACGCCACGCCGCCGCGAAATCCCCACACCACGACCAACGGCCGAATCGTCGGATCGAAGGCACCGCGCGAGAGCTGCGCCCAGCGCAGTGCCTCTCCCACCACCTCGCGCGTCTCGGGCGCGACGGCGTGCCACAGCGTGTCGCCGGCGGCGTTGAGGCGAGCGATGTCGCCGTCGCCGCGCCAGTCGGTGAGCAGCGTGTCGAGCCGTGCCACCTCGGCGTATGCGCTCTCGAGCGCACCGGCCGCCTGCGTCGAATCGGCCGCGAACACGGTGATGTCGAGCAGCGCGCCCATCGTCAGCCGCGCTGCCTGCACGCGCACGGTGTCGGCAGGCGCGGCGGACGCAACCGTGCCCCACACAAGCAGCGCGACGGTGACGCCGTGCGCGCGCATCACCGTCGCCGCCAGCGCCGCGATTGCCGCTGGAACGCCAACACCCATCCGCTGAACACGAGCACGAGCAGCGCAAGCGCCGAGACATCCACCGCGATGCCCATCGCGGCGTGCGGCCAACTCCCGCCGTGCAGCGCCGCGACGACGGCGAGCCGCGACCTCGCGGCGTGGTCCGCGCCGGCCACCCGCGACCACACGCCGGACGCATCGCGGCGGTACACGCCGGACCCGGCCCGCACGACGACCGCACCGGCCGCGCCGAAACTCGCCGCCTGGAGTCGAGACGTGAGCGCCTCCGGCGGCACGCTGGCGTCGTCCCAGAACTCTCCGCCGTCTTCGGAGACGAACACGCCACCGTCGGCGGTCGCCAACAACATTCGCGCCGGCGCCGCGGGGTCGAACGCCACCGCGACGACATCGGTGGCCGGCATCTGCAGAATCACGTCGCGCCACGTGCGTCCGCCATCGCGCGATTCGAACAACCCGCGCGCCGTGCCCACCAGGAGGCGCGCCGGATCGCGCGGGTCGGCGGCCAACGCGGTGGTGCGATCGGCGAGCACGCCGGGACGCTGCGGTTCCGCGAGCACGCGCGCGGCGAGATCCGGGTGCCGCAATGCCAATCCACTCACCGCGAGCACGACGACCACCAGTGACGTGATGACCCCAAGCCAGCGGTGCAGGCGTCTCATCGGCTCGCGCGCGCCTCGTCGCCGTAGAGCGTGGCGAGCGTCGCCACCACGCGCCGCACGCCGGCGGCCATCGCCCATGACGACATCGTCGCGCCGCTGACGTGCACGATGTCGCGATCGGCGGCGATCGCATCCTTCGGCGACTTGCCGCGGAACTGCGCGAGGAATTGCGCGCGGCGCACCGCATCGCCGCGGCTCTCGCGGTACACCAACACGCTGACCTGGCGGACACGGATCTCCGGGTCGGCCGTCACGAAGAAGGTGATCGGATAGTACTTGCCCTTCTCGTCGGCTTGCACGCCGTAACCGAGCACCGCGCCGCCGGCGCCCCGCGCGATCACCGTGGTCACGACGCTATCGCGCAGACGGAATCCAATGCGCTTGGCGATCTGCTGGCGCTGTCCTGCGGTGAGCGTGCGGGTCTCACGGGTGAAAGCACTGGCGGTGGGAAAGCTCTGGCGCAGAACCTGATCGGCGGTGGCATAGACGCGCTCGACGGCAGCCGGCGGCGCCTCGGCATGCGCGGGGCGAGCGACAGCCGCGAGCAACACCCACACGACCAACGCGCCGCGCCAAATGTGAGTCTCGCCTAACTTCCGTATCGCGTCGTTGCCCCGCACTGTACGACTCCGAGAAAACGCGTCCGGCCGGGACGCGGGAACGGCGAGGAGGGAAAAGAAGTGGTGCGCCCTCAAGGGATCGAACCTTGGACCCACTGATTAAGAGTCAGTTGCTCTACCAGCTGAGCTAAGGGCGCACCGTCGTGTCGCGAGGAGGGGAAACTACAGGACCACACCGTTCCCGTCAAGACCGCGGTGCGGGTGATTGGCCCCGGCGTCCCCCGCCGCGTGCCGCCGGGACATCGCCGGAGATGATCCAGGCCACGCCGGGAATCCGCACCACCGAGCCGCTCAGGTGCGCCGCGGCGGCCTCCGCCATCGACTCGCGGATGCGGCGCTGGGCTCGCGCCGACAGTTTGCCGGCGATCCGCCGGAGCGTGCCGGAGGTCTCCATCTGCACGTCGGCAAAGATCTCGGGTGACGGATACACGAAGCTCACGCGCGCCGTCTCCGTCTCGACACCGTGGAAGCCGGCCGTTTGCAACTCGGCCTCGAGCCGGCCACGCCGCGCGAACCGCATGGGATGCGGCGAGTGCTCGGGATCCGGCACCTCCTCGAGGTAGGGCGCCATCGCCTCGGCCGTGAGTTGGAAGTAGGGATTCATCGCCAGCGGAGCCCACACGGCAAAGGCCGCACGGCCGCCGGGACGGAGCGCCGCATGCACGGCACCGAGCATCGCGGGCACGTCATCGGCGAACATCACGCCGAAGCGCGAGATCGCCCGGTCGAACTCGTGGGGGGCGCGCAGCCGCGTGATGTCGGCGCGGCGAAACGTCGCGTTGCGCACGTGCTCGACGCGCGCGCGCCGTCGCGCCGCGTCCACCATCGAGCGTGCGACATCGATCCCGAGCACCGAGCCCGTCGGCCCCACCCACGCCGCGACGGTCAGCGTCGGCTCGCCCAGCCCGCACCCAATGTCGAGCACACGGTGCCCGTGATCGGCACGCAGGGCGCGCAACAGCGGCACGTTCACGCCGTGGAGCGCGTACATCAGGAACGGCTCCCAGCGCTCCCACGCGTGGCCGGTTTCGTCCCAGTCACGGGCGACTTGTGCCCGCCAGCGCGCCCCCGGCGCCGGCACGCTCACCAGCCGGCCGAGGCTCGGCGCGGTTCACGCCGGCGGAAGAACAACCAGTACACCGCGGCACCGATCAGCAGGAACGGCAGCAGGGGCACGAGAAGTCCTACCAGTCCGCCGATCAGGCCAATCGCCACGGCGCCGACGCCGATCACTCCCGCGATCAGCAGGAACGGCAGCGACAACAGCGCACCGAGCACGTGGAACACGGCGCCGAGGATGCGGAACGGCAGCGTGATCAGGAACCCCAGCAGCCCGAACACCAGGCCCAGCGAGCCGATCACCGCGACCGCCGCAACGGCCAGACAGCCCAGCACCAGCAACTCGATCATCGCAAGTCTCCTTCGCAAGGGCGTGGATGGCGGCAGCCATCGGCACCCGGGGGCAGTGTCACGGACTGGAGCCACACAACGCAAGCCCATCGCAGGCGGTTGCGCAATTCGCGCGGTCGCGCCGCGCGCGCGTGCTGCTCACGTTGACCCCCTCGGCGTGCGTTGTTAGCCTTGCGGGATGCACACGTCCTCCGCGCGCCGCCGGCGCGCCTGTGCGGCCGTCGCCGCCGCTACCCTCGCACTCGTCGTCGCCGCAGCCGCGCCCTCGCATGGCGGACGCGGCGGCAAGTCCGCCGCCCCCGCACGCGCCAAGGTGCTCTTCCTCGGGCTCGACGCCGCCGACTGGCAGGTCATGCGCCCAGCGCTGGACAGCGGTGCGATGCCCAACCTGGCGCGCGCCCTCGCCCACGCCGCGAGCGGCGACCTGCAAACCATCAAACCGCTCACCAAGTCGCCGGTCATCTGGACCACCATCGCCACCGGCAAGTCGCCGCAGAAGCATGGCATCAACGACTTCCTCGACGGCTCGATTCCGACGACGTCGAACCAGTGGCAGGCGAAGCCGGTGTGGGACATCCTCGGCAGCGCGGGTCGCACCGTGGGCGTGTTCGGCTGGTGGGTGTCGTGGCCGGCGCAGCCGGTGAACGGCGTGCTGGTGTCCGACTACATCGGGTACGGACGTGGTCTCACCGAACACGGGGTCGACGATCTCGTGTACCCGGCCTCCGCGCTCAAGAAGGTTCAGCCGATGGTGCAGTCGGCGTCCGCGATCACCAACCGGGATCTGCGACCGTTCCTGGGCGCCGACCCCGACAGCGTGCGCCTGCCGTCGGAAGCGAAGAACTTGCTCGAAGAACTGCGATGGATCGTCGCGGCGGATCGTTCGTTCGTGGACATCGCAACGTCCTATGCACGGGGCACGACGCGTCCGGATTTCCTCGCGTTGTACCTGCGCGGTATCGACGCCACCGGCCATCTCTTCTGGAATTTCGCGTATCACCCCGAGGTCGTGCCGAAGAACGAATCGCGCGAGACACTGCTCAAGCTCTTCGCACCGGTGATGCCGCGCTACTACGCCTACACCGACTCGCTGCTCGGCCCGCTGCTGCGCACGATGGACGACAAGACCACGCTCATCGTCTGCAGCGACCACGGCTTCCAAGGCGGCCGCGGTGGTGGCGTCACCGCGCACCGCGAGCAAGGCGTGCTGGCGATGGCGGGCCGCGGCATCGTGCCGTGCACGCTGAACGGCGCGACCGTCTACGACGTCACGCCCACGGTGCTCTCGATGTTCGGCCTGCCGCGCGCCAAGGACATGGACGGCGTGGCGCTGGTGGAAGCCCTCGATCCGTCGGTGTTCCCGCCGGTGCCGCCGACGCTGGCGAGCTACGAAACCGGCCCGCGCAAGGCCGGCGGCAAGAAGGCGAAGGCGATCCCCTCGCCCGTCGACGAGGAGTTGAAGGAACGCTTGCGCAGCCTGGGGTACATCCAGGGCAAGTAGCGCCTCGCGCGGCCGCGCGCTACAGCAGCGGGCGGCCGTCCATGTCGCCCGGCACCGCGAGGCCGAGGCGATGCAGGATCGTCGGCGCCATGTCGGTCATGTGCGCGCCGGCGAAGTCGAGCGCCTGGTTGGAGAACAAGCAGCCGGACGTGATCTCCGGATCCACGCTGCAGTGGTCGGCGCTCCAGAAGCGGTCGTTGTCCTCGAGCACATCCTTCGGAATGCCGCCGAGCGACGTCTGCCACGACACGCGGAAGCCGGATTCGAGTCCGAGCACGAGGTCCGGCATCTCGGTGAAGTGCTCGCCGCTGTAGATTTCCTCGCGGCGATACACGCGGCGCACCACGCGGTGTCCCTTGGCGTCGCGGATGTCGGCCAGCCCTTCGATCAGCTCGTTGCGCACGCCTTCGTAGTCTTCGCCCGGCGACACGATGCCTTGCGCCTCGCGGCCGCGCAGGTTGATGTAGACCTGTCCGAGTCCGAGCGCGTACGCCTTCGTCTTCGACCAGTCGACGTTGGGCCAGAACTGCCCGCGGCCGAACAGGTCGTCGAGATTGCGATCGCGTCCCGGCTCACCCGCCAGCGTGAGATAGCCGTGACGCGCCAGCCACGTATTCGTGTTGAGCGCTTGCCGGAACGAGTGGAAGCCGTGATCGCTGATCACGAAGAGATCGGTGTGTGCGTCGCACGCCGCCATCGCGGTGCCGACGATCGCGTCGGCCTTCTGGTACACGCGCAGGATCGCGTCGCCGTACTTCGCCGCTTCCGCCGCATCGTACGCCGGATGCTCGGGGTCGATGAGGCGCCAGAACATGTGCTGTGCGCGGTCGGTCTCCATGAACACATCGACGAGCAACGACGAGGGACGCTGCAGCATGTACTCGAACATGCGCGCTTCCTTGTCGAGCGTGTAGTGGAGATCCTCGAGGAACACGCTGGGCGGCAGACGGCCTTCGTTGAATGCCCATGTGTCGGTGGCCCAGCCGAGCGTCTTGTAGTATCCGATCGACTCCGCGAGCTTGGTCGCGAACGCCTTCGGATACGAGATCGGCAGCACCGGCTTCATCGGATGGAAGTTGACCGGCGAACAGTAGATCTCGATCTCGGGCGACAGGCGATTGACGTGGAAGCGCGTCATGCCGGTGATGGACACGAACGGCGTCAGCTCGAAGCTTACCGTGAACCAGTTCGACCACGCGCCCACCGGAACGCGCTCGCGATGGCCTTGCAGTTCGATGGTGACCGCGGTGTCGCGCTCGAGGCGGAACGTCACCGGCGTGACGACGTCGCGCGTGCGGTCATGCACCGGCGAACGCGGCCCGTGCACCACCGTCTCGATGAGTCCGTTCACGGGACGGATCTGCACGATCTTGCCGCCGAACTCGGTGTCCGCGCTGCTCGGCGCTTCCGTCGTGTAGAACGAGTAGGTGCCGAGCGTGCCGCGCAGGTCCGGCACACCGAGCCCGCTGAGCAGCGCGCCGTTCACCGGCTCCGGCGGAAACGCCACCGGCGGATGGATGACGTCGGTACGCAGTCCGGCGTCGCTGGTGTAGCGCCACACCGACGTGCCATCGCGCTGGTTGGTGATATGCGCCTTCCCCACCGGAATCAGGTCGAGCAGGAACTTCGCCTTCTTCACCGTGACCATCGAGAAGTCGGGGTAGTAGGTCTCGGGATCGCGGCGCAGGAAGTCGTAGATGTTCGTCTTGCCGGGGTTCATGCCGGTGGCGAAGCTGGACCAGCTCACCGGCGTCTGCGCCGGATTGGTGGTGCCGAGCGGCCCGAAGCCACCCTGCGCTTTGAGCGCCGCGAGGTGCGGCAGCTTACCCTCCGCCATGTACTGCTCGGCGAGCACCGGCGAGAGTCCGTCGAAGCCGAGCACGATGACACGCCGGCCGCTGGGTGCCGGCCGCGTGGCGGCGGCGGCGAGCGCCTGGGCGCTCTCCACGGCGGGGCTCAAGGCAGTGAGGGCCGCGCCGCTCACGGTGGCGCCGGCGTTGCGCAGGAAGTCGCGGCGGGTGAGTCCCCGCTCGTTCAGGTGGCTGGGCATGGTGGCGAAAGTATCGGCGCCGCGCGGCGAGGGATCAAGCTCCTC
>JBGATO010000093.1:0-13015 GCA_044229145.1 Candidatus Eiseniibacteriota bacterium | reverse complement strand
TGTCTCGAGAAGAAGCCGGACGAACGTTTCCGCTCCGCGCACGATCTGCGATTCGCGCTGGAGTCGCTGGTGGCGCCGTCGACGGCGGCGTCGCCCGCACCGCAGCCGGCCGCGCCCGCGTCGCGCCCCGCGCCGCGCTTCCGCAAGCCGCTGCTCGCGCTCGCCGCGCTCGTGCTGCTCGCCGCCGGGTTCGTGGTCGCGCGGGTCGCCGGAGGATGCGACCGCCACGGCTTCGCGTTTTCGCCCATCAGCCACGGACGCCAGGCAATCTTCCAGGCGCGCTTCGCGCCGGACGGCAAGACGATCGTCTTGAGCGCCGCGCGCGACGGCGCCCGGCCAGAGTTGTTCGTCATCCGCCCCGACTCGCCGGAGCAGCGTCCGCTCGGTCGCACCGACACGCATCTCTTGTCAGTCTCGTCGAAGGGCGAACTCGCCGTGCTCACTGGCGCGCGCTACCTCAATCATCACCGCCTCTTCCTCGGAACCCTCGCGCGTATGCCGATCGAGGGCGGCGCGCCACGGCCTCTGCTCGACGGCGTCGTCGAAGCCGACTGGACGCCCGATGGCTCCGCGCTCGCCATCACCCGCGAGAAGGACGGTCTCTACCGTCTCGAGTATCCGATCGGGACGGTGCTCGCCTCGACCTCCGGATACTTCAGCGATCTGCGCTTCTCGCCGCGCGGCGATCGCATCGCCTACTTCCATCACCAAGTGCGCTACGACGATCGCGGCACCGTGGATGTCGTCACGCTCACGGGCGAGTCGAAGACGCTCACCGGGATCTTCTCGCAGGAGGAAGGTCTGACCTGGTCCGCGGACGGTCGGACGATTCTCTTCGGTGCGTCGCTGCACAACGAACCGCCTACCGTCCGCACGGTGGATCTGCGCGGACATCAACGCAACCTCATCGAGGCGCCTGGCGACCTCTCGCCCTACGACTCCACGCCACCGGGCGCCGTCCTCCTCTCGCGCGAAACCTGGAGACTGTCGATCGCTGCGAAGGCGCCAGGCGCGTCGCGCGAGGTCGATCTCTCGCTGCTGGATTCAGGTCAGGGCAACCGGCTCTCGGCCGATGGACGCTTGCTGGTTATGACCGATCAAAGCGCGAGCGCCGGCAATACATACACGACCTGTCTACGCCCCACGGACGGATCGCCACTCGTGCGGCTGGGGGAAGGCGGCGGCGGCGACATCTCGTATGACGGCGCGCACGTGCTGGCGACCGTGCGAGGCGCCGTGCCGCATCTCGTGACGTATCCCACGGGGGTGGGGGAAGCGGTGCGCATCGATCTCCGGCCGCTGACCGAACTCTCGGAGGCGCGATTCGGCTTCGATAGCCGGACGGTGCTGGTGATGGGAGCCGAAGCCGGCAAGCCACCGCGCTGCTATCTGACGTCACTCCGCGGCGGAGGTCTGCGAGCCGTGACGCCGCCCGGAACTTGGGATGGGTTCCTGGCCCCCGATGGCCGCGGCATCGTCGCGCGCACGGCGGACGCGTGGTCGCTGTTCGCGGCAGGTGCCGGTGACGGCCGCGCGATCCCCGGGGTCGCGACATCCGATCAGGTGCTGCGCTGGAGCGTGGACGGACGCGGCGTGTTCGTCTCGCGCTTCTCCGACATGCCGCCGCGCATTCGAGAGATCGACCCGCGCACCGGCACCGTGTTGCAAACGATCGAGACGACGCCGGCGGACTTGGCGGGCGCCGTCAACGTCCTCAGCATGACCGTGGCCGACGATCCTCACGTGTACTCCTACACCGTGCAGCGGGACGAGTCGATGCTGTACTTGGCGGAGAAGAGGCGATGAGTTCCGCGCCGTAGTGCGCGGCGCTTCCGGCGTGCACGGTGTAGTCGATCTGGCCGGTGGCATGTTCGCACCGCTGACGGCGATGAGGGGCAGCGACGCTGCATCGGACCCGTCACGGGTCAATCTGGAGCGGGTGACTCCGCCTTCATGCGCGACGAGGCGTTCTCCAACCGCCGCCACTCCCACGCGAAGTAGAGCCCCCACGCGGCGTCGAAGACCGCGAACGGCTTCCACAAATCCGGCAACCCGCTGCGCGCCCAGTACAAGAAGACGATCGTGCAATAGGACGCCTTCAAGAGGATCCCGTACGGAATGAGGTTGCGATTCCCGACCGGATCCGACGCGACCGCGAAGAACATCAGGGCGAACACGATCAGCAGCGCGGCGGGGAACTCCACGTACCCGTAGTGATTCGGCGGCGTGATCGCGCACCACCGGTAGATCGAGGGGGAGAGCAGCAGGAAGGCGAGTCCCAGAATGCCGTCATACAGGCCGGCGAGGCAGAACAGTACGCGCGTCGTTTTCATGGCATGATCTCCGGGGGCGTGCCCGTGACTCGATGCGACGCGAGTCTAGATCCGCCCCGCCACGGAGCCACGGTAGCCTCCGGTCCCGCCCGCGAGGTCAGGCGGCCAAGCGCCGTCGGACAGCCCCCCGGATGGCGGAGCGGAGCGCCTGCCGCCGGCGCCCCGCGGGTTCTGCCCCGGGGCGGCTGCCCGGGCTCCCGATTTCCCTCCAGCCCGGCCGTACCCGGGCCGCTAACGGTCAGGAACGCACCTGTGGGAGCGAGAATTCGCTTGCCCGCCTCGGCGCACGTCGCGGTATGCTCGCCGAGTCGTACCCTGCACCCCACTCGATCGTCCTTCGCGGACCGGCTGCCGATTCCTGCCAGCCGTCGCAACCCCTCGACCCACTTCCATGCCGTGCCGTGCCCTGTGCCGGTGCTTGCGTGGGGGGAAGGGTCTTGCCGAACCCGCCGCACCCGCGGCGGACAACACGGAGGCCTGACGCATGATCCGCTTCTCTCGCACCGTTTCCCTGTCGGCGACGATCGCCGCAGCTGGTCTCACCCTGACCTTCGCCGCGGGGCTCGCGCGCGCCGAGGGCGCCGCGCCGAGCTCGCCGCGCTGCGGCACGCGGATTCCGAGCGAAGTCGAGATGCTGCGCGAGGATGCCCAACCGCACAGCATGGCGGTGACCGGCGGCACCATCCCGGTCTACGTCCACGTGATCAACAACGGCACCGGCATCTCGAACGGCGACATCCCGCAGTCGTGGATCGACGACCAGATCGCGGTGCTCAACGCCTCGTACGGTTCATGGGGCTGGACGTTCCAGTTGGCGGGCGTGGACCGCACCACGAACTCGTCGTGGTACACCTGCACCGGTGGCAGCTGCGAGACGTCGATGAAGAACGCGCTGCACAAGGGGACGGCGGACGATCTCAACCTCTACACCAACAACATGGGTAGCGGTCTGCTCGGCTGGGCGACGTTCCCGTCGAGCTACGCCTCGGCGCCGACGATGGACGGCGTGGTGTGCCACTTCCAGACTCTTCCGGGCGGGAACTTCACGCCGTACAACCTCGGCGACACCGCGACCCACGAGATCGGCCACTGGATGGGGCTCTACCACACCTTCCAGGGCGCCTGCACCAAGCAGAACGACCGCGTGACCGACACGCCGGCCGAGCGCTCGGCCGCTTGCAGTTGCAAGACCTGACCCCGAAACCTGCACCGGTGCCGGCCTCGGACCCGATCACCAACTTCATGGACTACACGGACGACGCGTGCATGAACCAGTTCACCGCGGGGCAGGACACCCGCATGGACTCGCAGTTCGGCACCTACCGTTTCGGCAAGTAAGCGTCGCGAGTCCAGACGACGACGGGCGGAGGCTTCGGCCTCCGCCGTTTTATGCCGGATGTCGCCGGCTAGTTGCTCGCCCGGCGGCGCGGCTTTTACGAAGTCGGCCTCTGCGTCCGGCGGCCGCGCCGCGGCATCGGCCAGCGCACGCCGCAACGCCTCGGCGCGCTCGGGGTCGTCGCCCGCCTTGGCGATCAGCGCCCGCAGCGCCATCGTGTGTGCGGCCCGCAGCGCCTCGCCGGCGCTGGTCAGCGTGTCCGGCTTCACGCCGACGCCCTCCCAGTTCGTCTTGGTCACCGGATTGATCGCGCGTCCGGTGGCCACGAAGGCCGCGAAGTGCTCGTTCAGACGAAATAGCCCACCGGGATTCGCCCCGCCCGCGGTGACCGCGCCGACCAGCGTGCCGAGTTTGTGCGTCTGCACGTCGTAGGCGAATTCTTCCGCCGCCGATCCGGTGCGATTGCTGGTCAGCACGTAGACCGGCTTGCCGGTGTAGCGGGCGCCTGGCACGTACGGTGATGTCCACCATTCCTCGGTGCGGTCGCCCTCGCGCTGGTAGAACGTGTTGAAGAGCAGGCGGTCGTCCTCGGCGACGAAGTAGGTCAGCAGCGTGGCGATCATCGCGGGGGAGCCGCCGCCATTGCGCCGCAGGTCGACGAGGAGGGCGTCGGTATTGCCCAACCAATTCATCGCCGCGACCGCGGTCTGTTGCGCGGCGGGATCGCCGCTAAAGCTGCGCAAGTCGAGGTAGCCGACGTTGCCGGGCAGGCGCTCGGCGCGCTCGAAGCCGTAGTTGCGGCGGCGCTCCTGCTCGTGCGCCTTGGCCAACTCTGCGGGCGGTGGCGGGCCGTCGTCGGTGGCCGGCGGGATCGGGTCGTAGCGGTAGTGCACGCGGAGGTGGAGGTCGGGCACCGCGGCCTGCAGGTGTGCGGTGAGCGAGTCGGCGAAGGCCGCCGAGCTGGTGATGCCGTCATACGCGTGCGCGGCGGCGCGCCGGCGGATCGCCTTGACGGCGAGTTGCGCGCGATCCGGAAAGACGTAGTGGCGGGTGACCTCGGCGCACAGGGAGTCGAGGACGACGCGGCGCGTGGCGGCGTCGAGCGGAAGGTCGGGCTGGGAGGCCGGAGGCGGCGCTTGCGCGCCGGCGCGGCACGCCAGAGCGAGGGCGGCGCAGACGCAGGCCGCGGCGAGTCGAGAGTGCATGGGCGATCCTCGGGGGCTCGGACTAGGGGACGTGTGCGGAGACAGTCGAGTACCGCCGAAAGGTTGCAGGAAAATCGCCCGGCAGGCACCATCGTCTTGCGTGCGGGAACCGCGCGCCCTCTGCCGGCATTCCGACTCTCCATGCGGCGGCTCGCCGCCGCCTCCCGACCCTGGAGCCCCTCATGTTCCGGATCTCGTCGTCGTACGTCCGTCGCGCGGCGCTGGCCAGCGTGGTCGTGCTCGCGCTGAGCAGCGCGACCGTGGCGCACGCCGCCGTCAGCGTCGGCCAACTCGCGCCGGACTTCACCAAGACCGACCTCACCGGCGCGACGCAGACGCTCTCGGCGTATCGCGGCCGCATCGTCGTGCTGTTCCTGCTCGGCTATGGATGACCGTACTGCATCGCCGACGGTCCGTCGGTGGAAGCGGACATCCAGCAATACTACGCGGCGAGCAATCCCGGGGCGGTGGCGGTCCTCGGCCCGGATTGTTGGAACGGGTCGTCGTCGCAGCTGACGTCCTTCAAGAACCAGACCGGGGCGACGTTCCCGCTGCTCCTCAGCGCGGGAGATGTGTCGACCCTCTACGGCATTGCCTACGACAACTTCCTGGTGATCGACACGCAGGGCATCGTCCGCTACATCTCGCCGACCGGCCAGCCGCTGGCCAACCGCTACGATTTGACGGCGATCCGCGCCACCATCGACGACTTGCTCCAGACCGATGTCGAGACGCGTCCCGAGGACGTGCCGGCCGCGGCGCCGCACATCCGCGTCGCCGGGAGTTTGGCGCCGGGCGCTCCGCTGCGGCTGCGGGTCGAAGGCGTGACACGCGGTACGCTGGAGCTGGTGTCGATGACTGGCGCGGCGTTGCGGCAGTTCGCGGTGGAGGCGGCCGGCGCGCCGGTGAGCGTGGCGTGGGACGGCCGCGATGCGCGCGGGCGCCGCGTCGCGCCGGGCGTCTACGCGGTGCGGTTGCGCGCGCCGGGCGGTGCGGTGGTGGAGACGCGCCGCGTGGTGGTGGTGCGATGAGTCTGCGCGCGGCGGCGATCGCCCTCCTCCTGCTCGCGGCCGCGCGACCGGCGGGTGCGGCCGCACTCGAACGCGCGCCGGCGTTGCGCGGCCACGACCTGCGCGGCGCCGTCGTCGACCTTGACTCGCTGCGCACACGCGGCCCCGTCGTCGTGACCTTTTGGGCCACCTGGTGCAAACCGTGCCGGCACGAGTTGCCCGCGCTTGCCGCCGTGGTGCGCGCGGCGGGTGACAGCGTCGCCTTGATCGCCGTCAACGAAGACGGCCCGCGCGGGCGTGCGCAAGCGGTGGCCGCGTGGCGATCGTTCGGCGCGCCCGGCCACGCGATGCCCGACGACGACGGTTCGCTGGCCGAACGCTTCCTCGTCGCCGCCTTCCCATCGACCTTCGTCGTGGCACCGGACGGCAGCGTGGTGTACGCGAAGCAAGGCTACCGCGCGGGGGAGGAGAAGGCAGTGGTGGAGGCGGTGATCCGCGCGGCGGGCCGCCGGTGAGGCGCATCGCGGCGCTCGCCGCCGCCTGCCTCACGACCGCCTCGGCCGCCGCCGCGCAGGTCGGCGGCACGCACCTGCTGGTGGGCGCCGCCGGCAACGTGCCCTTCACGTCGCCCCACAATCGCCTGAGCCTCTACGACCAGCTCACGCTGGCGGCGCGCGTCGATCGCGTGCGGATCGGCGGCCGGGTGGAGGCGCACCGGACCAGCGAGGGTCTCGCCGACTATGCGCGGCTCACCCAGCGCTACGCCGAGTGGGCCGAGGGCGATCGGCTGCGTGTCCGCGCCGGCACCTTCACCGCGATCCTCGGCGACGGGTTGGTGTTCCGCGCGTTCGAGGTGCCGGGTGTCGTGCTGGAGGACCCCGGTGTGCGCACGCAGCACGCCTTCAGCCGCGACGCCGACGGGGCGCTGGTGGTGGCGCGCCGCGGTGCGTGGGAGGTCACCGCGCTCGCGGGATCGCCGAGCGCCGCCGAGGCGCCGCGTGACCTCGCGCACGAGAGCGGCCTGGTGGCCGGCGGCGAGGTCGCCGTGACGCCCGGCGCCGGCGCGCGGCTCGGCGCGACGTATCTGCGCATCGCTCCCGGCGGCGGCGCGCGAGAGTCCGAGGTCGTGTCGACCTTCGCGCAGGTCGACCCGCCGCGTCTGGCCGGGCACGCGGCCGGCACCTGGACGCTGCGCGCCGAGTACGCCGGCCGCGATCTGTCCGCCGGGTCGTGGCTCACTCGCGACCGCGCCGCGCCGCACGCGCTCCACGCCGCCAGCGTGTGGGCCGCCGGCCGCCTCACCGCCTCCCTCGCCGTGAAGGACTACCGCGGCTTCCGTCTCGGGGCGAACGATCCGCCCTCGCTGGTGCGCCAGCACACCGCGGCGCTGCTCAATCGCGGCACCCACGTGCTCGACGCGCAGGACGAAACCGGCCACCAAGCTGAACTCGTGTACGCCGCGCCGTGGGGAACACTCACCGGCAACTGGAGCCGCGGTGATGGCCACCTGAGCGCCGGCGCCGGCCGCCTGCGCCCGATCCGCTACGACGAGTACTTCGGCGAGTGGCAGTGGGCGCGCGGCGCCGCATGGAGCGGATCCGTCTTCGCGGACCGGCACCACGAGGGCTTGCTCGCCGAACACCGCAGCACCGCTGGCGTTGCGGTGCAGCACACGCGGGGCGACGCAGAGGTTGCCGTGACCGCGGAAGCCAGCCGCGGCCGTCGCGATTTCGCGGCGACACCGTTCACCGACGCACTCCTGTCACTCAGCGCCGCGCGTCCGGGCGGCCTGTCGCTCGCGCTCACGCTCGAACGCTCGAACGATCCCGAATTCACCGATCACGCCGACACGCCGGCGATCGAAACCGCGGCGCGCACGGTCGCCGCGGTCACGCTGGGCCTGCCGCTCGGCGCCGGTCACGACCTGCGGTTGACTGCCGGCGAGCGCCGCGGCGGGCCGGCATGCACCGCGGGCAGTTGTTACCTCGTGCCCGCCCTCCGGGGCGCCGAGTTGCGCCTCGTCGGACGCTTCTAGGGGGCGGTCCACCTCGGAGCTCGCTGTGCGGGAGTGCGCGTCCCCGCGCTGATCTCGCGCGGCCCGGCCACATACCCCATGCGTCCCGTCGACCACAGGAGACCTCCGAGCGCTCCGGGCGCTTTGCTACGGTTATTCGTACGCACTCCCCTGCACGACTCGCGCGCCGCGGGATCCTTCCGCGCCGCGGATCTGTCTTCCCCCTCGATTGAGGTCCGATCATGGCCCGCGTTCGCCGCCTCGCCGCTGCTGCTGTCGTCGTCCTCGTTCTCGCCACCGCCATCGCCGCGCAGGCGCAACTCGTGGAATCGCGCTTCACCTGGGACGCCGAAGGGTGGATCAGCGTGATGCTGCCGTGGCCGAGCGCGATTCCGCCGATCCCGTTGAGTTCGTATCCGCCGGTGACGTCGCCCGGATTCATCCGGCTCTCCGATCCCGATGGCTGGGGCGCAACCGGCAACACGCAGTATTGGATGGCGCCGGCAAAGTTTCATGGCGATCTCTCGGCGGCGTACGGCGATTCACTGGTCGTCGGGATCGCTGACCAAGGCAGCGGGTATGGATCGTTTCACCAAGAGGACGTCATTCTCCAAGGCGGTGGCCTCACGCTAGTGCATGATTTCGCGAGCGCCCCGGGGGCGGATTTCACGCACTACGTGGTGCCGATGATCGAATCGGAATGGCATCGCGATGGCCTGAATGGCCCGGTGGCGACGCAAGCGGAACTCCAGCAAGTGCTCGCGGCGGTCACCACCTTGTTCATTCGCGCCGAGTATCAGCTCGGACCCGACACGCAGTTTCTGGATGAAGTCGTCCTGTACGGCGTGGCGGCGACGGTGATCGCGGACGCCCCTGGCGTACCCACTCTCGATCTCGTGGTGAGTAACCTCACGCGGTCGCGGGACGCCGCGAGGCTCACGCTGACGCTGGCGCGCGGGGCCGAGGTGGACGTCGCCGTGTTCGATGTGCGCGGGCAGCACGTTGCCACCGTGATGCACGGCGTCCTCGCGGCGGGTCCGCACATGCTGGTCTGGGACGGAAGCGACCGTCAGGGCCGCCCGACCGGCAGCGGTGTGTACTGGGTTCGGGCGACCAGCGGCGCAACGCATCTGATGCGGAGACTCGTCCGCGTCGATTGAGGTAGAGTCGGGGGATGCCCCTGACTTCCGGTTCCCATCTCGGTCCGTACACCATTCTCGCGCCGTTGGGCGCGGGCGGTATGGGCGAGGTGTATCGCGCGCACGATCCGCGCCTCGGCCGCGATGTCGCGCTCAAGGTTTTGCCCGTCGCGCTCGCCGCCGACCCCGCGCGCCTCGCGCGTTTCGAGCAGGAGGCGCGCACCGTCGCCAGTCTGAATCATCCCGGCATCGTCACGCTGTACTCGGTCGAAGCGGCGGACGGCATGCGCTTCCTCACGATGGAACTCGTCGACGGCGAGACGCTCGATCGCGTGGTCACGCCGGGCGGGATGCCGCTCGCGCGAGTCGTCGACTTGGGCGTCGCCGTGGCCGATGCGCTCGCTGTCGCGCACGACAAGGGCATCGTCCACCGCGATCTCAAGCCGGCCAATATGATGCTCAGGCGCGACGGCCGTCTCAAGGTGCTCGATTTCGGATTGGCGAAGAGTGTTGCCGCCGCCGCGCCGCTCGATGCAACCGTCGCCGCGCCGCTGAGCGTGGCGGGCGAGATCGCCGGCACGGTGCCGTACATGGCGCCGGAGCAGTTGCGCGGCGAGGCCGTCGATGCGCGCACCGATCTCTTCGCGCTCGGCATCGTGCTCTACGAATGGGCAACCGGCGCACGGCCGTTCACCGGCACGACGGCGATGGATGTGAGCAGCGCGATCTTGCGCGACACGCCTCCGGCGCTGACGAGCGTGCGGCTCGATGCGCCGGCAGATCTCGCGCGCATCGTCGCGCGCTGTCTCGAGAAGTCGCCGGAGGCGCGCTACGCGTCGGCGCGCGAGGTCGGCGAGGCGCTGCGGACGATGCGGCACGCGCGCGACGCCGGCTCGGTCGTCAAGCTGCCGCCCGTGCCGCCGACGCCGCTGCTCGGCCGCGAGCCGACACTCGCCGCCGCGGCGGCGCGTGTGCACGACGGCGCGCGGCTGCTCACCGTCACCGGCTACGGCGGCACCGGCAAGACGCGCTTCGCCATCGAACTCTACCGGCGGCTCGCCGCGAGTACGACGGCGGCGCGGCCTTCGTCTCGCTCGCCTCGTGACCGCGGCGCGATGTGCTGCCTGCCGTCACGACCGCTTTGGAAATTGCCGAAGCGCCTGGCCGCTCCGCGCTCGACGCGCTCGCCACCGTGATCGGCGAGCGCCGCGTGCTGCTCGTGCTCGACAACCTCGAGCAGGTGCTCGACAGCGCCGAAGACATTGCGGCGCTCGTCGCGCGCTGTCCAGCGCTGCACGTCGTGGCGACGAGCCGCGCGCCGTTGAAAGTCTCAGCGGAAACGGAATTCGCGCTGCCGCCGCTCGATCTGCCCGCGGCGGGGGAGGTTGTGCTCGAGACGCTGCGCGCGTGTCCGTCGATTGCGCTGTTCGTGCAACGCGCCGAGAAGGTGAAGTCCGGCTTCGTGCTCAGCGAAGCCAACGCGGAAGCCGTGGCCGCGATCTGTCGCCGGCTCGACGGCCTGCCGCTCGCGCTCGAACTCGCCGCCGCGCGTGTGCGCATCCTCGATCCGGCCGCGTTGTTGCTGCGCCTCGATCACGCGCTCGACTTGCTCACCTCCGGCGATCGCGATCTGCCGCTGCGCCAGCGCACGTTGCGCGCGACGATCTCGTGGAGCTACTCGCTGCTCGACGCCGCCGAGCAGCGCACGCTGCAATGGCTTTCGGTATTCCACGAAGGCTGGACGCTCGACGCGATGGAGCAGGTCTGCTTCACCGGTGACGATCGCTGGCACGCTCTCGATCACCTCGATTCGCTGGTCGAGAAGGGACTCGTGCGCGTCATCGACGGCAATGCGCGCTACGCGCTGCTCGAAACCATCCGCGCCTTCGCCGCCGAGCAGTTGCACGCGGGCGGACGCGTCGATGCCGCGCGGCAAGCGCACGCCGATTATTTCCTCGCCTTCACCGCCGAAGCCGCCGCCGGCTTGCGCGACACGCGCCAGCTCGACGCCATGGCCCGCGCTCGCGGCGAATTCGCCAACATGCATGCCGCCATCTCTTGGCTCACCGCGCACGCGCGCATGGGCGATGCGGCGAATCTCGAGAAGGGCTTGCTGCTCTGCGGCCATCTCGATTGGGTGTGGCACATCGCCGCCTTGCACTTCACCGGCGATGCGCTGGTCGAACCGTTGCTTGCGCTCTCCGCGGGCGGGTCGCCGAGCCGCGGCCGCGCGCTGGCACGTCTCGCCTCCGGCATGATTCACACGACCACCGGCGAATGGGAGCGCTCGCTCGCCGCGTGGCGCGGCGCCCACGAAGACGGCATCGCCCTCGGCGACGACGCGCTCGCGGCGGAAGGCGCGATGGGCGTGGGCTATTGCCATCTCTGCGTCGGCCGTCTCGACGAGGCGGACGCGCCGTTGCGCGAGGCCATCGCGCGCAGCGCCGGCGGCGTCAGCGACTTCATTCACGGTCTGTCGAAGTCCGTGCGCGGCATGCTGCTCTTCGTCCGCGGCGATCTCCCCGGCGGCATCGCGCTGGTCGAAGAGGCGTGGCAGATCCACGCGCGCTACGACGACCACGAACTCGGGGGCGTCAATCGCAGCTTCCTCGCCCAGATGACCTTCGCGCAGGGCGACCACGCGCGGGCGCTGGCGATCTACGCTCAAGCGCTCGCACTGCTCGAAGGCGTCGGCGACATGCCGGAGGTCGCGCGCGTGCATTGCGAGATGGGCTGGGTCGCGCTCGCCGCGGACCAGGCGCCCGCCGCACGCAGGTCGTTCGTGCAGGCGGTGAAGACCTATGAAGTCGTCGGCAGCCCGCGCGGCACCGGCTTGGCGTTGCTCGGACTCGCGGCGGTCGACGCCGCGGAGGGACGCAGCGAGCGCGCGATCGCTATCGCCGCGGCCGCGGATGCGTTGTCCGCGCGCGCCGGCGTCGTCATCGAGCATCCGATGGATCCGAGCGTGGTCGAGCGCATCGCGGCGCTGAAGGCGTCGATCCCCGCGCGAACGCTCGAGGGGTTGGTGGCGAATGCGGAGACGCTGACCGTGGCGGCGGTGCTGGCGATGACGGCGGAATAACCCGGCACACGCTCTCGCGTGTCTCGCTCGCGCCGCTACGCCTCCCGCTCCAACTCCGCCTCGATCTCCTCGGCAGACCGATCGCCGGCTTGTCGTCGGGATGGCGCAGCAGATCGTCCACGGCGGCGAGGTACACATTCATCTGCCCGACGAACCCAGGATCGAAGGGCACCGCCTTGAGTTCGACGACCACGAAGCGCCGCAGGCGCAGGTGGTAGAAGAGCAGGTCCAGGTAGAAGTCGGCGTCGCCGGCGGCGAGATGCACTTGCCGGCCGACGAACGCGAAGCCGCTGCCGAGTTCGAGCAGGAATCGCTGGATGTGATCGACGAGGGCCATCTCGATCTCGCGCTCGCGGCGCGGATCCGCCGTGCCGAGGAAGTCGAACAGGTACGGGTCCTTGAACACCTGCGCCGCCATGTCGGAGCCGGCTGGCGGCAGTGTCTCGGGGAAGTTGGTGATCGCCTGGCCGTGGCGCAGATGCGCGTGCGATTGGATTTGGAGGTCCAGCACGCTCCGGCTCCACCCGTGCACGACAGCCTGCTGGATGTACCATTCCCGCGCCTGAGAGTCCTTCACGCGCTGAACGAGGTGAATGATGTGGCCCCACGGCAATTGTGAAACACGCTGTTTCACTTTCTCCGCGTCTGGAAAGGCCCCGGCGAAACCACGCATGAAGAGCAGATTGCGCGCTGAATACCCCTTCATCGACGGAAACGCTTCGCGCAAATCCGCTGCGAGCCGGTCGACCACCCGCGCGCCCCAGCCCGCGCTCTGCTGCCGGTCGAGAATCAACCGGCCGATGTCCCAATAGAGCAGCACCATCGCGGCGTTGGCGGCCATCGTCACGCGCAACCGTTCGGCGCGGACGCGCTGCTTGATGGCGGTCAGCGTCGCG
>JBGATO010000092.1:0-12940 GCA_044229145.1 Candidatus Eiseniibacteriota bacterium | reverse complement strand
CGAGCGCGCGACGCCGCGCGATCTCGGCACGTTGCGCGACGCCCTCGCGCGGCTGGTGCTCGGCCGCGATGCGCTGCACGCGGCGCCCGGCGGCCCGACGCTGGTCGCGGTGGATGCCGCGCGCCCCGCGCTCCCGCCGCTCCTCGCGGATGCCGTGACGGCACTGCCCGACGCCGCCGGCTTGGTGCGACTGCTCGGCGACGCGTTGGTGGACGACCCGCCGCTCGTGCTCACCGCCGGCGGCATCTTCCGCCGTGGCTACCACGCCGAGCTCGACGTGATCGGCGACGCGGCGCGCGACGGCAAGCGCTGGATCTCCGACCTGCAGGACAGCGAACGCGCGCGCACCGGCATCCCGACGCTCAAGGTCGGCTACAACCGCGTCTTCGGCTATTACCTCGAGGTCAGCCGCGGCCAGGCGCACCGCGTCCCCGACGACTACCAGCGCAAGCAATCGCTGGTGAACGCCGAACGCTTCGTCACGCCGCAGCTCAAGGAGATGGAGGCGAAGTTGCTCGGCGCCGAGGAACGCGCGGCGCGTCTCGAGCACGAACTCTTCCTGGCGTTGCGCGGCGAGGTCGCGCGGCACATCGCCGCACTGCGCGCCGGCGCGCAGGCGGTGGCGTGGATCGACGTCTTCGCCGCGCTCGCCGAGGTGGCCGAGGCGCGTGGCTACGTGCGGCCGGAGATCGACGACAGCGAGGCGCTCGAGATCGACGAAGGGCGCCATCCGGTGGTCGACGCGCTTCTCGGGCACGGGCAGTTCGTGCCGAACGACACGCGGCTCGGCCAGCCGGACCGCCGCGTGAGCTTGGTGACCGGGCCGAACATGGCGGGGAAGTCGACGTTCCTGCGGCAGGTCGGGCTCATCGTGCTGTTGGCGCAGACCGGCGCGTGCGTGCCGGCGGCGCGCGCGCGCATCGGCGTCGCCGATCGGCTGTTCACGCGCGTCGGGGCGAGCGACGCGATTGCGCGCGGCCGCAGCACGTTCCTCGTCGAGATGATCGAAACCGCGACGATCCTGCGCGGCTGCACCTCGCGCTCGCTCGTGTTGCTCGACGAAATCGGGCGCGGCACCAGCACCTACGATGGCTTGTCGATCGCGTGGGCGGTGACCGAATACCTGCTGCGCGCGCCACAAGGTGCGCCGCGGGCGCTGTTCGCCACGCACTATCACGAGCTCACGCACTTGGCCGGCGCGTTGCCGGGCCTCAGCACGCTCAACGTGTTGGTGAAGGAGTGGGGAAACCGCGTGATCTTCCTGCGCCGCATCGTCGAGGGCGCGGCGGATCGCAGCTACGGCATCCACGTCGCGCAGCTCGCGGGTCTGCCGGACGCGGTGATTGCGCGGGCGCGGGAAATCCTGGCGCATCTCGAGGCGGGACTCTCGGCGGAGACGGTGCCGTTGCCGGACGGGACGGTGCCGGCGCTGGCGATGGCCGCGGCGCCGCGCGTCAATGGCCGCGCCGCCGCGGCGGATGCCGATCAGATCGCGCTGTTCGCGCCGCCGGTGCGGCCGGCCGCGCCTGGTGCTTCCGCGCATGCTGCCGCCGCGAGCGAGGCGCTGCTCGCCGAAATCCGCCAGCGTCTCGACGCGCTCGACGTCAACGCGCTGACGCCGCTCGCCGCGCTCAACGCGCTCGCCGAGTTGCGCGAGCGCTATGGGAGCCCCGACGCATGAGCCGCGCCATCGACATTCCACGCATCCAGCAACTCGCGCCCGATGTCATCGCGCACATCGCGGCCGGCGAGATGGTGGATCGCCCGGTCGCCGTGTTGAAGGAACTGCTCGAGAACGCGCTCGACGCCGGCGCCACCGACATCGCGGTGCACATCGAGGGCGCGCTCGACCGACTCCTGCGCATCGTCGACAACGGGTGCGGCATCGAGGCGGACGATCTCTCGCTCGCCTTCACGCGCCACGCGACGTCGAAGCTGCACGCCACCGCGGATCTCGATGCCATCCACACGCTCGGCTTCCGCGGCGAGGCGCTGCCGTCGATCGCGCAGGTCGCGCGCGTCACGCTCACCACGCGCACCCGCACCGCGGAACACGCGACCGAGGTGGTGATCGAAGGCGGCGAGTGGAAGTCGACGACGCCGGTGGCGCGGGCTGCCGGTACCACGGTGGTGGTCGAGGATCTGTTCTTCAACGTGCCGGCGCGGCGCAAGTTCCTCAAGACCGCGCAGACCGAGATCCGGCTCGCGACGCGCTTGCTCACCGCGTACGCGCTGGCGCTGCCGGCGATGCGCTTCCAGCTCACGCACGACGACCGCACGCTGCTCGATGTCGCGCCGGCCGCCGACGTGCGCGTGCGGCTCGGTTCGCTCTACGGTCCGCAGACCGCGCAGCAGACACTCGACGTGCGCGCGACGCACAACGGCATTCGCGTCGAAGGGTTGATCGGCACGCCGGAGGCGGCGCGCGCCACGCGCGATCACCAGTACCTGTTCGTCAACGGGCGGCCGGTACAGAATAGCGTGCTGTCGTATCTCGTGCGGCGTGGCTACGGCACGATGCTGCCGGACGGTCGCCAGCCGTTCTTCCTGCTCTCGCTGTCGATGCCGCCCGAACTGGTCGACGTCAACGTGCACCCGACCAAGCGTGAGGTGCGCTTCGCCCGCGAACACGAAGTGTCGAGCGCGGTGATCCGCGCGGTGGACGAAGCGCTGCGCGTGCTGGTGCGTCCGTTCAGCGTCGTCGACGGAGGCCCGAGCTTCCGCCGGGATGAGCCGGAGTCGGGGGCGCAGCCGGAATGGCTCACACCCGCCGAGCCCGACGCACCGGCGGCCGCGCCGCCGCCGCCGCTGCGCGTGCTGGGTGTCGATGATCTGCCGCCGACCGCGCGCCAGACCTCGCTCACCGACGACCTCTACGCGCCGCTCCTGCCGCAGGTGCCGCTGGCGTTCGGTGCCGGCACCGCGGACGCCCCGGCGGCCGCCGCGCCGCCCGCCGAGGAGAGCAGCGCCAGCGATCTGCCGTTCTGGCAGCTGCACCGCACGTGGGTGTTCGCGCCGGTCAAGAGCGGCTTCATCATCCTCGACCAGCACGCGGCGCACGAGCGCGTCCTCTACGAACGCATCCGCGATCGCCTGGCCGAGGGCCCGGCGCCGTCGCAGACGCTGCTGTTCCCCGAGGTCGTCGAACTCAGCGGCCCGGAATACGATCAACTCGTCGACCTGCACGAGCCGCTCGAACGGCTTGGTTTCGACATCCGTGCGATGAGCGGCAATACGGTGGTGGTGCGCGGGATTCCGGCCGATTGCAAGGGGTGGACGGGCGGCATGTTCCTGCGCGATCTTCTCGAAGACACGGAGCAACTCGAAGGCGTCTCGCCGTCGTCTTTGGAAGCGCTGGCCGCGACCTACGCCTGTCACTCGGCGATCCGCGCCAATCACGCACTGCGTCCCGAGGAAATGAACGCGCTGATCGATCAGTTGTTCCGCGCCCAGCATCCGGAATCCTGTCCGCACGGCCGTCCGACCTTCGTGCGCATCGGCCTGGACGAACTCGAAAAGCGCTTCGGCCGCCGGTGAGCCGGCCGCGGCGCGTCCCGCAAGGAGAGGACATGCATCTGCGACAGCTCTGCCCGCGCGTCGTGTTGGCGGCGATGGCCTGCATGGCCGCCGCCGCGCCGGCGGGGGCGGTGACGCTTCCGTTCGCCACGTTCAACCGCGTGCAGTGGGCGCCCGACGGATCGGCGTTCGCGGTCGAGATGTCGACGGTGGCGCTCGACATCTCCTCGACCTCGCCGGTGCGCATCGACACGGTGCTCATCGACCCGCTCGCCGGCCGCGTACGCTGCGCGAGTCCGCAGATCGAAGCGTTCGCCTTGAACGCCAAGGGCGACAGCATCGTGTTCAACGACGCGACCGGCGCCTACATCATGCCGGCGAGCGGCGGCCGCGCGCGGCAGTTGGTGTGGCGCCAGCCGGCGAACGATCTCTACATTCGCCGGATGGGTTTCGCGCGCGACGGCCGTCTGCTGTGCTGGACGGCGTGCTTGACCGACCTCGCGATCGGGTGCAATGAGCAATGGCTGGTGGACCGCGGTGCGGATGCGGTGTCCCTCGGCGCCTTGCGCGGCCTCCAGCCGGATGGCCCGCGCCCGCCACTCGACGGCAAGCTGGCGGATCTCGTGCGGCTGCAGGTGAGTTCCCGCACCCCGTCGCCCATGGAGAGCGGTGTCGCCAAGGCGGCGTTCGTGCGCGCGCTGTCGCGGGCGCTCGGCGTGACGACGCCGCCGAAGGGCACACCGCCGGAATTGACCGTCGTCTACGCGAAGCAGATCCCCGGCACGCCACGTTGGGTGGCGTCGGTCGGGCTCTACCGCAAGCGGCCGTTCGTCTCGCGCAGCGCATGCGTCGTCTACACGCCGGGCACCAAGACGCTCCACCTGCTCGATGCCGACGTGTCGATGGTCGGCTGCGCACTGGGGGAGGCGGGGACGTTCTGGTACAACGACAGCCGCAACCGGCTCTTCCGCGTGACCGTGCCGGCGGCCGGTGCGGCGCCGCAGCGTGCCGCGCTTCTGCCGGACGCGCACGTCGACTGGGCGCGCACGCTGCCGGCAGCGGGGACGCTGTCGCTGGCCGAAGCATTCGGCCTCGCGGACCCGACGCGTGCCGACGAGCTGGCCGCGAGTCTCACCACCAACGGCTATCACGCGTGGCCGATTGCCGACGGCGCCGGAAAGTGGGGCGTGGCGGTGGGCTATTACGGCGCGAAGGCCGATGCGGACACCGTGGCGGCCTATTTGGCGAGCCTCGGCAGCGCGAGCCGCGTGCGGCAGATCGCGGTAGCGCAAGGCCGCGGCGTGCCCGGCAGCCGTGTCGCGCGCTACGAGCGTGCCAAGGCGCCCGCCGGGGAACTCGCCGGCGGTGAGGCCATCCTCGAAATGACCTCCGACGCCGAGTACGCCGGCTGCACCGTCCTGGTCCGCCGTCGCGGCCAAGATCCGGTGCCGATCCTCGACGGCTTCGGCGACCGCGATCCGCAGGCGCTGCCGCCGGCCCGCGTGCCGCGCTAGCCGCTGTCCGCGATGCCTGACGCTCCGGCCGCGGCGCTGCCGTCGACGCCGGTGCTCGCCCTCGCCGGGCCCACCGCGAGCGGCAAGACCGCGGTGGCGATCGCCCTGGCCCGCGCGAGTGCGGTGCCGGTCGAGATCCTGTCGGCGGACTCGCGCCAAGTGTATCGCGGCCTGCACATCGGCTCGGCCGCCCCGACGGCGGCGGAGCGCGCTGCCGTCCCGCACCATCTGCTCGATCTCGCCGACCCCGATGACGTGATGAGCGCCGGACGGTACGCGCGGGCGGCGTGGGCGGTGGAGGCGACAGTCCGCGCGCGCGGCGCGGTGCCGCTCTACGTCGGCGGCGCCGGGATGTACCTCGACGCGGTGCGGGGCGCGCTGGCCGCCGATCTGCCCGCCGATCCCGCCGTGCGCGCGGCCTTGGTGGCCGAGGCCGAGGCCCGCGGCAACGCCGCGCTCCATGCCGACCTGGCACGCATCGATCCCGCGAGTGCCGCGCGCCTTGCGCCGCGCGACCGCGTTCGCGTCGTCCGCGCGCTGGAGATCTACCGGCTGACCGGCGAAGCGCCGTCGGCCGTGCGTGCCCGTGCCCGCGCCGCGCAGCCGGTGCGAGCGCTGCACGTCGTCTACCTCGAGCGTGCGCCGGAGGATCTTGATGCCCGCGTGCGGGCCCGCACCGCTGCCATGCTGCGGGATGGCCTTCGTGAGGAGTGCGCCGCGGTGCTCGCGCGCTGGCCCGAGGCCGACGCGCTGCTGCGCAAGACCGTCGGCTACGCCGCGCTCCTCGATCCCGCGCTGGCGGCAGCCGGCGACGCCGCCGTCGCCGAGGCCATCGCCCGGGCCACGCGGCAATACGCACGTCGCCAGCGCATCTGGTTCGCCGCCCGGCCCGAGGTCGAGCGACTGCCGTTGGCGGTGGGAGAGGAGCCCGCCAAGACGGCACGGCAGGTGGCCGCGCGACTCGGGATCGCCCTCGGATGACCCCGGGACCGCTGCCCGGCGTCGCGCTTGACACGGTCACCGGCGCTGCCGCAAGATTTCGCGCGCAGGAGAAGACGAGAGCGGGAATAACTCAGTGGTAGAGTGTCAGCTTCCCAAGCTGAAGGTCGCGGGTTCGAATCCCGTTTCCCGCTCCAGTCCCCGTCGGGTTGGGCGTCAGGCATCGCGGGGACGCCGCAGTCTCGCGCAATCGCGTCGTGTTGACCTTCCCAGTGAGGCGGTGCGCCGCCGGACCGTCGTGAATCGGAGTGTGCCGTGGCCGGACATCGGATGATCGTCACCGCCGTGGATCCCGGAAGTCTCGGGGAGCGCCTCGGCGTACAGCCGGGCGACCGCGTGACGCACCTCGACGGCGCGCCGCTCGTCGACCCGCTCGACTTCGCCTTCCGCAGTGCCGAGGAAACCGGCGTGCTGCGCCTCGAGGACGCCGCCGGGAAGGTGCGCGAGGTCGAATTCGTGCGCGAGTACGGCTACAGCTTCGGCCTGTCGTTCGAGGGCATGGATCCCAAGCGGTGCGGCAACAAGTGCGTGTTCTGCTTCGTGGATCAGAACGCACCGGACGCGCGCGAGACGGTGCGCATCCGCGACGAGGACTATCGGTTGTCGTTCCTCTACGGGAACTACATCACGATGACCAACCTCAAGCCGAGCGACGTCGAGCGCATCATCGAACAGAACTTGAGCCCGCTGTACATCAGCGTGCATGCCACCGATCCCGAGGTGCGCGTGAAATTGCTCGGCGGGCAGAAGCGCGCGCGGGAACTCATGCCGATGCTGCGCGGGTTCCTCGACGCCGGCATCGTGGTGCACACGCAGATCGTCATGTGCCCGACGTGGAACGACGGCGACATCCTGGCGCGTTCGATCGAGGATCTCGCGGCGCTGCATCCCGGCGTGATGAGTCTCAGCGTCGTGCCGGTCGGACTCACGCAGTTCCGCGCGGGGCTGCCGTTGATTCCGCCGGTGACGCGCGAAATCGCCGCGGAGACGCGCGATCGCGTCGCGGCGTATCAAGAGCGCTTCCTGCGCGAACTCGGTACGCGCTTCGTGTGGCTCGGCGACGAGTTCTACGTGCGGCTCGGCGAGGACCCGCCGCCCGCCGCGCACTACGAAGGCTTTCCGATCATCGAGAACGGCATCGGCATGCTGCGGCAGTTCGAGGACGACTGGACCGCCGGGCAGCTGTCGCGCGGTGCCTTCGCGCCAGGGGAACGCGTGGCGATCGTCACCGGGCAGCTGGCCAAGGGCCTGCTCGAACGCACGCTGGTGCGCGACCTGCGCGCCGCTGGCATCGACGCGACGCTGGTACCGATCCAGAATCGCTACCTCGGGCCATCGGTCACCGCGGCCGGCTTGGTCGCCGGGCGCGACATCGGTCCGCAAGTGCGCGAGCACGGGACGTTCGACAGCGTGTGTCTGCCGCCGAACTGCCTGAATCCGGCGCACAAATTCATCGACGACATGCCCGTGGATGCGCTCGAGGCGGACCTCGGCGCACGCCTGTATCTGGGGCTCGACATGCGGGTGACGGAGATTCCGGCCGGATGGCGGCCGGGGCAAGCGGCGGAGGAAGGCATGACGCCTCAATTCGTCAGCGGAGGAGGACAGTGAAGGCGAATGCGCCCCAGGCGCCGCAGCGCGTCTTGGCGCCCGGCGCGCGCGCCGTGGTGTCGGTGGTCGGACGGCCGAACGTCGGCAAGTCGACGTTCTTCAACCGCGTGCTCGGACGGCGGCAAGCCGTGGTCGACGACCGGCCCGGCGTCACCCGCGACCGCAACTACGGCCACGCGCTGTGGAACGGCCGCACGTTCATGCTGGTCGACACCGGCGGCTACGTGCCGCTGGCCGCCACCGGCATGGAGGTGCTGATCCGCCAGCAGGCCGAACTCGGCATCGCCGAAAGCGACGTCGTCTTGTTCATGGTCGACGCGCAGACCGGCGTCACCGACCTCGATGCCGAGATTGCGCGTTCGCTGCTCAAGCGCGGCGTGCCGGCGCTCTGCGTCGTCAACAAGGCCGATGGCGCGAACGAAGAGCGCGCGTCGAACGAGTTCTTCGCGCTCGGTCTCGGACAGCCGTATCCGATTTCGTCGACGCACGGGCGCGGCATCGGCGATCTGCTCGACGTCGTGCTCGCCAAGCTGCCGGCGGAGAATCCCGACGCTCCGAATCTCGAGTCGACGCGCGTCGCCATCATCGGCCGGCCGAACGTCGGCAAGTCGTCGCTGACCAACGCGCTGCTCGGCGAGGAGCGCATGATCGTGCACGACGCGCCGGGCACCACGCGCGACGCGGTGGACTCGTTCGTCGAGTGGGGCGGGCAGGAGTTCACGCTCGTCGACACCGCCGGCATCCGTCGCGCCTCGAAGGTCGATGACGCCGCCGAGTTCTACTCGACGTTGCGCTCGCTCAAGGCGCTCGATCGCTGCGATGTCGCCGCGGTGGTGATGGACGCCACCGATCCGTTCACGCGGCAGGACATCCGCGTCATCGGTTCGGCGCTCGAGGCCGAGCGGCCGATCCTGCTCATCCTCAACAAGTGGGACAAGGTCGACAACGAAGGCGGCCGCGCCGAGCGCGAGCTGCTCGAGAAGCGCGACTTCCACCTGCCGTTCTTGCCCGGCGCGCCGATGTTGTTCGTGTCCGCGAAGACCGGCCGCAAGGTGGCCGACCTGCTGGTGCGCAGTGCGGCGCTGGCGGAGGAGTCGGCGCGGCAGATTCCGACCTCGCAGCTCAATCAGGCGGTGCGCCGCCTGCTCGAGAAGCGGCAGGTGCCGGCCACCGGCGATGGCAAGCACGCGCGCATCTACTACGCGACGCAGGTCGGTTCGCGGCCGCCGCACTTCGCCTTGTTCGTGAGCCGGCCGGACGCGATTCCCAAGGAATACCTGCGCTACCTGCAGAACAATTTGCGCGAGGAGTTCCACTTCACCGGGACGCCGGTCGTGCTGTCGTTGCGGGCGCGGCGCGCGCAGCGCGGAGAGGTGCTCGAGGAACTCGGCGACGACGGGCGCGGCATCCGCCGCTAACGCGCGACACGGGGAGGACGCTCGAGGCGCCCTCCCCGCGGAGTGTCACCGCGTGATCACCAGCGGCCGAGAGACGCTGCCGTCATCGGTCGACACTCGCATCCAGTACACACCGCGCGCCACCTGCCGTCCGCGCGCATCCGCCTGTTGCCACACCAGCCGGTGCACGCCGGCCTCGTGGCGCCCCGCATCCGCGGCGGCGACGTGACGTCCCCGTGCATCCCACACCTCCCATCGCACGCCGCTCGGCCGCGCCAACGACAGCTCGATCTCCGTCGCCCCGTGCGCGGATCGCACCTGGACGGTGAGATCGCGGGTTCCGCTCGGCTCGTGCGAGACGATCGCGGTGAGCGCGGGGCTCGCCGGCAGTTCCACGATGCCGTTGCACGGGAACGTCGACAGCGACTTCGTGTTGCTCCAGTCGTTCCAGGTGCCGTCCGGGTGCGGGTCGCTCGGGTGGAGGATCTGCACCCAGTCTTCCTTCCCACCGTTGTTGTTCGGCTCACCCGCGGCGAAGTTGCGGTAGGTGGCCAGGCTCCCGTCGATCCACACGAACTGGTTCTCGGCCGCTTGGTCCGTGAGGCCGATCCACAGCTCGCGCTCGACGTTCGCGTACCGGCTGAACGTGTTCGTGATCCAGGTGTTCTCGCTGGCGTCCTCGATCGTCACCAGATGCCCGCCGCAGAACGCCGACGCGCTCGACTCCGCCGCCGTCCACGTGCTCTGCTGCAGGATGTAGTAGGCGTGGCCGGTCTCGGGGCGAATCTCCGGCCCGCCGAGCACCGGCGCGTCGAGTTCCACCACACCGTTGCACGGATACACGTCGAGAGACGAGCTGTTCGGCCAGTCATTCCACGAGCCGTCGGCGCGCGGGTCGCTCGGATGCAGCATGTGCACGTAGTCCTCGTTGCCGTGGTTGTTGGGTTCGCCGGAGCCGAAGTTGCGGTAGGCCGCGCTCGACCCACTCGACCAGGTGAACGTCCCCTCGACGGCCGCGTCCGACAGACCGATCCACAGCTCGCGCTCGACGCCGGCGAAGCGGCTGAAGGTGTCGAACACGAACGCGTTCTCGAGCGAATCGTCGATGGTCACCAGGTGGCCGCACATCTGGACGGCGGCCGCCTCGCACTCGGTCCAGGTGCCGCGGTCCAGCAGGTAGTACGTGTGCTTGGTGGTCGCGTTGTAGACCGGACCCGACAGCAG
Organism: Candidatus Eiseniibacteriota bacterium; assembly: GCA_044229145.1. GTDB lineage: Bacteria > Eisenbacteria > RBG-16-71-46 > CAZEPH01 > CAZEPH01 > JBKJUD01. The sequence goes on along the minus strand of JBGATO010000092.1, from coordinate 2,679 downwards.
GCCAACGGCTCCGGCGGCGGCCGGGAGGCCGGCGAGCAAACCCAGACCAGCGACGACGGACCACGAGGACGGGCGGGGGAGCGGACTCGACAACATGGGGCGCCTCCTTCGGCAGGGGTGGTCACCGATTCGCGCCGCGACCCGCCGCGGCGTATCACCCAAACGCCGCCCCGCGCGAAACCGCACGCGGGGCCGACCGGCCCGCCGGCGCGTTCGTCTTGCGCGTTCCGGGGCCTGCGGTTACAGTCCGCGCTGGAAGTGAATTGGAGAGCGTCGCGCGCCCCAGGCCGAGCTCTCGGCCGGCGTGCGCACATCTCGAACCGAGGCCCTCGACCCGGAGTCGTTGCCGCGCATGCTTTCGCTGGTGGTGATTCTGTTGCTGTCGTACGTGTGCGGATCCCTGGCGTTCAGCCTGTGGGCAGGACGCGCATTGAAGGGCATCGATCTGCGCACCGTGGGCTCCGGCAATCTCGGGGCGACGAACGTCTTGCGCACGCTGGGCTGGAAGGCCGCGTTGCCCGTCTTGCTGCTCGACATGGTGAAGGGCGCGATTCCGGTGGCGTTGATCGCGCGGTTGCGCGTCGATGGTACGCCGCTGCCGTTCGGTCTGACGCCGTTCTGGGTGTCGATGCTCGCAGGGGTTGCGGCGATCGCCGGCCACATGTGGACACCGTTCGCCGGTTTCCGCGGCGGCAAGGGCGTGGCGACGGCGACCGGCGTGTTCGCGGCGGTGGCACCGTGGCCGACGTTGTGTAGCTTCCTGCTCTTCGGTGTGGTGACCGCGATTTCGCGCTTCGTCTCGCTCGGCTCCATCGTCGCCGCGGTCGCGTTGCTGCCGTTCCTCGTGTTCTTGCATCCGCGGCAGGCGCCGCTGCTGCCGCTGCTGGTGATCGCGATACCGCTGGTGTCGCTCATCGTGTGGAAGCACCGCACGAACATCCGCCGCCTGCGCGCCGGCACCGAGACCAAGATCGTCCTCGCCCCGCGGACGGACGCGTGATGCTGCGTGCGTCGATCGTCGGAGCGGGGAGTTGGGGGACGGCGATCGCGCTGGTGCTCGCGGCCGGGGGCACACAGGTCACGTTGTGGGGCCGCGACGTGCACCACGTCGCGGCGATGAACGAGGCGCGCGAGAACGCCCGCTACCTGCCGGGCGTGGGACTGCCGGCGGCGATCGCCATTCGCTGCCTCGCGTCGGACGCCGCGCCGGCGCCGGACGTGGTGGTGCTCGCGGTGCCCTCGGCGGTGTACGCGGACGTCGCGCGTGATCTCGCCACGCGCTGGCCGCATGTGCCGCTGCTCGTCTCGCTCACCAAGGGCTTCGATCCGGCCACCGGCCAACGGCTCAGCGAAGTGCTGCGCGCCGCGTACCCGGACGCGGCACGCACGCAGCTTGTCGTGCTCGCCGGGCCGTCGCACGCCGAGGAAGTGGTGCGCGGCATGCCGACCGCGGTGGTCGCCGCGTCCACGGATCGTGAGGCCGCGGTGACCGTGCAGCGCCTGTTCTCCGGGCCGACGTTCCGCGTCTACACCAACTGCGACGTCGCCGGCGTCGAGATCGCAGTCGCGGTGAAGAACGTCATCGCCCTCGCCGCCGGGATGAGCGACGGCCTCGGCCTCGGCGACAACTCGAAGGGCGCATTGCTCACGCGTGGTCTCGCCGAGATGACACGCCTTGGCGCCGCGCTCGGCGGACGGCGCGACACCTTCTTCGGACTCGCCGGCCTCGGCGATCTCATCACCACCTGCACCAGCCGCCACAGTCGCAACCGCACCCTGGGCGAATACGTGGCGCGCGGCGCTTCGCTGTCCGAAGCGCAGGCACGCATCGGCCAAGTGGCCGAAGGCGTGCCGACGGCGCGCGCCGTGTACGACCTCGCCCGCACGCACGGCATCGCCATGCCGATCGTCGAACAAGTGCACGCCGTGTTGTTCTCACAGGTGAGCGCGCGGGATGCCATCGCCGCGCTCATGGCGCGCGACCCGCGCGCCGAGGACGAGCCCCATGCCTGACACAGCCGCCGCTGCGTCTGCCCGCCGCCGTCGCGCGCCGCTCACCCAAGCGCGCGAGAAGATGTTCTACTCGATCAGCGAGGCGGCGACCCAGCTCGATGTCGCCGCGCACGTGCTGCGCTACTGGGAGACGCAGTTCAGCATGCTGCGGCCCAAGAAGAACCGCGCCGGCAACCGCATGTACCGCCCCGAGGAGCTGAAGCTTCTCTACCGCATCAAGGAGCTGCTCTACGACCGCCGCTACACCATCGCGGGCGCGAGGCGCACGCTGCTCGACGAACGGCGCGAGAGCCCGGAGCAGGTCGAGATGGGGTTCGCGGATGCCGAGAAGAAGGTGGCGCTGCAGGAAGTGAAGGAAGAGCTGTCCCGCATCCTCGCCCGCCTGCGCGAGCGCGAGCCCTTCGCCCGCCGCTGAATCGCGCCGCGTTCGCGCGCCGGCCGACTTGCGCGCGGGGTCGGGCCTCGCATAGATTCGCCCGCGTGCGGAGCCTGCGGGTTCCCCACGGTCGGGGCGTAGCGCAGCCTGGTAGCGCACCTGCATGGGGGGCAGGTGGTCGCTGGTTCAAATCCAGTCGCCCCGACCATTTCCTTTTCCCCCGGAGCGCCCGGCCGGTCACGGCCCCTCCGAGGCCGACGGGATGGACCCCAGGCCGATGCTCGAAATCG
>JBGATO010000091.1:0-12938 GCA_044229145.1 Candidatus Eiseniibacteriota bacterium | reverse complement strand
GCGCACTCGCCCGCCAGCAGTTCGCCAGTGGACACCTCGCACAGGGCGACGCCGACCACGCCCCGGCCGGGCGCCAGCGCCGCGAGGTAGCGGTTCTCGCGCTCGGCGAGCAGGCTGCCGGTGGTGACGGTGCCCGGCGTAAGCACCTCGACCACCTTCCGCTCGAGCAGGCCCTTGTTCGCCGCGGTCGCTGGGGTTTCGGTTTGCTCGCAGATCGCGACGCGGAAGCCCGCTTCGAGCAGCCGGGCGATGTAGCCTTCGGCGCTGTGGTGCGGGACGCCGGCCATCGGCACGGGATTCGGACTGTTCTTGTCGCGGCTGGTCAGCGTCAGGCCGAGCACCTGCGAGGCGGTGTGGGCATCCTCGAAGAACAGCTCGTAGAAATCGCCCATGCGGAACAGGACCAGCGCATCGGGATGCGCGGTCTTGGCACGGTGGTACTGCTGCATCATGGGGGTATCGGTGGGCATGGGTCGCCGAAGGGTGCCGGGCGACGGGCGGAGCGTCAAGCGCGGGAGCGGCGGGCCAGCACGGACCGCGCTACGCGCCGGCGGGAACTCACGCGGCCCCTCGGGTCTCTCAAGACGCGTCGCTTCCCCGCACCCATCCACCGGAGACCCTTGCATGCGTGCATCAGCCCTCGCCGCTGTGACGATTCTCGCCCTGGCCCCGCTCACCGCGCATGCCGCGCCGGTGCGCGCCGGGATCCGCTTCGGGGTCACCGATAGCCCCGATCAGATCGCCGTCGGCGCACACGTGGCGGCCGGGCAGATCGCCGACCGGTTGCAGTTCTTCCCCAGCGGCACGCTGGGACTCGGTGACAACCTCACCACGGTGCAACTCAATGCCGACGCCCGCGTGCTGCTGCCACTGGAAGGCTCCGCCTGGAAGCTGTACGGCGGCGCCGGATTCGGGTTCGTCCACTACGATCCCGACGGCGGCGAGGGCGTTTCGGGGTCCGGAGCCAACTTCCTGTTCGGGGCCGAAACGCCCGGGCGCGGGCACACGTTCCTGGTCGAACTACGCGCGGGAACCGGGGATTTGCCCGACCTCGCCTTCCTAGCCGGGTTCACCTTCCGCTAGACCTTCGTCGCGCCGCCGGGGAGATGGCCCTCGGCGGCGCGTTGACCGCCCCGCGGGCGGCGCCTACTCTCCTGCGGCCGGTGCGCGTGTCCTGACGTGACGCGCGGACACCGGACGACCCGCCGGGAGACGCCCATGCCCGCACGCTCCGCCCCCGTGTACCGCCGCGCCACACGCGCCGATCAGCGCGCGCTGTGGGACCTGTGGGCGGATTCCTATGTCATCGAGGATCCCGCGGTGATTCGCCGCTGGCGATCTGTGGCCGATCCGAACGAGGCGCGCGTCGTCACCGTGGGCGGCCGGCCGGTGGCGTGCGGCGAGTTGCTGGCGCTCGAGATGTACGTCGGCGGCCGCGCGTGTGCCACCGGCGGACTCGCGGCGGTCGCGTCGTCCTTCCTCGACCGGCGCCAGGGACACATCGGCGTGCTGATCGACGGCATGCTGCGCGAGATGCGCGCGGCCAAGCAGGCGTGGAGCCTGCTCATGCCGTTCAGCGCGCCGTTCTACGCCCGCTACGGCTGGGCGAATGCGGAGGAACGCCGCATCGCGACGGTGCCGCTCGCCGCGCTCGCCCGCCGCGAGAAGCCGGCCGGCCGCATCCGCAAGGCGACCCTGCGCGATCTCGCCGCCTGCACCCGCCTCTACGAACAGTGGGGCCACAAGTACAACCTCATGCTGCGGCGCTCGCCGGGCTGGTGGAAGACGCGCGTGCTGGCGCTCATGACGCCGCGGCGCGGCGCCGAGCGGCGCTGGTTCGTGGCGATGGACGAACGCGGCACGATCGACGGTTACTGCGTCGTGCACTTCGAGAATCCGCTGACGCCGGTGGCGCAGATGGACACGGCCTTGCATCGCCAACTGCACGTACGCGACATGGCGTGGACCACGCCGCGCGGGCGCGCGGCCTTGCTCGCCTTCCTCGGCGACATGGATTCGCAGGCGCGTGATTTGGTGTGGCGCATCGCCCCCGACGATCCGCTGCTCGCGACGCTGCCACTGCACAATCCGGCGACGATCACGCACCGCACCGCGAAGATGGCACGCATCGTGGACGTGAAGCGCGCGCTCACCGGCGCGCCGGCCGTCGACACGCCGGGATTGCGCGCGGTGATCGAGGTTGAGGACACGCACGCGCCGTGGAACAGCGGCCGCTGGGCGCTCGACACCGCCGAAGGCGTGTTACGCGTCTCGCCCACCACCGCGAAGGCGGACGCCGCGTGCGACATCGCGGTGCTGTCGCAGATCGCGCTCGGCGCGGTGAAGGCCAAGACGGCGGCCGACGCGGGACTCGCGACCGGTCCGTCACTCGACGCCCTCACGCTCGTCGAATCCGTGGGCGGTGGCCGCCCGAACTACCTCATGGACGCTTTCTAGTCAGGAGCCGCGCGATGTCCGATCCGGTCTTCCGCTCCGATTTACTCGCCGGCAAGGTGGCGCTGGTCACCGGCGGCGGCAGCGGCTTGGGCCGCGCGATGGCGCTGCGCTTCGCCGCGCTCGGCGCGCGCGTCGCGGTGCTCGGGCGCGACGCGGCGAAGGTCGAGGCGGTGGCGGGCGAGATCGCCGCCGCCGGCGGCCGGGGCGCCGCGGTCACCGCCGACGTGCGCGACGCCGCCGCGGTCGAGGCCGCGCTCGACGCCGCCGAAGCCGCGCTCGGCCCCATCGACATTCTGGTCAACAACGCGGCCGGCAACTTCCTGAGCCCCAGCGAGGACTTGAGTCCCAACGCGTTCGCCGCGGTGGTCGGCATCGTGCTGCAGGGGACGTTCCACTGCACGCAGGCGGTCGGCAAGCGGCTCATCGCGCGCGGCGCGCCGGGCGCGGTGCTGAGCATCGCGACGACGTACGCCGAGGGCGGCACCGCGTACGCGCTGCCCTCGGCGTGCGCCAAGGCCGGCGTCGTCGTGCTGACGCGCTCGCTCGCCGTCGAGTGGGCGAAGTACGGCATTCGCCTCAACGCCATCGCGCCGGGCCCGTTCCCCACCGAGGGCGCGTGGGCGCGACTCGTGTTGTCGCCCGAGATGGAGAAGGTGGCGCGCGATCACGTGCCGCTGCGCCGCTTCGGCGATCCGCAGGAACTCGCCGCGCTCGCCGCCTACTTGGTGAGCGACGCCGCGTCGTACGTCACCGGCACGCTCGTCCCCATCGACGGCGGCGAGTCGCACGCCGGTTTCGGTTTCAACGCGTTCGCCCACTTGCCCGCCGACACGCTGCGGGCGATGGGCTTCGGACGCGCATCCCGCAAAGGCGGCGGCCTGAACGCCCCGTCCACAGGAGACGTGACGCAATGAGCATCGACAACACCCCCGCGACCAAGTCCGCCGCCTACGACTCGCCGTTCCTCCGCGCCTGCCGCCGCGAGCCGGTGGCGCACACGCCGATCTGGCTGATGCGCCAAGCCGGCCGCTACATGCCGGAGTACCGCGCGGTGCGGGCGAAGGTGTCGATGAAGGAGTTGTGCCGCACGCCGTCGCTGGTGGCCGAGGTCACGACGTTCGCCGCCACCACGTTGCAGGTGGACGCGGCGATCCTGTTCGCGGATTTGCTGCTGGTGTGCGAGGCGCTCGGGCAGAAGCTCGAATTCGCGGCGGGCGAAGGACCGCAGCTCACGCCGGCGGTGCGCGACGGCCGCGGCGTCGACGCGCTGCGCGAAGGTGACCCAGCAGCGCTCGCCTACGTCTACGAAGGCGTGCGTCTCTGCCGCGCCGCGCTGCCGGCGACGATGCCGCTCATCGGCTTCGCCGGCGCGCCGTTCACCGTCGCGTCGTACATGATCGAAGGCGGCTCGTCGCGTCACTTCGCGCACACCAAGACGCTCATGTACGGCGACGAGGGCGCATGGCGCGCGTTGATGGAGAAGATCGTGCGCATCAGCGCCGCGTACCTGACGAAGCAGGTCGAGGCGGGCGCCGAATGCTTGCAGATCTTCGACTCGTGGGTGGGTGCGTTGTCGCCCGCCGACTACCGGCGCTACGTGCTGCCGTACACGCAGCAGTTGATCCGCGCGCTGCCGGCCGGCGTGCCGGTGATCCACTTCGGCACCGGCAACGCGGCGTTGCTCGGGCTCATGAAGGCGGCGGGCGGCGACGTCATCGGCCTCGATTGGCGTGTCGATCTCGATGCCGCGTGGGCGGCGCTCGGCGACGACGTCGGCGTGATGGGCAACCTCGATCCGATCACGCTGCTCGGCGGCGCGCCGCGCATGGCAGACCAAACCGCGTCGATCCTCGCGCAGGCGGCGGGCCGGCCCGGCCACATCTTCAACCTCGGACACGGCGTGCTGCCCGAGACGCCGGTCGACAACGCCAAGCGTTTGATCGAGTTCGTCCACGCGGCGAAGGTGCGCGCCTAACCGATGCGTCTCGCGGTTCTCGGCGGCGGCATCACCGGCCTCGCGGCGGCATATCGCGCGCGCGAGCTCGCGGCGCAGCAGGGCCGCGACATCGAGGTCGTGTTGTTCGAGGCGTCGCCGCGATTGGGCGGCGTCATCGGCACGCGCTGCCAGGACGACTTCGTGCTCGAGGAAGGACCAGACTCCATCCTCACCGAGAAGCCGGCGGCGATGCGGCTCGCCGAGCGCATCGGCCTCGGCCCCGCGATCGTCTCGACGATTCCGGAGTTTCGCCGCAGCTACATCGTGCGCGGCAAGCGGCTGCATCCGACGCCAGAAGGCTTCCACTTGCTCGCGCCGTCGTCGCTGCGCGCGATGGCGTTCAGCGGGTTGTTGTCGGTGCCCGGCAAGTTGCGCATGGCGTGCGAACTCTTCGTGCCGTCGCGGCTCGACGACGACGACGAATCGCTCGGCGCGTTCGTCACGCGGCGGCTCGGCCGCGAAGCGCTCGATGCGGCTCGCTGAACCGATGGTGGCCGGCATCTACGGCGCCGATCCGTGGGAGTTGTCGCTCGGCGCGACGTTCCCGCGCTTCACGACAAGCGCAACCACGGCAGCGTGATTCGTGCGATGTGGGCGTCGAACGCGGCACGCGCCGCGGCGACGAACGGCAACGGCCGCGACGCGACGGCACGCGGCCCGCGCTATGGCTTGTTCGCCTCGTTCGCGCGGGGATTGGCGATGTTGCCGGACGCGCTCGCTGCGCGGCTCGCGGCGGATCCGCACGTCACAGTGCGCTTCGACGCCGCAGTGTCGGCGTGCGTGCCGCGCGACGGTGGCTGGGACATCGCGACTGCGCGCGGCACCGAGCGCGTCGACGCTGTCGTGTGCGCTTTGCCGGCGCCTCCGGCGGCGCGCGCGCTGCGCGACGCCGACGCGGCGCTGAGCGATCTGCTCGCCGCGATTCCCTATGCCAAGGCGGCGACGTTGAGCCTCGCCTACCGCGTCGCCCAAATCCTGCATCCGCTCGACGCCGCGGGTTTCGTGGTGCCGGCGCGCGAAGGTATCACGATGCTTGGCTGCACCTTCACCCACCGCAAGTACCCGGCGCGCGTGCCCGGCGAATGGGCCGTGTTGCGCGCCTTCCACGGCGCGCGCAGCAGCGATCTCGACGACGCCGCGCTCACCGACCGTTCGCACGCCGAACTCGCGCACATGCTCGGCATCGACGGCCAGCCGGCGTGGACGCACTTGGCGCGCTATCCGCAGGCGATGCCGCAGTATCACGTCGGCCACCGCGCCCGCGTCGCCACGATGCATGCGCGCGCGGCGGCGCTTCCGGGTCTCGCTCTCGCCGGCAACGCCTACGATGGGATCGGGCTGCCGGATTGCATTGCGAGCGCGGAGAAAGCGGTGGAGGCGTTGCTCGTCGCCTAGGCGGCTTCCGCCGGCGCGCGCAACGTCTTGCTCCACGCGAACGCGATCGCGGCGCCCGCCGCCACCGCCACCGCCGCCAACACCGTGCCGGCGCGCGGGCCGTACGCGTCGATCGCCGTGCCCGACAGCGCACGGCCCGTCGCCATGCCGAGCGAGAATCCGGTGAGAAGCCACGTCGACGCTTCCGTCGTCGTGCCCTTGGGCGCGAGGCGGTCGATGAGCAGGTAGCCCGTCGAGATCCACGGCGCGATCGCCAGGCCCGCGATAGCCACCAGCACACCCATCCCGGCGATCGAGCGCGCCAGCAGGAGCGCCGCAAAGCTGACGGCCAACATCACGAGCAGGATGGCGTGACGGCGCTCCACCGGGCCTTCCCACCGGCGCGTCCCCGCGAACACACCGCCGATCATGCTGCCCACACCCCACAATGCCAGCAGCACACCCGAGCGCCCCGCGTGGCCGAAGTGTTCGGCAAACGCCGGCATCGTCACTTCCACCGCGCCGAAGCCGAGCGCAACACACAAAGTAATCCCCAGCATCGTGCGCACGCCCGGCGACACCAGCGGCCCCAGCGGATGCGTGACGTGCGGCGGCATGCCGCGAAACGTCCGCGACGGTTCGGCGGTGACGAAGCCGATGGTGCCGATCAACGTCGCCGACGCGGTGATCGCCATCGGCGCCAGCGGTGACCACGCGCTCGCCGCCGCCGCGAGCAATGGTCCGGCGATGAAGATGATTTCCTGCGCGATCGACTCGAAGGCGAATGCGGTGTGCAGTTCCTCGGTGTCGGTCAGCATGCGCGACCACAGCAGGCGCATACACGCCGACAGCGACGGCGCCGTCAGACCGACCGCCGCGGCCGTGGCGAGCAGGCCCGGCGTCGGGACGTGGCGCACGATCGCCATCGCGAGCGCCAGCATCGCCGAGGGGAACGCGATCGCGCAGGGCCACAGGACGCGCGCGTGGCCAAAGCGGTCGAGCAGCCGTCCTTGCAACGGCTGCATGATGCCGTTGGCGAGCGCCGACACGCCGAGGACCAGCCCAATGTCGCGGAAGTTCGCGTGCTCGGCGCGCATGAGCAAGATCACCGCGAGCGACAGCATGCCCGCGGGCAATCGCCCGAGCAGCGAACACAGCGACAAGCGCAGAGCGTGAGGCCGCGCGAACAGTGCGCGATAGGACGCGAAGGTCATGAGCCGCCGATTAGACCACGTCGACGGCGCCCGGCGCGAGGGCCGCGTCTAGTCCGGATTGCGCCACAGCGCCGGCGCATGATCCCAGCCCACTAAGGCCGCCGACACCCGCCAATACCCGTAATTTCCCTGCGCGTCGCGTGGCCGCATGTCCTCGATGGCGAAGCTCACCGTGTGCCGCCCCGGCGTCAGCGCATCCGTCAGGTCGAACTCGAGCGGCGCGACCTCGGTGCCTGGGCACCACCCACTGCGACTGTAATCGCAGGACCACGAGCCGTCGGCCCACCGGGTGCAGTAGGGATTGCGGTCGCGATACTGACGGCAGTCGTCGCGCCACGGATGCACGCGCGCGACGACGCGCCCGTCGACGCGGATCACGTTCGCCTTCGAGATGAACTCGTCGGCGTCCGTGCCGTCGGTGCAGTGGCCGGTCGAGACGAAACGCAGCACGACGCGCCGCATCCCGCGCGGCACGACGACGATCGCGCTATCTCCGCGCGGCATGTGCTCCGCGTCGAACGACGGCGCGAAGTACACGGGCGCCGCCCATGCCGTGGTGTCGAGAGGTGCGCTCGCCTCCTCGCGTAATGTCGCCGAGAGCGTCCACGCCGGCGCCGACCACGTGTCGATGAACGCGCGCACCGTCACCCGGCCGCGCAACAGCGGCGCATACGGCGTGACGTCGAAGTCGAACGCGCAGTGCCCCCCGTACGCCGTCATGAAGCGTCCGAGTTCGAGATCCGGCGCGCCCGGCACCACCAGCCGCACGTTCCCCGCGCGATCGAAGCGATCCCACACCTCGCGCTCCGACTTGGCGACCGGGTCGCAGACGACGTGCAACGTCAGCCGCCGCGCCGACGGCCGCGGCAACTCGAGTGTCCGTTCGAGCTCCCGGCCGCGATCGCGCCGCGCCACGCCGTGCGCGTCCGGCGCCGTCACCGTCGCGAACGAGTCGGGCGCGAAGCACACGCCAATGCCTTCGAAGAGCGGCGTCTCGTGCGGCGGCATCGCCGCATCCGCCGCTCGCATCGCCACACACGCACCCAAGAGCGCCACCATTCCGAGGGCGAATCGTCGCATCGTCACACCTCCCGTGAGACGTCGATCGGCGTCGCGTCACGCCGCGTGGCCTCGATCTGGCGCGCCCGCGTTCGCCGAATGAGCAGCACGGCCCACGCGATTGCCGTCGCCTGCACACCGATCATCCAGAAGCCGGTCACCGCAAACGCATCCGGCAGCGGCGACGCGGGCCCGCGCGCCGCCCGCCACGCCATCACGGTGAGCGCCGGCCAATCGTACAAACCGTGCAGGAGGATCGCCCACCACAGACCGCGCCGTGCGCGATGGGGCCAGTGCGGCGCGAACCGCGCCTGCGCGACATAGTAGCCGGCGATCGCGCCATAGGCCGCGTGCCCCGGGACCGACAGCACCGCGCGTACCGCCGCAACCTGCCAGCTTCCGTGCGCCACGTATGCCACATTCTCGAGCGCTGCGAACCCGAGTGACGCCATCGCCCCGTAGACGATGCCGTCCATCGGCTCGTCGAACGCCGACTGGCGGGCGGCATACAACACGACGCGATACTTGAGACTTTCCTCAACACATGCCGCGAGCAGGAACGCGGAGAGGAATCCATGCACGACCACCGCGTGCGTCAGCGTCCCACGCAGCACGGCCTCTCCCACGCTCTCCAGGACGGCCGCCGCCAGCGTCGCCAACGCACCACCCGCGAACACGCGCAGCACCAGCCGCCCCGGCTCGCGGTGCAGGTCCTTGCGATAGACGTAGACGGCGAGCATCACGGCGGGCGCGATGGCACCGACGGCAATCAAGGCGATCGGCATGCAGCTCTCGACTGGAGGCGAGGACACGGCGACGGCGGCCGGCGGCCGCATCGTAGAGCACGGGCGCGGCTCCGGTCCAGCACACGAGGCCGGCAGTCTCCTTGCCATCGTCTCGCGAGGGGCCGATACTCGCGCCCTCGTGTCGATGGGAGGCTTACCGATGCACGTCCACTCGCGCTATCTCGCCCTCGCGCTGCTCGCGCTCACGGTCCACGCCGCGCCGCTGCGTGCGCAATCGATGGGCGGCGCTCCGCCGAAAGCCTCGCACTACCGCTACGTCTACCTCGTTCGCCACGGCCTCTACGACGCCGACAGCACCGTTGTCGACGACACGCGCGGCAACGGCCTCAATGCGCGTGGCCACGACCAGGCGCGCTTGACCGGCGAACGGCTTGCCTCCTTGCCCGTGCACATCGACCGCTTCGTCTCGAGCACCTACTTGCGCGCCGCGCAGACCGCCGACGACATCGGCGCGATCCTGCATCGCACGCCGGAGCGCGACTCGTTGCTGCACGAGTGCACGCCCGACTCCGATCGCCCCGACATCAACGCCACCGCAACAGACGCCGAGCGCGCCGCGTGTGCGGCGAACCTCGAGGCAGCCTGGGCGAAGTACATGCGGCCGTCGCCAGACGCCGACGCGCACGACGTCCTCGTGTGCCACGGCAATGTGATTCGTTGGTTCGTGACCCAGGCACTGCGCGTGGATCCGAAACTGTGGCTCCACTTCACCATCGGGAATGGCTCGATCACCGCGCTGGTGGTGCGGCCCGATGGCGGAATCCAGATCGCCGCCTACAGCGATACCGGACACATTCCCGTCGACAGGCAATCGTGGACCGGTCGCGGCGCGGGGTGGTTACCCACGACGAAGTAACGCCGCCCGGCGCGATCGCGCGGAGCCTCGTGAGCACTCGCTGCCGGCGATCGATTCACGTGAGCGCCTCGACGCCGTGCCGCGCCTTTCCCCTGCCCGCACCTTTACTATCGCCGCCGTCGTGATCCGCGAGCTTCTGCACGGTACGAACGATCCGTGGGGCAACGGGCTCCTGGATCCGCTGCGTGTCGCCCGCCTTCCCTCGCCGTTCGATCGCCACACGACGAAGGCCCCGCTCCGTGCGGAACGGAGCGGGGCCCTGGTGATGTCACGGCACTCGCGCGCTCAGCGCAGCACGATCGCCTTCGTCACGTCCGCCTTGCCGTTGATTGCCAGGCAGTAGTAGTAGGTGCCCGCGGCCACTTTGCGACCGTGGGCGTCGCGGCCGTCCCACGCCACTTGGTGGAGTCCCGAACCTTCGCGGCCGTGCACCAGCGTGCGCACCACACGGCCGAAGGTGTCGACGACATCGAGGTGGACGTCGCCGGACCCCAGAAGCCGGTAGGCCATCATGAGCGTGCCGCGCGACGGATTCGGGCCGCGCAGCGTGAGCGCGTCGTCGGCCTCGAGTTCGACACTCGCGGGCGACTGGATCTCGAGCCAGACCAAGCGCACGTCCTGCTGACCGAGCGCATCGGTGGCCACCACGTGGAAGCCCCAGACGCCCGGCGTCGCACAGGTGCCGGTGAGGTCGCCGCCCGGTGCCAGCGCTATGCCCGGCGGCAGCGCCCCCGAGATGAGCGCCCACGTCACGCCACCCGCGCCGGCGTTGAGCGTGCTGAGGGTCGCCGCGTACGGCAACGTCGCGACACCGATCGGCACCGGGTCGCGGTTGACGCGCAGCGGCTGCCCGCTGATGTAGTACGCGAGGTCTTCGTCGAGCACCGCCTCGGTTGCGCTGGTGCCGCTCGTCACGCTCACCGACGCGAGGCCGTGCGTCGGGCTCGGCGGTGCGATGAAGCGCATCGTGGTGTCGTTGACCACCGTGACGCCTTGCGCGGCCACGCCGTTGACCATGACGGTCGGCGTGCCCCACCCGAGGAAGCCAGGGCCGCCGTTCAGCGTGACCGTCTGGCCGCCCGCCGCGCGCACGTAGTTCGGCGTCATGCGCCACTCAGGCCCGGTGTAGTCGTCCGGCCCGCAGTGGAACTCGTAGCGGTCGATGGTGAACGCGTCCGCCGAGTCGGTCGTCCACTGCACGCCGCCGTAGCCGATCGAGCCGAGCGTCGGATCGAGATACGACCCGCCGCCCCGATTCGCCGACGCGCCGATGCGCCACTTCGCCACGATCAGCAGCGGGCAGCAGTCGAAGCCGTAGTCGCACTTGTCGCCCTTGCACGCCGGCGGAATCAGCGAATACGTGCGCGCCAATTCGATCTGGAACGAGTCGAACGGCGCGCCAGTGGTCGAGATCGCGCCGGGCCGCGCGCGCAACTCACCGAAGGCATCGCGATCGAAGTACACGGATTCCCCGGTGTCGAGATTCACCACCGTCGAGTCCATGTGCTTGCCGCCGGCGCCGAACACCATGACGTTCATGTAGCTCGGCGCGGCGCGCGGCCCCGCCTTGAGCAGTGTTACGTGCCCGGTGTGCGAACGGTCCTTGGCGTATTGGTTCTGCGCCGTGATCGGCTGGATCGGCGGGAACGGATTGGTGAACTGCACGCCGAACGTGCCGGTGGTCCCGGGCGCACGTTCGATCACCAGCTTGCCGCCCGACTCGGACAGCAGCGCGCCGCCGATCGGCTGCCACAGCGCGGGATCGACGACGCCGTCGTCGAATTCGTCGATGACCACCATCACGTCCGGACGCACCGCCGGGGTGCGCGGCGCGGCGTCGGCGGTGGAGACGCCACTCAGCGTGGCGAGGGACAGCAAGATCGCGAGTCGACAGAGCGCGCGCATGCGGAGTCTCCTGGAAGAGGGTTGCGACGTGGGGAGCCAGGGACGGTTCTGCGGGACAGCGGTGCGACGGCGAGGATGGGCCTAGTGTCGCCCTTCGTCAAGCGGGCGCGTCCCGCGTATGCTCAGGCGTGCGACCCAGACCCGTCCGCCGCCAGTCGGATGGGACAGTTCCTGCTGCCCCCTCCAGCGAGGATCCGTGAAACCCAACTCCCCGCGGTGCGCCGCCTGCCGCCGGCGTGGCGCGCCTACCCTGTGCAGCCTCTTCGAGGATGCCCAGCACGGAGTCGCCTCCCGCGCTGCCGTGCACACGTTTCGTCGTGGTCAGCTGCTGCTGCATGCCGGCCTGCCCGTCACCGCGTTGTACGTCGTGCACACGGGATCGGTGAAGGTGTTCCGGACCCGCCGCAACGGTGACGAACAGGTGCTGCGCTTGCTCGGTCCCGGCGAGTTGCTCGGGTATCGCCCGTTGCTCGCCGGGGAGCCTGCCGTGGCTTCCGCCGAAGCCGTCGAGGACTGCACCGTGTGCGTCATCCCCGCGGCCGACCTGCGCGCGATGATCGCGGGTCTCCCCGATCTCGCACGCGCGCTCTTGGGCAAGTTGGCGCGCGAGCTGCGCACCTCCGAGGACTTGATGATGGATCTTCTCCACCATCCGGTCCGCCAGCGCGTCGCCAGGCTGCTGCTCTCCCTCGACGAACACACGCGAGGCGGGAGCCATCCCGGCGTCATCGACGGCCGCCACCTGCGGCGTCAGGATATGGCGCGGATGATCGGCACGACGCCGGAGTCGCTGTCACGGGTGCTGCGCGCGTTGGCGGATCGCGGCGTCGTGGCACTGTCGCGGAATTCGCTGCGCATCCTGCAGGCGGCTGCCCTGCGCGCGATGCTGCGGGACGACGATTCCTCCGCGACTTGACGCCGATCAAGTCGGCTCTTGACGGCGCGCATGGCGTCGCCGTCCCGCATCCGCCACACTTGCGATGCTCGCCTGCGGCTGGCGCGGTCCCCGAATCTGGGGACGGGTGCGCGCCGACTGCATCCGGCGAGATGCTGCACGTTCCGTAGGGAGGACGGGACGCAGTGGCCTGTCGCCGGCGCATCTGCGTCGGGGACGACGCCAGTACGCGAGAGGGCGCGACGGGAGCCGCGCCCTCTTTGTGTGTTGGGTGGTGGCCCTCGCCTGGCAAGGTTCGAACTCGATACTCCCCTGGTTGCTGGAGATGGACTTACTCCGGGCCGAGTTCGAGGGGTGCGCGGCGTAGGAGCCGCGC
>JBGATO010000090.1:0-12869 GCA_044229145.1 Candidatus Eiseniibacteriota bacterium | reverse complement strand
TGCCCACCGGCGACATCATCCCGGAGGCCGGCTGGGCGGAGTTCAAGCTGGCGAACGGCGTCACCCTCGGCATCCACCGCGACGACTGCGCGCCGGACGGACGCCGCGCCGGCACCTGCACCGGATTCTTCATCGCCGTGCCGGACGTCGCCGCCGCGGAGGCCGAACTCCAGGCGCGCGGCGTCACCATCACCGAGGGCATCACCGAGCTGCCGTTCGGCAAGACCGTCGCGTGGGCCGACCCGGACGGCAACGAATTCGTGTTCGTGCAGTTCGCCTGAGGGTAATCTGCTCGGCGCGCGTCGCGGGCGAGGTGCGGCATCCGTCGCGCCTCGCCCGTTTCCTTTTTCCGCCGATTCGTGAGGACGACATGATTCTGCACGGCCGCATCGTATGCGAGACGATCGACAGCGTGGTGTTGCGCGACAATCCGCTCGGCGATCCGGCGACGCGCGAGTTCCCGGTGTATCTGCCCCCGTCGTACGACAGCGATCCGGCGCGGCGCTTTCCGGTGCTCTACATCCTCACCGGCTTCACCGGCCGCGCGCTCATGTACTTGAACGTCGACCTGCTTGGGCCCAGCAAAGCGTGGAGCGCATCGATCGGAAGTGGAGTCCAGCCAGCGGCGCGATGCGGGCGAGGCGTATCACCGGTGTTTCCCGATTGCTTCAGCGTCAGCGTCTCATGCTCGGTGGTATGTCAACTCCCGCTACCGGCCGCTGCTGCTGGCGACCACGTGATCGACGAGCTGATTCCGGCGATCGACGCGCGGTTTCGCACCGTGGCGCTGTCGCGCGACGGGCGCGGCGTCATCGGCAAGTCGAGCGGCGGCTACGGCGCGCTGTGGCTCGGGATGCGCAGGATGCCCTCGGTGCCGTCGGTCTACATGGCGACTGCTACTTCGAATATTGCTATCGCCCCGACGTGCCGGGCGCGCTCGACGCGTTGCACACCGCGGGCGGCGTCGAGGCATGGTTCACGGCGTTCGAGTCCGCGCTCAAGGTGACGAGCGCGCACCACAAAGCGCTCAACATCCTGGCGATGGCTGCGTGTTATTCGCCGGACGCCGGC
The DNA here is from genome assembly GCA_044229145.1 of Candidatus Eiseniibacteriota bacterium. GTDB lineage: Bacteria > Eisenbacteria > RBG-16-71-46 > CAZEPH01 > CAZEPH01 > JBKJUD01. Next base: position 11,798 of record JBGATO010000090.1, on the reverse strand, counting down.
GAGCCGATGGGTATCGCGCTGCCGTTCGATGTCGCGAGCGGCGAGTGGCGCGAAGACGTGTGGCAGCGCTGGCTGCGTTTCGATCCGGCGATGAGCAGCATGCCGGGGCGTTGCGCTCTCTGCGCTATCTGTTCCTGGACTGCGGCGTGCGTGACGAATTCAACCTGCACCTCGGCGCGCTTGCTCTCGCGGCGATGGACGGCACTCGGCATCGCGCACGAGCACCTCGAGTTCGACGACGGCCACATGGGCGTGAGCTACCGCTACGAGTGTCGCTGCCGAAGATGGCGGCCGCGCTCGCGGGGTGAAGGCGTCAGGCGGCGAGCTGCTCGGGCAGATCGTCGTCGAGCGCTTCGGCGTCGAGCACTTCGCGCACCTTGCGCACCAACGCGTCGAGCGTGAACGGCTTCTGCAGGAAGTGTTCGCGTTCGCGCATGACGCCCTGGCGCAGGATGGCGTCGTCGGTGTAGCCGCTCATGTAGAGAACCGGCAGGTGCGGGTCGAGCGCGGTGAGCCGTCGGCCGAGGTCGCCGCCGCCCATGCCCGGCATCACCATGTCGGTAAGCAGGAGGTCCAGCGGTTCGCGCAGGCCAGCGCAGAGGATCAAGGCTTGGGCGCCGTCGCCGGCGGTGAGGACGCGATAGCCTTCGCTGGCGAGGATTTCGCGCGCCAGTTCGCGCACGGCGGCTTCGTCCTCGACGAGCAGGATGGTTTCGCGGCGGGGGCGGGAGGTCACGGCAAGATCTCCGGAGACGACGGGCGGCACGCGACCGCCGGGTGCACCTTTCCGGAATCACATCGGCGATGTGGGGGCGAACCTGGAGCGGATTCGCCCCCACGCTGTTACGGCCGCGGAAGCGCAGGCAGGCCGGCTGCGTGGCAGGCGGCGTCGGCCGCGGCGAACGGGCCAGCGAGCACAGCGTCGCGGCGCACCAGGACGCGATGCCACGCCGCCTCGCACGCGGCGATGTCGTCGCGGAGTTGGGCGCGCGGCGCGGAGTCGGTTTCGACGCACAAGCGGTAGGCGGAATCGAACTCGCGCGCCAGGCGCGAGAGGTTTTCGACGATGTCGGCGCGCGGGCCGGGGCGCGTGGTCACGGCGCCCTGCTGGAGCGTCGAGAGGGCGGCGCGCAGCGTGTCGAGGAGCGCGATCGGCGCGCCGGGTGCGAGACGGAGCGAGTCGGCGGCAGCCTGCGTCGACCCGATGCGCGCCGCGACGTCCCCGGCGCTATCGACGAGCGCCGCCACGCGACGGGCGAGACGACACTGCTCGGCGAGCGCGCGCGTCGTGATCGGGACGCGCGGATCCATGCGGACTTCCAACGTTCGCGTTGCGCGCGCGCCGTCGACGAGCAGTGTCACGGTGTAGCGGCCCGGCGCCACGAAAACACCGCGCGGCTCGCGCGGCGTGTCGCCGTCCACCGCGGCGAGCGGGAAACCGCGACCGATGTGCCGCGGCGTCGGGTATCGCAGATCCCACACCACGCGATGGGCGCCCGCCGTCGTTTCGACCGGCCGCGGCACGCGCCACCAGCGCGGCGGGACGTGCCCGAACGAGGTGACGGTCTCGAGCGAATCGTCGCTTGCCAGACGGCGCACCAGCGCGCCGGTGGAATCGCGGATCTCGAGCGCGACGTGCGCGGCGGTGCGCGGCAGCCAGTAGTCGAGGCACGTGCCGTCCGGAGGATTCGGCGCCATCGGCTCGTCCGGCGGTCGCGGCGTGTCGGTGTTGGTGTTGTGGCGCACACGGGTGGCGCGGGTCGGCGCGACCAGATGCGGTTGGGTGGCGGCACTCGCCGCCGCCGCCTCACGGAGCGGCGCATAGTCGTCGAGGATCCAGAAGCCGCGTCCGTGCGTTGCCGCGACGAGATCGCTCTCGTGGATCGCCAGGTCGCGCACCGAGGAGGCCGCCATGTTGAGCCGCAGCGACTGCCACGTATCGCCGTCATCGCACGAAACGTAGACCGCGCGCTGCGTGCCGCAGAACAGCAAGCCCGGCGTGCGCGGATCGGCGCGCACCACGTTGACCGGCGCGTCGTCGGGCAAGCCGGTGACGATCTCCTGCCACGTCGCGCCGCCGTCGCGGGTGCGCAGGATGTGCGGATGCATGTCGTCGCAGCGAATCCGGTTGATCGCCGCGTACGCCGTCAGCGTGTCGAACGGCGATGCCTCGAGGATCGACACCTTGCTCCACGCGGTGAGCGTCGGCGGCGTCACGTCGCGCCAGTGCGCGCCGTCGTCGTGCGTCACCCAGAGTTTGCCGTCGTCGGTGCCGGCCCAGAGCAGATTCGCGCGACGCGGCGACGGCGCCAGCGCGTACACCACACCGCGATGCGTCCCGCGCTCGAAATCGAGCGCGGTGAACACGCCGAGCGTGGGCGGCACTTCGGGCGACGGCCGCGTGAGATCGCCACTGATCGCACGCCACGTCTTCGCGTCGTCGCGCGTCTCGAACACCACCTGCGTGCCGAAGTAGAGCCGCCGCGGATCGGCGCGCGAGAAGACGAGCGGCATGGTGCGGATGATGCGGTATTGCCCGCTGCGCAGCGCTTCCGGCCCGACGTCTTCGACCTGCTTGGTGCGCCAATCGAAGCGATCGACTTTGCTGCCGTAGATCCAGTCGGGATGCAGAGGGTCCGGCACCGCGTAGCTGTATTCGTCGACGCCGACCGGCCGCCAGTCGCGCGGGCCGATCGCGCCGTCGTCGCCGCGGCTGCACACGCCGGCCGAGCCGCTCTCCTGCTGGCCGCCGTACACCCAATACGGGAAGCGGTCGTCGACGTTGACGTGGAACATCTGCGCGGTGGGCTGGTTGTACCACGAACTCCATGTCGCGCCGCCGTTGACGGTGACCACCGCGCCCTGATCGCTCGACAGCAAGATGACGCGCGAGTCGTACGGGGCGATCCAAAAGCGGTGATAGTCGTCGCCGCCGGGTGCGCCGCGGAACGGTTCGACGTGCGCGCCGCCGTCGGTCGACTTCCACGTCATGACGTTGGCGACGTAGACGATGTCCGCGTTCTTCGGGTCGACTTTGACTTCATTGAAGTCGCCGTCGCGTTCGTACAAGCGCGGGTCGGCGTTGACGCGACGCCACGATTCGCCGGCGTCGTCGCTGCGGAACAAGCCGCCTTCGTCGTCGCCGCGCGTCCCGACGATCGCGTACATCCGCGCCGAGTCGCTCGGACACACGCACACGCCGATGCGCCCGAGACCTTGCGTCGAGTCCGGCAGGCCGCGCGTGATGTGCCGCCAGGTCGTGCCGCCGTCGGTGGACTTGTACAGTCCGCAGCGCGACGACAGCGGCGCCGCGAAGCCTTCCCATGGCGTCGCGCGCGCCGCGTAGAGATCGGCAAACACGATGTCGGGATTGCGCGGATGCAGAACGACGTCCGCCGCGCCGGTGTTCTCGTCCGGTCCGAGTACCTTCTCCCACGTCGCGCCGCCGTCGCCCGAGCGGAACACGCCGCGTTCGGCGTTCGGTCCGTACGGATGGCCGAGTGCGGCGGCGAACAGGCGGTGCGGATCGCGCGGGTCCACGGCGAGCTGCGCGATCTGCTGCGCGTCGCGCAGGCCGAGGTGCTGCCACGTCGCGCCGGCGTCGTCGCTGCGGTAGATGCCGTCGCCGACGCTGAGGTCCGGGCGCTGCAAGCCTTCGCCGCTGCCCGCGTAGATCACGCGCGGATCGCTCGGCGCCACCGCGAGCGCGCCGATCGAGCCGGTGGGCTGCGAGTCGAATAGCGGCGTCCACACGCGACCGTAGTCGTCGCTACGCCACACGCCGCCGTCGTTCACGCCGATGTAGAACAACCCCGGCGTCTGCGGCACGCCGACCGCCGCCACGGTGCGCCCGCCGCGGAACGGTCCGATGTTGCGCCAGCGCAGGGCGCTGGAGACGCGCGGGTCGACGGGGGCGGCCGCGGCCGTGGTGGCGAACGCGGCCACGGTCACGAGTGCGGGGAGGAAGCCACGGGTCAGGCGCACGGTCGATCCTCGATGGAGAGTGGGCGGATGGACGGCGCAGTGTAGCCCGGCGCCGCGTGCCCGTCACGAAGGCCGTGCGGCGGAGCGCGCCGCCGCGTACACTTCCCGCGCGGTTCGCTCGCCCACACCCAAGGAGTCGTCGCCATGCGCAACAACCCCGTCGGCTGGTTCGAAATCTACGTCGCGGACATCGACCGCGCGAAGGCGTTCTACGAGACCGTGTTCGCCACGACGCTCACGCAAATCCCGGCCGGCTTCCCGATGTGGGCGTTCCCGGGCGATCCGTCCACCTACGGTACGCCGGGTTCACTGGTGCAGCATCCGGCGGTTCCGGCGGGCGCCAACAGCGTCGTCGTGTACTTCAGCTGCGACGATTGCGCGGTGGAAGCGTCGCGCATCAACGCGGCCGGCGGCACGCTAGTGCAGGAGAAGTTCGCGATCGGGGAGTTCGGCTTCGTTGCGTTGGCGCGCGATACCGAAGGCAACATGATCGGCTTGCACTCGATGGCGTGAGAGGCACGCCAACACTGAGCCCATGACCGACTGGACGATTCGCGCGGAAACCGCGCCGACCGATGCGCTCGCTGCGCTGCTGGAAGAGCATGCCGGCGCGTTGGAGGCTGCGTCGCCGCGCGACAGTCAGCATGCGCTCGATCTCGACGGACTCTTCGCGCCCGGCGTGCAGGTGTGGACGCTGTGGCGCGGCGACACGCTCGCCGGATGCGGCGCGCTGCAACGCCTCGACGCCGCGCACGCCGAGATCAAGTCGATGCGCACCGCGCGCGCCGCGCAACGCCAAGGCGTCGCCACCCGCATGTTGGAGTTCTTGCTGGACGAAGCGCGCCGCCGCGGCTACTCGCGAGTCAGTCTCGAAACCGGCGCCGCGCCGTTCTTCGCGCCAGCGCACCGGCTGTACGAACGCGCTGGCTTCGTGCCGTGCGCGCCGTTCGCCGCGTATCGTGACGATCCGCACAGCGTGTACCTCACGCGCAACCTTGGCTAGCAGAACGCCCGCACGTAGTGCCCTGCCCAGTAACGGGGAGGGCCACCCGGCGACCTCGCGACGAACTGCCCTCTGAGGCACGCTGCTGTGTGGAATGCGGGCGGCGGCAGGAGCCTTGCACCACGCTCCGTGCCACCGCCCCTTGCGGCTACTTCATCCAGACGATGCGCTGCGCCGCGATGCTCGCAGACTGGCCCACGAGACCGAGGCGCGCGAAGTAGATTCCCGGAGCGGCACGTTCGCCGGAGTCGAGGAGCCCATCCCATACCGCGACGCTGGAGCCCGCCGCGGTCGGATTGTGCACTAGCGAACGCACGCGACGACCCGTCACGTCGTAGAGCGCGAGATCCGCGGTACCGCCACCCGGCGCAAGCGCGAACGTCAGCAAGACGCGATCGCGTGCGGGGTTCGGAGACGGCGGCTGGAGCCACGCTGCGGGCGCCAACTCTTCCGGCACGCCGACTTCGCCAGACGTCGTCAGCCCGAGCACGTCGTACTCGAGAATGCGCCAATCCGCTCCGCTCGCCAGACCATCGAGGACGTACAAACGCACCAGCGCGGGCTCCGGATCGGTGCGCGCGGCCCCGAGGCTCGGCAAGGCGCCGAGGCCGACGCCGTCCGACACTTCCGCGAGGGCGGTCGTGCCGGCGTTGAGCGCCGCCCACGTTCCATCGAAATTGTTCATCAACGTGTGATATTCGATCGTTGCGTCCACCGCATGCCCGAGCGTGAAGAGCACGTCGTAGAACCCCAGCGTCGAATAGGTGCCGAGCGGCACCTTGTCCATGTCCCGAACCGTGATCGGAATGCCGTTCTGGGACATCGTGTGCCAGATCGACGCCACCACGCCGGTGGGAACCGGCGATCCGCTCGCGATCGAGTATTGCTGCAGCACTTGGCCCGCGCCGTTCGACACGACGGCATATGCCAGCTGGCTTCCCGCGGCGTCGCTCATGACCGCGTCGAACGGCCCGAACGGATACTGGCCCATGTACGTGCAGCCGACGAATCGCGTGAATCCATTGAGCGAGCCGGTAAGGAACTCGTTCCCCGGCGACAACCCGGCCGCCAGGTCCGTGTACGGCGCGACGGGCGGGAGCGCGCACTGAATGCCGAACATCGGAACCGGCGGATCCACCGCGCCGGTGATCACGCGGGCGCCGAGAGACGGCGTGAACCGCGGCACGAACAAGCAGGACACCTGACGGGTGCGCGCATCGGCCGCCATGCCGGTGGGAACCCACGTGGAGGACGGCGCGAGGCTTCCGGGGATGAGGATCTGCCGGCGAAACGCGGCGCGCAGCGTCGACAACAGCCCCATGGCCGGCGGCTTCTGTCCGGCAACGGTCGCGTCCTTGCTGGCCCACGTGTGCGCTTCATTGGTGTCGACCTTGTGATCGTGATTGCTGTCGGCGGCGGAGTCCTTGGCGCAGGCCAGCAGGGCCGCGGAGTAGTGGGCAACGGCTTTCGTGACCTTGCCCATGGGATCGGTTTCCCACCAGTAGCCCGACGAACTTTCCGCATCGCAGCTGGTGAAGATGTTGCCCGTCAGCCCCTTCATCTGGAACTGCGCGATGGCGCCACCGGAGTGACAGGCCTCGATCACCACGCACACGTTCTTCGCGCCGCTTGCCATGAGGCTGCACGCGACGGCCTTCCAGGTGCACGACTCCTCATCCTGCGTCGGCGCGCCATCGAAGCCCGGACCCGTCTCGCCGTTGTCGGTCCAGCCATGTCCGACGTAGTAGACCCACAGCTTGTCCTTGCCCATCCCCGCGGCCTTGAGCGCGTCGTTCATTTCCGTCGCGCCCTTGGGATGGATCGTCGTCACCATCGCGACGCCGCGATTGGCCAGGAAGTCCTTGGCGTTTTGCTCCGCGTTGGCGAGGGCTTTGTCTTCGGCGGCGGTATGATCGGCTTTCGGCGGACCGGCGACGACGATGCCGCAGGTGCCTCCCGCTGTGATGACCGGCGGTTGCCGCACGGGCGTCCGTGATCGCGCCGTCGGCATCGGCGGCATCATCGGATTGCCCCAGAACAAATCAGGCGACTCGACGCGATCTTGCGTCAGCGCGTACGGCTCCTCGAGGCCGTCGATGCGCGGATAACTCTTCGCCGCGAACACCGACGTCGCGCCGGTGACCGCGTCGATGAGGACGTAGCGGACCGGGTGCTCGAACATGGCCATCGGATGATCGTCGATGTACACGAAGTACGTCGGGACACCGACCGTGACATCGACCGCGTGGGCGTGGTCGCGCGAGTCGACCCGTTCTCCGGGTTCGAGCACGCTGTCCGCGGCCGACGAGCGGTAGAGGTAGGCGAACAGCGATGATTCGGTTGGACTGCCCGAAATGGCCGCGGACGTTGCGAGCGTGCGCGCGGTCGCGCGATCGAGAAGGGCGTGTGCGGGAGAAGCGAGTGCGAGAAATGCGGTGCAGGCGCCGAGGAACATGCGCGTGGTTCCGAGTAGCATGGGGCCTCCCTTCCAGCGACGGAACGAGAGGGGCTCCAGAGAGCGGGCCGTCCGTGACCCAGGGGCCCCGTTGAGGTGCTACGATCGGTTGCAGCTCAACGCTAGACTCAGGTTCCGGGTAGGACAAGTGATTTCGCGTTGGCAGCTGGATTAGGTGTCGTTGCGGCCGGCCGGACCGGAAGAGTGTCCGGCCGGACACCAGTCGATCGTGCCGGCCGCCGTTCGCGGGAGCGCGGCGCTTGCAGACGCACGCACGCTTGCGCCCCGCCTGGCCGGCCGCGCACACTGTCGGAATGCGCACGATTCCCGCCCTGTTGCTCGCACTTCCGCTGCTCCTTCTCTCCACCACGACCGGCGCGACCACGCCCGCCGACAGCACGTGGACGCAGCACCTCGCGGCCGCGCGCGCGGCGCTGAATCGGGGAGACTCCGAGGCCGCACGCGTGTACCTCGCGCGCGTCGACTCGCTGGTGCACGGGCACGCCGGCGCACAGTGGGCGCTCGCGGGCCTCGAGGCGCGTGCCGGCCGGCGCGACCTGGCACTCGGCTGGTTGCGTGCCGCCGCGGCGACCGGGCTCGCGCGGCCGTTCGCATCCGATAGCGCCTTTACGCGATGGCGGGAGGAGCCAGATTTCCGTGAGGTGGGTGCGCTGTTCGCGGCGAATGCGCGTCCCGTGGCGCAGGCGCAGGTGGCCATCGTGCTGCCGGACACTGCGATGCTCGCCGAGGACCTGCTTTCCCGGGGCGCCGGTTCGTTCCTCGTGAGTTCGATCCACCGGGGCACCATCCTCGCCGTGGGCCGCGACGGTCACGCGCAGAACTGGTTCGCCGGCGCGTCCGACACCTGGGGGATCTACGCGCTGGGGCGTGACGCCGCGCGCGGACTCGTGTGGGCATCGACAGCCGCCGGCCCGGAGTGTGCGCGATGGACGGCCGCCGATTCAGGGCGGACAGCCGTCTTCGCGTTGACGGAGGACGGTGCCCGCATCGTGCGGCGCGTCGAGCTCCCGCGGGCCGCCGCGCGCCAGATCCTGGGCGACTTCACGGTCGCCCCCGACGGCACCGTGTACGCATGCGAGTCGCTCGGGGGCGCGGTCTATCGTCTTGCCCCTTCGGCGGCCGCGTTCGAGACGCTGGTCGCGCCGGGAGCCTTTCGCTCTCCCCAAGGCGCCGCGCTGGCTGCCGATGGCGCACGGCTCTATGTCGCCGACTACGCGCGCGGGATTGCGGAAGTGCGGCTCGCGGATGGCGCGGTGCGCTGGCTGCCCAAGCCCTACACGCTGGCGAGCGGCGGCATCGACGGATTGCATCGCGTGGGGCGACGGCTGTACGCGGTCCAGAACGGCACCGAGCCCCGGCGCGTGCTGGAGCTGACGCTCGACGCATCCGGCGGTGCGATCACCGCGTGGCGCACGCTCGAAAGTGGGTCACCCAGACTCGGTGAGCCCAATCACGCCGTCGTCGCTGGCGGGGCCCTGTGGTTCCTCGGCGACAGCGGGTGGGATCGTGTCGACGATGCAGGTGTGCTGCGGTCGCCGCCCGGCTCCCGGCCGCCCGTCGTGCTGCGCTTGCCGCTGCGCGAGCGTTGACGCGGAACGGACATTCGCGGACCGGTGTGCGCGAACGCGGGAGGACCCGACACGAGCGCCGAACAGTTCCCACGCCGAACGCCCTCACCGTGGTGAACGCTACGGGGAATCGCGCAACTCCAACACGAACGTGAATGCCGCCGCCAGCCGCCCGGGCTCCGCCGGCTGCATCGCGACGACGAGGTCGGGGTCGAAGAAACGGTCGTGGGCGTTGAGCGGCTCGCCGGGGAAGTAGAGTTGGGTCGTGAGGAGCCGCGTTCCCGGGCCTTGGGCTTTGATGTGGACGTGCGGCGTGCGGTGGATGCCGGCCATGCGGTAGTCGGCGGGCTTCACCGTGTCCACGCGAAAGCGGCCTTCGTCGTCGGTGAATTGGTGGCCGCGCAGGTTGAAGCCGTCGTTGTCGTAGACGCCGCGGCCGTCGCAGTTCCAGACGTCGAGAACGGCGCCGCGGATCGGCCGTCCGTCGGTCGTCACGACGCGGCCGGCGATGGCGAGAGGCGTTCCGGGTGTGCCCGCCTCCGCGATCGCGGTGCGCAGCGGCGTGTGCGGCGTGTAGAACGGGCCTTCGGTTTCGGCGTCGGTCGGCTGCAAGTGCGCGGCGCCGCGCGTCGGCACGAATCCGGCACCCGCGGGGAAGGCGTAGTCGAGCGGCGTGTGCGGATCGGCCCACCGCTTGAGCCAGACGAGGCCGCCGACGCCGGCCACTGCGACGCCGGCGGCGGTGCCGCCGAGGACTTTCAGTGCCGCGCGCCGGTTCATGCCGGCAACTCGTAATCGAACGTCAACGAGTGTGCGCCATCGTCCGCGACCGAGACCGCGACCGTCCCGCGCAACCCTTGCAGTTCGTCGGTGCCGCTGCCCGGTACGACGTGGCCGGCGGTTGCCTGCACGCCGTCGCCGCTCACGCCCCAATGCTGGATCACGAAGCTGCCGGCGCGTCCGTCCAGCGCGCCGACGATCCGCTCGCTGACGACGTAGCCGGCGCCGGCGCCGAGGTCGTCCTCGTCGGCCACGCACATCAGCAACTCGGCGACGCCGTCGCCCGCCAGTTCGCCGCGGTAGGTTTTGCGGACGGTCACGCGGAACAGGCGCGGGCCGGGTGCTTCGGTGTCGTAGGCGGTTTGCTCCCAGCCGGTGACGTCGAACGGGACGATGAGGTGGGTGGACACAGCCGGTTCCTCCAAGGACGAACCTCCAGAATGCGGCTCGCGCGGTCCCGCCGCAATCGATTCCGCCGGGCCACGCAATTGACGCCCCACCGCGCACCCTCTACGCTCCGCTACACACACGGGCAGCGGTGAGATGAGGCAAGGGATGGCGGGGAAGAAGGCAGTTTACGTCTGTCAGGAGTGCGGATCCGAGAATCCGAAGTGGTTTGGCCGCTGCCCGGATTGCGCGGCGTGGAACTCGGCGGTGTTGGAGGAGCGCGCGCCGGTGAAGCCGGCCGCGGCGCGCTGGGCGGCGAACGGCGGCGGGGGCGCCGGCGGCGTCCTGCAAACCCTCGCCGACGTCGAGATCACCGCGACCACGCGCATTCCCACGGGCCAGCACGAACTCGACACGGTGCTCGGCGGCGGCTTGGTGCCCGGCAGCTTGGTGCTCGTCGGCGGTGAGCCCGGCATCGGCAAGTCGACACTGCTGCTGCAAACGCTCATGGATCTCGCGGCGCGCGGACACAGCGTCGTCTACGTCACGGGTGAGGAAAGCGCGGCGCAGATTCGCCTGCGCGCCGAACGGCTGGGCGCCATCGCGCCGTCGTTGCAGATCCTCTGCGAGACCGACCTCGATGTCGTCGGCAACACGCTCAGCATGGCGAAACCGGCGATCTGCGTGATCGACTCGATCCAGACGCTCTATCGCCCCGACATTCCGTCGGCGCCGGGCAGCGTGTCGCAGGTGCGCGAGTGTGCGCTCGCGCTGATGACGCGTGCCAAGCGCGACACGCTCACGACTCTGCTCGTCGGCCACGTCACCAAGGACGGCGCGGTGGCCGGTCCGCGCGTGCTCGAGCACATGGTGGACGCGGTGCTCTATCTCGAAGGCGAACGCTACGCCAACTATCGCCTGCTGCGCGCGGTGAAGAACCGCTTCGGGTCGACGAACGAGATCGGGCTGTTCGAGATGCGCGACAGCGGCATGCGCGAGGTCGGGAATCCGTCGGCGGTGTTGCTGGCGGAGCGCCGCGAGGCGGCGCCGGGCTCGGCGATCGCGCCGGTGCTCGAAGGCACGCGGGCGCTGCTCGTCGAAGTGCAGGCGCTGGCGTCGCAGACGGTGTACGCGATGCCGCAGCGCATCGCGACCGGACTCGACCGCACGCGGCTCGGCGTGTTGCTCGCGGTGCTGGAGAAGCGCGCGGGATTGTCGCTCGCCGGGCTCGACGTGTTCGTCAATGTGGCGGGTGGCTTCCGGCTCGACGAGCCGGCGGCGGACCTTGCCGTCTTGCTCGCGGTGACGTCGTCGTGGCGCAACGTCGCGGTGCGCGAAGGGCTGGTGGCCATCGGCGAGGTCGGCCTCGGCGGCGAAGTGCGCAGCGTGACGCAACTCGAGAAGCGGCTCGCCGAGGCGGCGCGTCTCGGCTTCACGACGGCGTTGGTGCCGCGCACCGCGGACGTCGACACGGTGAAAGGCTTACGCGTGCAGCGCGTGGCGACGGTGGAGGAAGCCGTGGAGGCTGCGCTCGACGGCGGCGCGGCGGGCGCCCCGCGGCCGCACGACGCGGCGCAGCGCGGCCGCGAACGCGCCGCTG
>JBGATO010000006.1:0-87871 GCA_044229145.1 Candidatus Eiseniibacteriota bacterium | reverse complement strand
AGATGGTGATGCCGGGCGACAACGTGAAGATGTCGATCGAGCTGATCACGCCGATCGCGATGGAGGAAGGTCTCCGCTTCGCGATTCGTGAAGGTGGCCGCACCGTCGGTGCCGGCGTCGTTTCCAAGATCATCAAGTAAGGGGCGACGATGTCCGGACAGAAGATTCGCATCAAGCTTCGCTCGTACGACCACGCCATGCTCGACCAGTCGGCCGCGGACATCGTCCGCGCCGCGCGGTTGACCGGCGCCAAGACGGCGGGGCCGATTCCGCTGCCGACGCACAAGCGGATCTACACCGTGAACCGCTCGCCGCACGTCGACAAGAAGTCGCGCGAGCAGTTCGAGATCCGCACGCACAAGCGGGTGATCGACATCCTGCGGTCGTCGCCGCAAACCATCGACGACCTCATGAAGTTGAACCTGCCGGCCGGCGTGGACATCGAGATCAAGACGTAGAGTCATCTGGACGGCTGCTTGGATCGCACGGCGGAGTGACACCCGCTCCGTCGTGCCGATCCCGCCACGCGAAGGCTCGCACGAGTCGACGGTGGCGCGGTGCACCGGGTTCGCCCGGCACGCCGGCAGCGACGCAGAGTTCCCACTCGGAACTCGCACGAAGGGAGAGGAAATGCTGGGCATCATCGGTCGCAAGGTGGGCATGACCCAGGTCTATGACGAGAAGGGCGCGTTGCTGCCCGTGACCGTCATCGAGGCCGGTCCATGCACCGTCCTGCAGGTGAAGACGAAGGAGAAGGACGGCTACACCGCGCTGCAGCTCGGTTTCGGCTCGCGCCGCGCGAAGACCGTCAGCAAGGCGGAGGCGGGGCACTGCCAGGCGGCAGGCGCGCAACCGGCTCGCGTTCTCCGCGAGTTCCGCGTGGACGACGTGTCGGGCTACGAGAAGGGCCAGACGCTGGACGTCAGCGTGCTCGGTGACTTCAAGAAGGTGGATGTCGCCGGTATTTCGATCGGTCGTGGTTTCCAGGGCACGCGCAAGCGCCACCACTTCACCGGTGGCCGCCGGACGCACGGTTGCACCACGCACGACCAGCCGGGTTCGATCGGTGCGTCGGCGTATCCGTCGCGCGTCATCAAGGGCAAGCGTCTCCCGGGGCAGATGGGGAACGTCCGCCGCACGGTGAAGAACCTCACCGTGATCAGCGTCGACCCGGAGCAGCGTCTGCTGCTGATCGTGGGCTCGGTGCCGGGGCCGCGGAACGCGTTCCTCGAGATCCACCCGGTGCCGGAGCGCAAGAAGTCGCAGAAGCACCTCGGGAACTGAGACGGCCGACGGAAGTGACGGCAGCGCGCGACCAACCCGTCGCGGCGCGCCGTAACGAGGAGAACCACATGGCGACAGCCAAGGTCTTTAGTCAAACAGGAGACGCCACCGCGCAGGTCACTCTGCCGGAGGCCCTGTTCGACGCTCCGGTCCACATGCACGCGCTGTACGAGGCGATCAAGAACTACAACGCCAACCAGCGTCAGGGCACGTCGAGCGTCAAGTCGCGGTCCACCATGTCCGGTGGTGGTCGCAAGCCGTGGAAGCAGAAGGGCACCGGCCGCGCCCGCTCGGGGACGAACACGTCGCCGCTGTGGTACGGCGGTGGTCGCGCCTTCGGTCCGCGCCCGCGTGACTACTCGTACACCATCCCGAAGAAGGTGAAGCGTCTCGCGCTGACGTCGGCGTTGAGCGCGCGCGCCGCCGAGGGCCAGGTGTACGTGCTCGAGGGCCTTGCCTTCGAGAAGCCGCGCACCAAGGACATCGCCTCGATGCTCAAGAAGATGGGTCTCGACGGGAAGAAGGCGCTCATCGTCACCGACGCGTTCGACCCGAACGTCTTCCGCTCGATGCGCAACATCCAGGCCGTGCAGTCCTGCGTGGCCCACAGCATCAACCCCCACGACATCCTGCACGCCGACGCCTTCGTGGTGACGCAGAAGGGTCTGTCGCGGATGACGGAGGTGTTCGCGGGATGAACGACCCGAGAGTGATCCTGGGTGAGGTCCGCATCACCGAAAAGGGCACCGTGCAGCGCGAGGCGCAGAACAAGTTCACCTTCGCCGTGCACAAGGATGCCAACAAGATCGAGATCCGCAAGGCCATCGAGCAGGTGTTCTCGGTCAAGGTGAAGGACGTTCGCACCATGGTGTACGACGGCAAGCCGAAGCGCCAAGGAAAGTACGAAGGCCGCCGCGCGCACTGGAAGAAGGCCATCGTGACCCTCGAGCAGGGTCAGACGATTCCGCTCTTCGAGCAGATCTAGCGCCACTCTTTAGGACAGCTGACGCAGCGGTGGGCTCCGAGTGAGCCGCCTGCTGGAGGGCACGAAATGCCGTTGAAGACATTCCGACCGGTCACTCCGGCTCTTCGCTACAAGTCGGTCTCCACGTTCGAGGAGATCACCAAGAGCACGCCGGAGAAGTCTCTTCTGGAGCCGAAGAAGAGCAGCGGCGGTCGTAACAACAAGGGGCAGATCTCGGTGTGGCCCCGCGGTGGTGGCCACAAGCGGATGCTCCGCAAGATCGACTTCAAGCGCGAGAAGTTCGGCGTACCGGCCAAGGTTGCGGCCATCGAGTACGACCCGAACCGCTCGGCCCGCATCGCGCTGCTGCACTACGTCGACGGCGAGAAGCGCTACATCCTGGCGCCGCTCGACCTGCGCGTCGGTGACACGCTGCAGTCGGGCCCGGACGCGGACATCCGCGTCGGGAACGCGCTGCCTCTGCGGAACATCCCGTTGGGTACGAACGTGCACAACGTCGAGATGACGCCGAAGAAGGGCGGTCAGATGGCCCGCAGCGCCGGCTCGTACTGCCAGCTCGTCGCGAAGGAAGGCAAGTACGCGACGCTCAAGCTGCCGTCGTCGGAAATGCGCATGATCCATCTCGACTGCATGGCCACCATCGGCCAGGTCGGGAACGTGGATCACGAGAACATCGTGATCGGCAAGGCGGGCAAGAGCCGCTGGCTCGGCCGCCGTCCGATCGTCCGTGGTGTGGCCATGAACCCTGTCGACCACCCGCTGGGTGGTGGAGAAGGCAAGAGCTCGGGTGGTCGTCACCCGTGCACGCCGTGGGGTAAGCCGACCAAGGGCCACCGCACGCGCACGGCCAAGCTGTCGGACAAGTACATCGTGCGCCGTCGGTCGAAGGGTTAGAAGGAGACGTCCATGGCTCGGTCATTGAAGAAGGGTCCCTACGTGGACGCCAAGCTGACGCAGAAGGTCGACGGCATGAACGCCGGCGGCGAGAAGCGCGTGGTGAAGACCTGGGCGCGCCGCTCGACGATTCCGCCGGAGTTCGTCGGCCACACCTTCGCGGTCCACAACGGCAACAAGTTCATTCCGGTCTACGTGACGGAAAACCTGGTCGGTCACAAGCTCGGGGAATTCGCGCCCACCCGTACGTTCAAGGGTCACCGCGCGACCGAGAAGACCAGCGGCTCGAAGTAAGGGAGATTCAGATGGAAGCCTTTGCGACCCAACGGTACATCCGGGTCTCCACGCAGAAGTCGAACATGGTGCTGGGCCTGATTCGCGGCCGCAACGTCGAGACCGCGATGCAGACGCTGAAGTTCACGCCGCGTCCGGTGGCCAAGACCATCTCGAAGATTCTGCAGTCCGCGGTCGCCAATGCGGTGAACCTGGACGGCACCATCGACCCGGACATGCTGGTGGTGAAGGAAGCCCGAGTGGGCGCCGGCCCGACGCTCAAGCGGTTCTTGCCGCGCGCGCAGGGTCGGGCGACGCCGCTGCTCAAGCGGACGTGCCACATCACCATCATCGTCAGCGACGAAATCAAGCCGTCGAAGGGCGCGCGCTAGGCAGCGCGCGCAGACGGCAACACGGCTCTTACAGGAGACGAGTTCAGTGGGGCAGAAAACTAATCCGGTCGGCTTGCGGCTGGGGATCATTCGGACGTGGGACTCGCGCTGGTACGCGGGCCGGGACTACCCGGCGCTGCTCAGCGAGGACCTGTTCATCCGCAAGTACCTGAAGAGCCGTCTGGCGCAGGCCAACGTCTCGAAGGTGCTGATCCAGCGCGCCGCGAACCGGGTGACGATCAACATCCACACGGCGAAGCCGGGCCTGGTCATCGGCCGTAAGGGCCAGCAGGTGGACCAGCTCCGCGACGAGCTCCAGCACATCACGCGCAAGGAGATCTACCTCAACATCGACGAGATCAAGAAGCCCGACACCGACGCCCAGTTGGTCGGCGACCACGTCGCCCGCCAGCTCGAGCAGCGTATCGGCTTCCGTCGCGCGATGAAGAAGGCGATCGCCTCGGCGATGCGCGGTGGCGCGCTCGGGATGAAGATCACCTGCTCCGGCCGTCTCGGCGGTGCGGAAATGGCCCGCACCGAGACCTACCGTGAAGGCCGCGTGCCGCTGCACACGCTGCGCGCCAACGTGGACTTCGCGCAGTCGACCGCGGTGACGACGTACGGCACGATCGGCGTCAAGGTGTGGATCTTCCACGGCGAAGTGATCGAGAACAAGCCGAGCGTCACGACGGAAGCGGCGTTCGCCTAGAGCGGCGACATCGCGAAGAACAGCGGGCCGGCGTGATGCCGAGGCTCGCGCGTTGGAGAATCGATGCTACTTCCCAAGCGAGTAAAGCACCGTAAGCAGCAGCGCGGCAACATGCGCGGCACGGCCACCCGCGGCGCCACCGTGGCGTTCGGCGAGTTCGGCCTGATGGCGCTCGAGCCGGCGTGGATCACCAACCGCCAGATCGAGGCGGCGCGTGTCGCGATGACGCGTACCATCAAGCGCGGCGGCAAGATGTGGATCCGCATCTTCCCGGACAAGCCGGTGACGCAGAAGCCGGCGGAAACCCGTATGGGTAAGGGTAAGGGTAACCCGGAGTTCTGGGTCGCCGTGGTGAAGCCTGGGCGCGTGATGTTCGAGCTCGAGGGCATCTCCGAGGAACTGGCGCGCAAGGCGATGCTGCTCGCCGCGCACAAGCTGCCGATCAAGACGCGCTTCGTGACGCGCGAGCAGGGAGAGTAAGGCGATGCAGGAACTCAAGTCTCAAGCCATTCGGCAAATGACCGCGGACGAGGCGCGCGCCAAGCTGGCCGACCTCCGCGAGGAAGCGTTCAACCTGCGCTTCCGCAACGCCATGCGGCAGCTGGACAACCCGCTGCGCATCCGCGCCGTGCGCCGCGCCATCGCGCGTCTCGAGACGCTGCTGCGCGAGCACGAAGCCGGCACGCGGACGCTCGCCGGCCCCAGCGCCTAGGTCACAAGCGTCACCAGACGGTGCTCGGCGCGCGACAGCCGCCGCGTGAGCGCCTTCACGAACGAGAGCAGGAGAGGATCGTCAGATGGCAGACACCGCGAACAGCACCAGCGCTCCCGAGCGCGGCAAGCGCAAGGTTCGCGTCGGTCGCGTGGTGAGCGACAAGATGACGAAGACGGTCGTGGTTGCGATCGACCGTCTCATCAAGCACGCCACATATGGCCGCTACGTGCGCCAGACGCGCAAGTTCAAGGTGCACGACGAGAACAACGAATGCCGCGTGGGTGACACCATCCGGTTCATGGAAACGCGGCCGCTCTCGAAGGAGAAGCGCTGGCGGTTTGTCGAGTTCGTCGAGCGCGCCAAGTAGCGCTGCGCAGGAGAAATCATGATTCAGTTGCGGACAATGCTGACCATCTCGGACAACACCGGGGCGCGCGTCGCCCAGTGTATCAAGGTCCTGGGTGGCTCGCGCCGGCGCTACGGCCGCCTCGGGGACATCATCGTGGTGTCCATCAAGGACGCGCTGCCCGGCGGCACGGTGAAGAAGGGTGACGTCGCCAAGGCGGTGATCGTGCGGACCGTGAAGACGCACAAGCGTGCGGACGGTTCGTACATTCGCTTCGACCAGAACGCGGCGGTGATCATCAACGACGAAAAGGAACCCAAGGGCACGCGTATCTTCGGCCCGGTGGCGCGCGAGCTGCGCGAGCGCCAGTTCATGAAGATCGTGTCGTTGGCGCCGGAGGTGATCTAGCCATGCGACACGTCTTGAAGAACGACACCGTCGAAGTCATCGCGGGCGACGACAAGGGCAAGACCGGCAAGGTACTGGAAGTGATTCCGGCCAAGAACCGCGTCCTCGTCGAGCACGTGAACATGATCAAGCGGCACACCAAGCCGAACCAGACCAACACCAAGGGCGGGATCATCGAGCGCGAAGCGCCCATGCACCTGTCGAACGTGTTGCCGGTGTGCGAGCACTGCAAGCGCGGCGTGCGTGTGGGTTTCCGCGTCGCCGGGGACGGCCAGAAGGAGCGGGTCTGCAAGGCCTGCGGCAAGCCGATCCCGCGCTCGATCGCCACGACCTAGGACGCTGCACCCGAACACCGCGGACGGTCGTCGCCGCGGCTCCGGCGAGTGACGCGGAGATGGCGACGGCGGAGACGTCGGGAACGAAGGAGTACTGATGGCAAAGGAAGCACCGAAGAAGGGCGGCGGTGGCGGCGGCGGCAAGGCCGGCGGCGCACCAGCCAAGCTCTCCAAGCGCGCGGGCGAACCGGCACTGCCGAAGAACGCCGGCGACACCTCCGTGGACCTCGGAACTCCGGTTCCGCCGCGGATGAAGTTGAAGTACCACGACGAAGTGATCACCAAGATGATGGAGCACTTCGGCTACAAGAACCGCATGCAGGTGCCGCGGTTCGAGAAGATCGTGGTGAACATGGGGGTCGGCGAGGCGACGCAGAACATTCGCTTCCTCGAAGCCGCCGCCACCGATCTGCAGACGATCACCGGCCAGAAGCCGTCGATCCGCCGGGCGCGCAAGTCGATCGCGAATTTCAAGCTTCGCGAAGGCGTGCCGGTCGGCGCCAAGGTCACCCTGCGCGGAGCGCGGATGTGGGAGTTCTACGACCGTTTGGTGTCGGTCGCGCTCCCGCGTATTCGTGACTTCAAGGGCGTGCCGTCGAAGTCGTTCGACGGTCGCGGCAACTACACGCTGGGTCTGACCGAGCAGATCATCTTCCCGGAGATCGACTACGACAAGGTCGAGAAGATCCGCGGGATGGACATCACCATCGTGACCACGGCCCGGACCGACGAGGAATCGCTCGAACTCTTGAAGTTCATGGCGATGCCGTTCCGGAAGTAACCGCGCGAGAGCAGGGGATAGTCGATGGCGAAGAAGTCGCTGATTGAGAAGTGGAAGAGGGCGCCCAAGTTCCAGGTGCGCCGCTACAATCGCTGTCACCGCTGCGGACGGCCGCGTGCGTATTTGCGCGACTTCGGCCTCTGCCGCATCTGCTTCCGCGAACTTGCGTTGTGGGGCCAGATCCCGGGCGTGACCAAGGCGAGCTGGTAGCGGGGAAGGAGAATCATGTCGGTCACTGATCCTATTGCAGACATGCTGACCTGCATCCGGAACGCGTGCCAGGCGCGGCACCGCCGGACGGACGTGCCCTACTCGAACATCAAGATGGAGTTGGCGAAGGTGCTGCTTCGTGAGAAGTACATCTCCAACTTCAAGGTGGTCGAGGACGGCGCGATGCGCAGGATCCGCATTTACTTGAAGTACGACGAGAAGGAGACGCCGGTCATCGGCGGCCTCCGTCGCGTCTCGACGCCGGGCCGCCGTGTGTACGTGCCGAAGGACAAACTTCCGCGCGTGCTGGGCGGGCTGGGCACCGCGGTTCTGTCGACCTCGCGTGGCGTGGTGACGGACAAGGAATCGCGGGCACTGGGAGTCGGCGGCGAGGTGCTCTGCTACGTCTGGTAGCCTCGCGTTGTCGTGAGCGTGCTGGGGACCGCATCTCGCGGAGATGCTGAGCCCGGCGCATCGAGCAGGACCGCTAGTCTGACCTTCACGGCCAGTCGGGCGGACAGGAGAGAACGAGACACATGTCACGCGTAGGCAAGAAAGCGATTCCTCTGCCGTCCTCGGTCAAGATCAACCAGACCGATGGCGTGGTCACCGTCGAGGGGCCGAAGGGGAAGCTCACGCACCGGATGAACGACGGTGTGAAGCTGGACGTCGCGGATGGCGTCGCCACCGTGGTCCTCGAGAGCGAGGACCACGCGATGCACGGCATGACCCGTGCGCTCATCGCCAACATGGTGAAGGGCGTCACCGAAGAGTTCGTGCGCAACCTCGATATCGTCGGCATGGGGTACCGTGCGGCGGTGAACGGCGGCAAGCTCGAGTTGCAACTCGGCTACTCGCACCCGATCACCGTGACGCCGCCGACCGGTATCACCATCACGTCGGAAAACCCGACGCGCATCACGGTGCGCGGGATCGACAAGCAGCTCGTTGGACAGGTCGCGGCGAACATCCGCGCCTACCGCAAGCCGGAGCCCTACAAGGGCAAGGGCATTCGGTACGAAGGCGAGCAGGTCCGTCGTAAGGCGGGCAAGTCCGCGGGTAGCTAGGCTGGGAGCGTGAGATGAACATCGCCAAGAGGCACGCGGGCCGGCTCAAGCGGCACCGCCGGATCCGTAAGAAGATGAGTGGAACTGCCGTGCGTCCGCGCGTGAGCGTGTTCCGCAGCGACAAGCACATTTACGCCCAGGTCGTCGACGACGAGACCGGGACCACGCTGCTTTCCGCCTCGAGCCAGGAGAAGGACGCCGCCGCCAAGCGTGGCGACAAGGCCGGCAAGACCGGCATGGCCTGGGCGGTGGGGATGCTCCTCGCGGAGCGTGCCCAGTCGAAGGGTGTGGCCGAGGTCTGCTTCGACCGCGGTGGATTCCTGTACCATGGTCGCATCAAGGCTCTGGCCGACGGTGCGCGGGAAGGAGGCTTGCGATTCTAGCCCCACGTCGAACCGGAGGAGGCCCGGGAGGCGCCGGCGGCGACCGTCCCGGAGGTGCAGGGGGCCGTGGTGACCGCCGTGGCGGTCAGGGCGGCAAGCGCGGCGATCGCCGCGGCGGTCCGTCGCGCGATGGTGCGCCGAAGGACGGCGGCTCGGAAATGATCGAGCGCGTCATCCAGGTGAACCGCGTCGCGAAGGTGGTCAAGGGTGGACGCCGTTTCCACTTCAACGCCATCGTTGCGATGGGTGACGGCCAGGGTAAGGTCGGTGTCGGTCTCGGCAAGGCCAACGAAGTCGCGGATGCGATTCGCAAGGCCGGCGAGGCGGCCCGCAAGGGGATGTTCCAGGTCGCGATCGTCAAGGGCACGGTCCCGCATCAGGTCATCGGCGAGTTCGGCGCCAGCCGCGTGCTGTTGCGTCCGGCGTCGGCCGGTACCGGTGTGATCGCGGGCGGCGGCGTGCGTGCCGTGCTCGAGGCTGCCGGGGTGCGTGACATCCTCACCAAGGCGCTCGGCTCGACCAACCCGCACAACCTGGTCAAGGCGACCGTGTACGGTCTGAAGTCGATGCGCCGTGCCGAGGAAGTGGCCCGCCGTCGCGGCATGACGGTGGAGGAACTCCTCGGGCCGGCTCGGAGGGCGGATGGCTAAGCGTCTTCGCATCACGCAGGTGCACAGCGCCATCAAGCGCGAGAAGTCGCAGGGCTTGACCATCAAGGCTCTCGGCTTCAAGCACCTGCAGCAGACGATCGAACATGACGACACCCCGGCGATTCGCGGCATGGTGAAGAAGGTCGGTCACTTGTTGCACGTCGAGGAGATCGGCTAGCGCGCTCGCGACATCGCGACGCGCCAGCTCCTGTAGGAAGAGGACACGAGTCAATGAAGCTAGCCGACATCCGCCCCGCGAAGGGCGCCACGCACGCCAAGAAGCGCCTCGGCAAAGGCCGGGCGACCGGCACCGGTGGCACCGCGGGGAAGGGCCACAAGGGACACCAGGCGCGTTCCGGTGGGCAGAAGATCTCCCGCTGGCACGAAGGCGGGCAGATGCCGCTCCAGCGCCGGCTCCCGAAGCGCGGGTTCACCAACGTGCACGCCTCGGCGCAGCAGATCGTCAACCTCGGCCGGCTCGAGAAGTACTTCGAGACGGGCGCGGTGATCGATGCGGCAGCGCTCGCGGAGAAGCGTTTGGTGCGCTCGGCGGACGTGCCGGTCAAGCTCCTCGCCGGAGGTGAGGAAGCACTCAGCCGCGCCTACACCATCAAGGTGCACGCCGCTTCGGCGGCCGCACGTGAGAAGGTGGCGGCGGCGGGCGGAACCGTCGAGATCCTGGGCTAAAGACGATGATTGAACGCCTTCAAAGCATGTTCCGGATTCCGGAACTGCGCCGGCGCATTCTCTTCACGCTCGGCTTGCTGATCGTGTACCGCCTCGGCGGGCACATCCTGCTGCCGGGCGTCGACCCCAGCGCGCTCGCCGCGTTCATGGAGAACAACGCCAAGGGGACGCTGGTCGGCCTCTACGACGTGTTCGTGGGAGGATCGCTCAGCAAGGCGACGATCTTCGCGCTGGGGATCATGCCGTACATCTCGGCCTCCATCGTCTTCCAGCTCCTCGGTGCGGTGATTCCGTACTTCGAGAAGCTCCAGAAGGAAGGCGAAGAAGGCCGCCGCAAGATCACGCAGTACACGCGCTACGCGACGGTGCCGCTGTGCATGTTCCAGGCCGTCGGTGTCGCGACGTTCCTGCAGAACATGAACGCGTCGGGCCGTGCGGTGGTGCCGCACCCGGGGATTCCGTGGGTGCTGCTCTGCATGATGACGCTGACCGCGGGCACCACGTTCATCATGTGGCTCGGCGAGCAGATCACCGAGCGCGGTATCGGCAACGGGATCTCGCTGATCATCTTCATCGGGATCGTGGCGCGCTTCCCGAACGACGTCATCAACACCATCCGTGCGGCAATCGCCGGCACCGCGAGCCCGTTCACGTTGATTCCGCTCGGCGCCGTGATGATCGTGGTGATCGCTGTGGTGGTCGCGATGACGCAGGCGACGCGCAAGATACCCGTGCAATACGCCAAACGCATCGTCGGCCGCAAGATGTACGGCGGGCAGAGCACGCACATCCCGCTGCGCGTCAACACCGCCGGCGTGATCCCGATCATCTTCGCGCAGTCGATCCTGCTCATCCCGGGCACCGTGGCCTTGTTCGCCAAGGACAACCCGATCGCGCTGAGCATCAAGACGATCTTCTCGCCGCCGCACCCGGTGTACCTGATTCTGTACGGCCTCGGCATCGTGTTCTTCACGTACTTCTACACGGCCGTCGTGCTGAACCCGGTGGACCTCGCGGACAACATGAAGAAGTACGGCGGCTTCATCCCGGGCGTGCGTCCGGGCAAGAAGACCGCCGAGTACGTGGACCGTGTGCTGACGCGCATCACGCTGCCGGGTGCGATCTTCCTGGCGCTCATCGCGGTGCTGCCGGACGTCATGATCTACAAACTGAACATGCCGTTCTATTTCGGCGGCACGTCGCTCTTGATCGTTGTCGGTGTGGCCCTCGACACGCTGCAGCAGATCGAATCGCACTTGCTGATGCGGCACTACGAAGGCTTCATGAAGCGCGGCAAGATGCGGGGCCGCCGCACGGCGTAACCGCCGGCGCGGAAAGGGCGCTCTCGTGCGACTCATACTCCTCGGTGCCCCGGGATCGGGGAAAGGGACGCAGGGCGCACGGCTCGCCGCGGCGCTCGGGATCCCGACGATCTCGACCGGCGACCTGCTACGGCAGGCAGTGAGGAACAACACGGCACTCGGCCAGCTCGCCCAGGGCTACATGAACCAGGGCAAGCTGGTACCGGACGACGTGATCATGGGGCTGATCCGCGAGGTGCTCGATGCACGCACCAGCGATGGCTTCATCTTGGACGGCTTCCCGCGCACCATCGCGCAGGCGGAAGGGCTGGATCGGCTGCTCGACGGCTACCAGCTGAATCTGCGGCATGCGATCGCGCTGGACGTGGCCCACGAAAAGGTGGTGAGGCGCCTATCGGCGCGCCGTGTGTGTTCGGCGTGCCGGGCAGACGCCAATCCGCAACCCGACGGTTCACCGGCTTCCGGTCCGTGCGGCAACTGTGGCGGCGCGCTGATTCAGCGTGACGACGACCGGGAGGAGACGGTGCGCAAGCGGTTGAACGTCTATGACGAGCAGACCGCGCCCCTTCTCGGGTATTATGCGGCTCACGGGAAGCTGACACGCGTGGACGGCGATCGGCCGGTCGACGTGGTGTTCGACGATTTGCTGCGCCTGGTGCGCGGCGATCAGGCGTAGGCGGCCGCACGTGGCATCGGGCCGTCGCATCATTCACATTCGCACCGCGGACGAAGTCGAGAAGATTCGTCGCGCCGCCCAGGTGGTGGCGCGCACTCTCGTGTTGCTGCGGGAGATGGTGAAACCCGGCGTCACGACCGGCGAGCTGGACCAGGCGGCGGAGAAGTACATTCGCGGCCAGGGCGCGATCCCGACCTTCGTCGGGTACCGCGGTTACCGCCACTCGCTGTGTACCTCGGTCAACGAGGAAGTCGTCCACGGGATCCCCGGACCGCGCGTGCTGCGCGAGGGGGACATCGTCGGCATCGACTGCGGTGCCACGCTGAACGGCTACGTCGGCGACTCGGCGATCAGCGTCGCGGTCGGACACGTGGATGCGGAGTCGGAGCGGCTGATGCGGGTGACCCGCGAATCGCTCGACAAGGCGATCGCGCAATGCGTGCCGGGCAATCGGATCGGCGACATCTCGCACGCCGTGCAGTCGCACTGCGAAGCGCACGGTTTCGGCGTGGTGCGCGCGCTGGTGGGACACGGCATCGGCCGCGAGATGCACGAAGAACCGGCAGTGCCCAACTACGGGCGGCCGGGAACCGGGCCGAAGCTGGTGGCCGGCATGGTACTCGCCATCGAGCCGATGGTGACCGCCGGGACGTGGGATGTCGCCACGCTCGACGACGGCTGGACGGTGGTGACGAACGACGGAAAGCGCTCGGCGCACTTCGAGCACACCGTCGCCATCACGGCCGACGGGCCAGTGGTGCTATCGCTGGCCGAGGAAGCGGCGCGCGCCTAAGCGCGGTGCGCGCAACGCGTCGCAAGACGCGGGGACCTGCGAGCGGACGCACGGCGTCCGCGGAGGAGTATGGCGAAGGAAGACGCAGTACAGGTGGAAGGCACGGTCGTCGAACCGTTGCCGAACGCCATGTTCCGGGTCGAGCTGGAGAACGGACACCGCATCCTGGCGCACATCTCCGGCAAGATGCGCATGAACTTCATCAAGATTCTGCCGGGCGACAAGGTCACGGTCGAACTCTCGCCGTACGACCTGACGCGCGGCCGCATCGTGTATCGGTACAAGTAGGGCAGTTCTCTCGACGGCGCGCCGCTTCGCGGTGAGCGCGAGACGGAAGCGAACGGAAGGGACGGCATGAAGGTCCGAGCATCGGTCAAGAAAATCTGCGAGCACTGCAAGATCGTGCGTCGCGAGGGCGTGCTGCGCGTGATCTGCGCGAAGAACCCGAAGCACAAGCAGCGGCAGGGATAAGGGACACACACGATGGCACGTATTGCGGGGGTCGACCTCCCTTCGAAGAAGCGCATCGAGACTGCGCTGACCTACATTTTCGGCATTGGCCCGACGTCGGCGAAGCGCATCATCGCCTCGACCGGCGTGAACCCGGACCGCCGGGTCGAGGCCCTGACCGAAGAAGAGACCGCGAAGCTGCGCTCGGTGATCGAGAACGACTTCAAGGTCGAAGGTGCGCTGCGGTCCGAGACCGCGATCAACATCAAGCGCCTGATGGACATTGGGTGCTACCGTGGTCTGCGTCACCGCCGCAGCCTGCCGGTGCATGGGCAGCGGACCAAGACCAACGCGCGCACGCGGAAGGGCCCGAAGAAGACGGCCGGCTCGCTGCGCAAGAAGGCCGTCAAGAAGTAACCGGGCGCGCGCCGTTTGGTGCGGCGCGTGAGGAGGATTCCAGCAAGTGGCTGAAGCAAAGAAGCGTCGGGATCGCCGCACTCCGGTCAACGGAGTGGCCCACGTTCAGGCGACCTTCAACAACACCATCGTCACCATCACCGATAACGACGGCGCGGTGATCGCGTGGGCCTCGGCCGGCAAGGTCGGCTTCAAGGGCTCGCGTAAGTCGACGCCGTTCGCGGCGCAGCTCGCCGCCGAGAGCGCCGCGAAGGATGCGCTCGGTCTCGGCATGAAGCGCCTCGAGGTGTGGGTGAAGGGTCCGGGCGCGGGCCGCGAGGCCGCGATTCGGTCGCTCCAGGCCGCCGGGATGGAGATCTCGGCGATCAAGGACGTGACGCCCATTCCGCACAACGGTTGCCGGCCGCCCAAGCGCCGCCGCGTGTAGTCGAGGAGATCAGAGAGAATGGCAACGTATACCGGGCCTCGCTGCCGTCAGTGCCGGCGTGCCGGAATCAAGCTCTTCCTGAAGGGAGAGCGCTGCTACACCGAGAAGTGCGCCTTCGAGCGTCGCGGGTACGCGCCGGGTGAACACGGCCAGGACCGCCGCATGAAGGAAACCGGCTACGGCAAGCAGCTGCGTGAGAAGCAGAAGGCCCGCTGGATCTACCGCGTGCTCGAGCGTCAGTTCCGCAACTACTTCGAGAAGGCGGACCGCAAGAGCGGCATGACCGGTGAGAACCTGCTCCGCCTGCTCGAGATGCGCATCGACAACGTCGTCTTCCGTCTTGGCTTCTGCGCCTCGCGCAGCCAGGCGCGCCAGTTCGTGCGCCACAGCCACGTGACGGTGAACGGCCGCGTCGTCAACATTCCGTCGGCCCAGGTCAAGCCGGGCGACGTGATCGCGGTGCGCGAGAAGAGCCGCAACCTCGATCTGGTGAAGGACTCGAGCGAGAACCGCAAGTCGCGTTCGATCCCGGACTGGCTCTCAGTGGGCGATGACCGCATGAGCGGCCGCGTGCTGATGGCGCCGTCGCGTGACCAGATCCAAGAGCCGGTCACCGAGCAGATGATCGTCGAACTGTACTCGAAGTAGGAGGGCGACGGGCGGGCGGACGGCAGTGCCTCCGCTTGCCCCAGTGCTTCGCCGGGCTCTGCGCTCCGGCACAGCCGCCCGCCCGCCCGCCGCAGACACCACGGCGGCCGGTCCGGCACCATCGTGTTGCACGACCCATCGCCGTTCGGTGACGTATGCGCCGGCACGACGATGGGAGTCTTCGGGTGGGATTGTCTCGCCACTCTGAGGCGTCGCGCGGGGAGTGTGAGGTGCTCTCCCCGCAGAGCACACGAAGGTGTGGCAAGGGGAGAGCACCCTCACACTCCCCCCTCGCAAACGAATCGAAGTTGAACGAGCCTTCAGGGGGAGACCCAGCGTGGGTCCAGAATGCTGAGGCTCGATCCGAAAGGAGATGGATCATGAAGTGGAAGTCGTTGCTGCTTCCGAAGCGGATCGAGGTCGACGAGAAGTCGTTGACCGATCGGTATGGCCGGTTCGTGATCGCGCCGCTCGAGCGAGGCTTCGGTCTCACGCTCGGGAACGCGCTGCGTCGCGTCCTGCTGTCCTCGCTGCCGGGCGCCGCGGTCACCGCGGTCAAGATGAACGGTGCGCTGCACGAGTTCAGCACCGTCCCGGGCGTGCTGGAGGACACCGCCGAACTGATCCTCAACCTGAAGCAGATCCGCTTCAAGCTGCACAGCGATGGCATCAAGCGCGGCACCTTCGTGTCGAAGGGCAAGGGCATCATCACCGCCGGCGACCTGCAGGCCGATCCGGACGTCGAGATCCTGAACCCCGAGCTGCACATCGCCACCGTCAACAAGGATGGCGAGGTGACCATCGAGGTCGAGATCGGCACCGGCCGCGGCTACGTGTCGGCCGACGCGCAGGGTGTGGACCGGCCGATCGGCGAGATCTCGCTCGACGCGCTGTTCTCGCCGGTGACCAAGGTGAACTACAACGTCGAGAGCGAGCGTGTCGGACAGCGCATCGACTACGACCGCCTGACGTTGCAGATCTGGACTGACGGATCGCTGGTGCCGAAGGACGCGCTCTCGCACGCCGCCAAGATCCTCAAGGACCACTTCGCCCTGTTCATCGACGGCGAGGACGAGGACGCGGCAATCGAGCCGGAGGTCGAGGACGAGTCGTCGCAGCGCCTGCGCACCATGCTCGACCGCCCGGTGGACGAGCTCGAGCTGTCGGTGCGTTCGAGCAACTGCCTCAAGGCGGCGAACATCCGCACGCTTGGCGACCTCGTGCAGAAGACCGAGGCCGAGATGCTCAAGTACCGCAACTTCGGCCGCAAGTCGCTGAAGGAAATCGCGGACATCCTGACCAGCATGGATCTCCAGTTCGGGATGGACGTGAAGAAGCTGTACCGCGGCGGGCGCCCCGTCGAGGAGACTGTCGAAACCGGAAGCGGCGTCTAGCTCACGCCTGCCACGTAGGACAGCGCCGCATCACACAGACGTGGCGCGCTGAACGGACGCTCGCGCCTGGCGCGCGGCGACAAAGAGGAACGTCATGCGACACAGAAGCAAAGGCCGCAAGCTTAGCCGCACCAGTTCGCACCGCGCGGCGCTCTTGCGCAACCTGGTGACCTCGTTGTTCGAGCACGAGTCCATCACCACCACGCTCGCCAAGGCGAAGGAAGCGCGCCCGGCCGCCGAGAAGCTCATCACGCTCGCGCGCCGCGACGATCTGCACGCGCGCCGCTTGGCCGCCAGCTACCTGCGCAGCGACGAGGTGGTGTCGAAGCTGTTCTCGACCATCGCGCCGATGTACGCCGAGCGTCCGGGTGGCTACACCCGCATCACCAAGCTCGGTCGCCGCGTCGGCGATGCCGGCGAACTGGCGATCCTGTCGCTGGTGAAGACTGCCGAGCAGATGGCGGCGGAAGCGCCGGAGGACGTCGTCGAGGCGCCGAAGAAGCGTCGCTTCTCGTTCGGGTTCGGCGCGCGCAAGTCGGCGCAGAAGCCGGTGGAAGGTGAGTCCGCTCCGTCGAAGCCGGCGAACCGGAACTCGCGCAAGGAGAAGCGTGACGCGGCCGCAGCCGCGGGCAAGGCGCCGAAGCGCGCCGCGACCCGCGCGCGCAAGCGCGCCGCCGCGCGGACCTCGGCGAACGGGTAACCGCCACGACGTCTCCGCGTCGAACGACCGCAGCATCGCGAGCGCCCTGGGCCTTCACCGGCCCGGGGCGCGTCGCGCTGCTATTCGCCGCGCTCCTGGTGTTCGCGCGCCCTGCCGCCGCGCGCGCGCCGGTGCGCGCACCGCACGCGGGCCTCGCGCAGGCCGTGGTGGACACCGTGCACGGCATCGACCCGGACGCCGGCGCGCAAGACGTCCCGCCGCCGGCGTTCGCCACGCATGACTCCAGCGGCGCGCGCGTGGTCGAAGGCCGCGCGCTGTGGATCGTGCGCAGCTCCATGAAGCAACCGGCATCCATCGACTCGGCGATCGCGCGTGCGCGGCAGATCCACGCCACCGACTTGCTGGTCCAGGTGCGAGGCCGCGGCGATGCGTTCTATCGCAGCGATCTCGTGCCGCGAGGCGAGGCGTGGAGCGACACCACCTTCGATCCGCTGGCCTACGCGCTCGACCGCGGACACGCCGCCGGGCTGCGGGTGCATGCGTGGGTCAACGTGTATCTGACGTGGTCGTCGGAGAAGCGGCCGCGCGATCCGCGCCACATCTTCCTCACGCATCCCGAGTGGTTCGACGTGACGCGCGATGGACGGTCGTTGGCGGTGATGTCGCAGCCGGAGCGCGAGGTGTTCGGCGCCGAGGGCGCGTTCGTCGCGCCGTTCGACTCCACGGCGCGCGCGGCATTCTGGGACGCGATGCGCGAACTGGTGTCGCGCTATCCGGTGGATGGCCTGCACCTCGACTACGTGCGCTATCCCAACGAGCGCAGCGGCTACTCGCCGGGTGCCCGCGACGCGTTCCTCGCCGAGAGTGGGCTCGATCCGGTGCACCTGCCGCCGGGCGACGCGGCCGCGCTGCAGCAGTGGCGGGAGTTCCGCGCCGCGCAGGTCACCAAGTTGGTGCGCGGTCTGCGCCTGGTGATGGACGCCGTGCGGCCGGGCACATTGCTCTCGGCGGCGGTGATTCCCGACCCCGCGGATGCCTTCGCGCGGTGCGGCCAGGACTGGCCGCGCTGGGTCAACGAGGGCACGATGGATTTCGTCGCCCCCATGTGCTACGGCACGCGGTGGACGACGGTGGATCGCCAGGTGCGGCGCTCGGCCGCCGCGGTGCCCGGCCACATCGTCTACGCCGGGCTCGCCGTCTACAATCAGCCCGCCGCGCGCGCCGCCGAGAAGGTGGTGCTGGCACGTGCCGTCGGCGTCTCGGGCATCGCGCTGTTCTCGTACGATGCGATCGCCGAGGACGACCGCTACTGGGATTACCTCGCCCGCAACGTGTTCCCGGACGCGCCGCGTTCGCCGTTGGACGGCGACGCCGCGACCGACCGCGGTGCTATACTCCGTCACCCATGAGCAAGATCGCCTGCGATATCGTCACCGGGTTCCTCGGCTCGGGCAAGACGTCGATGCTGAAGCACGTGCTCGGGCACGGGCTCCAGGGCAAGAAGGTCGCCGTCATCATGAACGAGATCGGCGACGTCGGCATCGACGGCAAGGTCCTCACCGGCTTCAGCGCCGTCGAAAAGATGGTCGAAGTCGATTCCGGCTGCATCTGCTGCTCGGTGAGTCTGCAGTTCACCGTGGCGATCCACGAGATCGTCGAGGCGGTGAACCCGACGTTGATCATCCTCGAGACGACGGGCGCGGCGGACCCGCAACCGCTCATCACGCAGGCGCTCAACGCCGGCCTCACGGTGGACGCGGTGATCGCGGTGGTGGACGCGGCCGATGTGCTCAACCTCGAGAAGCGCGCCAAGGTCGTGCGCCAGCAGGTCGAAGCGGCAGACTTCGTGGTCATCAACAAGACCGATCTCGTCGACCAGAAGCAACTCAAGAAGGTGCACGGCTGGGTGAAGAAGCGCAACGATCGCGCGCTGCGATTCGAGACCGTGCGCGGCGAAGTGCCGACCGACTTGTTGTTCGGCACGAGCGTCGGGCGTTATCGCGATCAAGCGGTGGCCGACACGCACGACGACCACGACCACGGCAGCGGGTCGTCGCATCTCGATGACGACGGCATCACCGCTTTCGTGTACCACGCGCAGCGCCGGCTCGACCGCAAGAAGTTCGAGAAGCTGCTGCGCGGGCTGCCCGACGATATCTATCGCAGCAAGGGCGTGGTGCAGTTTGCCGGCGCGACGGCGCCGTTGCTCTTCAACTTCACGTGCGGGCGCTACGATTTCGCCGACTTCCCGCACGAATTGACGGCGCCAGGTCGCACGCAGGCGGTGTTCATCGGTCGCGACAGTGAGAAGCACCGCGCCAAGATCGAGAAGAAGCTTGCGGGCTGCGAGGTCGATGGCTAGCCCGGCGCGCGGCTCTGCCGACCGCCTGCCGCAGGGCGGACCCACCGAGGTCGTGGTCGCCTGCTATCTCGCCGCGACGATCGCGTTGCAGATCGGCTTCCGCGCGAATCAGGACGACTGGAAGGCGCAGGCGGCCGCGCACGCGATGGTGCTCGGCGCCGTGGCGATGCTGTTCGCCCCGCCCTGGCAGAGCGCCCCGCGACTGCTCCGGCGCGGTGTGCGCCTGTTGCGCGTCTGGTATCCACTGCCGTTGTTCCCGTTCCTCTACGCGCACGTCGGGCAAATCGTGCACATCGTCAATCCGGCGTACATCGATGGACAGCTGATCGTGCTCGAGAAGTCGATCTTCCATGCACAGCCGTCCATTCTGTTGGCGGAGCGCGGGTCAGCATGGCTCGGTCAGGTGATGGCGTTCGCGTACGCGTCGTACTGGTGGTACGGGCCGCTGGCGTGCTTCGTGATCTACCGTGTCGCCGGCATGATGGCGGCGCGCCGCTTCGTGTTCCGCGTCTCGTTGACCATGCTGGTGTGCTATTTCGTGTTCCAGTTGCTGCCGGCGATGGGCCCGCGTTTCGCGCTCAGCCACGTCGGGGCCACGTTGCTCGAGGGCGGCGGCATGATCGCCTTCGTCAACGATGTGGTGTCGGCGAATGGGCTGCGCGGCGCGGCGTTCCCGTCATCGCACGTCGCCGTGATGCTGGCGGTGGTGTGGGGCGTGTGGCGCCACGGCCCGCGGTGGCTCGCGGTGGCCGGGACGATCCTGTGTGCGGTGTTGTCGGTGGCCGTGGTGTACGGCCGCTTCCACTACGCGGTCGATGCGATCGCGGGCGTGGCGGTGGGGCTGGTGTTGTGCGCGGCGGCCGATGCGGTGATCGCGCGTTCGTCGCTCCGCGCGTCACACGGACGCGGATGAGCGCACGGCGGGCGCGTCGGGAGGTTGCACCGCCGCTCGTCGCAGGTGGTCCCGATGCGCGCGCCCACACCTGGGCGGATGCCGGTTCGACACGGTACGACGTCGTCGTCGTGGGTGGCGGCATCAGCGGCGCGTCGGTGGCGCGTGACGCCGCCCTGCGCGGCCTGCGAGTTCTGCTCATCGAACGCGGTGACATCGGCAGCGGCACGTCCTCCGGTTCCACGAAGTTGGCGCACGGCGGGTTTCGCTACTTGCAGCAAGGCCACTTCCGCCTGGTGCGCACCGCGTGTCTGGAACGCGAGATCTTGCGTCGCATTGCCCCGCACCTCGTGCAGCCGTTGCGATTCCTGTTTCCCTCCCATCCGCACGGCCGGTTTCCCTCGCGACCGATCTCGCCGTTCCTCCTGCATCTCGGACTCACCGCGTACGATGTGTTGTCCGGCTCGCGCGGACATCGACACCGCATGCTGCGTGCAGCGGCGTGCGGCGCGGAGGAACCGTTGCTCCGCCCGGACGGTGTGCGCGGCGCCGCGCTCTACGACGACGCCTCGCTCGATGATGCGCGACTCACGCTCGCCATCACGCGTGATGCAGCGGCCGAGGGCGCGTTGGTGTGGCCCCGTGTCGCGCTCGACGGCATCGCACGCGATGCGCGGCGGCGCGTCACCGCGGTGCAGGTCCGGGACGCGGAGAGTGGCGCGACGCGCGAGGTTGCGACGCGCAGTGTCGTCCTCGCGTGCGGACCGTGGGGCGATGAGGCGCGGCTGCGCTGCGGGATCGCTGCCGAGCCGCCATTGCGATTGACGCAAGGTGTGCATGTCGTCGTGCCGTTCGCCGCATGTCCGGTGCGGCAGGCGGTGGTGCTGACGTCCCCGCGCGATGGCCGGCTCGCCTTTGCCGTGCCGTGGTCGGGCGTGACGCTCATCGGCACCACCGACAGTGATGTCGCGGCACCGCACGACGCGCGCGTGTCGCACGACGATGTCGACTACCTTCTGGAGACGGTCGCGGCGACGCTCCCCAGCGCGACGCTGGGTGTGGGCAATGTGCAGGGGACCAGCGTTGCCGTGCGGCCGCTCGTCGGGCGGACGGACGGTCGCGCCGATGCGCCGTCCGACGTTCCGCGTGAGCACGCGGTCTTGCACGATGGCGGCGGCGTGTTCACGCTGGCCGGCGGCAAGTTGACCACGGCGCGTGCCGTCGCCGAGGAGACCGCCGACGCGGTGGCGGCCTGGTTGTCTGCGCACCACGGAATCACTGTCGGGCGCTGCCGGACTGCGTCGACGCCTCTCGTCACGGCTGCGCCGGTGGATCTCGATCTCCATCCGCACGCCTCCCGCGTGTCGGCTGCAGTGCGCCTCCGGTGGCGGCACGCCTACGGCAGCGATGCGTGGCATCTCCTCGACGCCATCGCCGTTCGCCCAGCACTCGGCGCACCGGTCGACGGCGGGGACGACCGCCTGCTGGTCGTGGAGGTCGTACATGCGGTGCGACATGAGTGGGCCCGCGACGTCGAGGATGTCGTGGCCCGCCGCACGCGTCTGCTTCTGCTCGACAGCGAGAACGGATGCCACATCGCCGCCGGCGTAGCGCGCGTGATGGGCGATGAACTCGGGTGGGACGCGGCAGACCGCGCGGCGGCGGTCGCGCGCTACCTCGACACCGTGGCCACGATGCATGCATGGCGGCACGAAAGCGAGAGACGATGCGCGCCGCATTGATCGTCAATCCGGTGGCAGGTCGCGGACGCGCGGCACGGCAGGCGCCCGAGATTGCGGCCCGCCTGCGCGAGCTGGCGGGTGACGATGTCGCTCTCCACGTCACCGAGGAACCTGGCCACGCCGTGCAGATCGCGCGCGAGGTCGCACGGGCCTCGACACCGGTGCTCTTCGTCCTCGGTGGCGATGGCACCGTGCACGAAGCGCTCAACGGGCTGCGCGATCCGCTCGGCACGGAGACCCCGCCGACGATCTTGGCACCGCTCGATGGCGGCACCGGCGGCGATGCCGTGCGGCTGTGCACGCCGGGGATGCGTGACGAGGACGTCGTGCAACACGCGCTCGACGGTAAGGCGCGGCTCGTCGACGTCGGACGCGTGCGTTTCCAACGTCTCGAGTGGGAGGGCGATCGCCTCGGCGCGCTTCCGGTGCGCCTCTTCTTCAATGCCGCAAACCTCGGGCTGGCGGCCGACATCACGCTACGTGTCGCGGACGGCAGAATGCCACGCGCCTGGGCGTATCCGGCAGCCGTCATCGCGGCGATCGCGCACGGCGCCCCGATTCCCGTGTCGATTGCGATCGACGGCGGCGCCATCCACGAACAAGCGGTGTGGAACGTGACGGTGGCCAATGGGCGTACGATCGGCGGCGGGCTGCCGGTCGCGCCGCATGCACGGCCCGACGACGGCGTCCTCGACGTCGCGACCCTCGGAGCGACTTCGCGTGTGCGCGCCTGGTGCGATCTGCCGCGACTCCGTGCCGGCACGCACGCGACACTGGCCTCGGTCTCGATGATGCGCGCACGCACTGTCCGCCTCGCCACGCCGGAGCCGGCGATCGTCGAAGCGGATGGCGAATGGATTGGCGAGACGCCCTGCTCCATCGACGTCCTGCCGCATGCGGTGAGGGTGGTGACATGACGACGTTGACGTCGCGATCGCCATACAGCGGCGATATCTGGGCGGAAGTCGCGGGGCACACACCGCGCGAAGTCGAGACCGCGCTGCAGCGCGCACGCGCGGCCGCGATGGCGTGGGCGCGCACGGACCACGATACGCGCGCCGCATTGTTGCGCCGCGTCGCCGATGGCTTGCGTGGGCAACGCGCTGCGTTCGCGGATCTCATGACCCGCGAAATGGGCAAACCGATCCTGCAGGCGGAGGCGGAAGTCGACAAGTGTGCGTGGGTGGCCGAGCACTACGCGCAGTTCGGCGCCGCGTACCTGACGCCCGAACCGGCCGATGTGCCCGAGGCGCACGCGGCGTTCGTGCGATTCGATCCGCTCGGCGTGGTGCTCGCGGTGATGCCGTGGAACTTCCCGTTCTGGCAGGTACTGCGTTGCGCGACGCCTGCGCTCGCGGCGGGCAATGCGGTCGTCCTCAAGCACGCGTCGAATGTGCCGCAATGCGCGCTCGCGCTGCAGCGGCTCTTCGACGACGCGGGGGCGCCGCCGGGTCTCTTCACGACGCTCCTGATCGGCGCGGCCGAGGCGCAGACGTTGGTGGCGCATGAGGCGATCGCCGCGGTCTCGCTCACCGGCAGCGAAGCGGCGGGGCGCGCGCTCGCGGCGGCCGCCGGTGCGGCCCTCAAGCCCAT
This sequence comes from Candidatus Eiseniibacteriota bacterium, assembly GCA_044229145.1. Lineage (GTDB taxonomy): Bacteria > Eisenbacteria > RBG-16-71-46 > CAZEPH01 > CAZEPH01 > JBKJUD01. Next base: position 64,375 of record JBGATO010000006.1, on the reverse strand, counting down.
GGTGCTCGAACTCGGTGGTTCGGATCCCTTCGTCGTGCTCGCCGATGCGGACCTCGAACGCGCCGCCGCGACCGCCGTCACCGCGCGCACGATCAATAACGGCCAGAGTTGCATCGCCGCCAAGCGCTTCATCGTCGAGGAGTCGGTCGCGGATGCGTTCGTCGCGCGCCTGTGCGCCGGCCTCACGGCGTTGGTGGTGGGCGATCCGCGGGATCGCGCAACGCAGGTAGGCCCGCTCGCGCGCCCCGATCTCGTCGATGACCTCCATGATCTGGTGACGCGCAGCGTCGCCGCGGGCGCGACATGCGTCCTGGGTGGAGCGCGAGGCGAAGGGCCCGGCGATTTCTATCCGCCCACGTTGCTCGACCACGTGCGCCCCGGCATGCCGGCGTTCGACGAGGAAACGTTCGGGCCGGTGGCGGCGGTGGTGCGCGCGCGCGATGTCGTCGATGCCGTGGCGCTCGCCAACGCGAGTCGCTTCGGGCTCGGCGCGGCGCTGTGGACCGTTGATCGAGCGCGCGGCACACGGCTCGCCGCGGAGTTCGCGAATGGCTGCGTCTTCGTGAACGGGATGGTGAAGTCGGATCCCCGTGTGCCGTTCGGCGGCGTCAAGGCGTCAGGCTTCGGCCGCGAACTGGGCCGCGACGGCATCCGCGCCTTCGTCAACGTCAAGACAGTCTGGGTGGAGTGACGCGTTGGCCGATCCTGCGATGACACCGCCACCGGCGGCGCAGATGCTGCAGATGATCGTCGGTCACTGGCCGGCGCGCGCGCTCCATGTCGCGGTGTCGCTCGGCATCCCGGAGGCGATGGGCGACACGCCGCGGCCGGTCGAGGACATCGCCGCGGCCACCGCGACGCACGCTCCGTCGCTCGCGCGCTTGCTGCGGGTGCTGGCGATGATCGGCGTGACGCAGGGCGATCTGGTGCGCGGGTACGCGCTGACGCGGCTCGGTGCGACGTTGCGCGCCGACGCGCCGGATTCGGTGCGCGATGCCGCGCTGCTCATGGGCAGCGACGTGCACGTCGCGGCGTGGGGTGCGCTCGCGCACAGCATTCGCACCGGCGAGGCAGCGTTGAGCGTCACGGCGGGCGCGACGATTTTCGACTGGCTCGCCGCACATCCCGCCGAGCGCACCGTGTACGATGCGTGGATGCGGGTGTCGACGCACATGAATCTGCGTGCCGTCCGCGAGGTGCTGCAGATCGCCGATGCGCGCTGCGTCGTCGACGTGGGCGGAGGCAGCGGCGCCTTGCTGGCCGGCATGCTGGCCGAGGTTCCAGCCGCGCACGGAATCCTCGTCGACAACTCCGAGGACGTGACGTTGGACCCGGCGTTCGTCACGTTGTGTGAGACAGGGCGCGCGCACCGGCTCCGTCTCGACGTCTTCACGGATGCCGCGCCCGCTGGTGATCTCTATCTACTCAAGTACTTCCTGCACGCCCTCGACGATGCGCACGCGATCACGGTGCTGCGCCGTTGCCGTGAGGCGATGCGCGACGACGGACGCATCGCCATCATCGAAATGTTGGTGCCGGACGACGGCACGCCGCATCGCGCGACGCTGATGGATCTCAACATGCTGGTCCTCACCGCCGGCGGTCGCGAGCGAACCGCAGACGAGTATCGTCAGCTCTGTGACGCGGCGGGATTAGCGGTATCACGCGTGACCGCGACGGATTCACCGCTGTCGGTAATCGAGGCGCGGCGCGCGGACTAACCCTCGCGGGCCGCCTTCTCCTCGAGCTGTCGGCGGGTTTCTTCGAGCCGCCGCATGGTGGCGGGACGCGCCGTGTGCTTGTCGAGCGTGGTGGATTCCACACCGCGCGCGGCGATCTCACGGAGCAACTCGGGGGGCAGCGCGAAGTAGACATCCTCGCTCACGGTGACCAAGTCCTCGACGGTGACGGCACCATGGGCCCGCAGCCACGACACCACATCTTCGACCAAATCCTCCGGCGCGGAGGCACCGGCGGTCACGCCGACGCACTGCGCGCCATCGAGCCAGGCCGGGTCGATGTTGCTCGCTTCTTCCACCAGGTAGGCGCGGGCGCCCAACGCTTCCGCCACCTCGCGCAAGCGTGTCGAGTTCGACGACGTGCTGGACCCGACCACGAACACCACGTCGCAGCGTGCCGCCAACTCCTTCACCGCGCTCTGGCGGTTCGACGTGGCATAGCAGATGTCGTCCTTCGCCGGGCCGCGCGCCTGCGGGAAGCGCACGCGAATCGCGTCGATGACGGCCCGCGTTTCGTCGACCGACAGCGTGGTTTGCGACAGATACGCCACCGGCTCGTCGGCCGCGGGCAGCGCCGCGACATCGCCGGCGTTTTCGACCAACGTGATGTGGCCGGGCACTTCGCCCATGGTGCCGTCCACCTCGGGATGTCCCTTGTGGCCGATGAGCACGATCGAATAGCCCTCGCGCGCGAAGCGCACGGCTTCCGAGTGCACCTTGGTCACCAGCGGGCAGGTGGCGTCGATGGTGCGCAGCCGTCGCGCGGTGGCCTCGGCGCGCACCGCCGGCGCCACGCCGTGTGCGCTGAAGACGAGGATCGACCCTTCCGGCACCTCGTGCAAATCTTCGACGAAGACGGCGCCGCGCGCGCGCAGGCGGTCCACGACGTGCCGGTTGTGGACGATTTCGTGCCGCACGAAGACCGGCGGGCCGAACACGTCGAGGGCGAGCGCGACGATGTCGATCGCGCGATCGACGCCGGCGCAGAATCCGCGCGGGGTGGCAAGGAGGACCTTCATGCCCGGAAGTCTACCACGCGTCGCGTGCCGCTACAGGATCCGATCGCCGAGCGCGTCGAAGGCCTGGACCTCGGCCGCGGCGCAGGGCGACGCGGCGAACTCGCCGGCGAACATCGTCCAAATCGACCGGTCGTGCACCGCATCGACACCCTCCGCCGTCGGGATGACGATGCGGCGAGCGAGCGTGGCCTCGTGGGTGAACCCGAGCTTCTCGGGCACCCGCAGGCTGGCGCGATTGCCCGGCGCGACGTGGATTTCGACACGCGAGAAGCCATGGACCGCGAAGGCGATGCGGGTCAGCGCCGCGGTCAGCTCGGTGGCCAAGCCCTGCCCCGTGCGTGCGCTGTGGATCCAATAGCCGATTTCGGTCGCGCCCGGTCCGACGCGTAGGTGCAGCGACGCACTGCCCCACAACTCGGCTTCGTCCCGGCTCCACACCGCGTACGGATAGGAGACATCGGTATCGAACTCGGCGCGGAATCGCCTCAGGGTCGCCACCAGGCCGGCGACATCCGGCGTCGGGTGCATCCACGGCATCCACGCCGCAAGCGCCTCGTGACTCGCGTCGATGGCGCGCTTGAAATGTGACGCGTCGGCGGGATCAGGGCATCGCAGCACCAGGCGCGACGTGACGAGGCGATAGGCGGGGCCGGGCACGTGAACCTTCCTCCAAGCATGCGCACTCCACGAGAGTCTCATTGTCGAAGACCGTGCCGGTGGCGTCCAGTCCTTGCGCGCCGTGTGTGGCACCGTCCGGCGCCGTTGTGTACCATCAGCGGGTGACCAGGAGGACACCGGTGGGACTCACCCCCAAGGATCGTCGCGCCGCCGAGGCGTATCTCGAGCACGGTTGGGACGCGATGGAAGACGACGACCCGGAAGCGGCCGAAGACGAAGCGCGCCGCGCGCTCGATCTCCTGCCCGACGCGCCGGAAGCGCACTACCTTCTCGGCGCCGCGTTGGTCGATCAAGAAGTCTACGGCGAAGCGCTCGAGCACCTGACGCGCGCGCTGGCGTCGTATCCGGGCGATCCCTCGATCCGTCTCGACATCGCGGCCTCGCAGATCGGCCTGCTGCGCTTGGAGGAAGGTGTACGCGGTCTGAGCGCCGTGGTGCGCGACGATCCGGAGAACCCCGACGCACGTTACTGGCTCGCCATCGCGCACGAACTGCGCGGTGAGGACGACGCCGCGGCCGCCTGCTACGCCAAGGCCGCTGAACTCGATGCCGATTGCTTCTTCGTCCCGCCGCGGGTGAGCGAGGCCGATTTCGAGAAGCTGCTCGACACCGCGACACACGACTTGCCGGCCGATATTCGCCGGCCGCTGCGCAGCGGGGAAGTCGGCATCACGGTGATGGATCTGCCGCCGTTCGAGTTTCTGCGCAGCGAGACGCCGCCGCTCTCGCCGTTGCTGCCCGGCGCGCTCGTCGACGTCGCCGCGCCCGCGCCGACGGAGGGCGAGCCTGCCGCCGAGCCGTCACCCGAGCCGTCACCCGAGCAGCGTCCGCAACTGCTGCTCTTCCGGCGCAACATCGAACGCGTGTGCAGCACGCCGGAGGAGTTCGTCGACGAGTTGACGGTGACGTTGATCCATGAGATCGGGCACTACCTCGGACTCGAGGAAGACGACATCGCCGACTTGCTGGAGAGTGCGCGCTAGGTCGCATCCTCGAAGTCCGCGGCCTGTGGTGCCGGATCGACCGCCAGCAAGAGCAGTGTGACGTCGTCTTCGAGCGGGCGCCCGGCGCGGAAAGCGTCGACCAATTCTTCGAGGCGGTAGAGCGTTTCGCCCGGCGAGGCATCCTGCATGCCATGCAGCGTGTGGATCACCGTGTCGAGCCCGAACACGTGATTGAGCGGATTGCGCATCTCGACCAGACCATCGCTATAGAACAGCACGCGGTCGCCAGGGGCCAGTTGCAGCGTGCGGCGGTCGAGCGGCATTTCGGGCAGGGCCGACGTGAGGATCGGCATGGTGCTGTCGCCGTACTCCACATCGCCCGTCGCCGAGATGCGCGCGAAGGCGGGGTGCCCGGCGTTCCAATAGGTGAGCACGCGCGTTGTGGTGTCATACTCGGCGTGGATGGCGGTGACGAACTTCCCGGCGCCCATGAGGCCGGCCGCAAGCCGCAGGTCGTGCACCAGCGATTCGGCGCGGGCCTCGCGCTGCGCGTGGCGGCGGAACGCAACCTTGACCGCTCCCGTGAACATCGCCGCGCCAACACCGTGCCCCGAGACGTCGGAGATGAACAGTTCGAGTGTGCCCTCGGGATGCGCGACGAAGTCGTAGAGGTCGCCTCCGAGCGATTCGCACGGCCGCGCCTGCGCGGCCACCCGGGCTCCCGGCACCGTCGGCGCGCGCCGGGGATACAAGTTGGCCTGAAAGCGCCGCGCCTGCTCGAGGCTCTCCTCGATGCGTTGCGTGTGCTGTTCATTTGCGCGGCGCAGACGCCGCGATGCCAAACAGCGCTCGACCAGCGCCTCGAGCACCGAACGTTCGAATGGTTTGGTGAGGAAGAAGTAGGCGCCGCCCTCGATCGCGTGCAGCAGCCATTCATCGCGTTCGCCCGACGAGCCGGTCATGACGATGACGTCGGTGTCGATCTTGCGTTCCTTGATCCGCGACAGCAGATCGAGTCCGTCGATGCCGGGCAATCGCACGTCGGCGAGCACCAGGTCCGCCGGTTCGCGGTCGAGCACGGCGAGCGCGTCCTCCGCGGTTTCCACTGCGGTCACCTGCGCGCGGTTACGCAGGATGCGCTCGATGGCGCGACGCACGCCCGGCTCGTCGTCGACCACGACGATGTGCTCACGCGCCATCGCGTCCTCCGGTCGCCGCCATCAGCGTGACGTGCACGCAGGTGCCGGCCGGGCTGGTGTCGATGGCGAGCCGCCCGCCGTTCTCCCACGCCAGCGACCGCACGATCGCCAGACCCAAGCCTGTTCCGCCTGGCTTGGTCGTGAAGAACGGCTCTTCGACCTGCGCGAGCAGGGCGGACGGGATTCCGGTGCCGTGGTCTTCGACGGTGAGCTTGACGCGCGCGGTGCCGGTGCTGGCGTCGACGTCGCGGATGGCGCGGACGGTGACGGTGCCGCCGTCCGGCGACGCGTCGATGGCGTTGAGCAGCAGGTTGAGCAGGATGCGTTCGACCTGCGTTTGCGCGGCGTAGACCGCGTCGGCGTCGGGAGCCACCACGCGCTCAAGTTGGATCGCGCGCTCGGCGAGACGCGCGGCCACCAGGTGCGTGGCGGCGTCGATGGCGCGCGCGACGTCCACGCGCTCGCGCGGCGCGGCGCCGCCGCGCGCGTAGTGCAGCATGCCGGTCATGATGCGCTTGGCCGTGCGGGCGGCGCGGGCAATCTCGGCGAGGTCGGCGGCCGCGTCCGCGACATCGAGTTCGCCGCGCTCGGCTTCGTCCCGCAGCTGGTCGGCGAGCGGCAGGATGGCGCCGAGCGCGTTATTGACGTCGTGCGCCACGCCGCGGGCCAGATCGCTCAGCGCGGCGCGCTTCTCGGTTTCGACGATCTGTTCCTCGAAGCGAATCGCCGCCTCGGCATGCGCGAGCGCCGCCACCGCGAACGGCAAGAGGCGCTCCGCCAAACGCTGCTCGCGGTCGCCGAAGAACGCCGGGTCGGTCGAGGAGACTTTGAGGACGCCGAGGAGCCGCCCCTTGTACCACAGCGGCACCACGAGCATCGCCTGCTCGGCGGGTGCCGCGCCGCGCCGCGAGTCGCGGCGCCAGCGTCATCCACGGCATCACGCCGGTCCGGCCGTCGCGGCCGCGCACCAGCGCGTGGACGCCGTCGCCATCGCGGACCGGCAGCCGCGTCAGTACGTTGTCCAGCGTCACCGCGCGTCCAATCTCCGCGCTCTTGCCCTTCGTCCACGCGATTTGTTCGGCGCGCAACACGAGCGTGTCCGGCGTCGGCCCGGGGACGAACAGCGCGGAGCTGTGGTCGTAGCGGAGCAGCGCGCGCAGGCCATGCAGCAGCTGGTAGACGAGATCGTTCGGTCGCAGTTCCTGCACGATCTTGGCGCTGATACGTTCGAGCACCGCGATGACGCGCTGTTCCTCCCGCCGCTCGATCTCTTGCCCGAGCCGGTGGGAGATGCGGGTGAGGAATCGACCGTCGCCGCGCGCGAACGGCTGCGCGCGCTGCAGCGCGAGGGCGCCGATCGTGCGTCCGCCGCGCGCCACCGGCGCCAGGATCACGGTGGCCGGAAGCGACGGTCGGCGTTGCGCGATGAACGCCGCCACCAGCTCCAAGGTCGCCGCGTCGGGCGCCGCCGGGCCGCGTGACGCGGCGCGGGTCAGCGGACCGTCCGCCGAGTCGCGCAGCAGCACCCAGCCGCCGTCCGCCGCATAGAGTTCGAGGGCGAAGTCGAGGGCGGCGCGCAAGGCCTTCGGGGTGTCGCTGACCCGGAGCAGTTCCTCGGCGAGTTCGCCGAGCGCGCGCTCCCGCCGGTAGCGCTCGGGCAAGTCGGGGCCAGCCGGAGGGGTGGCGGCCGGAGGCGGGGGGACCCGGATGGGGTCGTCGGCGTCGGAGCGGGGCGGGACCATAGGGCGGCGGCGAGATTAGCAGCCGGGGCGAGGTTGGTCTATCCTTGGCGGCTGCCGTGCCCCGCGCGCCGCCCCGGCGCCTCCGTGCGCGGTCGAAGGAGAGTGTGATGGACGTGCTGGTGTTGCTCCTCTATGTCCTCGCCGCCCTGCCGGCCCTCCGTGCGCTGTCGCGGCGCGGCCGTGGCGAAGAGGTGAAGGTCGGCGGCGCGGTGCGCATCAGCGTGGCGCTCGTGCTGCTCCTCGTCCTCTTCCAGAGTGCCTTGTCGGTATACGTCGACGCCCTGTGGTTTCGCGAACTACACGCCGAGCAACGGTTCTGGACCGAATTCACCGCGAAGGGCGGCCTCAGCATCGGCGGCATCGTGGTGTCGTTCCTCTTGCTGTGGCTCAACGCGGTGCTGGCGCGCGGGCACCGCCCGCAGATGCCGAATGGACCGCGTTTCCACCCGCCGCGCGGCGGCGGCCGCCCGGGCGAACCCGAGATCATCGACATCGCCAGCGGCCGCTTGAATCCGGCGGCCGGTGCCTCGCAGCTCGCCCAGACGCTCGACCGCCTGCGACTGGTGATCCTCGTGTTCCTCGCGTTCGTGCTCGGGAGCGGTCTCGGCTCCGCGTGGTGGACGTTCCTCACCGCGCTGCACCAACAGCCCTTCGGCGTGCGCGACCCGCAGTTCCACCGCGACGTCGCCTTCTTCGTCTTCACCTTGCCGGCGTGGAGCGCTCTGGTGAATTGGGCGATCGGTGTGGTGCTCGCCTGCATCATCAGCACCGCAGTGCTGTACGTGTTGCCGGCGGCGATCGCAGGGTTGACGCAGGGCACGTGGATCGATCACCTGCGGCGTGGCGCACGCCATCTCAGCGTGCTGGTCGGCCTGCTGTTGGTGTGCTGGGCGAACAGCGCGTGGATCTCGCGCTACGAACTCGTCTACAGCCGGCGCGGGCCGCTGGTCGGCGTGTCGGCCGTGGACGCGCGGCTCGGCGCGGACTTGCTGGCGATTTTCGCCGTGACGCTGCTGGTGGCGGGCCTCGTGCTGGCGATCGTCGGGCCGCGCAACCGGCGCTTCGTGATCGCGCTGGCGGGGTTCGTCATTGCGAGCGGCGTGCTCGAGCTCGGCGTCATTCCGTCCGTCTACGATGCGCTGGCGATTCGCCCCGAGCAGTTGCGCGCCGAGTTGCCGTACATCAAGCGCCACCTCGAGATGACACGCGAAGCGTGGGGTCTCGATTCGATGCATGTCACGGTGCGCGACTTCCCCGAGCCGCGCGATCCGTCCGCCGAGGAAGTAGCGCGCGATCGCACCACCATCAGCAACTTGCGGCTGGCCGACTGGCGGCCGCTGCAGCACACCTTCAATCAGCTGCAAACCCTGCGCACCTACTATCGCTTCGCCGATATCGACCTCGATCGCTACACGATCGACGGGCAGCAGCGCATGGTGATGCTGTCGCTGCGCGAACTCGATCACACCAAGGTGCCGCAGGCGGCCGGCTCCAACGGGTGGGACATCAATCGCTGGTTCATCTACACGCACGGCTATGGCGCGTGCATCTCGAGCGTGAATGCGTTCACGCCGGAAGGCATTCCGGAGTTGTACGTGCGCGACCTGCCGCCGGTGTCGACGGTGCGCGAGTTGCATCTCACGCGTCCGCAGATCTACTTCGGCGAACTCACCACGCATCCGGTGATGGTGCGCGCGCACGGGCAGCAGGAGTTCGACTATCCGCGCGGCGACGACAACATCTTCACGACGTATCAAGGCTCCGCCGGGATTACGCTCGGACAGACGTTGTCGCTCAGGCGCATTGCCTTCGCGCTGCGCTATCACACGGCGAAGTTCTTCCTGTCGTCGTACATCGGTGCCGACACGCGCATCCTGTTCGACCGCGACATCGATACGCGGCTGGGCAAGCTGGCGCCGTTCCTGCGGGCGGATCGTGATCCCTACGCCATCGTGCGCGGCGACGGCGGGCTCACCATGGTGCGCGACTACTACACGACCAGCGAGCGCTTCCCGTACGCGGCGCGCTACAACGGCCTCAACTACATGCGCAACTCGGTGAAGGCGACGGTGGATTGCTACGACGGCACGGTGCGGTTCTTCGTCACCGACGAAAGCGATCCGCTGGTGCGCACCTACCGCGCCATCTTCCCCGAGCTCTTCGCGCCCGCCGCGCAAGTGCCGGCCGCCGTGCGCGCGCACTATCGCTATCCCGAAGACATGCTGGCGATGCAGGCGCAGGTCTACGGCACGTTCCACGTCAAGGATCCGGTCACCTTTTACAACCACGAGGACGTGTGGGAGGGCAGCACCGAAGTGCACGACCAGCCCGATGGCGACAATCGGGTGCCGGTCATTCCCTACTACATGCTCATGCGCCTGCCCGATGAGCCGCGCGCCGAATATCTGCAAATGCTGCCACTCACGCCGCGCGACAAGGACAACATGATCGCGTGGGTCGCCGGCCTCTGCGACGGCGACCGCTACGGGCGCATCCTCGCGTACCATCTGCCGAAGGGCACGATCGCGTACGGACCGCGACAGATCGAAGCGCGCATCGATCAGGACGCGACGATCTCGAAGGATCTCACGCTCTGGAACCAGCAGGGATCGCAGGTGCTGCGCGGAAACCTGCTGGCGGTGCCCATCGATGCGTCGTTCCTCTACATCGAGCCGTTGTACATCCAGTCGACCGGCGGCAAGATTCCCGAACTCAAGCGGGTGATCGTGGCGACGCAAAAGGACATCGGCTACGGTAATTCGCTGGAGGAAGCGCTGAGCGATCTGTTCGGTCCGCAGGTGGGAGCGATGGCCCCGGCCGCGGTCGGCGATACGGTCGCTGTTCCGGCATCCGCCGCCCTGCCGGCCGCAGCGCGAGTGCGTGCCGCCGCACGGACCAGCGGCGCCGATCCTGCGCGGGTGCGCTCGGCCGCCGAGCACCTGCGCCGCTATCAGCAGTTGATGGGCGAGGGCAAGGCAGGAGCCGCCGGGCAGGAACTCGAAGCGCTGGCGCGCGATCTTCGCGATCTCGAGCGCGCTGCCGGCAACCGCTGATACGAGGAGTGATCGATGCGCGATAGTCACGCCGAAACCGGAGGACGCGGCCTCGCGGTGGTGCGCGTGCTCGTCGGCGTGCTCTTGCTGCACTACGGTCTCGACAAGCTGACCGCGCACTTCGCCGTCGAGCTCCCCGGAATTCTGACATCGTTCGCGCTCGACAACCCGCACGGGTGGTACCGCGATTTCCTGCTCAACGTCGCGGTGCCGCACGCGGGTTTGTTCGCGGCGCTCGTCATGCTCGGGGAACTGGTGCTCGGCGCGTGTTTCGTGCTGGGGCTCGGAGTCGGGCTCGCCGGGCCCCTCGCGTCGCTCATGTTCCTCAATTACTACTGGGCCACGGGGCACTTCAGCGCGTCGTCCGCCTGGGGCAACTTGCTGGCGGCGAGCGTGTCGTTGGTGTGCGCGATGTTCTACGCCGGCTGCACGTGGGGCGCCGACGCGGCACTCAAGCGCAACACGCCGATGCGTGCGCTGTATCCGCTCGGTGTGGGGACGCGATGGCGCTCGTGAACGACGCGTGGGCGGGCGCCTCGCGGCGCATCGCCGCCTGCCTGATGCGCCGCGAGGAAGACTGCGGCCTGGCCGAAACCGCTCTCGCCATCGCCAGCGGCGAGGCACCCGGGCTCGACGTCGATCGCTACCTTGGGCAGCTGGAGGGCTTCGCGGCCGAAGTCAGGCAGCGCCGCCGCACCAAGATGCCGGCAAGCACGCGCGCTTTGGTCGACATCACTGCGCTCAACGAGGTTCTGTTCGGCGTGCACGGCTTCGCCGGCGATCGCGAGGAGTACTTCAACCCCGAGAACAGCCTGTTGCACCGCGTGCTCGACCGCCGCCGCGGCATGCCGATCACGCTGGCGATCGTCTACGTCGATGTCGCGCGGCGCGCCGGCATTCCGATGGAAGGCGTCGGATTCCCCGGCCACTTCCTGGTCAAGCACACCGGCGTGGTGCCCGGTCTCATCATCGACGTGTTCGCCGGCGGTGCGATCATGAGCGACGACGACTGCCAGGCGCTGCTCGGCTCGCTGCACGGTCCCGAGGTCCGCTTCCACCGCAGCCAGTTGAGCACCACCAACCGTCTCGGCATCGTCACCCGCGTGCTGCGCAATTTGAAGTCGGCGTACGTGCGCGAGGAAGATTTTCGGCGCGCGCTCGGCGTCGCGCAGTGCCTGATCGATCTCGAGCCCGACAATGCGTACGAATGGCGCGATCGCGGATTGGTGCGGTTGCGCCTCGACGACACACACGGCGCGCTCGCCGACTTCCAGCGCTACCTGGATCTCGCCGACCCGAACGACGACGTCGAGGAGGTCGAGGACGCGGTGGCGGCACTGCGCCGCCTCCACGCACGCATGAACTGACGGCCGTCGGGCGAGGCGTGGATCGGCACGCGACGGACGCGACTCGGCGGAATTCGCAGTTGACGTCCTTCGTCACGGCCGATATATTCTCACGTCCATTCGGGGACGCGTTCGTGTGCGTGCCGCTAGGTGCGCGATCGGAAGTTAAGAGTTTGTCCCACAAATGGTTGCCAGTTCCTGAGTAGCTCAATGGCAGAGCATCCGGCTGTTAACCGGAGGGTTGTAGGTTCGAGTCCTACCTCAGGAGCCACCTCGCGAGTTTCGGCTTCGCCTAGCGCGCCAGCACCAGTTTGATCCTCGCCGCGTCCCCTCCGCCCGTCGTCCGCAGGACGTACACGCCATCCGCCACCCGATGCCCGTGCGTGTCCGTTCCATTCCACGTCGTGCGGTGGCTGCCCGGATCCAGCAGCGCCTGGACGAGAATCCGCACCAGACGTCCCGCGGTGTCGAGAACCTCGACGCGCGTTTCACCCCGACGCTCCACGGCGAATGCAACCGTGATCTCGCCGCCGCGTGCCGGTTGCGGCCACGCCGCCAGCGGACGTGCCGGCGCCAGCGTCGCGTCGCCGAGTAGGTGTACTTCTCCGAGGCCGTTCACTGCGTGCAGCCGGTAGCGGGCGCCCGCGGGAGCGGCGACATCGCGATAGCTCGTCGCCTGCGTGAGTGCGACGAGCGTCCGGAACTCTCCGGTGGGCGTGTCGCGGCGTTCGAGCTGGTACCCGGCGAGATCCGCCGGTCCGGGGTCGCTGGCCCACGAGACTGTCGCGCTCCCGTCGGTGCCCGGCACAGCGGCGAGGGCGAGGAGCGCAATCGAGGACTGAATGGTGAACACGCCGGACCTCGCCACCGATCGCGGTACCGCCCGCTCGACGCGGTACTGTGCGAACTTGGTGGGCGCGTGCGGCACCAATTCGCGGTAAAGCCCTCCCGCCACGCCGCTCGCAACGGGCGTCCACGAACTGCCGCCGTCCACGGACAGCGAGAGGTCCACGCGTCCGGTGCCATCCCAGGCGATGCCGCGCGACGCGCCAACCGGCCAGACCTCGGCGGCCACCGGCATTGCAAATTCGACGGCGGTCGAGGCGTAGCGCAAGTCGCTGTCATTGTCGTCGGCGTACACGAGGCGCGCGTTGCCGTACGTATCGAGATAGAGGGACACCGCCGCGCTGGTTGCGCCGGACGCTAACGCCTCGACCGTCTCGAGTGTCCACTGCCCCGACTCCTTGTGTGCCACACGCAGCGCCGTCGATGACGCGTAGGCGATGTGGGGATTGCCCTGCGCGTCCAGCGCGAGCGATGCGGACATCCCCGTGGTCCCCGTCGTGTCGACGGATTCGAGCGTCCACGTGCCGCCACTCTTGCTGGCATAGCGCAGATCGCCGACCGTCGCATCGTAGTAGGCGATGTGGGGAGCGCCGGACGCGTCGAGTGCGAGCGAAGTGTATTGGCCCGTGGTTCCCGCGCCGTCCACGGTTTCGAGCGTCCACGCGCCATTGTCCTTGGCGGCGTAGCGCAGATTGCCGCCGGTCGCGTCGTAGTAGCTGATGCGCGGATTGCCGGATGCATCGAGAGCGAGCGAGGTATACAGACCCGTCGACGACAACGCCGAGGCGTCGACGACCTCGAGCGCCCACAGCGCACCTGACTTGCTCGCGTAGCGGAGGTCGCCTCCTGTCGCGTCGTAGTAGCTGATGCGCGGGTTGCCGGATGCATCGAGGGCCAGCGAACAGTATTGGCCCACGGTATTCGTCGCGTGCACCGTCTCGGTGGCCCACACGCCGGCGGTGCGGCTGGCGTATTTCAAGTCGCCGGCGGTGAAGTCGTAATAGCTGATGCGCGGATTGCCCTGGCTGTCGAGCGCCAACGATGCGTAGCCGCCCGCGTGATTGGTGGCGTCGACGAGTTCCGTCGTCCACGCGCTCCCGCCGGTCTTCGTCGCGTACCGCAGGTCGCTGCCGTCATCGTAGGCGAGGCGGGCGCCGTCGAGCGCGTCGAGCGCGAGGGAGGGAGAAAGTCCTGTCGTGCCGACGGCGATCACCGGCTTCGTCCACCACGGCGAGACGAGGTCCGGCGCGATCGCAAAGAAGCCGGGACTGTCCGCCGTCGAGGACGGCGAGGTGCGGGTAATGCGGATGCGCGCGGTTGCCGACGAGGCGTTCGGCACCGTGAGTGTGACCGTGTTCGCCGAGACCGCCGGGAGAAGTGTGGCGTAACTTGCGCCGCCGTCGAGCGACAGTTGCACTGCGACGGTGCCGCTCCCGACCCACGTCACCGGCTGTTGCGTGCCCACACCCCAGCGCTCGCCACCGACCGGCGACGAAACGCGAAATGCGGCGTCGGCAAAGCGGAGGTCGCCATTGCCGCCGTCGCGATAGGCGATGCGCGGGCTGCCCGCGCGATCGAGGTCGAGCGAAGTCCACGAACCCGTGCTGCCCGTGGCATCGACAGTCTCGAGCAACCACACGCCGCTCACCTTGCGTGCGTACCGCAGGTCGGCGTTGGTCACGTCATAGTAGGCGATGCGCGGATTGCCGTCGGCATCGACGGCGATCGAGGTGTACTGGCCGGTCACCCCGATGGCGTCGACGGTTTCGATCGTCCACACGCCGCCGCTCTTGCGCGCGTACTTCAAGTCGCCGCTGGTCGAGTCCTGGTAACTAATGTGCGGGTTGCCCGACGCATCGAGCGCCAGCGACGTGTGCAAGCCGGTGCGCGCGGCCGCGTCTACGGTTTCGAGCGTCCACACACCGCCGTTCTTGGCGGCGTAGCGGAGGTCGCCGTTGGTGAAGTCGTGATAGCTGATGCGCGGATTGCCCGCGGCGTCGAGCGCGAGTGACGTGTACAGCCCTGTCGTGCCGGTCGCGTCGACGGTTTCGAGCGTCCACGCGCCGCCGTTCTTGGCGGCATAGCGGAGGTCATTGCCAGACTGCGTCTGGTAACTGATGCGCGGATTGCCGGATGCATCGACGGCGAGCGAGATGTACAGCCCGGTCGATCCTGTGGCATCGACAGTTTCGATGACCCAGGTGGAGCCTGTTTTGGTGGCGTATTTCACGTCGGCGGCGGAGATTTCCTGGTAGGCGATGTGCGGCCGATCCTGTGCGTCGAGTGCCAGCGCCGTGAACTGACCTGTGGAGCCGGCCGCATCCACCACCTCGACCGCCCATGCGCCGCCGATCTTGCTGGCGTAGAACGCGGAACTGTAATCCGTGTACGCGATGTGGGGATTCTCCGCGGCGTCGACGGCGAGCGAGGCGCAGTTGCCCGTCGATCCGTTGCTGTCCACGGTTTCCGAGACGAACGCGGTGGCTGCCGCCACCCGGCTCGCGGCGAGCGGCCAGAACAACAGCACTGCGATGGCGACAGCGTGAGCGCGGCGCATCAGGCAATCTCCTCGGGAAACAGGGTCGATGTGCGTGACGGCGCGGAGATGCCGTGAAAGCGCACGCACAGAGCAGGGCGACGTGTTCATGCGGAGTGGCCGGCGGGGTGGTGACGGATGCCGGCAATCGAGGATTCGACCCAGGTGTGAGAGGCGTCCGTCTGGGTCGCGCCGCCGTCCGATCGCGGACCGCGGGAAGGCGCGAGTGTATCGCACGATCGCCGACGGAGGTAGGTGCGGATTTGCCCGGTGTGCGCGGTTTGCCGCTGACGGGTGCAGGGCCGCATGCGACACTGGTGGTCCGTCGTCCCCCCGCAGGCAAGTCCGCGCCGCCCGGCGCCGGATCGAAAGGTCTCTCCCATGTCGTGTCGCCTGTTCGTGTGCTGGGTCTTCGTCTCGTTGTCGCTGGGCATTCGCGCCGCGGGCGCGGTGGGCGCATCCGCCACCGACCCCGCCACCCGCTTTCATGTCGAACGGCTCGCCAACGGCGTGTACGCCGTCGTGCGCGACGACGTGCCAGGGATGATGGTCGACGCCAACAACCTGTTCATCGTCGGCGAGCACGACGTCATCGTCGTCGATAGCAACGGTGCGCCGACGATCACGCGCGAGGTAGTGAAGGCGCTCCGGAAGATCACGCCGTTGCCGGTGCGCTACGTCGTCAACACGCATTGGCACGACGATCACATCCGCGGCAACAGTGTGTACGCGGCGGCGTATCCCGGCGTCGAGTTCATCGCCTCCGCGGCGATGCGGCCCTACATGGCCGCGCAGGGCGAGGCGAATCGCCGCAACTTCGTCGCCGAGGCACCGGGGTTCGCCGCCTATATTCGCGAGGAAATGGCGAAGGGCCGCGATCTCGCCGGCGATTCGTTGACTGCCGACACGCGCGCCAGCTACGAAAGCGACCTCGGGCTGGTCGACGTCGTTCTGCGCGATTCCCTGCAGTCGCCGACCGTGTTGCCGACGCTCACGATCGCCGATTCTCTGACGCTGTATCGCGGCTCGCGTCGCATCATCGTGCGCGCAGTCGGCGCCGGTCACACGGCGGGCGACCTCGTCGTCGAATTACCGGACGATGGCATCGTCGCCACCGGCGATCTCGTCGCGTGGCCGGTTCCGCTGATCGGCGAACCGCAGTCGCACGTCGACACGTGGGGGCCGGCGTTGCGGCGTGTGCTGGCGATGCATCCCGCCATCGTGGTGCCCGGCCACGGCCCGGTGATGCGCGACACGACATATGCGGCGACGCTGGCGTCGATGTGCGAGTCGATTGCGGCGCAGGCGCGCACCGCGGCGGCCCGCGGCGATTCGCTCGCCGGTTTCCGTCGCACCGTGGACCTCACGCGCTTTCGCGACACGCTGTGCGGTACGTCGGCGGTGCGCCGGGTTCTCTTCGACATGTACGTGCGCGGCGCGGCGGTGGGCTGTGCGTGGCGCGACGCGAACGCCCCGGCCACCGCGCGGTGACCGGGGCGCCATCAGGCTCGCGGTGAGACGCTACTTGGTCTGCGACACCATCGCGAAGAAGCCGCCCTGCGGGTCGATGCAGTTGGCGATCCAGCTGCCGCCCGGCACTTCCATCGGGCCGTGGATGATGGTGCCACCATTGGCCGTGACGCGGGCGATCGCCGCGTCGATGCCGTCGACGCACACGTAGTAGGCCCAGAACGGCGCCGGCGTCTCCGGCATCTTGGTCATCATGCCGCCGATCGGGTCGCCGCCGGCCTTCCAGAGTTGGTAGACCTCACCGGGCGCCATTTCCATCGCCTCGTCCTTCTCCCAGCCGAACAGCGAGGAGTAGAACGCCCACGCGGAGGCACCGTCGGCGGCGTGCAATTCGTGCCAGTCCACCGCGCCCGGAGTGGCCGGCGGGAACGGCGTCATGTCACCTTCGCCGAGCGGCTGGAACAGCGCGAACGCGGCGCCGCCCGGGTCGCCGACGATGGCGAAGCGCAGCATCTCCGGGATCTCGACGATCGGCACGAAGATCGCACCGCCCGCCGCGACGATTTCCTTCGTCTTGGCGTCGATGTCGTCGACGGCGATGTAGCCCATCCAGCCGGTGCGCGCACCGCCGGCCGCCATCTCGTCGGTCAGCGTCATGGCTCCGCCGATGGCTTCGCCTTGCACCTGGATGAGCGTGTAGCCCATATCCGGCATTCCGGCGTCGGCGTAGGTCCAGCCGAAGATCTTCGCGTAGAAATCGAGCGCGGCGGGGATGTCCGGCGCCATCAGTTCATACCACAAGAACGAATACGGTCTGGTGAGCGGCACGTCAGGTCTCCTCTCGTGTCGGGGGGCGGTCGAACAACAGGCGAATGTAGCGTTCGAGATGCTCGATGCTTTCCACGGCGCGCTGCGGATCGTGCGTGGCCTTCGCCACCACGAACGCGCCTTGGATCACGGCTTGGGTATGCAGTGCGAGCGATGCGGCGCTCCAGGTGGCCGCGGGGACGTAGAGCTGCCGTGCCGTCTCGATGTCGGCGACCAGCGTGGCGGCGTGCGACGTGATGCTGGTGCCACATGCCTCGCGGATCGCGTCGTGACTGCCGAACGTCTCCTGCACCAGTGTTCCGGCGAAACAGGTGAATTCGGGGAAATCGCCGCGCACCATGTCGCGGCGCAGACGGACGTAGGCGAGCACGCGGTCGAGCGGATCGGTCAGGCGGCGGTAGTCGGCGTCGGCGAAGAAGCTCCCGGTCCGCTCCAGCCAACGATCGACGGCGGCGACGGCGAGTGCTTCCTTGCTTGCAAAGTGGTGGAAGAACGCGCCTTTGGTGACGCCCGCCGCCGCGCACAGGTTGTCCACGCTGGTTGCGGCATAGCCCTTTTCACGGACCAGCTGGATCGCGGCGTCGAGCAAGCGTGTGCGGGTGTCGGGCGCGGTGTCGAGCATGTGAGCACAATACCAACCGGTTGGTATGTTAGTCAATCCAAAGTTGGACCTCTCAAGTTGGCGATTCCGGTGGCCGATTCGACTTAGGTGGACCTATCTTCAGATTGAACGAGGCGCTGCCCTGTGGCAGTCTCCGTGGATGTCCGACGTCACACGCACCGAGAGCCAGCGATGACCCTGCTCGATCTCTCTGAAGGCCAAACCGCCGACATCCGCGCCGTGCATGGCGATCCCGCGCTCACCCGCCGGATCGAAGCCCTGGGATTCTTCGCCGGGCGCCGCGTACGTTTCCTGCGTGCCGCACCCTTCTCCGGCCCGCTCCTGGTGGAGGACCCGGCTAGTGGGGTGCGCATCATGATCGCGCGCGACATGGCCCAAGCGATCGAGGTGGAGCGTGGCAGTCAGACGTAGTCCGGACGAACTCGTCGTCGCCCTGGTCGGCCAGCCCAACTGCGGCAAGTCGACGGTATTCAACGCGGCGGCCGGCTTCAAGGTCAACACCGGCAACTTCGCCGGCACCAGCGTGACCTATGCCGAAACCGTGGTGCGCTTCGAAGGCCGGATGATCCGCCTCGTCGACCTTCCCGGCACCTACTCCATTTCCTCGCACGATCCCGCCGAACGCGTCGCGCGCGACTTCCTGCTGTCCGGCGAAGTCGATGTCGTGCTGAACGTCGCCGATGCATCCCTGCTTTCGCGCTCGCTCGAGCTCACGCTGTTGCTGATGGAAATGCGCATCCCGATGGTGGTCTGCCTCAACATGATGGACGAGGCGGAGCGCAAGGGCATCGCGATCGACTTGCCGAAGCTGAGCGAACTCACCGGCGTGCCGATCCTGCCCGGCGTCGCGGTGCGCGGTACCGGCATCGACGATGTGTTCCGCGAAGTGCTGCGCATGAAGGCCGCCGACTATCACCCGGTGACGCCGCACTACGACCGCGACATCGAGGATGGCCTCGCGCGGATCCTGCGGGTGTATCCCGAGGCCCTGCGGCAGGCGTGGCCGCTCGACGAACGCTTCGTCGCGCTGCGCCTCCTCGAAATGGACGGTGAGTTCGAAAAGCGCGTCGGCGCGGTGGACGCGGCGTTTCTGCAGCACGCGCGCGGCGAGCGCAAGCGGCTCGCCGAGATGCACGGCTGGCCAGAAGCCGGCGTGCTCGGCTCGCATCGCCACGGCCTCGTGCTCGATCTCTACGAACAAGTCGCCACGCACCAACGCCGCGCGCACATCGGCATGCGCGAACGGATCGACCGCATCATCACCAATCCGGTCGGCGGCTTCGTCACCGTGATCGGCTCGCTGGTGCTGACGTTCTATCTCGCGATCTTCCTCGGCAATCAAATCGCGGCGTTGATGAGCGGCCCGACCACCGCGCTCATGGACCGCGTGCACGCGATGCCGCCCGGCATCCTCGCGTCGATGCTGAGCGGGCTCGTCGACGGCGTGGTCGCCGGCGCCGGCATCGTGCTGCCGTATCTGCTGCCGCTCTTGCTCCTGCTGTCGATTTACGAAGACACCGGACTGCTGCCGCGCATCGCGTTCATGGTGGACGGCGTGCTGCACCGCGTCGGGCTGCACGGCAAGTCGGTGGTGCCGCTGATTCTCGGCTTCGGTTGCAACGTCCCGGCGATCATGGCGACGCGCAATCTCGAGAACGCCCGCGACCGTTACCTGACGATGCTGGTGCTGCCGTTCGTGACGTGCTCGGCGCGCAGCGTCGTCATCCTTGCGCTCGCCGGGAAGTATCTTGGCGCATGGTGGGCCGCCGGGTTGTACTTGCTCGGCGTCGCCGTCGCGATGCTGGTGAGCTGGTTCGTGTCGAAGCTGCAGAAGATGCCGGCGCTCGGCGTCGTCATGGAGGTGCCGCCGCTGCGGCGTCCCTACTGGGGCATCCTGTCGAAGAAGATCTGGTATCGCCTGCGCGAGTTCGTGACGGTGGCGTGGCCGGTGCTCTTGGTGTCGAGCGTCGTGATGTCGGCGCTCAGCTTCATCGGCGTCGACAAGCCGATCAACATGCTGTTCGCGCCGCTCACCATCGGCGTGCTCAAGTTGCCGGTGGCGGTGGGCATCGCGCTCTTCCTCGGCATCCTGCGCAAGGAACTCACGCTGCTGATGCTCGGCGCGGCGCTCGGCGTCGTCGATCCGGGCAGCGTGTTGACGCATGGGCAGATCCTGTCGCTGGTGCTGTTCACGATGTTCTACATCCCGTGCGTGGCGACGCTGACGACGCTCGCCAAGGAAGGCGGTTGGAAGACCGCCGGTGTGTCGGCGGCGCTCAACTTTGGCGTCGCGGTTCTGATCGCGGGGATCGTGGCGCACTTGGCGCCGCTCGGTGCTTAGCGCCGCACGCAAAACGGCCGGCGAGAGCTGAGACTCTCGCCGGCCGTCGCGTTTTTCGCCGCGACCTACTTCGACAACGGCGTCGTCATCTTCAGATAGACGTAGCGCCCGTTGTAGCCGAACGGCGAGGCCGCCGCCCACGGGAACGTCGCGAAGTTGTTGTTGTAGTCGAGACGCGCCTTGTCGGGATACGTGTCGAGCAGATTGCGCGCGCCGAGCGAGATGTCGGCGGTGCCCACCTTGTATCCCACCTCGGTGTCGACCAGCGACTTCGCTCCGTACTCCTCGCGGCAGTCGTCGCAGTAGCCCGGCTGCGCCGACGCGAACTTGCCGTAGTAGGAGCCGCGCGCCATCGCGTGGTAGGCGCCGTGGGCGTAGTCGGTGGTGAGCGACAAACGCCAGTCGGGACGCTCCTCGGTGATGGCGACGCGCGTCACGGTGTCGAGCAAGCCGGGCTCGGAAGAGCCGGCGAGTTCGGTCGGCAGCGGGTCCACCGACGTGATCGTGTTGTGCGTGTAGTTCGCCGCGCCGGTGAAGGTCAGCGTGCGGCCGCCGTGCGAGATCGCGTTGACGACGCCGGTGACGTCGAGGCCGGTGGTGCGCGTGTCGAGACCGTTGGTGAAGTACTGCACGCCGGCGATGTGCCCGTAGCCGCCGTCGGAGAGGATCTGTCGCGTCACGTCGTCGTCGAACGTCGCGCCGAGGATGATGCGGTCGTTCAGCTTGATGTTGAAGTAGTCGGCGGTCAGCGTAAAGCCATCGACCGGCGTGAGCGCGAAGCCGGCGCTCACGTTCACCGACTTCTCGGCCTTCAGATCCTTGGCGCCGAGCAAGCGCGCGGCCGGGTGACTGACCGGGAACACGCCGATCTCCTCCGGCTCGCCGCTGATCACGTTGGTCACCACCTTGCCCCAGTAGATCTGCCCGAGGCCCGGCGCGCGGAAGCCGGTGCTCGCGGCGGCGCGCAGCGTGACGCGGCGCGACGGTTGCACGCGCGCGGCGAACTTGCCGGTGAGCAGATCGCCGAAGTCGCTGTAGTGCTCGTAGCGCGCGGCGGCGTTGGCGAGCAGCGCGCTCGTGAGGTCGGCTTCCCAGTCGGTGTAGAGGCCGATGTTGGAGCGGTGCGCGTCGACGGCGTCGCTCGGTGAGAAGCCGGGGAACACCTGCGAGCCGCCCGGCGCGTCGTCGCCGTTGACGTTGGTGTGCCCGCCGTCGATGTACGAGGCGAGTTCGCCCGCCTCGACGCCGTACTTCTCGTAGCGGTAGGCGCCGCCCCACGCGACGTTGACCGGCGAGCGGAAGCCGAGTTCGAGTTCCTTCGACGCGTTGATCGAGCCGATGATCTCGTCGCGCTTCACGGCGCCGGCGAAGAACGACGTCTGATTCGGGATGTTCGGGTCGTCGTCGGTGCCGAGCACGCCGTCGGCGCCGGGTGCGCACGGCGCGCCGAGGCACGGTCCGAGCGACACGTTCATCGTGTTGCGCAAGTTGTACTGGAAGTCGTTGTGACCGAGCGACGCGCTGGCGTCCACCTTCCAACCACGCGTCACGCCCCACACGCCGGTGGCGGCGTTGTAGTCGACGACGTCGGGGTGGAACTCGGGCAGATAGCCTTCGGGGTAGAGCGCGGTCCAGTTCCGGTCGGATTCGGTGTAGCGCTTGTAGCCCTGGCCAGCGCCGCGGCGGAACGAGTAGCCGCCGTGCACGTAGAACTGCGTCAGGCCGCTCGCGGTCACCGGCACGCGGAGGTCGGCGTAGGTGAGCACGTCACGCTCGAGGCCATCGCCCCAGTGCTGGTTGGGCTGCGTGACGTTGTTGCGCTTCTCGATGACTTGGCCGTCCGGGCCGATCGAGTCCGGCACGCCGACCGAGCCGACATCGTACGGGTCGGCCCACGCGCGGTTGGTCGGCTGGCGGTCGAGCACTTCGGCGAACAGGCCGAGCGAGCCGCGGCCGACGCCGAGCCCGACGCCACCGTTCACATTGTATGTGTTGCCGTCGTCCGGGTAGTCCTTGGTGAAATAACGACCGGTGGTGGCCGACACGAACGGCGCGAAGCGTCCCTTGCGCGTCACCACGTTGACGACGCCGGCGATGGCGTCGGAGCCGTACTGCGCCGAGGCGCCGTCGCGCAACACTTCGAGCTGGCCGATGGCGCTCGACGGAATTGCGTTGAGGTCGACGCCGCTCGAGCCGGCGTTTGTGCCGTAGGCGAACGTGTTGACGAGCGCGGTCTGGTGGCGGCGATTGCCGTCGACTAGCACCAGCGTGTGGTCCGGCGACAGGCCGCGCAGCGTGAACGGACGCACGACATCAGTGGCGTCGGTGACGCTCTGGCGCGGGAAGTTCACCGACGGCGAGAGCGCTTGCAAGATCGCACCGGTCTCGGTCGACCCTTGCTGGGCGATCTTCTCGGCGGTGAAGATGTCGACCGGCACCGCGAGCTCCTCGGCGGCGGTGTGATTGGCGCGCGAGCCGACCACGACATCGACCTGCGCCGCCTGGAACGGCACGCGGCTGAGCGCGAAGTCAGCGGTGGCCTTGTCGCCGGCGGCGACCGTCACCACCTTGTTCGCCGACTTGTGCCCGACGTGCATGGCGCGCAGGACGTGCGTGCCGGCGGGGACGTTGGCGATGGTGTAGGCGCCGTGGTCGTCGCTGACGCCCCGCAGCAGGGTGCCTTGGATGCGCACGACCGCCTGGTCGAGGGCAGCGCCGGTGCTGTCGGACACGGTGCCGGTGATGGTGGCGGCGTGGGCGGCGCCGGCGAGACAGAACACGAAGAACGCGCACAAGGCGGCGCGAACGCGTCGGGTCATGGGGGGCTCCTCATCCCTGGAGGGTACGCGGCCGGCGGACGCACGGCCGAGCTGTCAGCGTCTACTTTGGTCGCCCGTCCAGCAGAGTCAAGCGGAAAGGCGGTCGCCGCCGGGCGGACGCGCGTGCCGGTGCGTGGTGAAATCGGCGGGACGCCGGCGCGGTGCGGGTGGCGAGCGCTCCGAGTCGCGCCGATATTCCGTAGAATACGCCGACCTTCGACCTGCCTCGTCTGGGAGCCCCCGCGTGACCCACCGCTCTTTCACCCTTCTTTGCGTCGTGGCCGCTCTCGGCGCGCCGCGTGCGTGCGCCGCCGTGCCGGCGGTGTCGTTCGGCGCGACCTTCCTGTCCTACGACTGCGGTTCGCTGCCGCGCTGCATCGCCAGCGGCGACGTCAACGGCGACGGCCTCCTCGACCTCGCCGTCGGCAACGACGGGTCCGGCACCGTGTCGGTTCTGCGCGGCCTGGGCGGCGGACTGTTCGCGGCGAAGCACGACGCGGCGGCCGGCGGCACGCCGCGCGCGGTGGCGCTGGCCGACGTCACCGGCGATCACGTGCTCGACCTCGTGGTGGCCAACACCGGCTCCGGCACGCTGTCGATCTGCGCCGGCGCCGGAGACGGCACGTTCGCGTCGCCGGTGACGCTGGCGACACCGGCGTCGCCGGCCGGCCTCGCGGTGGCGGACCTCAACGCCGACGGCGTGCTCGACATCGTCAGCGCCAACAGTGGCGCCGCCTCCGTGTCGGTGTTTCTTGGCACGGGCGGCGGCGCGTTCGGGGCGCGCACCGACTTCGCCACCGGCGCCTCGCCGCTCGCGGTGGTCGCGCGCGACGTGTCGGGCGACGGCAAGCTCGATCTGCTGGTGGCCGACGGCGGCGCCAACGCGGTGTCGGTGCTGCTCGGCGCCGGCGCCGGGAGCTTCGGCGCCAAGACCGACTTCGCGACCGCCAACGGCCCGCAGGCGCTCACCGTGGCCGACGTCAACGGCGACGGCAAACAGGACATCGCGGCGGCCTGCGCAAACGCCGCCGCGGTCAACGTGCTGTTCGGCAACGGCGCCGGATCGTTCGGATTGCGCAACGACGTGACGGTGGATCGCGGGCCGGTGGCGGTCGCGCTCGGCGATCTCAACGGCGACGGCAAGCTCGACCTGGTGACCGCGAACGCGTTGGCGAGCACCGCATCGGTGGCGCTCGGCAACGGCAACGGCACCTTCGCCGCGCACGCCGACGCGCCGGGTGGCGCGACCCCGCGCGGCGTGGTGCTCGCGGACCTCACCGGCGATGGCACACTCGACGCCGCGACCGCCGCCAACGCCGGCAACGCCTGTGCCGTGCTGCCCGGCACCGGCAGCGGCGGCTTCGGCGGCGCGACCTCGGTGTGGACCGGCACCAGCCCGAACGCCGCGGTGCTCGCGCAGTTCGGCGGAGACGCCGCACTCGACGTCGCGATCGCCAACGCGGGCACCGACTCGGTCTCCGTCTACACCGGCACCGGCACCGGCGGCTTCACCGGCAAGACCGACTATCGCGTTGCGGTGGAAGCCGATGACATCGCGGCCGCCGATCTCAGCGGCGACGGCCGCGCCGACCTCGCGGTGGCGTGCGCGTCGAGCGACCAGGCCGCGGTGTTGCTCGCGAACGCCGGCGGCGGATTCGCGCCGCGCGTGTTGTACAGCACTGGCGCGGCGAGCGGACCGGGCGCCGTGTTGCTCGGCGACGTCACCGGCGACGACACGGCCGATCTGCTCACGGTGAACTTCGACGCCGCGAGCGTGAGCGTGCTGCCCGGTCTCGGCGGCGGCGCGTTCGGCGCGGCGCTGTCATCGGCGTGCGGGCCGTTCCCGCAGTTCGCGGCGCTCGCCGATTTCGACGGTGACGGCCGGCGCGACCTCGCGGTGACGGCCAACAACAATACCGTCGGCCTGTTGTTCGGGCTCGGCGGCGGCACCTTCGCGGCGCCGGTGGCGTACGGCACCGGCGCGCTGCCGAGCGGAGTCGCCGCGGCCGACTGCAATCACGACGGCCGCGTCGATCTCGCGGTCGCCAACACGACATCGCACACGGTGTCGCTCTTCCTCGGCACCGGCGGCGGGTCGCTGGGCGGCCGGCTCGACATGGCCACCGGGCGCTATCCGTGGGCGGTGCGCTTCGCGCAGCTCAACGCCGACACGCTGCTCGACCTCGCCGTCGTCAACGGCGGCAGCAACACGGTGTCGGTGTTCGCCGGCAAGGGCGACGGCACGTTCGCGGCGCGCGCCGATTTCGGCGTCGGGTCGTATCCGCAAGGTGTGGCCATCGGGGATCTCACCGGCGACGGCAAGCAGGACCTGCTGGTGACCAACTTCGACAGCAATACGTTCACCGTGTTGCCCAACACCGGCGCGGGTCTCACCGCGGCGCCGCCACCCGCGCGGACGCCGCCGCAGACGCTCCGGGCGTGGGCCACGCGCGCCGGCATCGAGTGGAGTGTCGAGGGCGCGCCACGCGCCGTGCGTGCGCTCGACGTGCGCGGACGCTGCGTGCGGATGTGGCGGCCGGCGCGCGCCGGCCAGTGGAATGCGCCGCCGGCGCCTGGGGTGTATTGGATCGTCGCCGACGGCGCGCGGGCGCGCATCGCGTGGGTGCGCTAACCGCGCAGCACCATCTCCTGCTGCCACCAAATCACGATGGCGCCGAGCGCTTCGAACAACGGCACCGCGAGGGAGGTCTCCGGGTAGTTGACCATGCGCACGACGCAGTCGGGGTGTCGCGTGCGCAGGGCGCGCAGCAACTCGAGCGCGTCATCCCAGGCGTCGTCGCGCGCCACCACTTCCATGACATCGACGAACTCGGGCGCCGCGCTGTAGAGCACGACGGCGCGCGGATCGCGCGGATCGCCGGCGGCGAGCGCGCGATAGTACGGCAACCCGCGCGCGAACGTTTCGGTGGAGCGCTGCCACGACGCGCCCGGCGTGCGGCGCGGTGCCAGCCACCCGAGGGCGTCGGTGGGCGCAACCTCGGCGAAGCCGTCCGGCCGCGCCGGCGGTGCGCCGTGCGTCGGCGCGCACGTCCACACGCCCAATCGATGTGTGGTCTCGAAGCCGATCGCCTCGTAGATGCGGCGCGCCGAAAAGTTGGTGTCGAGGACTTCGAGCCAGATATCGCGGGCGCCGTCGTCGCGCGCCGCGTCGCAGGCGGCGCGTGTGATGGCATCGCCGTAGCCGCGATGCCGCATCGCCACCGCGACGCCGACGCCGGCCAGCCACGCGCGGTCGTCGCGCCGTCCAACCAATGTCAATGCCGCGAGCGTGCGTCCCGCCCAGCCGACGCGCGAGACGGCGAGATCGAGCGAAAACAAATCGACCATGCGCGTGAGCAACGTCTCGCTCAGGTGCATCGGGACGCTGTAGTCGCTGTAGGCATCGTTGAACAGCGTGACCAACCGCGAAGGGGGGAGAGTGTGCGCCGGGCGCACGCGCAGGGACGACGGCCGCATGCGGCCATGATACGCCCGGCGCGCCGCCCGGCGATACGGTGGACTCCGGGGCCAGGTTGCGTCCGCTGCGTGGCTCCGGTAGCGTCCGCGTGCGAGAGCGTGGGACGCGGCGGCTGAGCAGCGCGCCCCCGCGACACGCTGCACCCTACGCTGCGAGGATCCTTCGTTTCGATGACGGACGACGTCACCTTCACCGATCACGCCTCCGCGCGGCGCGGCGCCGAATTCCGCACGCTGTATCGCAAGCTCGAGGC
The DNA here is from genome assembly GCA_044229145.1 of Candidatus Eiseniibacteriota bacterium. GTDB lineage: Bacteria > Eisenbacteria > RBG-16-71-46 > CAZEPH01 > CAZEPH01 > JBKJUD01. The sequence goes on along the minus strand of JBGATO010000006.1, from coordinate 37,462 downwards.
GGCGCTGGCGCAGATCGAGCGCATCGAGAACGTCCCGGAGATGCTCGAGACGATCCTCGAAGGCTTGTTGCAACGCTTTGCGCACGAACTCGGATTCGTCGGCGGCCGCATCTACGAACGCATCGGCGAGGATTACGTGCTGGTCGCCGGCTTCGGCCGCTCGAAGCACGCGCCGCGTGGCATGAAGGTGCCGCCCGATTATCCGCCGCACCGCGAACTGCTGGCGCACGGCCTGCTCATCATGTCGCGCGGCGAGCAAGGATTCGACGTCGAATTCGAGGAACGCATCGGCGTCTCGTCGACCTTCGCGGCAATCGCGGTCGGACCCGAGAACACCCACATCATCGCCTTCTCGATCACTGGCGAGCCCCGTCACGACGACCTGCTCTCGACGCTCACCGCGCTACGCCACGTCATCAACGTCAAGCTGCAGCAGCAGGACCTGCTCGACATCATCGTCGAAGCGCGGACGATCCAAGAGAGTCTGCTGCCGCGCACGCTGCCGGATTTCGACGGCTTCGAACTCGCTGGCCGCTCATTGCCCGCCGATCTGGTCGGCGGCGATCTCTTCGACTACTTCCCGCTGCGCGCCGATCGCTTGGGCGTGGCCATCCTCGATTCGTCCGGCCACGGCTTGCCGGCGGCGCTCTTGGCGCGCGATGCCCTCACCGGACTGCGTATGGGTGTGTGGGACGACCGGCCGATCCCGGTGATGATCGAACGGCTCAACAAGGTGCTGGCGCGCGCCGCGCTCGCCGCCAAGTTCGTCTCGCTGTTCTACGCCGAGGTGCGCTGCGACGGCACGCTGACGTACTGCAATGCGGGCCACAATCCGCCCTTGCTCGGCCGGCGCGATCAATTCATCGAACTCGATCGCGGCGGCACGCTCCTCGGTCCGCTGCCGCAGGCGCGCTTCGAGGCGGCCGACGTCGCGATGGCGAGCGGTGACATCCTCCTGCTCTACACCGATGGCGTGGTCGAACGGCAGTCGCCGGCCGGCGAAGAGTTCGGGCTTCGGCGATTGCGCGCGTTGCTGCACGCCCTCGATGGGGCGGCAGCGGCCTCGATCGTCGGGGAGGTGCTGAGCGCGGTGGACAGCTTCGGCGACGGCGCGCCGATGCGCGACGACGTCACCGTCGTCGCCCTGCGCCGCTTGTAGGAGGTTCACGTGCCGAGTTTCCGCGACGATGCGCACGCCGCCGTCGACTGGGCGGCGCAGTATCTCGACACCGTCGGCGACCGCCCGGTGCTCGCCCGCACGCAACCGGGCGATATCCGCCGCGCGCTGCCGCCAGCACCGCCGGACCACGGCGAGAGCTTCGCCGCCGTGTTGCACGACCTCGACGCGATCCTGATGCCCGGCATCACGCATTGGCAGCACCCGCGCTTCTTCGCGTACTTCGCCAATCGCGCGTCGGAGCCTGGCATCCTGGCGGAACTGCTCGCGGCGACGCTCAACTCCGTCGGCTTCTTGTGGCGCGCCGCGCCGGCCTCCACCGAACTCGAACTGCACGTGGTCGATTGGCTCGCGCAGTTGCTCGATCTCCCGCGCGGCTGGCACGGCCACATCGAGGATACCGCGTCCACCGGCACGCTCGCCGCCTTGTGCGCCGCGCGCGAGGCCACCGGCCGCCGCATCGTGGTGTGCAGCGAACACGCGCACACCTCGGTCGAACGCGCGGCGCGCATCCTCGGCATGGAGACGCGCAAGGTGCCGGCCGATCCCGCCACCTTCGCGATGCGCGCCGATCTCGCGCGGCTCGACGATGCGGCCGCCGTGGTCGCCACCGTTGGGACGACGTCGTCCACCGCCATCGACCCAGTGCCGGAACTCGCGGATCGCGCCGCCGCGGCCGGGGCCTGGCTGCACGTCGATGCAGCGTACGCCGGCGCGTCGTGGGTGTGTCCTGAGATGCGCCACACCGCGGCCGGCGTCGCGCGCGCCGATTCGCTGGTCGTCAATCCGCACAAGTGGCTGCAGGTGCCGATGGATTGCTCGTGCCTATGGACCGCGCGGCCCGACGCGTTCAAGGCGGCGTTCAGCCTCAGCGCCGATTACCTCAAGACGCCGGAGGTCACCGACGCGCTCTCCGACTACGGCCCGGCGTTCGGCCGCCGCTTCCGCGCGCTGAAGCTGTGGGCGGTGTTGCGCGTGTTCGGCCGCGACGGGCTGCAGGCGCTGATCCGCGAGCACGTGCGGCTCGCCGCGCTGTTCGAGTCCTGGGTCCGCGACACACCTGGCTGGGACATCTGCGCGCCGCGCACGTTCTCGCTGGTGTGCTTCCGCCATGCCGGTGACGATGCGCACAACGAGGCCATCTGCGATCGCGTCAACGCCGGCGGGGAGGCCTTCATCGGGCACACGCGGCTCGGCGGCCGCACGGTGATCCGGCTCGCCATCGGCAACGGGCGTACCGGCGAGGACGATGTCCGCCGCGCGTGGGACGCCATCCGGGCCGCGGCCGACGCGAATTAGGGCTTCCCAAAGGCCGAGGTTTGTCTATTCTGGCGGCGTGGGTCCACGTCCTGCTCCCGTACATCCCGTGACGCTCTACCCTCGGAGGTCTGAATGCGTGCATTGATGCTCACCGCTGCCGCCCTGCTCGTGGCGACCGCGGCATTCGCCGGTTCGACGGCGATGAACTTCCACGTTGGCGGCGGCCTCGCGCTGCCGATGGGCGACTACGCCGACTACGCGAAGACAGGATGGCAGGGCCTCGCTGGCGTCGGTATCAAGGGTGAGTCGTGGCCGGTGGCAGTGCGGATCGACGCCGTCTACGGCAAGAACTCGCACGAAGGCACCATGGGCGACGCCACCAATCTGTACGGCGTCCTCGGCCGCCTGGTGTACCCGATCAAGACGGAAGGCAAGGCCAAGCCCTACATCATGGGGACGTTCGGCGTGCTCAACCACCACTACTCGCCGGGCACCACGGAGTACATGAGCGAGGACGAGTGGAAGCCGGCGTTCGGCGGTGGCGCCGGGATCGGCTTCAAGGCGGGCGAGAAGATGTCCGTGTTCATCGAGTCGGGCTTCTTCGACCGCGATGGCACCGCCGTGGTGCCGGTCACCGCGGGCGTGCGGTTCGCCGGGAAGTAGTTCTCCGCAGCACACCGACCAGGGCGGTGGTGCCCGGCCTCGTGCCGCGGCGCCGCCGCCCTGTCGCATGCGGGCCACGGTGCCAGGCGTCCTCTTGCGTGGTATTGTCGCCCTCTCGGTCCGCTCCCTACCCTCTGGAGCGTTCGTTCTGTGGCGCTCCCCCGCGCCGTACCCCGCTACCGCCTACCGACCTGGAGGACCTCCACGTGTCGACCGCTCCGTTGCCGCACCTCGCGACCACCGACGAACTCCCGCCGGAGTTCACGCCCTTGCCGCCCGATGCCTCGCCCGAGGAGAAGGACCGGCATTGGTTCGAAACCGTGTACATGGGCGACCGCATGAAACAGCTCACGCCGCGGTCGATCATCATGGGCGCGATCCTCGGCATGCTGATGTCGGTGTCGAACCTGTACACGACGCTGAAGGTGGGCTGGTCGTTCGGGGTGGCGATCACGTCGTGCGTGATCTCGTACGTGGTGTGGAACGCGTTCGTCACGTTGTCCGGCGGCCGGGTGTCGCGGATGACGATCCTCGAGAACAACTGCATGCAGTCGACGGCGTCGGCGGCGGGCGCGTCGACCGGCGCGACGATCGCGACGTGCTTCGGCGCCATGCTGATCCTCGATCCGAATCACCAGCACCAACCCTGGTACATCGTCGGCTCCTTCACGCTGGCGACCGCCGCGATGGGGTGCTTCCTGGCGATTCCGATGAAGCGCCAGTTGATCAACCAGGAGAATCTGCCGTTCCCGTCGGGTATCGCGGCGGCCACCACGCTGCGCAGTCTCTACAGCCACTCGGGCGATGCGCTCAAGAAGGCGTACTCGCTGCTGATCGCGCTGGCGGCCGGCGCGATCGTCGGCGTGCTCAACACCACCGAGGACCAGTTCGTCGCGCTCGGCAAGTTCTTCGCCTGGATGCGCGCGAAGGCGTTCAACGTGCACCTGCCGGATTTGGTGCCGGCGGAGGGCTTCAAGCAGTTCAACGGCAAGCCGTTCGTCGCGCTCGGATTCGAGCCGAGCGTGCTGCTGATCGGCGCCGGCATGATCGTCGGATTGCGGGTGTCGCTGTCGATGCTGGTGGCGTCGGCGCTGTTGCACTTCGTGGTGGCGCCGTGGCTCGCCAGTATCGATTTGGCGAGCGCCAACGTCGCGGGCTACGTGCCGTCGATTCCGATGGTCGGCGGCGGCGCCGCGTATCACGCGGTGCGCTGGGGCCTGTGGGGCGGCACGGCGGTGATGGTGTTCTCGAGCCTCACGTCGCTCGCGTTGCAGTGGAAGACGGTCGCGCGCTCGTTCACGATGTTGAAGCGCGGTCCGGGCGCGGCGGCCGGCGGCGATCTCGACGCGCGCATGGCGGCCATCGAAGTGCCGGTCAAGTGGATGATCGTCGGCATGGTGCCGATCACCATCGCCATGTTGTTCATCCAGGTAGTGGCGTTCAAGATCGCGTGGTGGGCCGGCCTCATCGCCATCGGCATGTCGTTCGTGTTGTCGTTGGTGGGCTCGCGGTCCACCGGAGAGACCGACACCACGCCGATCGGCGCGATGGGCAAGGTCATGCAGCTGTTGTTCGCGTTCCTCAGCCCGGGCAACGTCACGCACAACTTGGCGTCGGCCGGTATCGGCGCGAACAGTGCGTCGGCGAGTGCTGACCTGCTCACCGATCTCAAGTCCGGCTACTTGCTCGGCGCCAACCCGCGCCAGCAGTTCCTCGCGCAGTTCACCGGCGTGTTCTTCGGGACGCTCGCCATCGTGCCGGCGTGGTATCTGATGATCCCGAACGACGCGGCGCTCGAGAAGTTCCCGCTGCCGGCCACCAACACGTGGGTGGCGGTAGCGCGCGTGCTGTCGAACGGGCTCGAGAGCCTGCCGATGTCGGCGCGCTACATCATTCTGATTGGCGCACTGATCGGCGTTGCGCTTCCGGTGCTCGAGAAGCAATTCCCCAAAGCGCGGCCGTACATGCCGTCGGCGATGGGCATCGGTCTCGGGTGGGTCGTGTTCTTCAGCAATGCGCTCGCCTTCACCGTCGGTGCGACGTTTTCGTGGGTGTGGTCGCGGTTCAACGCGAAGAACCAAGACCTCTACAACGTGCCGATCGCCTCGGGTCTCGTGGCGGGCGAGTCGCTCATCAAGGCGCTGTTGGCGACCGACAATCGGATTGGCGGCGCGCAGCCCCACTCTCGACCGCGACGACAGACGCACAAGGCGGCACGGGCGCGGAGCCCGTGCCGCCTTCGTGTTGCGCGGAGACGATCAGCGGCCGCTGCGCACGAGGCGCGCCGAGGCACGCTGTCCACCGTTGCTCAGGCGGCAATAGTAGACGCCCGGCGGCACGGTGCGGCTGCGCGCGTCGAGGCCGTCCCACATCAGCGTGTGATCGCCCGGTTGATCGGTGCTGCGCGCCATCGTCCGCACCACGCGGCCGGACGCATCGCAGATCTCCAGCGTCAACGGACCGCGCGCGACGGTGCGGTAGGCGAGCTGCACGCGGCCGCTCGACGGATTCGGTGACACCGACACGCTCGCCGCGAACGTGCCGCGGTGCTGCGGATCGCGCACGCCGGTCGCGTAGATACCATGCGGGCCGGCGCCGCTCGGCGTCGTGCCGTGACACACCACGCACGAACGCAGCGTCCCGCTCGAATCCTGCAGCGCGATGTTCTGCCGGTTGTCGCGTTCCTCACGCGACGGCAGGATGGCGTGCGGGCTCGAGTGACACGCCGAGCAGTAGAGCCCGCCGTGTCCGTTGTTCGACTCCTTGAACAGTTTGCCGGGGATCTCGGCGTACTGCGAGCCGTGGCAGGTGCCGCAGCGCGGCGTCTCCTGTAGCCACGGCTGGCGGCCGTTCTTGATCGTTTCGGCGACGTGTTTGGTGCTGCCGTGGCAGTCCTGGCAGGTCATGCCGTGCTGTTGCGACATCACATCGCGCAAACACTGCGTAACCGGGCCGGGGTGGCAGCTGTAGCAATTCGGGGCGATGTCGCCGTGCTTGTCGTGCATCGCCTCGGAGAGGCTCGGCAGGCCCGGCTTGCCCGGGAGACCGAGCGCGTTGTCGGCGTGGCAACTCGCGCACAACACCGGGCGCGACGCCATCAAGTGCGTGCCGTTCTCCGCGTCGTGCTTGCGCAGGATGACCTGATCGGTAGTGTAGGTGCGGGTGGCGACGTGGCACGAATCGCAGCGCAGTTCGTTGCTCACCGGCACCACGATCTCGGTGCTGGCGAGCGAGCGGCCGAGCGAGTCGTAGGCGCTCAACGCGCCGAGCTGGTAGGCGTACCAGGTCGTCAGGCTCGAGTCGTTGTACGGCGTAATCGGCACGCCTTCGGCTTCGAAGTATGTGCCCTTCGCGTCCATTGTCCCCGACATGCCCTTGCCGGTGAGCCCGATGTCGGGCGGTAGCGCGACGCCGAACAACTGCTGCGCGTAGGTCCAGAAATCCGTCTTGCCCACCGAATAGGTGTTGTTCTCGATGCCGTAGCTCACGGAGTAGGGCGCATTCATGAGCTGCGGCGCATGACTCGCATCGCCGCGCTTGATGAGCTGGGCGAAGACGTTGTTGTACGGCGGCAGCACGCAGAGATCGGCGAAGATCTTGTTCGCGCAGTGCATGCCGAGGTCATTCCAGCCGAGCAGCACGTACTCACCGAGAGTGCTCGCCGGGGCGCGCCGCGCCATCGGCGGGGCCGCCGCGCCGAGCGGACGCGCCAGGAACGGCAGCGCCACGAGCGCCGCGAGCCCGGTGACGGCGAGGAGGACGCGCCGGGTATGTAGGGGTCGCCAATGCATGTCGGTTTCTCCAGTCTGGGAGGAAGGACGGGGAAGTCGACGAACGGTGGGGCGCTCGCGTGGATCACGGAAGCCAACTCCGCATGATGTAGGAGACGCGAGTGAACGCGATGATTCGTCTACCATGGTCGACCCGCGCGAGCGATTCGCGGACGCGGGCGGTGCCAAGTCGACGTGCTCGATACCGCTCGCAGATTGACAGGCTCGCGCGCGCCCGGAACCATGCGCTGCGTCATGCCCCCTCACGGCGCGTGCCGCGCGAATGCGCGGTGGTGCGCCATTGGTCGCCCGGATCGGAGACCCTGCATGCACCCGGACTCTGCCGTCTCACACGTCGTCTTTGGGTGGAACGCCCTGTGGGTGGCCACCCCGCTGTTCGTGCTCACCTACATCGTGGTGATGAGCGACAAGGTCAACCGCGCGATCGTCGGGTTGCTGGGCGCCGGGGTGATGATCCTGGCGGGCGTGTTGACGCAAGAAGCGGCGATTCGCGGGATCGACTTCAACACCATCGGGCTGCTGGCCGGGATGATGATCATCGTCGCGATCACGCGGCGCTCCGGCGTATTTCAGTACGTGGCGATCTGGGCGGCGAAGCTGGTGAAGGCGGAGCCATGGCGCGTGCTGGTGATGATGGCGCTGGTGACGGCGGTGTTCTCGGCATTCCTCGACAATGTGACGACGGTGTTACTGACGCTGCCAGTGACGCTGCTGATCACGCAGGACCTGCGGGTGAAGCCATACCCGTACTTGGTGGCGGTGATCTTCAGTTCGAACATCGGCGGCACCGCGACGCTGATCGGCGATCCGCCGAACATCATGATCGGCTCGGGCGTCGGCATCAGCTTCAATGAGTTCGTGGTCAACTTGGCGCCCGTGTGCGCCGTGGTGCTCCTTGCCACCCTCGTGCCGATTCGCTTCCTGTGGCGCAAGGAATTCCACGCGGCACCGGAAGACCGGCAGCGGGTGATGAACCTCGCGGAGCACGAGGCGATCAAGGACCCGCGCCTCCTCAAGCAGGCGCTGAGCGTGCTGGCGGTCGTCATCGGCTGCTTCGTGTTCGCGCGGCAAATCCACCTCGAGCCGGCGACCATCGCGATGTTCGGCGCCGCGCTGTTGCTCCTGCTCGACAACCTCGGCAAGCCGTCGGAGGAGCAGTCCTCCGAAGTGCACCGCGCGTTCACCGAGGTCGAGTGGGTCACCCTCATGTTCTTCCTCGGCTTGTTCATCGTCGTCGCCGGTGTGGAGCAGGCCGGCTTGCTCGACATCCTCGCGCGCAAGCTGCTCGCCGCGACGGGCGGAGACCTCAAGGCCACCACGCTTGCCATCTTGTGGGCATCGGCGGTGCTCTCGGCCCTCGTCGATAACATCCCATTCGTGGCGGCGATGATCCCGCTCATCAAGTCGATGGCGCCCGCATTCGGTGGCGCCGAGCACTTGATGCCGCTGTGGTGGGCGCTCTCGCTCGGCGCCTGCTTGGGTGGCAACGGAACGCTGGTGGGCGCGAGTGCAAACCTCATCGTCGCCGGCATCGCGGAGCGGGAAGGGCACCCGATCAAGTTCGTGCCCTACATGAAAGTCGGATTCCCGATGATGCTGCTCAGCATCGTGATCTGTACCGCGTATATCTACCTGCGCTACCTGTAGACGGCGCCGGCGACGCATTGGCGAGCGCTATCGGCACTCTCCAATGGTAGCAAGTGAGCGGCGCTCACCAGTCGGATCCACGCCGGCGTCAGCTCTGTGCTGCGCCGGCGTGTCGCTGCCAGAATGAACGCGCGCAACGCATTGGCGGCGCGCAGTCGCTGGCGGAGTATGCACACGTAGCCTTTAGTTGCCCATCGGTGTAGACCCCCGTCGCAGATTGACAGTCCCACGATGCGGGACAACGATTCGCCGCGTACCCCTCGCACATCTCTGCCGTGCTGGCGCGCGGCCGGAGAGACCGGACTCGGTGTCCGCGACGGAGAACCTGAGAATGAATCCGGAGGCAGCGGCCTCACACGTCGTGTTCGGGTGGAACGCCCTATGGGTGGCCACCCCGCTGTTCGTGCTCACCTACATCGTGGTGATGAGCGACAAGATCAACCGCGCCATCGTCGGGTTGCTGGGCGCCGGGGTGATGATCCTGGCGGGCGTGTTGACGCAAGAAGCGGCGATTCGCGGGATCGACTTCAACACCATCGGGCTGCTGGCGGGGATGATGATCATCGTCGCGATCACGCGGCGCTCCGGGGTGTTCCAGTACGTGGCGATCTGGGCGGCGAAGCTGGTGAAGGCGGAGCCGTGGCGCGTGCTGGTGATGATGTCGCTGGTGACGGCGGTGTTCTCGGCGTTCCTCGACAATGTGACGACGGTGTTACTGACGCTGCCGGTGACGCTGCTGATCACGCAGGATCTGCGGGTGAAGCCGTATCCGTATCTGGTGGCGGTGATCTTCAGTTCGAACATCGGCGGCACGGCGACGCTGATCGGCGATCCGCCGAACATCATGATCGGCTCGGGTGTCGGTATCACCTTCAATGAGTTCGTGGTGAACTTGGCACCCGTGTGCGCCGTGGTGCTCCTTGCCACCCTCGTGCCGATTCGCTTCCTGTGGCGCAAGGAATTCCACGCGGCGCCGGAAGACCGGCAGCGGGTGATGAACCTCGCCGAGCACGAGGCGATCAAGGACCCGCGCTTGCTCAAGCAAGCTCTCGCGGTGCTCGCGGTCGTCATCGGCTGCTTCGTCTTCGCGCGCAAGATTCACCTCGAGCCGGCGACCATCGCGATGTTCGGCGCCGCGCTGTTGCTCCTGCTCGACAACCTCGGCAAGCCGTCGGAGGAGCAGTCCTCCGAGGTGCACCGCGCATTCACCGAGGTCGAGTGGGTCACCCTCATGTTCTTCCTCGGCTTGTTCATCGTCGTCGCCGGTGTGGAGCAGGCCGGCCTGCTCGGCATCTTGGCGCAGAAGCTCCTCGCCGCCACCCACGGTGACCTCAACATCACCGCGATGGCGATCCTGTGGGCGTCAGCCGTGTTGTCGGCGTTCATCGACAACATCCCGTTCGTGGCGGCGATGATCCCGCTCATCAAGACGATGGCGTCGACCTTTGGCGGTCCCGAGAAGCTGATGCCGCTGTGGTGGTGCTTGTCGCTCGGCGCGTGCTTGGGTGGTAACGGCACGCTGATCGGCGCCAGCGCCAACCTGGTGGTGGCCGGCATCGCGGAGCGCGAAGGGCACCCGATCAAGTTCGTGCCCTACATGAAGGTCGCGTTCCCGCTGATGGTGCTCAACATCGCCATCTGCACCGTCTACGTGTACCTGCGGTACCTCATGTAGTCGCATCTCGACGAGAGGACGATCCAGCATGACGACCAGCCCTCAGCCTTCCGGCGCTCCGGCACCGGCGGGCGTGGCTTCCGGATCCCGCGACCCGGAAATCCTGCGCCGGCACGAGTACGTGATCGAAATCGTGTCCGACTCCGGCGAAGGCGCGCAGAAGTGCGGACAGATCTTCGGCGCCGTCTCCGCCAAGATGGGCAACGGCGTGTGGACGGTGGAGATCATCCCCGCCGAGGTGCAGCCGCCGCCGCGTACGCCGGCCGGCGCCTCGGGGAACCGCATCCGCATCGGCGAGAAGGCGGTCACCAACTGGGGCGACGAGACGAACCTGATCGTCGCGTTCAACGAGCAGGCGCTGCTCGGCCGCGTGCGCACCAAGACACTTGCCGAAGACGCCATCATCCTCCTCGAAGAGCAGTGGGCGAGTGACCCCAACGAGGCGATCCGCGCGCAGTGGGACGCCGCCATGCAGGAATTGGCGGGACACCCGTACCGCATCGTGCGCGTGCCGATGCAGGAGCAGTGCCTCACGCTCATGGAAAATCCGCGGCGCGGGAAGAACATGTTCGCGCTCGGGATGTTGTGCTGGATCTTCGGCCGCGATCTCGACCGCGCCCGCGATCAAATCGCCCACGAGTTCCGCAAGAAGGCGCCGGCGGTCTACGAGCAGAACGTCGCGCTGCTCGAGCTCGGCGCGCGCTGGGCGTCGGAGAACCTCGACTTCCGCATCCAGGTCACCGCGACGCCGTCGCAGCGCCCGATGGTGGTGATGAACGGCAACGAAGCGATCGGCATGGGTGCCATCGCGGCCGGCCTGGACATGTGCGCGATGTATCCGATCACTCCGGCCACCTCGGTGTCGCACTACCTCGCCGAAGTGTTCGAGAAGTTCGGCGGCACGCTGCACCAGGCCGAGGACGAGATCGCCGCGATCAACGTCGCGGTGGGCGCGTCGTACGCCGGCAAGGTGGCATTCACGGTGACGTCGGGCCCGGGCCTCGCGCTCAAGACGGAAGCCACCGGCCTCGCGGTGATGACCGAAGTGCCGCTGGTCATCGTCGACGTGCAGCGCGGCGGTCCGTCCACCGGATTGCCGACCAAGGTCGAGCAGTCGGACCTGCTCGCGGTGCTCTATGGACAGCCGGGCGACGCACCGCACGTGGTCATCGCGCCGGCCACCATCGAAGAGTGCTTCCACGTCATGACCACGGCGCGCTACATCGCGGAATCCTTCCGCATGGTGGTGCACGTGTTGTCGGACGCCAACCTCGCCACCGGCGTGCAGCCGTGGCCGCGCCCCGACCTCGACGCGCACTGGCAAGCGGCGCCGATCGACACCAGCGAGCCGGCCGAGGGCAAGCGCGCCTTCGAGTGGGACGACAAGACCGGCCTGTCGCGCCGCATCCTGCCGGGACAGCCGGGTGGCATGCATACGGTCACCGGCCTCTCGCACGACCAGCGCAGCAAGGTTGCGTACGACCCCGACATGCACCAACTCGGCTGCACCATGCGCAGCCGCAAGCTCGCGGTGCTGCAGCACACGCTCAAGCCGCCGGTGGTCAACGGCGACCCGAGCGGCGATCTGCTCGTCGTCGGCTGGGGCAGCACGAAGGGCGCGATCGAAGAGGCGGTGGCGCGGTTGCGCGCCGACGGTCTGCGCGTGTCGTCGCTCCACTTGCGCTTCCTGTCGCCGATGGAGCCGGGCCTCAAGGAGATCTTCGCCCGCTTCACCAAGGTGATGACGGTGGAGATCAACTACAGCGACGAACCGGACGCGCCGTACATCACGCCGGAGAACCGCCGGCTCGGACAACTCGCGTGGCTGCTGCGCGCGCACACGCTCGTCGACGTCGACTGCTGGACGCGCGTCTACGGCGAGCCGCTGCGTCCCGGTCACATCGCTCAGGCGCTGCGGGCGCGTTATCCGCAGCCGGCCGCCACCCGCTAGGAAGGAGTCGCGCATGTCCTCCGCGCCGCGCACCCTGCTCGACTGCTCGCTCGAAGACGATCACGATTTCTTCGAGATGGAAGACTACGCCGGCGCTTTGGCGCGCTGGTGTCCCGGTTGTGGCGATCACTCGGTGCTTACCGCCGTCCAACGCGTGCTCGCCGACGAGCAACTCGTGCCGGAGCAAACGGTCTTCGTTTCCGGCATCGGCTGCTCGAGCCGCTTCCCGCACTACATGAACACCTACGGCTTCCATGGCCTGCATGGCCGCGCGCTGCCGATCGCCACCGGCGTCAAGTTGCAGCGCCCCGACCTCAACGTGTTCGTGGTGATGGGCGACGGTGACTGCACCTCGATCGGCGCCGGGCACTGGCTGCACGGGCTGCGCTACAACCTGAAGATGGTGGTGCTGCTGCTCGACAACGGTATCTACGGCCTGACCAAGAAGCAGATGTCGCCGACCACGCCGATGGGCGTGGCGAGCAACACCGCGCTGCACGGGCCGTACCTGCCGCCGCTCAATCCGCTCAGCGTGGCGCTCGGCGTCACCAACGTGTCCTATGTCGCGCAGACGGTGGAGTGGATTCCGGATCACCTCTACGAGACGGTGCGCGCGGCGTACCACCACGATGGCTTGTCGTTCGTGCGCATCGTGCAGCGCTGCCCGGCGTATCTGCCCGGCATGTTCGACGGGGCGATCAAGGACGTGCGGCAAATCGAGATGCTGGTGCACCCGCGCGGCGTGATGGCGGAGGAGCTTGCCTCCGTCTACAAGAACCGCGTCGAACACGATCCTACCGACCTCGCCGCGGCACGCGCGATGGCCGAGGACTTCGACAAGTTCCGCGTCGGCGTGTTCTACCGCAGCGACACCGCGGCACGCTACGACGAGATCCGTCATCTCCCGGTGCATACCGCGGAGGAGAAACTCACCTTGCTGGCACGGGAGCTGGATCGCTATGCCGTCTGACGACCGCATCGCCGCCGCGCTCGACGCAGTGTCGGGCGCCCTCAACGCGTATCACTCCGCGGTCGCGGAGACCGCGGAGGCGGTGCGTGGCTATCTGGCCAGCCACGCCTCCTCGCAGATGAACGACGGCGGACGTGCGCGGCTCGAGCTCGGCGTGTTCGCCACCGCGCACGTCGACGCCGAGCGCTTTGCCCAGCTCGCGGGGCACACGGACACCATCGATGTGGCGGCGGAGCTGCGCATCGGTGACGCGCTGCGCGTGCTGCGCACGGTGGCCGAATCCACCCGCGAGGCCTTCGTGGTGCGCGTGCCGTCGGGCGGCCGGATGCGCGACGCGGTGAACGCGGCGCTCGGCGAGTTCGGGCGGGCGTTCGGCGCGGCGCGCGTGGTGCGCCTCGAACGCCAACACCAAGGCGATCAGGCGATCGAGGCGGCGCTGTTGCGCGCCTGCCCGCCGGAGACGTGGTCGACGGCGGAGCGTCAGGTCGCGCCGCCGTTGGTCATCGACGTCGAGGGCGCCGACGTGCGCGCGGGTGATCTCGCCGAGTTCCTCGACGGCCGGCAAAAGCTGGTGCTGGTGGTGCGCGGCGAATGCGCGCCGGCTGCGCTGGTGCGCCTGATCACGCCGGGGACGTTCGTGGCGCAGACGCCGGACGGCGCCTGCTTCGCGCGGTTCGCCGCGTTCGCCGGGCCGGCGGTGGTGGCGTGGGTGTCGGAGAACGCCGCGCACTTCGTGCATGACCCGGCGGCGGGCGAGACGCCGGCCAAGCGGCTCGACATCGCGTTCGTGCCGCAGGGCCGCATCGCGCAGACGCGGGGCGGCTTGTCGCCCGAACGTCAGCTCGACGAGTTGCGGCAGTTGCAAGCGCTCGCGCTGGTCGATGTGGCCGCGCCGGCGGTGGCACCCGCGCCGGCCGCGCCGGCGACACCGGCCGCGACACCAGCCGCCGCGAAGTCCGCCCTCAACGGCAGCACGCCGGCGCCGGCCAGCGATCCCAAGGTCGATCACCTCGCCTCGTGGATCCTCAGCCTCGTCGACGCGTCGGAGCTCGAATAAGCCATGCAGACCAGCACGATCCTGCAGGCGGTGGCGATCCTGGGCGGGCTCGGTGTGTTCTTCGCCAGCGTGCTCGCCTTCGCGCACACCAAGCTGTACGTGTGGGAAGACCCGCGGCTCGACGTCGTGGCCGGGATGTTGCCGAACGTGAACTGCGGTGCCTGCGGTCTCGCCGGCTGCCGTCAGTTCGCCGAGAACGTCGTCGCCGGACGCATCAAGCCCTCCGGGTGCACGGTGTCGAATAGCGACACGCACGCGGCGATCGCCGACTTCCTCGGCGTCGATGCCGGCACCGCGGACAAGCGTGTGGCGCGTCTGCTGTGCGCCGGCGGCACCGATGTCGCGGTGCAGCAGGCCGACTACTACGGCATCGAGACGTGTGCCGCCGCCGCCTCGGTGCAGTCGGGCGGCAAGGGTTGCACGTGGGGCTGCATCGGCCTCGCCGATTGCGCCCGCGCCTGCACGTTCGACGCGATCGTCATGAACGCGGCCGGACTGCCGGTGGTCGACATCGAGAAATGCACGTCGTGCGGCGACTGCGTGACGGCGTGCCCGAAGGATCTCTTCGTCCTCCAGTCGCTGCGCGAGAAGCTCCTGGTGCAGTGCCGCAGCCTGCTCGCCGGCGAGGCGGCGACCGCGCTCTGCCGCGTCGCCTGCAACGCGTGCGGCCGCTGCGCGCTCGACGCCGAAACCGGCGTGGTGGCGATGAAGGGCAACCTGCCGGTCGTCAACGGCCAGCTCGCCGCGTTGGCGAGCGCCGCGGCGACGCAGCGCTGCCCGACCAACGCAATCGTCTGGGTGGAGGGCACGCAGTTCGCCCCCACCACCTCGCAGCCCGCGGCGCCGCGACCCGCCGCGATGGCCGTGTAGTTCCGAAGCGCCGCAAGCCCAGAAACGGAGTGTGGTCATGAAGCTTGGGACAGCAACCCCCACGACCCCCACGACGCCGCAGTTCCCCGGAATGCCGGACGCACTGGACGGCAGCGCGGCGGTCGTTCTGTCGGAAACCGCGGCCAGCGAGGCCGCCGGTGCCTACCCGATCACGCCATCGACGCAGATGGGCGAGGGATGGGCGGCGGCGGTCGGCGCCGGTGTGCCGAATGCGTTCAACCGCCGGCTGATCTTCTTCGAGCCGGAAGGCGAGCACGCGGCGGCGGCGGTGACCGCGGGCCTCAGCATGATGGGATTGCGGGCGACCAACTTCTCGAGCGGCCAGGGTATCGCCTACATGCACGAGTCGCTCTACCCGGCGGTCGGCAAGCGGCTCACCTACGTGCTCAACGTCGCGGCGCGCGCGATCACCAAGCAAGGTCTCAACGTGCACTGCGGGCACGACGACTACCACGCCGTCGACGACACCGGCTTCTTCCAGATCTTCGCCAAGAACGTGCAGGAAGCGGCCGACTTTACGCTGATCGCGCACCGCATCGCGGAGCTCTCGCTGAATCCGGGCATCAGCGCGCAGGACGGCTTCTTGACGTCGCACGTCATCGAGTCGGCGGTGGTGCCGGAGCGTGAGTTGGTGAAGGCGTACCTCGGCGAGCCGAGTGACATCATCGACTCGCCGACGCCGGCGCAGCGGATGGTGTTCGGCGAGACGCGGCGCCGCGTGCCCGAGCTGATGAACCTCGACTACCCGGCGATGGTTGGCGTGGTGCAGAACCAGGACAGCTACCAGCAGGGCGTCGCCGCGCAGCGGCCGTTCTACTTCGACCACGTGCAGCCGCTCGCGGACCGCGCGTTCGAGGAGTTCGCGGCGCTCACCGGCCGCCGCTACGCGCGCGCCTCCGGCTACAAGCTGGATGACGCCGACTACGTGATCGCCGGCCAAGGATCGTTGATCCCGAACGCCGAGGCGGTTGCCGATTACCTGCGCAAGGAACGCAAGCTCAAGGTCGGCGTGTTGAACGTGTCGATGTTCCGTCCGTTCCCGGCCGACTGCATCACCGCTTTGCTCAAGGGCAAGAAGGCGGTGGTGGTGCTCGAGCGCGTCGACCAGCCGCTCGCGGTGGACGCGCCGCTCTTGCGCGAGATTCGCGCGGCGATGGGCAAGGGTGTCGAGAACGGCCGCGCCAAGGCCTCGGTGCCGCACGCCGGCGTGACGCCGTTGGCGCCGCAGGACGTGCCGGACTTCTTCAGCGGCTGCTTC
This sequence comes from Candidatus Eiseniibacteriota bacterium, assembly GCA_044229145.1. GTDB lineage: Bacteria > Eisenbacteria > RBG-16-71-46 > CAZEPH01 > CAZEPH01 > JBKJUD01. Next base: position 21,122 of record JBGATO010000006.1, on the reverse strand, counting down.
GGTCTCGGCTCGCGCGACCTGCAGCCGGGCGACCTCATCGCGGCGGTCGAGAACATCCTCGACGGCGGCGCGCAGCGCCGGCAGTTCTACCTCGGCATCGACTTCGTGCGTCAGGGCACCAAGCTGCCCAAGATGCAGATCTGGCAGGAGCAGTTGCTCGAGTCGTACCCGCACCTGCCGGAGCTGTCGCTGGCGACCGCGGGCGACATCAACTTGCTGCCGGACAGCGCGACGGCGCTGCGCATCCACTCGGTCGGCGGGTGGGGCGCGATCACCATGGGCAAGAACGTGACGATGACCGTGTTCGAGTTGTGCGGTCTGCACGTGAAGGCCAATCCCAAGTACGGCTCGGAGAAGAAGGGCCAGCCGACGACGTTCTACGCGGTGTTCGCCAAGGAGCCGATTCGGCTGAACTGCGAACTCAAGCACGTGAACGTCGTGCTGTCGCCGGACGCCAACGTGTTCCGGCACAGCGATCCGCTGGCCGGCTTGGCCAGCGGGGGGGCGTTCGTGATCCAGAGTGGACTGTCGCCGCAGGATCTGTGGAACACGCTGCCGGCCGACGCGCGCCGCGTCATTCGCGACCGCAAGATCCGCGTGTTCTCGCTCGACGCGTTCAAGATCGCCGGTGAGGAAGCGACGTCGCAAGACCTGCGCTACCGCATGCAGGGCGCGGCGTTCATGGGCGCCTTCTTCCGCGCCACCACGCTCGCCAAGGATGCCGGGCTCGACGAGGCGAAGTTGTTCGAGGGCATTCGCGCGCAGCAGGTCAAGAAGTTCGGCAAGCTCGGCGACCGCATCGTCGAGGACAACGTGCGGGTGATCCGCCGCGGCTACGACGAGGTGCGCGAACTCGACGTCGCGACGCTCACCGACGCGCCGGCCGAGCGCAAGGGCGCGGCGGGCGTGCCGGCGCTGGTCGCCGGGTCGCACGTCGAGGCGGGCCTCGCGGACCCAGGCCGCTTCTGGGAGACCGTGTGCTTCCCGTCGAAGGTCGGACAGGATCCGCTCGCCGACCCGTTCGTCGCCCTCAGCACGATTCCGGCGTCGACCAGTTCGTTCCGCGACATGACCGATATCCGCTTCGAGGTGCCGGATTTCGTGGCGTCGAAGTGCACCGGCTGCGGGCAGTGCTGGGTGCAGTGTCCGGACTCGGCGATCCCGGCGATCGTGACGCAGATCGATGACGCGCTGCGCGCCGCATTCGACATCGCGGAAGCGGACGGCGGCGCGGTGGACAAGGTGCGGCAGATCGCCAAGAACCTTGGCCGCGAGGTGCGCAAGCAGATGCTCGGCGGCGACGCGTTCGTCACCTTCGCCGACACGGTGGCGGCGGCGTACGCGCCGGTGGTCGCCAAGCTCGACGCGGACAACGAGCGCAAGGCGCAACTCGACGCCGAGTTCGCGCGCGTGCTCACCGTGCTGCGCGACATGCCGCTGGCCAAGACGCAGCCGTTCTTCGACGTGCCCGAAGGCAAGACGAAGGGCAACGGCGCGCTGCTCAACATCCTCATCAACCCGTACACCTGCAAGGGCTGCAACCTGTGTGTCGAGGTGTGCCCGGAGAAGGCGCTGGTGACGGTGAAGCAGGACGACGCGAAGGTGGCGTCGCTGCGCCGCGGCTTCCAGATCTGGCAGAAGCTGCCGGAGACGCCGGACGACTACATCAACGTCTTCGACATCAACGAAGGCATCGGCGTGCTGTCGTCGCTCCTGCTCAAGAAGCAAAACTACATGTCGATGGCCGGCGGCGACGGCGCGTGCATGGGCTGTGGCGAGAAGACGGGCATCCACTTGGTGCTGAGTGCGGTCAACGCGCTGATGGGTCCGCGCGTCGCCCGGCACGTGCAGAATCTCGACGCGTTGATCGGCAAGCTCGATCACCAGGCGCGCGAGCTGCTGGTGGCAGACGCCGACCTCGACTCGGCGGCGCATGCGCGCGGTGGCAGCGTCGCGGTGCCGCTCAGCGACGAGAAGAAGCAGAAACTCGAACGCCTTACCGACCTCGTGCACGGCCTCAAGGACTTGCTGTGGCGCTACACCGAGGGCCCGGGCGGTCACGGTCGCGCGCAGATGGCGATGGCGAACTCCACCGGCTGTTCGTCGGTATGGGCGAGCACCTTCCCGCTCAATCCGTATCCGTTCCCGTGGGTGAATCACCTGTTCCAGGATTCGCCCTCGGTGGCGATCGGTCTGTTCGAAGGGCACATGCGCAAGATGGCGGACGGCTTCGCGCTCATCCGCCGCGCGGAGCTCGAACTCGAAGACGCCTACGATCCGTCGGTGCACGACCGCTTCTTCCAGCACTTCGACTGGAAGGAGTTCTCCGACGCCGAGTTCCAGCTCTGTCCGCCGATCTTCGCGGTGGGCGGCGACGGCGCAATGTTCGACATCGGCTTCCAGAACCTGTCGCGTTTGCTGGCTTCGGACAAGCCGATCCGCGTGATCGTGCTCGACACGCAGGTGTACTCGAACACCGGCGGTCAGGCATGCACGTCCGGCTTCCTCGGCGAAATCTCCGACATGGCGACCTACGGCCGCGACCAGCACGGCAAGCAGGAGATGCGCAAGGAGCTCGGGTTCCTGGCGATGGCGCACCGCACCGCGTTCGTGGTGCAGTCGTCGCAGGCATCGCCGTCGCACTTGCTCAATGGCGTTCTGCGCGGTCTGCAGTCGCACCACCCGGCGGTGTTCATCATCCACACGCCGTGTCCGCCGGAGCACGGACTCGCCGACGACGCCTCGGCGCACGCCGCGAAGCTGGCTCTCGAGTCGCGCGCGGTGCCGTTCTTGGTCTACGACCCGTCCGGCGGCCCGACGATGGCCGACCGTCTGCACTTGGACGGCAACCCGATGCTCGACGAGACGTGGCCGACGTACGACCTCACGTACGTCGACGACGCGGGTGCCGAGCAGACGATGACGCTGCCGCTCACCACCGCCGACTGGGCCGCCACCGAGACGCGTTTCAGCAAGCACTTCCGCCGCGTCAAGCGCGACGACTGGAACGACGACATGGTGCCGTTCGGCGAGTTCGTCGCCCTGCCGCGTGACGAGCGCGACGGGAAGACGCCATTCATCTACGTCCTCGACGACACGCGCCGGCTTGGCCGTGTGGCGGTGGCGCCGGAGATCGTGATGCTGGCCGAAGAGCGCCTCGACTACTGGCACACGCTGCGCGAGATCGCCGGCCTCGACGTGCCCGACGCGGTGCGCGACACCGTCGCCGGCATGGTGGAGAGCGAGTTCGAACTCAAGATGCAGGCGCTGCGCGATGAGTACGAGGCGAAGCTCACCGACCTCAAGACGCGCTATCCGCAGGTGATCGCGCGCCGTCTCGCCGAAGGTCTCATGGGCATGGCGGGTAACGGCGGCACGGTGACCGATCTGCTGAAGTCGTTGCCGGCTCCGTCGGCGCTGCCGCCGGTGGCGCCCGCGGCGGCGCCGGCACCAGCCGCGACGGCCGCCGCGGCGCCCGCCGCCGCCACACCGGCCGCCGCCGCACCGGCGCCCGCTGCCACCGCGGTGGCGGAAGCCGAGGACGAAGGCGGACTCGAGGCGTACATCGAGTCGGCGCGCTGCACCACCTGCAACGAGTGCACGAACCTCAATGGCAAGCTGTTCTCGTACAACGCAAAGAAGCAGGCCTACGTGAAGGATGCGAGTGCCGGGACGTTCCAGCAGTTGGTGCTCGCGGCGGAGAAGTGTCCGGTGAGCATCATCCACCCCGGCACGCCGCGGAATCCGAAGGAGAAGGATCTCGACAAGTGGGTGAAGCGCGCCGAGCGGTTCCAATAGCATGACGCGGACGACATTCCAGCACGGCGTCCATCCGCCGGAGCTGAAAGACCTCACGGCCGCGGTGGCGACACGCCGTATGCCGTTCCCCGATCAGGTGGTGCTGCCGCTGCGGCAGCACACCGGCAAGCCGGCGATTCCGCTGGTCAAGGCGGGCGACCGCGTCGAACGCGGCGACCTGCTCGCCAAGGCCGACGGCTTCATCTCGGCGCCGGTGCATGCGTCGGCGACTGGCACGGTGGCGGCCATCGAGTACTGGCCGCACCCGATGGGCGCGGCGGAACTCGCGATCCGCATCGACGTCGAGCGCTTCTCGGGACAGCTGCCGCGGCCGCGCATGGTGCCGGATTGGCGCGACCTCTCGCCCGAGCAGATCGTGCAGGCGGTGCAGGACGCGGGCGTGGTCGGCCTTGGCGGCGCCGCGTTCCCGACGCACGTCAAGCTGATTCCGCCGAAGGACGCGACGATCGACACCCTGATCGTCAACGGCTGCGAGTGCGAGCCGTACCTCACCACCGACCACCGCGTGATGGTCGAGCAGCCGGAGCGCGTGCACGAAGGCATCCGCATCGCCATGCGCTGCCTCGGCATCGCCAAGGTGATCGTCGGCATCGAGCGCAACAAGCCCGACGCGATCGCCGCGATGGAACGCACCAAGCCGTCCGACATCGACGTCACCATCCTGCCGCTCACGGTGAAGTATCCGCAGGGCGCGGAGAAGATGCTGATCGAGGTGGTGACGGGGCGTGCGGTGCCCAGCGGCAAGTTGCCGTCGTCGGTCGGCGTGCTGGTGCAGAACGTCGCGTCGCTCGCCGCGGTGGCAGAAGTGTTCGATACCGGACTGCCGCTCATCGAGCGCATCGTCACGGTGACGGGACACGGCATCGCCAAGCCGTCTAACTTGATCATTCCGGTCGGCGTGATGCTGCGCGACGTCTTCGCCTTCTGCGGCGGCCTCGCGCCCAAGGCGCGCGAGGTGGTATTCGGCGGGCCGATGATGGGCATCGCACAGGGCAGCCTCGACACCCCGATCACCAAGGGCACCACCGGCGTGTTGGTGCTGACCGACGACGAGTGCCGGCGTCCCGAGGTGTATCCGTGCATTCGCTGCGGACGCTGCCTCGATGCGTGTCCGGTGTTCCTCAACCCGTCGCATCTCGGCCGCTTGGCGCGCGTGCGGCGCTACGAGGACATGGCGGCGATGCACCTGAGTGACTGCATGTTGTGCGGCTGCTGTTCGTACGTGTGTCCGTCGAACATCCCGCTCGCGCAGATGTTTCAGTTGAGCAAGATGATGCTGCGCAAGCAGGCGACCACGGCGGCCCCGGCGCCGCCGGTGGTGGCCGACGGCGCACCCGCCGCCGATGTCGACGCGCCGGCCCCGAAGGAGGCGATCGCGGTATGAGCGAGCAACGATTCCTACTCACCGCGTCGCCGCACCTGGCCAGCCAGGTGACGCTGCCGAAGGTGATGTGGACGGTGGTGTGGAGCTTGGTGCCCGTGCTGCTCACCGGCATGTACTTCTTCGGACCGAGCGCGCTGTTCGTGGCGCTCGCCGGCACCGCCGGCGCCTGTGTCTGCGAAGGCGTGTTCAAGGGCTGGCGCATGCTGGCGGACGGATCCGCGGTGATCACCGGGCTGCTGCTCGGATTGTCGCTGCCGCCCGGCTTCCCGATGTGGATGGCGTTTCTCGGCGGCGTGTTCGGCATCCTGCTCGGCAAGCTGATCTTCGGCGGGCTCGGCTACAACATCTTCAATCCGGCGATGCTCGGTCGCGCGTTCCTCCAGGCGGCGTTCCCGGTGGCGATCACCACCTGGCCCAAGACGCCGGGTTCGTGGTTCCAGCTCCGTGGCGACAACTTCGCGTGGCCGTTCCTCCACCCGCACACCGCCGACATCGTGACCTCGGCGACGCCGCTCGGCCTCGCCAAGTTCGAGCACCTGCCGACGCCGCTGCTCAACCTGATGATCGGCAACACCGGCGGTTCGGTGGGCGAGACCGGCGGGCTGGTCATCCTCGCGTGCGGCGCGTTCCTGGTGTGGAAGAAGATGATGTCGTGGCGCACGCCGGCCAGCTTGCTGGCCACCGTCGCCGTGTTCGCCACCATCCTGCACACCATCGACCCGCAGCGGTATCCGGGTGCGGGATTCATGCTGTTTTCGGGCGGTCTCATGCTCGGCGCCGTCTACATGGCGACGGATCCGGTGACTTCGCCGGTATCGCATCGCGGCGCGTGGATCTTCGGCGCTGGCATCGGCGTGCTGGTGGTGCTGATCCGCATCTGGGGCGGTCTGCCCGAAGGTGTGATGTACGCGATCCTGCTCATGAATGTCTTGGTGCCGTTCATCAACCGGGCGACGCAACCGCGCGTGTTCGGCGCGGCCCGCCTCGCGGAGAAGTCGTCATGACCCCGCCCCACGATGCCGCCGCTCCGGCGCAGGCGCCCGCACACGTCGGCGTGCCGGCGTGGCGCTTGATCCTCGTTCTCGGCATGTCGAGCGGCCTCGCCGGCCTGTTGATGGTGCTCGTCTACACCTGGACGCTTCCGTCGATCGAGCGTCAGCATGCCGCGGAGACCCGCGCCGCGATCTATGAAGTGCTCAAGGACGCCAAGCGCTTCGACACGCTGTTGCTCTACAACAACGCGCTGGTCGAGAAGCTGCCGGCCGGCGTCGACGAGAAGAAGGTCGACCACATCTACGCCGGCTACGATGCGGCCGGTCAGCGCGCTGGATTCGCCATCGTGTCGACCGCGCCGGGATTCCAAGACGACATCCAGCTGATCTTCGGCTACGACCCGACGGCGCAGAGTGTGATGGGCATGAAGGTGCTCTCGAGCAAGGAGACGCCCGGGCTCGGCGACAAGATCATGAAGGACCGCCGCTTCATCGACGGTTTCGTCGGCGCGCTGGCGCCGATCGCCGGCGTCAAGGGCGGTGTCGATCACGGCGGTGACAAGCACAAGGTCGACATGATCACCGGCGCGACGATCAGCTCGCGCGCCGTCATCCGCATCATCAACGGTGCGGTGGAGAAGGACCAGCCGCTGCTCCAGGCCTACATGGCGTCGCATCCGGCGGCCGCCGACGACAAGGGGACCCGATGAGCGAATCCACCGCACGCGACGACTTCCTGCGCTGCATGTGGGTAGAGAATCCGGTGCTGGTGCAGGTGCTCGGGCTGTGCCCGACGCTGGCCGTCACGAATACCGTCGCCAATTGCATCACGATGGGCATCGCCACGCTGTTCTGTCTGGTGGCCTCGAGCGCGATGGTGGCCGCAGTCCGTAAGGTGGTGCCGAACGAGGTGCGCATCGGCACCTACGTGGTGATCATCGCCACGTTCGTGACGGTGGCCGACATGACGATCGCCGCGCTGTTGCCGGCGGTCTCGAAGTCGCTCGGGCCGTTCGTGCCGCTGATCGTCGTGAACTGCATCCTGCTCGGCCGCGCCGAGGCGTTCGCGTCGAAGAACACGGTGTGGCGCTCGACGCTCGACGCGCTCGGTAACGGCATCGGCTTCACGGGTGTGTTGCTGGCGATGGGCACGTTGCGCGAGGTGATTGGCAACGGCACCTTCCTCGGCTTCTCGGTGTTCGGACCGCACTACGAGCCGTGGGTCATCATGGTGCTGCCGCCCGGAGGCTTCCTGACGCTCGGCTTCTTCATGATGCTGATCGTGTGGCGGGCGCAGCGGAAGGCCGCGAAGCAGACGGCGGCCGTGACGGAAAGGGTCGCGTGATGAGCAATCACAACCTCGCGTGGATCTTCATCTCGTCGCTGTTGGTGAACAATTTCACCTTCATGATGTTTCTCGGCCTGTGCGCGTTCATGGGCGTGTCGAAGCGCGTCGACACCGCGATCCGTCTTGGCGCCGCCGACACCTTCACGCTGGTGATCACGGCGATTTGCACGTGGTTCCTCAATCGCTTCCTGCTCTCGACGGTGCCGTATCTGCGGCTCATCGCGTTCATCGTGGTGATCGCGTCGACCGTCCAGTTCGTCGAGATGGTGATCAAGAAGGTGAGCCCGACGCTGTTCCGCGAACTCGGGATCTACCTGCCCCTCATCACCACCAATTGCGCGGTGCTCGCGCTGGCGCTGTTCCAAACGTCGCGTGGGTATGGATTGGTGGAAGGCATCGTCTTCGCGCTCGGCGCTGGACTCGGGCTGACCCTTGCGCTCGTGCTGATGGCGTCGATTCGCGAAGACCTCGAACTGGCCGACACGCCCGCGGTGCTCAAAGGCACCGCGCTCACCATGCTGATCGCCAGCTGTCTGTCGCTGGCGTTCATGGGCTTCGCCGGCCTCTTCAGCGCGGGGTAGGCAGATGACCGGATGGTTGCAGGGGGTGCTCGGGGTGGCGATCTGCGCGGTGCTGGGCACCGCGTTCGTGATCGTGTATCGCCACAAGCCGTGCGACGGCCACGGATGCGGGTCGTGCGGCGGATCGTGTGACAAGTCGGAAGGCACCGCCCCGGCGGGCGGCAAAGGAGACCGGAGATGACGCAGTCGAGTTCGCAGCACGGCGTGAGCCGTCGTGAGTTCCTCACGCTCGCCTTGGGCGCCTTCGTGGTGTCGGCCGTGCCGTTCGCGTCGCGCCGTGTGCGTCTGGTGCGGCGCACCGTTCCGGTCATGGGCACCGTCGCCGAACTCGGCGTGGTGAGCCACGACCCGCTGCGCGCGCAGGCCGCGATCGACGCCGCGTACGACGAGCTGCGACGTGTCGAACGTCTGATGACGAACTATTCCGTCAGCTCCGACATCGGTCGCGCCAATCTGGACGCCGCGCGGCGCGCAGTGCCGGTGTCGCGCGAAACCGCCGCGGTGGTGCGCGAAGCGTTGGCGTGGGCGGAGGCGAGCGGCGGTTCGTACGACCCCGCCATTGGCAAGGCCATCGACCTGTGGGACGTGAAGAGTCGCCGCGTGCCCCCGACCGCTGGACAGTACGAGCCACTCGCGGGACGTCGCCTGCACCACGCGGTGGAGCTGACGCGCGCCGCCGGCGAGCCGGCGCTCCGCTTCGCGCACGCCGACGCCAAGCTCGATCTCGGCGGTATCGCCAAGGGCTACGGCATCGAGCGCGCGGTCGAGACGCTGCGCGCGTTCGGCGTCGAGAACGGACTCGTGAACATCGGCGGCGACCTCTACGCGATGGGGCACAACGCGGAAGGGAAGCCGTGGCGTGTCGGCGTGCAGTCGCCAACCGATCCGGACGGACTGGTCGCGGAGTTCGAGGTGAGCGACGAATCGGTCGCGACCTCGGGCGACTACATGCGCTACTTCGACTACGAGGGCCGGCGCTACCACCACATCCTCGACCCGTTCACCGCGTCGCCGCGCCTGGTGCGCGCGCACAGCCTGACGGTGCGTGCCGCGGGCTGCATGCTCGCGGACGTCGCCGCGACCACCGTGTACGGCAAGACCGACGCCGACGCCGCGCGCATCCTCCGCGAACGCGCACCCGGCGCCTACGTGTACCGCACCGCGGAGATGGCCGCAGCCGGCGCCTAGCCGGAGACAGGAGTCCCCTCATGACCACGACCGTTCGGGCGACCGATGTGCTGATCGCCGATCACCACGCGCTGGGGGCGCTGTTGCAGCGCCTGCGGGCCAGCGGCGATACGCCGGATCCCGCGCTCTACGATGAGTTCCGCGCCGCGCTCCTCCATCACATCGCGATGGAGGAGAAGGTGTTGTTTCCGGCGGCGCGCGGCTGCCGGGACGGCGAACGTCTCGCGCTCGAAGATTTGATTCGCACCGATCACGCGGCTCTCGCGGGCTTGATGGCTCTCCCGGCGGACGGCGAGACGATCGGCCACCTCTGGAGCATTCTGCTCGCGCACAATCCGCTCGAAGAAGGGCCCGGCGGTATTTACGCCGAGTGCGAGTCCGCGCTCGGGTCGGCCGCCGCCGACGTGGCCACGCGCCTTGCCGCGGTGCCGCCGGTCAAGGTGTCGCCGGTGTATGACGGCGACCGCGTGCGGGCCAACGTTGCGGCGCTACTCGAGAAGCGCGTGGCAGCGCATCGGGCATGGGCCGAAGCGCGCGCGTATCACGGCGAGATCTAGCCGCTGGTCGGAGCCGCCGCGCCGCGGATCATGATCAGCATCATCTTGAACGGCGTCACCGCCTTCACCGCGTGCGGCTTGCCTTCGGGGAGCAGCAGCAATTGCCCCGCCGCCACGCGATGCATGACGCCGGCGATCGGAATCTCCGCCTCGCCATCCAGCGCCAGGACGAGTGCGTCGAACGGCGCCGTATGTTCGCTCAACCCTTCGCCCGCGTCGAAGGCGAACACCGTCACCGTGCCGGTCGGCTTCTTGATCAACGTGCGACTCACCACCGTGCCGGGCTGGTAGGCGACGAGGTCGGCGGCAAATGGCTCGCCCGCTGCGTCGGGGGCGGAGCCGGGGAGGTGCGGCATCATGGTCGACTCTCCGGATGGACGAGCCGCAGTGGCGCGCCCTATCCGCATGCTAGCACGCGGGCAGGGCGGCCGTGTGTCCTACTGCGCGAGACCCGCGGTAATCAATCCGCGCAATTCATCCGCGATCGAGCCGGGCATCGTCATGTTGGCGGCGAACTTCATCTTGCCGGCGTCCTCGAAGTACATCTTCATGCGATACATCGCCTCGACGGTGGCAACGTGGACGCGGCCGCCCTCGAGATACACGACGATTTCGATTGGATACGCCGCGGCGTAGGCGAGCCCCGGACAGGCGAACCGCGCGCGGCGCGCATCTCCACCAGCGCCGACGATGGCATAGCTCTTCGCCTCCATCGCGGGACCGGAGACGCCGATGATCACCACGCCGCGCGGCGCCAGATCGAGACGGTAGGCACCGCGCATTTGCCAGCGGCCGCGTCCCGCGTGCATCGTGACGCCTTTCCACACACGATCGGCCACGCGGGCGAGGTCCAGTTGTGTGGTCCCCGGCTCGCTCGTCACGTCCTGCACTTTGTCGAGGAATGGACCGCCGGCCATCACGCCCATCGTGCGGCCGATGAGGCCGCGCGTTCGCACCTGGCCGAAGCCGCCACGCGCCGCGCGCGCGCCGTGGCCGGCGTCGCGCGCCACGGCTTGCAGATCCGCCAAAAGTGTGGCCGCGGGGTCCTCGAATCCAGACTCGGCCACCATCGTGCGGTCGAGCGACAGCGGGTTGATCGCGGCGAGATGCACGCCCGCCTCATCGTCAAAGAGCACGAGTCGCACCGGAACCGCGAACGCGGCGCGCGGACCGTGCGCCAACACCTGCTGTGTGTAACGCGGCTGCTGCAGCACGAAGACCTGCGCGTGGGACGAACAGCCGCCGGGCGCCGTTGCCTCGTGTACCGCGACAACTTCGAAACCGTGTGCCACGCACGCCGCGCGTACCGGTGCGACGAGTTCGTCGACCGTGCCGCGCAGCGAGTCGGCCAGTGAGACGAAGACCGGCTGCGCGGCGTCGGGAGCAGCGGCGGCCGGTGACACCGTGAGCGCGCCCGCCAACAGGGCAGCGATCGCACAAACGCGAAACATGAACACCTCCTCGACACGCCACGCCGGGTTCCATCAGCGCGTAACCCGGCGCGCGCATGCGCTCTACTTGGCCGGCGATGGGTGATTCGCCTTCATCCACTCGGTGAGTGCCGGCATGTCCTTGGCGAACGCCGAGAACTGCGTGCCCTTGGCCGTCAGCTTCGTCGACCCTGGCTTGGTGTCGTGGCACGCCGTACAGTGACCGAACGACGTCTGGATCGCGTCGAATCCGTCGAGCGTCTTCTGCGTTTCGAAGTACTTGCCGGCGTCGGTGAGGCGCTTGCTGCCCGGCTTGTCGTGACACGCCGTGCAGTCTTTGCGCGTGTCGGCCGCGATGCGCTCGTTGGCGACGCTGGCGACCGCGAAGCAGGCGGCCGCGGCGAGGACGAGCCCGAGGGCCAGTCGCGTACGGGTGTGCATGCTGTCCCCCACTCTAGCGCGAGAACGCGCGGCTGATGCCGAGCGACACGGTCCACTGCGCGTGGCTCACCGTGGCGCCCGGCCCGAACGGATTGACGTTCTGGTCGATGTTGAGATTCGTCTGCGTCGCCTCGAACGCGCGTTCGAGCGCGAGATTCCACGTGCTGCCGTGATGCGTGTAGCCGACACCGAGCGTGGCATGGCTCGTCGTGATCGCCGGGAATAGAGGATTGAGGGTGGCGTCGGGCACTGGGTTGTCGCCGAGGTTGGCTCCGCCCCGGAGAGTGAGGTTCGGTGTCGCCCGCACTTCGGCGCCGACGCTGAACGCCCACGCGTCACTCCAGTCGAACACGAACGGCATCACCGGGTCGGTGACCGGGGTGGCCGCCGTGGGGTTGGAGCCGCGCACCGTGATGGTGCGGATCGCCCCGCTCCATAGATACCGGCGCGCGTCGGCGGCGACGATCACCCGGTCGACCGGACGCAGCTGCACACCCGCGCCGTACTGCTCGGGCCACGTGAAGCCTTCGACGACGGCGTCGTAGTCGACCATACCGAGTCCCAATGCGGTTTCATTGAGCGTCAGCGTGCCGTTCTTGTATTCGCCGTGCGTCTTGGTCTGGTAGATCGCGCCGAGTTGGACGCGCGGGTGCGCCGCCCACATCGCACCGGCGCGGCCGCTGTAGTTGAACGCGCGGGCGCGTGACGAGACGTTGGCCCCAAAGAAGCCCATGTCGTCGCTCGGATCCTCGGCGGTGCCAGCGTCGCTATAGAAGCTGGTGTGCGGATAGAAGCGGAACGTGACGTCGGAGTAGCCGGCATTGCCGGACACGCCGAAGGACAAGTCCTCGTTCACCGAGTAGGCGAGCGTCGGCGTCGCGGTGAGGAAGCGCACCTCGCTGTACGTCTCGTCGGTGGTGCCGAACGGCGTGTGGTATCCGTCGAATGTGGCGCCCATGCCGCCCTGGCTCAGAAGCGCGAAACCCCACGTCCACGGTGTGTCTTTGCCACCGCGCACGTACGACAGCGACGGCATGCCGAAGATCGTGTGCTTGGCATCGAGCGTGTTGCCGAACGGATCGCCACCGTAGTGCAGCCGTGGCGCGAGCATCTGTACGTCGAGGCTGAGGTGCTGTCCCTGCAATTGTGCGATGCCAGCCGGATTCGCCTGGAGCCCGAGTGCGCGGTCGGCGATGGCGATGTTGGCGCCTCCGCGTCCCGCCGCCTCACTACCGTACGCGGCGAGGTACATACCATTGGTGGCGTGTGCAATCGACGCCACGGCGAGGAGCCCTGCCGCGAGTGCGAGCGAGAGCTGTCGATGGGAGTGCATGCGTGAGTCCTCCGGGGACGCGGCCTGGACGTCGCGGCCGCTCAACATCCTTCCTTCTTCTTCTTGGCCGGGGCCGCGGGGGCGGTGCCAGCCGGGGATTTCGGAGCAGCAACTTTGGGTGCGGCGGCGACGGGAGGTGGCGCGAGCGCGAGCAGCGTGGTGTCGTGTGCGGAGGCCGCGCGCGGCGCGCCACCGAAGAATCGCGCGACTTGTGCCGCGCGTTCGAACGCCGCCGTCTGCTGTGGCGTCGCGGCGACGGGCGCCACGGGGTGCAGCACCTCGTCGTTCCACGCATCGAGACCGCCGAACAAGATGTACACGCCGGCGTATTTCTCCGCGCGCAACAACATCCACGCCTGCGCCGAGTGGATGCCGCCTTCCGAGTACAGCACGATCTTCTCGGTGCGCCCGAGTCCGAAGTCGGGGAGTTGCGTGATCGGCACGTTCTCCGCGGTCGGGATGTGATAGGCGGCGAACTCGTCCGGCGTGCGGACATCGACGAGGCGATAGTCGCTCTTGTTCTGGATGATCCAGTCGGCGAGTTCGACCGCGCTCACATGATCGACCTTGTCGGCGACGATGGTCGCGAGTTCCTGCGTGTCGAGGCGCACCGTATGCCCTGGCGTTGGCCGACCGAAGAGCGCGACGACACCGAGCGCGAAGGCGGCACCAGCCAGGAGGCGATTGCGCGTCCAGACGATCTGCATGTCAGCGCTCCGTGTGACGCGCCGCCATGCGGCGCTCGACCCATTCCGCGCCGGCGAAGCCGCCGAGCGCCATCAGCACGACGAGGAAGACCACCGCGCCGTACGGCAGATGGAACACTTCCGGCAACGTCAATCGTCCATGTGCGCCGGACTCGTAGAACGACTTGAGCAGCGGGAACGCTTCGCCCACCGCGTACGTGCCGGCGATCACGCCGAGCACGTAGACCACGCCGTCGATACGGCCGGTGGCCATCGCCACCATCGACGTGCCCGGACAGTAGCCGCCGATCACGAAGCCGAACCCGAGCACCAGGCCACCGACGATCTGCGGCCACAGGAACGTCGACGTGAGGTAGACCTGCGACAGATCGAGCACGCCCATCCACGCGAGGTAGAAGATGCCGAGCATGGCGGTGACGATGGCGGTGAACATGACCTTGAAGACGGCGAGGTCGTTGAGATAGAACTGCGACACCAGCTTCTTCGCACTGCCGAAGCCCGCGCGCTCGAGGAAGAACCCGAACGCCACGCCGATCACGAATGCCACCAGCAGCGACGCCTCATCGCCGAATGCGCCGAACTTGTAGAGTGGCAGGTTCATCGCCATTCCCTCCGCATCACGCCGGCGAGCAGATACGCGCCGGCGAATACCATCATCATGAAAGCCCACGAGCCCGCGTTGAGCGTGGCGCCGCCACTGAGCGCCTGGCCGCTGGTGCAGCCGCGCGCGAGCTTGGCGCCGATTCCCATGAGCGCGCCGCCGGCGAAGGCAAACGCGAGCCGGCCGGTCACCGAGATCCGCGGCCCCTTCTCGACCACGCGCGCCAGCCGTCCGGCGAGGGCGCCCGAGAGGAACCCGCCGGCGATCACGCCGAGCACCTCGAACACCAGCCACGCTTTGAGCGGATGCCCGACGCCGTCTTCGAGGTAGCCGCGGAAGAACTCATTGGTGCGCGCGTGCTCCGGAGCGACGCCCCCGAGCGCCCACGACACCAGCGAGCCGATGGCGCCCGACGCGCCAAGGCCGCGGCCCATCGTCACGTAGGCGGCGAGCAGGACCGCGCCGAGTCCGATCCCCGCGAGATACGGATTCATGTAGGGCGCAGCGGTGCGCAGCGTCGCCTGTGCGTCCGCGCGATCGCGTGTCGCGGCGTGCGACGGCGGTGCCGTGAGCGCGGCGGGAGACAGAGTGCTCATCGAACGATCCTCCGACTTCTCACACGCGAGGCCAGTGACTGATCTGGCCCGCTTGAACGATCACCACGCGCAGCAGAAGGCCGCCTGCCAGCACCAACAGTGGCGCGACCACCGTGTGGTGCATGCGCCGCGTCACCGTGAGTGCGTGCAGTGTGAGCGGCAGCACGAGACCGCATCCCACCACGCCCACCCAGAACACCGCGGTGAACGGCCCCCCGAAGAACAGGCGCGCCGCCTCGGCCTGCGCACGTGCCGCGCTCGCCAGGCCAATGAAGTAGAGCGCCAGCACCACGAGTTCACCGAGGACGAAGCGCGCATCGGCGCGCGTCAGCGTCTCGCGCTCGTCGGCGTCGGCGGCGAGCAGATGGACGAGCGCGGCCGCGCTCGATAGTCCCGAGGCCAAGAACAGCGGTCCGAGCACGGCGCTGTTCCACGCCGGGCGCGCACTCAATGCGCTGAGCAAGATTCCGGTGTAGATCCCGAGTGCCCCGCCGAGTCCGATGCAGGCGAACGCGATACGCCGCACGACCGCCTCGTCCCCGTTCCAGCGGTCACCGAGGCGTCGCAGCGCCGGCAGCACCGGCGCCACCAGGTGCGGCATGCGGAGTGCCATCGCCGCCAGGAGCACCGGGTACACGCCGATCAGAATCCACGCGCCCCACGACATCGGCGAACTGGGCCGGAACGTCGTATACAGCCGCCACACGTACGCCTTGTGTTCGAGGTCGAGAAAGAGCGCTCCCATCCCTGCGCTCAGCAGCCCGAGGCTGAGGATCGGCAGCGCGTAGGTCACCGACTGGCGCGTGCGACGCCGCGGATCGAGCAGGAACCAGCCCTGTACGATCATCATCCCGGCCACCAACCCGCCAAGGAATAGATAGACCGGAATCTGCCACGCCCACACATGCACCACCGGATCGACGAGGTGATTGGCGCGTGTCGTCGTGAGTTCGAACATGAGCCTCTCCCTACGTGAGGTAGAACACGCGCGGACCGGTGCCGGCGTCCGGCAGCAGCGCGTGGTGCGGGCGCGACGCGAGCAATTGGCTCACCTCGCTGTGCGGGTCGTCGAGATCGCCGAAATGCATGCAGTGTGTTGGGCACACCGCGACGCAGGCTGGGTCGAGGCCGTCCTTCACACGGTGCAGGCAGAACGTGCACTTGTCGGCGTAGCCCTTGGGGTGGATGAAGCGCGCGTCGTACGGACATGACGCGAGGCACGCCTTGCAGCCGATGCACGCATCGTGCGTCACCAGCACGACGTGGCCGTACTCTTCCACGTGGCTGGCGCCAGTCGGGCAGCAGCTGACGCACGGCGGCGAGTCGCAGTGGTTGCAGCGCTCGCTGCGAATCTCGAGCCGGGTGTCCGGGAAGGTGCCGGCGGCCTCCGTGACGATCCAGTCGCGACAGAAACCATCGGGAACATCGTTCTCCGTCTTGCACGCGACGACGCAGTCGGTGCATCCCAC
This sequence comes from Candidatus Eiseniibacteriota bacterium, assembly GCA_044229145.1. GTDB lineage: Bacteria > Eisenbacteria > RBG-16-71-46 > CAZEPH01 > CAZEPH01 > JBKJUD01. Next base: position 4,676 of record JBGATO010000006.1, on the reverse strand, counting down.
GCAGCGTCGCGTATCGATCACCATGCCGAAACGCGCCATCGCCTATGCCTCCACATCGAGCGTCACGAAGTTGACGCTCATGCCGTTGCCGCCCATCAGCGGGTCGGTGGTGTAGCGCGTGACGAGACCCGAATCGCTCGCGCCCTTCTTCGATTCCGGGCGCATGCCGCGGGCGGTGTGGCCGAATCCGTGCACCATGTAGACGCAGTCGCCGCGGATGCGCTGGGTGGCCTTGACACGCACGCGGTTGCTCACCACGCCGTCCTGATTGCGCAGGCGGACGTATGCGCCGTCGGGAAGGCCCAGGCGTCGCGCGGCATCCTCATTGATCCACACCTCGTTCTCGTCCATGACGTCGCGCAGCAGCGGATTCGTCTGCGTGCGGCCGAACGAGTGCATCGGCGCGCGGCCGAACAGCAAGCGGAAGCTGCCGGCGGGCGGCTCCTCGTGCGCCGTGTAGCGCGGCACCGGGTCGAAGCCGGCGTCGCGCAATTGCGTCGAGTAGAACTCGATCTTGCCGCTCGGCGTCGGGAACTCCGGCGTCACGCCGTCCTCGAAGTAAACCGGTGGCTGCGGCCCGCGCACGATGCCCGTCTGCTTGAGGGTCTCGAGCGACAGCCCGGCACCGCGCAACCGCGTGTCGAGGTACTCCTCGATCGACTTCCACGGGTAGAAGGCGCCGAGGCCGAGTTCGTGCGCGAGCTGCCGCGCGATCCACCAGTTCGGCTTCTGCTGCGCCGGCGGCTCGACGACGGGCTGGCGCAGCGCGACGAACGGCTCGCGGAAGGTTTCGACGTTGAGGTCGTCGTAACGTTCGAGATACACGGCCTCGGGGAGCACGACATCGGCCCAGCCGGCGATTTCGCTCGGCACGACGTCGATGACGACGAGCAGATCGAGGTTCTGGATCGCCCGAATCGTCTCCGCTTGGTTCGGCATCGCTTGCAGAAGATTCGTGGCGTAGACCATCCAGCCCTTGATCGGATACGGCTCCCCGGTGAGGGTGGCGTGACGCAGGCCAGTGGTGATCGTCTCCGCGCCGAATGCGAAGCGGTGGCCCGGATTGTCGGCGCGCCCACGCGTCGACGTCGGGTACGGCGGGTAGGGATACGCCGGCACGTCCATGTTGGCCGGTTGGTAGAAGCCACCCTTGCGCCCCCACGTGCCGAGCAGGGCGTTGAGCAGCGCGATTGCGCGGCTGCGCTGCGTGTCGTCGCCGTACCACGTAGCGTGGCGGCCGGGATGTACGAGAGACGCGGGGCGATGACGCGCCATCTCGCGCGCGGTCTCGCGAATCATGTCGGGGGCGATGCCGGTGATTGGATAGGCCCACTCAGGCGTGTACGGCGCGACCTCCGCCGCGAACGCGTCGAAGCCGAAGCCGTGGGCGTCGACGTAGGCGCGGTCGTAGAGCTGTTCGCTGACCAGGACCTGCATCCACGCGAGAAGCAGCGCGACGTCAGTGCCCGGCTTGATCGGCAGATAGTGCGTTGCCTTGCTCGCGGCCACCGACAGGCGCGGGTCGACGACGATGAGTGATGCGCCGCTGCCCACCGCGTCGGCAAACTCCTGCACCTGGGAGTTGTGCATGTTCTCGCCGAGGTGCGAGCCGATCAGTGTCAGGCAGCGGGCATTGCGGATGTCCGTGCGCTCGGGCGATCCCACCGGTTCGCCAAAGGTGAGCTCGAAGCCGACGTCGCGCGGACCGCGACACTGCGCGTACGACGGCGCGGCCAGATTCGGCGTGCCGTACGCCTTCATCGTGTGCTTGAGGAAGTTGCCGCCGATGCCGTGACTGAACAGCGCCATCGCTTCGGGGCCGTACTGCGCCTTGATCGCCTGCATTTTGGTGGCGATGTGGTGCAGCGCTTCGTCCCAGGTCACCGCGACCCATCGCTCTTCGCCGCGGTCGGCGCGACGGATCAGCGGCGAGGTCAGGCGCTGGGTATCGAAATGGGCGCCGACCCCACCGGTGCCGCGCGGGCACAGCCGGCCGCCCGACAGCGGATCGTGCGGGTTGCCTTCGATCTTCCACAGGCGTCCGCCGCGCGTCGTGGCGATGGCGTTGCACTTCCAGAAGCAGATGTCGCAGTAGGTGGGGATGCGGCGGATGTCGCCGGCCGCCTCGCGGTCGCCTGCCAGGGCGGTCGTCCACTTCGGCAAGCCCGCTGCCCCGGCGGCCAGCCCGACACCGCCGCCGAACACCTGTAGAAACCGCCGCCGCGAAAGAGTGGTCATGGAGCTCCTCCCGCGCGGGGAGATTGCAGCCCACGTGCCACGAGCGATCTATATTATTGACAACGCTTTATCGTATTGCATGGAGATTGAGGGTTCGTGCGTGAAACATAACGGTGCAACACTATGTTTCACTTGAAACAAAATGACTCGCGGCTAGTCGTCGAGACCGAGCTCGCGGACACGTCGCCAGAGTGTGGTGCGGCTCACCCCGAGAGCCTTCGCGGCAGCCGCCCGGTTCCACCGGTGGGCCTCCAGCGCGTTGCGGAGCCGTTCGCGTTCACCCGGATCGTCGGCAGGAGTCGGCAGCGGCGGCGGCGCGTCCGGCGTCACGGCACCGAGGGCCGGGCGAACGGTCCGGATCTCCTCCGGCAAATCCGTGGCGTGGAGCGTCTGTCCGCGACTCACCGCCACGGCGTACTCCAGCGCATTCTCTAATTCACGCACGTTCCCCGGCCAGGCGTACGCGAGCAACGCCCGAACCGCATCCGGTGCCAGCAGTACCGCCCGTCCTTGACGGCCCGCCACCCGTGCCAGGAGGTGCCGCGCCAACGGCTCGACATCCTCCCGGCGATGGCGGAGCGGCGGCAGATCGATCGGCACCACGCGGAGCCGGTAGTAGAGATCCTCGCGGAACCGACCTTCCTTCACCTCGCGCGGCAGATCGCGGTTGGTGGCGGCGATGATGCGCGCGTCGGTGGTCAGCGAATGGCTGTCCCCGACGCGTTCGTAGGTGCGCTCCTGCAGCACGCGCAACAATTTGACCTGGAGGGACACCGACAACTCGCCAACTTCGTCGAGGAACAGCGTGCCGCCCTGCGCCATGGCGAACCGGCCGACGCGATCCCGCACCGCGCCCGTAAACGCGCCGCGCACGTGACCGAACACTTCCGATTCGAACAACTCGCCCGGCAGCGCGCTGCAGTTGACCGCGACGAACGCGCCGGCGCGCCGCGGCGACGTGAGATGAAGCGCCCGCGCGACTAGCTCCTTCCCGGTCCCGCTTTCGCCCGACAAGAGAACGGAAGCGTCGCTCTCGCTCAGGCTCTGTACCAAGTGGAAGACGCGGAGCATCGCCGGCGACTGCCCCACCATGCCGGCGAAGAAGGTGAGCGGCGATGTTTCGGCGATCCCGGGATCGCTGCCATCGCGGACGACCAACAGGTACGCCACACGCGGATCGCACAGCGGCGAATCGATGCCGCCGACCGGGGCGGCGCTCATCGACAACAGTCGACCCGGCACGCCGTCGAGTGTCAGCGTGGCGCCCCATCCCTCACGCCGTTCGCCGGCGCTCAGTGCACGGCGCATCCGGCCTTGCTCGCCGAAGAGGTCGGCGCCGAAGAGGCTCGCGGCGTCGCGACCGACGATGGCCTCGCTGGTGCCCGGGGTGGCGAATCCGTCGAGGCCATCGCTGGCATGCACGACCCGGAAGTCGCGATCCAGGCACACGATGGCGCGGCCCAGACATTCAAAGAGGCCGCTGACCGCCTCGACGAACTGGCGTGAGGTGTCGCGCGCGGCGTACTCGGCGGGGCGTTCGGACATGCGGGGCTCCTGGCGCGATGCGGCGGCGCGCCCGTGCGCGCCGAATCGTGCCGGCGACGATACACCGTTTCGCGCGCAGCGTGGAGGGACGTCGCAGGTGCGGCAGGGAATCCGCTTGCACTCCGCCCGCGCCGCCGCGACCATCGCGTACCATGTCCGTCTCCTCGCACCCCGCCGGCTGGCGCTTCGCCGTGGACCGTGGCGGGACGTTTACCGACATCGTTGCCCACGGTCCGCGGGGCGAACGACTGACGCGCAAGTTGCTCTCGATCGATCCGGCGCGCTACGACGACGCGACGTGGGCCGGCATCGCCGCGATCCTGCGCGAGCACGGCGCGCCGCTCGACGCGGTGGAGGACGTGCGCGTCGGCACGACGGTCGCCACCAACGCCCTGCTCGAACGGCGTGGCGAGCCGGTAGCATTCGTCGTGACGCAGGGTTTTGGCGACGCGCTGACGATCGGCACGCAGGCGCGCCCCGACATCTTCGCCCGGCACATTCGGAAGCCGGCGGCACTGCACGCGCGCACCCTCGAGATCGCCGAACGCGTGACGGCCGACGGCGCGATCGTGACGCCTCTCGACGACCACCAAGTGCGCGCCGCCTTGCTGCACGCGTACGACGACGGCGTGCGCAGCCTCGCCATCGCCTTCGTCCATGGCTGGGCGTATCCGGCGCACGAGCGGCGCGTGGCGGAGATCGCGCGGGCGATCGGGTTCCCGCACGTGACCGCGAGTTCCGACGTCAGTGCTCTCGCCAAGTTCCTGGGACGTGCCGACACGACGGTCGCCGATGCGTACCTCACGCCGGTGCTGCTCGCGTACGTCGAGCGCCTGACCAGGGCGCTTCCGCGCTCCGCGCGGGTGCAGTTCATGCAATCGAACGGCGGGCTT
>JBGATO010000089.1:0-13389 GCA_044229145.1 Candidatus Eiseniibacteriota bacterium | reverse complement strand
GCCGCGCCGCGCCTGCGCGAGCGCCGCGCCGCCGAGCACCACGGCGATGAGTCCGAGATCCGGCCGCACCAGCGGGCCGAGGCCGAGCCACACGGCAGTCGCCGCGCCGCGCGCACGCGTGCCGCCGCCGCTTCGGGCCATCCCCCACGCCGCGCCGCCGATCCACAGCATCGCCAAGCCGGTCTCGAGCCCTGAGGTCGCGAAGTCCCACACCGCGGGCACCGCGACGAAACACAGCGCGCCCAGCGGCACCCCGGCGCCGCGCATCCCGCGGCGGGCCGCCGCCTGCATCGCCACGACACCGGCTACCGCGCACGCGACCCCGAGGCCGACCGCCGCGGCCTCCGCCGACACCCCGCACGCCGACGCCAGCCACAGCACGCCCACCCACAGCGGATTGGTGTAGGCCTCGACGCGCTCGGCGAGGTTGAAGCGCGGCCCGAATCCGTGGCGCAGGAACTCCACCACGCGCAGGTCGATGAATGCATCGTCGCACAGCCAGCGGCGCTGCCACGCCAGCCACGCCAGCGCGCACGGCGCGAGCAGGAACAGAAACGCCGGCGCCGCGCGATCGATCGCGCGCGGCGCCGGCGCGGAGACGGACGCGGCAGACGCCGCGCGCCGGCGCGTGCCGGCTCGCGCCACCGCTACGACGCCTTCCGCATGTCCAGCATCCGCGTCGCGATGACCAGACGCTGGATTTCGCTGGTGCCTTCGTACAGCTCCATGACGCGGGCGTCGCGGTAGTAGCGCTCGACCGGATAGTCGACCACGAAGCCGTAGCCGCCGTGGATCTGGCCGGCGCGGTGCGCGATGCGGGTCGCGGCTTCGGTGGCGTACAACTTCGCCTGCGCGGCTTCGAGCGTGACATTGCGGCCTTGGTCCTTGAGCCACGCCGCGTGCATCACGAGTCCGTACGACGCCTCGAGCCACAAGCGCATGTCGGCGATCATCGCCTGGATCGCCTGGAAGCGGCTGATGGGCCCGCCGAACGCCTCGCGTGCCTGCGCGTACGCGAGCCCGGCCTCGAACGCCGCGCGTCCGACGCCCACCGCCTGCGAGCCGACACCGATGCGCCCGCCGTCGAGTGAACTCATGGCGATCTTGAAGCCTTCGCCCACGTGTCCGAGCATCGCGCTGGCCGGCAAGCGCACGTCCTGGAAGTTCAACTCGGTGGTGGGCGACGACATGATGCCCATCTTGTTCTCGACCGTCCCCACCGATACGCCCGGCAAGTCCATGTCGACCAGGAACGCGCTCATGCTGCGGGTGGCGCGCGCGCGATCGGTGAGCGCGTAGACGATGCAGAAGTTGGCGACGCTGCCGTTGGTGATGAAGATCTTCGAGCCGTTGAGCACGTAGTGCGAATCGCCGTCGGGCTCGGCGAGCGACTGAATGTGGCCCGCGTCGCTGCCGGCGCCCGGCTCGGTGAGGCCGAAGCTGCCGAGGACATCGCCGCTGCACAAGCCGGGCAGATACTTCTGCTTCTGCTCCTCGGTGCCGAAGACGAGCAGCGGCGGCGCGACCAGCGAGTTGTGCAAGCCGACGTTCATGCTCACCCCGAGGCTCGCCTTGGCGATCTCCGCCGACACCAGCGCGTACGTCACGTAACCGAGGCCGGTGCCGCCGTAATCCTCCGGCACGGTGAGTCCGAGGAAGCCCATCTCGCCCATCTGCTTCACCAACGCAGCGGGAAACTCGTGCGCTTCCTCGAGCTGCGCCGCCACCGGCGCGACTTCGTTCTCGGCGAACTCGCGGGCGAGATCGCGAATCTGCTGCTGGTCCTCGGTGAGCCGGAGCGTGAACGACATGCGGTGTGTCCTTACGTGACGCGCGGCGCCGCGCCGTCCGCGCGGACGGCACGGCGATCCGGCGCGATTAGTGACGCTGCAAGTTCTCGACGATCATCGCGATGCCCTGGCCGCCGCCGATGCAGGCGCTGACCACACCGTAGCGCCCGTTGCGGCGCTTCAGTTCGTGCATGATCGTCAGGATGAGACGCGTCCCGGTGGCCGCCAGCGGGTGGCCGATGGCGATCGCGCCGCCATTGACGTTGGTCTTCTCGCGCGGCAAGCCGAGTTCCTTCTCCACCGCGAGGTACTGCGCCGCGAACGCCTCGTTCACCTCGATCAAGTCGAGGTCGTCGAGCGTGAGCTGCGCGCGCGTCAGCGCCTCGCGAATCGCCGGCACCGGACCGATGCCCATCTCCTTCGGCTCGACGCCGACGCTGCACGAGCTGACGATGCGCGCCATCGGCGCCCAGCCGCGCTGCGCCGCGTGCGCCGCGGTGGTCACCACCACCGCCGCCGCGCCATCGACGATGCCCGACGCGTTGCCGCCGGTGACGAAGCCCTGCGGGTCGAACGCCGGCTTCAACTTCGCCAGCGCTTCGTAGGTGGTGTCCGGCTTGTAGTGATCGTCGGCGGCGAACATCACCGTCTCCTTGCCGCGCTTCACCGGCACCGGCGCGATCTCCTCGGCGTGCTTGCCGGCCGCCGCCGCCTCGCCCGCGACGCGGAAGCTGCGAATCGCGAACTCGTCCATCTCCTCGCGCGTGACGTTCAACCGACGCGCGAGATTCTCCGCGGTGCCGGCCATGTAGTAGCCGCAGTAGGTGTCGAGCAGGCTTGCCATCAGGAGGTCTTCGACCTGGCCGTGGCCGAGGCGGTAGCCGGAGCGCGCCTTGCGCAACACGTGCGGCGCCTGCGTCATGTTCTCCATGCCGCCGGCCAGCACCGTGTTCGCCTCGCCGAGCTTGAGCAGCATCGCCGCCTGCGCGACGGACTCGATGCCGGAGCCGCAGAGACGGTTCACGGTGAGCGCCGGTTTGTCGATCGGCACGCCGGACTTGAGGGCGACGTGACGCGCGCCGTAGATGGCGTCGGCGCTGGTCTGCAGCGCGTTGCCCATGACGGTGTGGTCGATGAGCGCCGGGTCCACGCCGGTGCGCTCGAGCGCGGCCTTCGCCGCGTGCGCGCCGAGTTCGAGCGCCGAGAGATCCGCGAACGCGCCGCCGGGCGCCCCGCTGCCGGTCTTGCCGCCGCTGTACTCCGCCATCGGGGTGCGCGCCCCGCCCAAGATCACGACATCGGGAAACTGCGACACGTGGATTCTCCTTCGGCTGATCGCTGGAGGCTCGGCGGAGGCGGCGCGGCTGACGCGGCGCTCCGCGGGTATCGGCCCGGACCGCCCGCCGCGCCAGAGCGCGGACGAGCGGTCCGGTGGAGGGCGTGGAGCGCGGGCCTAGGCCCCGCGTCCGAACACCGGCTTGCGCTTCTCCACGAACGCCGTGAGGCCTTCCTTGGCGTCCGCCGTGCTGAAGGCGAGCCCGAACAACGCCGCCTCGAACTTCGAGGCCTCGTCGAACGGCACGTCGCCGGCCGCCAGCGTCGCCTGCATCTGCGCCCGCACCGCAAACCGCGACTTCGCCGCGATCTCGGCCGCCACCGCCTGCGCCCCGGCCACCACCTCGGCCGGCGTCTCGAACACGCGGTTGACCAGGCCCATTTCGTACGCCTCGTCGGCGGTGATCTGGCGGCCGGTCAGGAGCAGGTCGAGCGCCCGGCCCCGGCCCACCACGCGCGGCAGGCGCTGCGAGCCGGCGTAGCCGGTCATGATGCCGAGATTGACCTCCGGCTGCCCGAGCTTGGCGTTCTTCGACGCGAAGCGCAGCGTGCAGGCGAGCGCGAGCTCGCAGCCGCCGCCCAGCGCGAAGCCGTTGATGGCCGCGATGACCGGACGGCCGAGCAGTTCCAGACGGCGGAACGTCGACTGGCCCTTCACCGCGAACGCCTGCGCTTGCTCCGGCGTGATGGTCGACATCATGGCGATGTCGGCACCGGCCACGAATGCCTTCTCGCCGGAGCCGGTGAGCACCACCGCGCCGACCGTCGGATCGTTCTCGATCGGCGTCAGCGCATCGCCGAGCGCGGTCATCACGTCGTCGTTGAGCGCATTGAGCTTGTCGGGGCGATTCATCGTCAACGTGACGACGTCGCCCTCGCGCGAGGAGAGGACGACGCTCATCGCGGCTGCCCCGTCGAGTAGTCGTAGAAGCCGCGCCCGGTCTTGCGGCCGTGGAAGCCCGCCTGGACCATCTGCTTGAGCAGCGGGGGCGCCGCGTACGTCGGGTCCTTGAACTCCTGGAACATGATCTCGGCGATGTAATACGTCGTGTCGATGCCGACGAAGTCGAGCAGCTCCAGCGGGCCCATCGGGTAGCCGCATCCGAGCTTCATGCCGGTGTCGATGTCCTCGCGCGTCGCCAAGCCGTTCTGGTACGCGCGCACCGCGCCGAGCAGGTACGGCACCAAGAGCAAGTTGACGACGAAGCCCGGCGAGTCCTTCGCGACGATGGCGATCTTCCCCACCGACTGCGCGTAGGCGTGCGCGGTGGCCATCGTGGCGTCGCTGGTCTGGATCGTCTTCACCAGTTCGACCAGCTTCATGATCGGCACCGGATTGAAGAAGTGCAGGCCGAGGAAACGGTCCGGCCGGCCGGTGGCGGCGGCCATCTCGGTGATCGAGATCGACGACGTGTTGCTGGCGAAGATGGTCTGCGGCCCGCACAACGCGTCGAGCGTCTTGTAGACCTCCTTCTTCGCTTCGATGTTCTCGGTGATCGCCTCGATGACCAGGTCGGCCGACTTGAGATCGGCGAGCGTGGTGGTGAAGGTGAGGCGGCCGAGCGTCGCGTCCTTGTCGGCCGCGGTCATCTTGCCCTTCTCGACACCGCCGGCGAGGAACTTCTCGATGCGGCCGCGTCCCTTGTCGAGGAACGCTTGCTGCGGTTCGTACACCAGCGTCGCGTAGCCCGCCTGGGCGGCGATCTGCGCGATGCCGGAGCCCATCAGGCCGCAGCCGACGACGGCCACGGTCTTGATGCCGGGCGCCATCGCGGCGGGAGCCGGGGCATCCAGGGTCTTCGAGTCTGCCATGGGATTCGTTGCTCCTTCACACGTCGGACGCGCCGGTCACGCGGCGCGGGTTCGCTGCACTGGGGTCGCCGTGACGGCGAGGGGCGCGGATGCGACGTCCGCGCGAGCACTGCGGTCCACAAATCGCACAGGGGACGGAGGCTTTGTCAGCCCCCGCCCCCTGCGAGCGATGCTACATGTTCGCGCTCCTCATTGACGGCGCGAACGAGCGGCCTACGCAAAAGTGTCGGCGCTGCCGCTCTGTCCTGATGGAGGTGGTTCGCGGCGAACCGACTGCGCGGTAGGCCTTAGTGCGCCGCAGCCGTGTCAGCCGGCGCAGCCATCGACGTGTCAGCCGGAGCAGCTTCCGCCGGAGCGGCGGTCGTGTCCATCGTCGCGCCGGACTCAGGGGCCGGAGCGGCCTCTTCCGCCTTCTTCTTGGCGCAGCCCGCGAGGGTCAACGCACCGAACACGAACGCGGCAACCGTCAGCGTCACGAGAGTCTTCTTCACTTGAGTTCACCTCCTTGGACGTATCCACAACTTGCCGATCCCGCCCGCAGAACTCATCGTGGCTTCGCGAACGGATCGCCGTCACACCGTTACATCACCAGAGCCACCCAGGCGGTGCCAGCGTGAGCTATTGCCCGTGAGCGGCCCGGCGCCCTGGTGTGATCGTCATACACCCCGTCCACCGGGCTCGGCCGGGAGAGTCCGGCCTGCCACCCAATTGATTGGGATGTATGGCAAAACGGCGGCCACTATAGGAACAGGGGCACAGGGCGTCAAGAGAAAAGTACCCCGCGCTGTCCCGGTCTAATTGGTGGAATGGCGCGGGGTTCAGTGGTACACGGTCGAGCTTATCCCAAGGTCGCCAGCGCTTGGTCCAAATCGGCGATCAGGTCCTCGGGTTCCTCGATTCCCACCGACAGGCGGATGAGCCCGTCTGTCAAACCCGTCCGTTCCCGCTCGGCTTGCGGGACGAACGCGTGGGTCATGCTCACCGGGTGGCACACCAGGCTCTCCACCCCGCCGAGGCTCTCGGCGAGTGTAAACACCCGCACCGCCTTCGCGAACGCCTTGGCATTGTCGAGGCTGCCGGTCTCGATCGACACCATGCCGCCGAACAGTCGCATCTGGCGCGCCGCCAGCGCGTGCTGTGGGTGCGTTGTCAGCCCAGGGTAATAGACCTTGGCAATCTTTGGATGCTTGCTCGCCCATTCGGCGATCAGCATCGCGTTGGCGCAGTGCTTCTCCATGCGTACGGCGAGCGTCTTGGTGCCGCGCAGCACCAGCCACGAATCCATCGGCCCCGCGTTGGTGCCGATCGCGTTGCGCATGAAGGCGAGGCGCTCGGCGCGCGCCGCGTCGTTCACCACCAGCGCGCCGCCCACCATGTCGCTGTGGCCATTGAGATACTTCGTCGTCGAGTGCATCACCACGTCGATGCCGCACGCCAGCGGCAGTTGCAGATAGGGCGTCGCGAACGTGTTGTCGACGCAGGTCAGCACGCCGTGCTTCTTCGCCAGCGTGGCGAGCGCCGGCAGATCCGAGATCGTCATCATCGGATTGGTCGGCGTCTCGATGAACAGCAGCTTGGTGCGCGCCGTGATCGCGGCCTCGACCTCCGCGAGATTCGCCGTGTCGACGTACGTGAACGACAGGCCGAAGTCGGTGAACACGCGGTCGAACACGCGGAACGTGCCGCCGTACATGTTGTTCGACGCGACGACGTGATCCCCGCTCTTGAGGAACGCCATGATGAGCGTCGTGGTGGCGCCCATGCCGGACGAGAACGCGAAGCCGTGCGTGCCGCCTTCGAGCGCCGCGAGGTTTTCCTCGAGCGCGCTGCGCGTCGGGTTCTGGGTGCGGGAGTACTCGTAGCCCTTGTGCTTGCCGATCTCCTCCTGCGCGTACGTCGAGGTCTGGTAGATCGGCACCGTCACCGCGCCGGTGGACGGGTCCGGGTGATTGCCGGCGTGGATCGCCTTCGTGCTGAAGCCCATGAGGATTTCGTCGCCTCCGTTACGACGCCAAGTACTCGATCATGTCGAAGCGCGACACGATCCCGATGACGGTTGCATTCTCCTCGACGAGGACGGCGCTGTTGCGTTCGGCGAGCAGACGGCCCACCGCCTCCAGCGTCTCGTCGGCGGCCACCGTCGGCAGCGGCGGCTCCATCACCGTCGCCACCGTCGCCTGCATGCGTTCCGGCGACTCGAGCGCGGCGCCGAGCAGCGCCGTCTCGCTCGCGGTGCCGACCACCATGCCGTCCTTCATCACCGGCATCTGCGAGACGTCGTGCTCACGCATCACCTGCAGCGCGCGGCGCACCGTGTCGTCGTAGTCGACGAAGAGCAAGCGCGGCGTCGAGCCGAGCTTGTCGCGCAGCACGTCGGCGACGCGCACCGCGCCGCGTTCGAGCAACCGGTTCTCGCGCATCCAGTCGTCGTTGTAGACCTTGGTGAGGTAGCGTTCGCCGGTGTCCGGCAGAATGACGATGACGCAAGCGTTCGGATCGTCGAGTTCGCGCGCCACCTCGAGCGCCGCCCACATCGCGGTGCCGCACGAGCCGCCGCTGAGGATGCCTTCTTGCCGCGAGATCGCGCGCGCCGTGTTCAGCGACTGCGCATCGGTCACCGCGCGGATCTCGTCGATGAACTCGAAGTGCGTGGTGCCGGGAATGATGTCCTCGCCGATGCCTTCGACCTTGTAGGGGTAGGCCTTCCCCATCGTCTTGGTCTCGAAATACTGCTTGAGGATCGAGCCCACCGGGTCGGCGCCGATGACGCGCACCGCGGCGTTCTGCTCCTTGAGGTACTTGCCGGTGCCGCTGATCGTGCCGCCGGTGCCCATCGACGCGACGTAGTGCGTGATGCGGCCGCAGGTCTGCCGCCAGATCTCGGGGCCGGTGGAGATGTAGTGCGCGTAGGGGTTCGACTCGTTGTAATACTGATTGCCGAGCACCGCGCCCGGAATCTCCTTCGCGAGGCGCTTGGCGACGCTGTAGTAACTCTCCGGCGCGTCCGGTGCCACCGCGGTCGGACACACCACGACCTCGGCGCCGTACGCCTTGAGCAAGTCGATCTTCGCGCGCGACATCTTGTCCGGCATCGTGAAGATGGTGCGGTAGCCGCGCAGCGCCGCCACCATCGCCAGGCCGATGCCGGTGTTGCCGCTCGTCGACTCGACGATGGTGCCGCCGGGCTTGAGCAGCCCGCGCTTCTCGTACTCGTCGATGATGACGCGGCCGATGCGGTCCTTCACGCTGCCGCCGGGGTTCATCGACTCGATCTTGGCGTAGAGCGGCGTGCGGATGCCGCGGGTCAGGTTGCGGATGCGCACCAACGGCGTGTTGCCGACGCACTCCAGGATGCTGTCCTTGACGTCCATGCCGGCGGCGCCGGCGGGCGAAGTGGCACCAGGTGCCGTCGAGGCGCTCTGCGAGCCCGACATGGGAGTCCTCCTGCGAATCTCGACCACGACCGGACGGACGGGGCGTCCGCCGGAGCCTCGCGCCGCCGGCTGCGTGCAGGTAGGGCCGGACGGGCGGCGTCCCCAGGATTATCGGCAAAGGACGCGCAGGCTGCCGCGCTCCCGCAGGGTGCGGGGCGATTGACCGCCTGAGCCTAGCGGCGCGGTGGCGCCGGGGTCAAGCACGGGCGGTGCGGCTGGGCCCCCACACGCACCACGGGGCGGAGCCCGAAGGCCCCGCCCCGCGGCGTGGGTCATGGCACGGCGCGTCGCCGCGCGTTGCGCGATGCCGGGGTTACCGGATGATCGCGATGCGCTGCGTCACCCGCTCGGCGCCGATGAGCGCCCGCAGGTAGTACACGCCGGTCGGCAGCGGCGAACCATCGCTGGCCTTGCCGCCGAAGCCGACGCGGTACACGCCGGCGCCCGTCGTCTCGTGCACCAGCGAGCGCACCAGGCGGCCGTTCGCGGCGTACACCGCGACCGACACCGGGCCGTCCTCCGGCACCACGTACTCGATCATCGACGACGCCGACACCGGGTTCGGGAGCGCCCGCACCGCGGCATCCTGCGCCAAGCCGACGACCGTCAGACTGACCGGCGACTGCACTTCGTCGCCGTCATCGGTGCGCACGTGCAGCACGAGGTCCACCGTGGAACCCGGCGCCACGTCGGCCACCAGGCCGAGCAGCGTCGCACGGTCGAAGTCCGCATGCACCGTGCGGCCGTCCGCGACCACCGCCACCGGCGCCATGCTCTGCGCGGTGTTGGTCGCGGTGCCGTTCTGCGCCCGCGACAGCGACACACGCGCCGCCGAGAGCAGGTCCGCCCGCACGTCACCTTCCACGTCGAACGTCACGCGGTACGCGCCGTCGCCGTGGTGGCGGTTGAGGACGAGACCGTCGTGCGCCGTGACGATCGCGGTGGGTGTCGCGTTGACATCGATGGTGATCGAAGTCGTCGACGACGCGCCACTCACGTAGTCCGTCGCGGTCAGCGAGGCGGTGAACTGCTGGCCGTAGGTGTTCGCCGGCGGCGTCAGGGTCATGTACCCCGACGTGCCATTGAAGACCACCCACGCCGGCAGGCCGGTCGCGCTGAAGGTGACGTAGCCACCGTCATCGTCGGTCGCCTGCAGGCCGCGGATCACCGTCAACCCGGCGGTCACCGGGAAGTACACCGACGTGATCACCGGCGCCTGGTCGGCCACCGTGATGTCGAACGACACCGAGCTCGTGTTGCCGTGGCTGTCGTCCGCGGTCAGGGTGATGTTGGTGTAGCTCCCCGACTGCGAGTTGCCCGGCGTCCACAAGAACTCGCCGTTGTTCGCGTTGACGTGCGACCCGCTCGGCAGGTTCGCGCCCGACCACGTGAGGATGTCGCCATCCGGGTCGATCGCGCTCGGGACGATCGTGATCGCTGTCTGCTCGGTGACCGACTGCGACGCGATGGCCGCGATGCTCGGCGCCGAGTTGCTGCTCACGGTGATGTCGAACACCGTCGACGCGCTGCCACCGTTGCCGTCGTCCGCGGTGAGCGTGACGTTGGCGTAGGTGCCCTCGTCGCCCTGCGAGGTCTGCCAGGTGAACACACCCGTCGACCCGTCGAGCAACGCGGCGCCCGGCAGGTTGCTGCCGGTCCACGCCAGCACATCGCCGTCCGCGTCGTTGGCCAGCGGGGTGAGCGACAGGAGCGAGCCCGTCGACACCGACTGGTTGGCGATCGCGTTGACCACCGGCACGCGGTTCACGTTGTTCACCGTGAGGTCGAAGGACACGGAGGCCGTGCCCGACTGGCCGTCATCGGCGGTCAGCGTGATGTTCAGATAGTCGCCGGCGTCGTCGTACGACGGCGTCCAGACGAATTCTCCGTTATTGGCGTTCACGACCGCGCCGGCCGGCAGGTTGCTGCCCGACCAGGTGAGGACGTCGCCGTCGTCGTCGCTGCCCACGGGCATGACGCTGATGGCCACCGTCTCGTTCGTCGACTGCGCCGCGAGGGCCGCGATCGACGGAGCGCGGTTGGTGTTCGACACGCTGATGGTGAAGCTCACCGACGACGGCGACGAGAGGCCGTCCGACGCGGTCAGCGTCACGTTGGCGTAATCGCCCGCCTGGTCGAAGCCTGGCGTCCACGCGAAGTCGCCCGTGTTGGCATCGACGGTCGCGCCGGTCGGCAGGTTCGCGCCGGACCACGTGAACGGGTCACCATCCTGGTCCGAGGCCGACGGCGTGAGCGCCAACAGCGCGCCTTCCGCCACCGACTGATCGGCGATCGAGGTGATCGACGGCGAGTGGTTGCCGCTCGCGGTCACCGTGATCTGGAACGACGCCGAACCCGTGCCCACCGTGTTGTCGGTGGCCGAGATGGTCTCGTTGTAGACACCCACCTCGTTGTAGGCCGGCGTCCACGCGTACACACCGGTCACCGCATCGATGGTGGCGTTCGCCGCGTCACCGGTGCGCGACCACGTGGCGATGGCGTCCAAGGTGTCCGGATCCGCGCCCGTGGCGGTGAAGGTGAGGAGATCACCCGCCATCACGGTCTGGTCGGTCACCGGGTCCACCACCGGAACGCGGTTGGTGTTCTGCACGAACACGTCGAAGTTGTCCGACGCGGTCGCACCGTACGTGTCGGTCACCGTGATCGTCGCGCGGTACTGACCCAACGGCACGCGCTGCGTGGCGTTGAAGTCCGGCGTCCACGTGATGAATCCGGTGTTGTCGATGGTCAGACCTTCCGGTCCCGCGGTCACGCTGTAGGTGATCGCGTCGCCGTCCGCGTCGCCACCGACCGCGGTCACCTGCAGCTGCGCGCCTTCGACCACCGTGTGGTTGGTGATGTTGGCGATCTGCGGCACCCGGTTGGTGTTGCTGATGGTGACGATGAACGTCATGGTGTCCGACGGCGAGTTGGCGTTCACGCCGTCCCGCACGCGGATGCTGATGACGTCCGAACCGACACCGTTACTGCCGGTCGAGTCGGCCGAGTTGTAGCCCGGCTTCATCTGCAGCGTGTTGCTCGCACCGCTGGTGCCGGTGAGCGAGGCCCACGGCGGGGCCGGCGAGAGCAGCGTCCAGCGCAGGTTGCCTGCGCCGCCGGCCGGAATCGCCTGCAGGCTGACGTTCGACGTCGCCGCTTCCGCGATCGTCGCGTCCGACGCCTGCACGACCATCGGCGGGCCCGACGCCACGTTGGTCACCGTGATGGTGAACGACGCCGTCGAGGTGCCGCCGTTCCCGTCGTCCACGCCGACGGTGGCGGTGTAGCTGCCCGCGTCGAGGTAGGTCGGGTGCCACGCCAGCGTACCGGAACTCGCATCGTCGGTACTCACGGTCGGCTCGACACCGGAGGCCGGGGCCGGCACGATCGCGATGAGCGAGAACGTCAGCGCGTCGCTGTCGCCGTCGGTGCCGGCGATCGCGGTGCTGAGGTCCGCGTTCTCCGCCACCGTCTGCGTGCTGATGCTGTTGATCGACGGCGCCTGGTTGACGTTCGCGACCTCGATGTCGAACGACGCGGAGCCGGTGGTCTGGCCGTCGCTGGCGTCGATGGTCACGCCGGTGTAGCTGCCGGCCTGCGTGAAGTCGGGCGTCCAGCTGAACGAGCCGCTGTTCGCGTCGACCGAGGCGCCGGTCGGGAGGTTCGAGCCGCTGTAGGTCAGCACGTCCCCGTCGCTGTCGCTGCCCGACACCGACACCGTGAGCAGCTGCCCTTCGTCGATCGTCTGGTTGGCGATCGAGGCGATGCTCGGCGCGTGGTTGACCGCGCTGGTGACCGTGATGTCGAACGACGCCGAGCTCTGGTCGGTGCCGTCGTCGGCGGTGAGCGTGACGCTGGCGTACGAGCCGATGTCCGCCACCGACGGCGTCCATGCGAACTCGCCGGTGTTGGCATCGACCGTCGCGCCGGTCGGCACGTTCGATCCGCTCCAGGTGAGGACGTCGCCGTCGGCGTCCGACGCGCTCGGGAGGACGCTCACCGGGTCGCCAGCGGCCACGGTGACGTTCGAGAGCGCGTTGATGGACGGCGCGCGGTTGGTGTTCGACACCGTGATGTCGAACGACTGCGCGTCGGTGCCGCCGTTGCCGTCGTCGACGCTCACGCCGACGCTGGCGTACGAACCGGCGTCGTCGTACGACGGCGTCCACGAGAATTCACCCGTGTTCGCGTCGACGGTGGCGCCAGTCGGCAGGTTGGAACCGCTGTAGGTCAGCGCGTCGTTGTCGGCGTCGCTGGCACTCGCGGCCACCGTCAGCATCGCGCCTTCCGCCACCGTCTGGTTGACGATCGCGTTCAGCGACGGCGCGCGGTTGGTGTTCGACACCGTGATGTCGAACGACGCGGTGGAGGTCGAGGTGCCGTCGTCGACGACGACTCCGACGTTGCTGTACGAACCGGCGTCGCTGTAGCCCGGCGTCCAGGTGAACTCACCCGTACCGGCGTCCACCGACGCGCCCGACGGCAGGTTGGCGCCGCTGAAGGTCAGCGGGTCGCCTTCCCCGTCGCTCGCCGAGACGGCGACGTCGAGCAGCGAGCCCTCGGCGACCGTCTGGTTGGCGATCGCGTTGATGCTCGGCGGCTGGTTGCTGTTGGTCACCGAGATGTCGAAGCTGGCGGCGTCCTGCGCGGAGCCGTCGTCGACGGTCAGGGTGACGTTGGTGTAGTCGCCCGCGTCGCTGTACGACGGCGTCCACGAGAACTCGCCCGTGTTCGCGTCGACGGTGGCGCCGGTCGGCAGGTTGGAACCGCTGTAGGTCAGCGCGTCGTTGTCGGCGTCGCTGGCGCTCGCGGCCACCGTGAGCGTCGCACCTTCGGCCACCGTCTGGTTCGCGATGGCGTTGATGGACGGCGCGCGGTTGGTGTTGCTCACCGTGATGTCGAACGAGGCCGAGCCGCTGCCGGCGATGCCGTCGTTCGCGGTGATCGTGACGTTGCTGTACGAGCCGGCGTCGTCGTACGACGGCGTCCACGAGAACTCGCCCGTGTTCGCGTCGACG
>JBGATO010000088.1:0-13369 GCA_044229145.1 Candidatus Eiseniibacteriota bacterium | reverse complement strand
CCCAGGTGTCCACTCCCTGCGGTCCACCGGGCAGCGACACAAAGAGGAAGTGATCGCCGTCCGGCAGGAAGCAGGGAAAGCGGTGCCCGGTCTCGTGCCGACTCGAGTCGAGCGTGGTGGCCGGCACCGGGTCGCCTCCGCGCGAGGAAACGCGCAGCAGTGGCCCCTCCGCCTCCGGCGCGAAGATCACGACGCCATCTCGATTCCACGCACCGCCGCGCGCGTTCTTGGCGGCGCAAAGGGTCACAGGGTCACCACCGTCCGGAGTGGTCCTCATCAGCTTTCCCTGGATGCCATCGAAGAAGGCCAGCGCGCGACTGTCCGGCGCCCAGAAGAGGCTCCCCACTGCCGTCGTACCGGGCAGAAGCCGCGCTGTCTCGGAGCGGAGCGATCGCACCCAGATGCCGCCGGTCCCCGACGAGTCGAGCGCGGAGAAGGCGACCATTTGGCCATCCGGCGACACGCCGATCGCCGACCAGAACGCCGACAATCTCGTGGCGTCGGGAGGAGTCAGCGTGGCGCAGATCGGTTCGCCTCGTCTTGGTCGTGCAATTGGGCTCAACAGAGTGAAGGCGGCGATCGCCAGCGCGAGGGCGGCCAGGGCCCACGCCAACGGCTCTCGACTCCGGCGTCGACCGACAAGGGGTGGTGCGGGACCCGCCTGCGAACCCGCCTCGCGGATCCACTCGAGTTGGAGCTTGATGTCGTGCGCCATCTGCACGCGCTCGTCGGCCTCCTTGGTCAGGCAGGCGTGGAGCAGACGCTCGAAGGATGGCGGTGTGGTGGGTACGAGCGCGGAGACCGCGGGCAGCTCACCCTTCATGATGGAGGAGATGAGCGATGCCTGGCTCCGACCGGAGAAGGCGCGCTGCCCCGTGGCCATTTCGTAGAGCACGCAGCCGAGCGCCCAGATGTCGCTGCGCGCGTCGGCTTCCTTGCCTTCGAGCTGCTCGGGCGCCATGTATTGGAAGGTGCCGACCAGCGTTCCTTCGGCGGTGAGCGGCGAGGCATGAGGCGCGGTCTGGGTGAGCGCGGCCATCGTGACGCCGCTGGCGCTGACCGGCCCGGCGTTTTCGCTGGCGCGCGCGAGGCCGAAGTCCATCAGCTTGGCGCCGGCGCGCGTGAGCATCACGTTGCCGGGTTTGAGATCGCGGTGGACGACGCCGGCGCGATGCGCCCAGTCGAGCGCATCGGCGATTTGCGCGCCGAGACGCAACAGCTCTGCCACCGGCAACGCACCGCGCGCGAGGCGATCGGCCAACGTCTCGCCGTCGATCAACTCCATCACCAGATAGTCGATGTCGCCTTCGCGGCCGATGTCGTGCAGCGTGCAGATGTGCGGATGATTGAGCGACGAGACGGTCTTCGCCTCGCGCTCGAAGCGGGCGCGCGCCTCGGCGTGCGAGGACAGATGCGCGGGCAGCACCTTGATCGCCACCTCGCGGCCGAGCCGCGTGTCGCGGGCGCGGAACACCTCGCCCATCCCGCCGGCGCCGAGCGGCGCGACGATCTCGTAGGCGCCGAGGCGCGTTCCAGCAGTCAGCGTCATTTCTTCACCAGCGCGGGCCAGTTGAGGATCAAGCGGAGAGACCGCGGCGCGGCATCCGCATTCGGCAGAATCGCCAGACGCCGGGATCCGTCACGCGACGTGCTGCCGCCGACGGCGCCGTTCGGGAACGGCCGCAGCTTGACCGGCTCGCCGACATCGACCGTGTTGCCGCGTGGTGTCAGCGGAATCGCCACCAGGCTGCGGTCGGGCGACAGGACACGGAGCAGCAAGCCGTCGCCGATCCACCCGAGTCCCACGGCCCCGTTGCGCGAGACGCGGACCCGCGGCCCGGGCACAGGGAACGACTGCACGTAGGCATCGTCCGGTCCGCCCTCGTTGCAGATGTAGGCGATCCACTTGCCGTCCGGCGAGACGTTGGCGTTGAAGGTGCTGAAGCGATCGCGCGCGATGGGGACGATCGGACCGCCGCCGGCGGGAATCAAGAACAGGTCGCGACCTGTCGCTCCGGTGATTCCTTCGTACACGAGACCGGCGGCGCACCAGTCGGTGGGATGCAGGAACAGTGCGTCGGCGGCGGGCATTGGCGTCGCCTCGCCCGAGCCGTCGGAGGCCATCGACATGATTTGGTCGCGTCCCTTGCGCGTCATCTCGAAGGCGATGCGCGAGCCGTCGGGCGACCACACGGGCAAGCGGTTCGTGCCACCGTTGCTGGTCAGGCGCGTCGCCAGGCCGCGTTGTAAGTCGAGGCGCCAGAGATCGTCGCCGTTTTGCGCGGCGGCGAAGCGCGCGTCCGGGGAGAGTTGCACCGACGTCCAGGGCCCGGCGGGAATCGGCAACGGGCCACTGAGCTGTCCCTGCGCATCCATCCACTCGAAGTGCGTGTTCACCGGCGGACTGAGGAGGAACAGCAGGCGGCCATCGCGCGAGGCGGTGGCGACGCGATCGGCATCGAGGTCCGTCGCCGCGGGCATGTCGGCCAGCGGCACGGGCAAGCCGGAGAGCTTGAGACTGCGCGCATCGAAGCGCTGCGCCATGATGTGGCCGCTGCGCCCAAAGATCAGATAGCCCGGCTCGGCGTAAATCGCGCTCGAGTTCGCGGTCAGGATTTTGACGCGCTTGCGGGAGTGCAGCGAGCCGACGTAGACATCGAAGCCTTCGGGGCCGGGCGGCAGCGCGACGTAGAGGAAGTGATCGCCGTCGGGCAGGAAATACGGGAAGCGGTGCGCGGACTCGCCGTGCGCGCTGTCGGGCCAGCTGACTTGTTCCGGCTCGCCGCCGCCGGCAGAAATGCGATAGAGCGCCGATTGCATGTTCGGCGCGAACACGATATCGCCGTGTGCGTTCCATGTCCCGCCGCGCCCCACCGGCACCGCACACAGCGCGACCGGCGATCCGCCATCGAGACTGACCGTTTTCAACTTGTCGTCGAGTGTGTCGAAGAATCCGAGGCTCCGGCTGTCGGCCGACCAAAACGGCTCCGCGCCATTCTCGGTGCCGGCGATCGGTGTCGCCCCGGGTGCATCGAGACGGCGCAGCATGAGCGATGCATTCTGCCCGTTGTCGGTGAGGCTGCGCGACTTGTAGACGATGAACTTGCCGTCGGGCGAAATCGCCGAACTCGACCAGTTCGGCGAGATCGGCTTGCCCGTGGGCGATGTGATGTCCGCGAGAACGGCGTCGTTGGCGTGGCCACGCGAGGCGCGCAGGGCGACCGTCAGCGAGACGGCGGCGAGTGCCAGCGAGGCGGCGACCACCGCCCACATCGCGCGCGAGGGCATCGAGCGGCGCGGCGCCGGCAACGGCGCGAGCGTGCTCGTCGTCGTCATCGCGTCGCCGCCGTCGGCGAGATCGCGCAGGCGCAGCTTGACGTCGTGCGCGGTGCGGACGCGATCGTCGGGATCCTTGGCGAGACACGCGCGCACCACGCGGTCGAGCGCCGGCGGTGTGAGTGGCGCGACTTGCGACAGCGGCGCCGGCTCGCTGCCCATGATCGCCGTGATCAGCGATGCCTGGCTCTTGCCTTCGAACGCGCGACGTCCGCTCGCCATTTCGTAGAGCACGCAGCCGAGCGCCCACAGGTCGCTGCGCGCGTCGGCGTCGCCACCTTCGAGTTGCTCCGGCGCCATGTACTGGAACGTGTCGACGAGCGTGCCTTGCGCGGTGAGCGGCGAGGCGCCCGGCGCAGTCTGCGTGAGTGCGGCCATCGTCACGCCGCTCGCGCTCGCGGGGCCGGTCGAGTCGGTGGCGCGCGCAAGGCCGAAGTCCATCAGCTTCGCGCCGGCCTTTGTGAGCATCACGTTGCCGGGTGTGAGATCGCGATGCACGACGCCGGCACGATGCGCGCGGTCGAGCGCTTCGGCGATCTGCGCGCCGACGCGCAGAGTCTCGGTCAGCGGCAGCGCGCCGCGCGTCAACCGCTGCGCCAACGTTTCGCCGTCGACGAGTTCCATGACGAGGTAGTCGGTGTCGCCTTCGCACCCCACATCGAACAGCGTGCAGATATTGGGATGATTGAGCGCCGAGATCGTCTTCGCCTCACGCTCGAAGCGCGCGCGCAGTTCGGGATTCGCGCTGAGATGCTGCGGCAAGACCTTGACCGCCACCTCGCGGCCGAGCCGCGTGTCCTTCGCGCGATAGACTTCGCCCATGCCGCCGGCGCCCAAAGGCGCGACGATTTCGTAAGGCCCGAGCTTCGTGCCGGTCGTCAGCGCCATCTACTTCAACCCTCGAATCAGGAACAGTTCGCTTTGGTAACGGCTGTAACCATAGGTGACGCTGCCGTCGGGCAGCACGATCACCTTCTGCAAGCCGGTGACCGCGGGCTCCAGCGGCGTGATTTGCTTCCAGGGTGAGCGCGCTCCCGTGATGATGTCGAGTCGCTCGATCCGCGCGGGCGTGGACTGATGGCCATAGACGAACACCGACCTGCCGTCGGGCGCCCATGCGGCAACTTCGTCCGTCACCTGCGCGCCGGGCAGCGGCACGCCGCTCTTGCTGCCGAAGGTGCAGAGCATCGGCCGACCATCGACATCGACCGCAACGATGCGCGCACCGTCCGGCGAGATCAGATTGCCGCCGCGCAGCGCCATCCCTGCCGGGAGAGACTCGGCGAGCGTCCGACCGTCCGCTGACAGCACATACACGGCGGAGCGCAGGCCGGGCCGCACCACGTCCAAGACGATCGACCCATCCGGCCGCCAGCCACCCCAACTCAACTTGGCGATCGCACCGAGATTCAGCGTCCGCGGCTGCCCGGCGCCGGTCGAGACGATCGACGCCTGGATCGGCGACGTCACCGACACCACAAGCGCTTGCCGGCCGTCGAACGACAATGCGACGCCACGTCCATCGGCGATCTTCACCGGCTCGCGGGCCGCCGCATCCCAGAAGTAGACTGCGCCTTTCTCGCCGCCGCTCTCGCCAAACTGCGAGAGCAGGAGCTGGCGGCGATCGGATGCGGCAGACAAATCGCCGGCGCCGCGCCACGAACGGTTTACGGGCGTACTCTCACCCGCGGAGAGGACTTCGACGTGGGTAGGCGTGTGCTCGATGGTCGCGAGCACGTCGCCCGCTGGCGAGATGTCGTGCAACGTCAGCGAGCCCGGCGAGCGGTAGAGAATGCGACGGTGACCGCGCAGGTCGAGACTATTCAGGATCGTTTGGGCGCCAGCGACGTCGTTCGAGCCGTACCACAGATCGCCGCGCGGCGACCACGCGATGCCCCACCAGTCGGCGATGAGCGGGCTGCGGGCCACCGTCTTGCCCTCGCGGTCCACGACGCGCACGAAGAGCGAATCCGCGCCGCGCCGTTCGAAGAAGCCGACGTGTTTGCCGTCCGGGGAAATGCGCGGATTGAAGATGCCCGCGACCTGGCTGATCGCCGTTCCCGCGTTGGGGCAGGAGGCCAACAGATTCCCTGGTGGATACTCCAGGGTCGCGAGCCCGCGCGTGAGCCGCACCACCGCCGTCGTGCCATCGGCCGCGATGTCGGCATAGCGCACGTTCTCGAGTTCCGCACGCGCCGCGCCGCCGGTGAGCGATGCCCGCGCGAGCGTCCCGACGCGCCCCCACGCATTGCTCGTCGGCAGCGTCGAGTGGTCGAGGATGGCGAGTTCGCCGGAGCGCGAGACCGCGAGCAGGTCGGCGCCCATCAGGCCGAGCGGGCGATAGTCCGGGCTGTCGAGGCTGGTGACGTAGACGTCGCGCGGGTGATCGTCCCAGTCGGCGCTGTAGACGATCGTGCGGCCGTCGGGCGCGAAGCGTGCGCCGAACACGAAGCCGTCCTCGAAGGTCAGCGCCTTGTAGGTGACGTCCGCGCTGCCGACAGACGTCGGCGCCGTGCGATCGCGGGCAAAGTAGCCGGCGAGCGCGCCGACGAGCAGCACGCCGGCCAGCGCCGCGACGAACTTCGCGCGGCGAGCCCGCGCTGGTGCCACCGGCGCAACCGTCACGGCGGGCGGCACGACGCCGGACTGCGATCCCCCGCCCGCCAGCCACTGCAGTTGCAGCCGGACGTCGTGCGCGCTTTGCACGCGGTCCGCCGGATCCTTCGCGAGACACGCTTCGACGATGCGCTCGAGCGCGGGCGGCGTGAGCGGCGCGACCTGACTGATGGGCGCCGGTTCGCGGCCCATGATCGCGGTGATGAGCGATGCCTGACTCTTGCCGTCGAAGGCGCGCGTGCCACTCGCCATCTCGTACAGCACGCAGCCGAGCGCCCACAGGTCGCTGCGCGCGTCGGCGTCGCCGCCTTCGAGTTGTTCCGGCGCCATATATTGGAAGGTGCCGACCAGCGCGCCTTCGGCGGTGAGCGGCGACGCGCCCGGCGCCGTCTGCGTGAGCGCGGCCATCGTCACGCCACTGGCGCTCGCGGGGCCGGTGCTGTCGGTGGCGCGCGCCAGGCCGAAGTCCATCAACTTCGCGCCGGCTTTCGTCAGCATGATGTTGCCGGGCTTGAGATCGCGGTGCACGACGCCGGCGCGGTGGGCGCGGTCGAGCGCTTCGGCGATCTGCGCGCCGACGCGCAACGTCTCGTTCAGCGGCAGCGCGCCGCGCGCGAGCCGCGCACTCAGCGGCTCGCCCTCCATCAACTCCATCACCAGGAAGTCGGTCTCGCCTTCGCGCCCGACGTCGAACAGCGTGCAGATGTGCGGATGATTGAGCGCCGAGATCGTCTTCGCCTCGCGCTCGAAGCGCGCGCGCAGTTCGGGATTCGCACTCAGATGCTGCGGCAGCACCTTGACCGCAACCTCGCGGCCCAGCCGCGTGTCGCGGGCGCGATACACTTCGCCCATGCCGCCGGCGCCCAAGGGCGCGACGATTTCGTAGGGACCGAGGCGGGATCCGGGGGATAGGGGCATCGGTAGAGGTTACCCGCTCCGCGGGTGCGAGGGAAGCACGGCGTGGCGCCCGCTACAGGTAGGTGTCGAGCCCCATGCGGGCCAGGATCGTCTGCCAGCGTGGATCGGAGCGCGCGTTCTGCATCGATGGTTCGGTGGCGCCGTAGACACAGCCGCTGTCGCGCTGGTCGAGCGCGCGGTTGTACCACGCGAAGGCGTCGTCGAGTTTGCCATGCACGGAGAAGACGCCAGCGATCTGGACGGCGGCGTCGCCGGCAAACGACGCGATCAACGCACGCAGCGTGGCTTCGGCCTCGCCCCGCCGGCCGAGCAGCCAGTACAACTCGGACAGGACGGTCAGGCGCGCCCAGTCCGCTGGCTCTGCCTCGGCAAGGCTCACGGCTTCGTCGTAGCGCTGGCGCAACATCAACGCGTGCGCCAGATTCTGGTGCACGCCGATACGCTGCGGGGCCAGTTCGATCGACTTCCGAAACGCGCTTTCCGCCTCCTCGACGCGGCCCGCCATCGTGCAGCACGATCCCAGCGTGGAATAGGCCGCGGAACTCAGCGGATCCAGGTCTACGGCTTTCAGCGCGAGGGCGACGCCCTCCTCGTGACGCCCGAGGATGCGGGCCAGGAGTGCAGCGGCGCGCACCGCGATCAAGCTGCCGGGCGCAAGTTCTGCCGCGCGGGCGATTGCCGTCTCGGCGGCGTCCCAGTCGAAGAAGTGCAGCGCGCGCAAGAGGCCGAACCGGGCCAGCGCCTCCGGCAGGTCGGGTTCGAGGTCCAGCGCGCGCCGCACCGCCGCTTCCGCCGCACGCACGCTGTCGTCGATCGGCGCCCACGCATAGCCGGCCTGCGCCGCGTACGCGCCCGCGAGTTCGGCCCACGCCTGCGCGGATCCCGGATCGATGTCGATCGCCTGCTTCAGACACTCGATGCCACGCGCGGTGTCGCTCTCGGTCTGCCGGTCGAGGAGGAAACGCGCCTGCAGCAGGAGGCGATGCGCTTCGCCGCTGGCGCCTCGCCCTTTCGCCGCGGCGTGCACGAGCGCCTTCGCCTCGCCGCTCGCCTGCGAGTCTGGCTCGGCGCCGAGCAGCGTGGTGCGCAACTCCTTCACCACCGCTTGCGCGATATCGTCCTGCACGGCGAAGACGTCGTCGAGCGTGCGGTCGTACGTCTCCGACCACAACGGCGACGCGTCGGCGACCCGCACCAACTGCACGGCGATCCGCACGCGCGCGCCCGCCGTGCGCACGCTGCCTTCCAGTACGGTGGCCACGTTGAGCGCGCGGCCGACCTCGCCCACCGGCGCCGTCGTCCCCTTGAAGCTGAATGCCGACGACCGCGCGCACACGCGCAGGCCGCGGATCTTCGCCAGCAGCGTGAGCAACTCGTCGGCGAGTCCGTCGGCGAAGTACTCGTCTTCTTCGCCCCGGCTGCGATTGACGAACGGCAGCACCGCGAGCGATGGCACTTCCGGCGGCGCGGCCGCCGCGGTGCGCGGGGCGCCACCGCGCAATGCGCGCTTCGCCAAGCGCAGTTCGTTCGCGACGTCGAGCGCGGTTTGGAAGCGGGCGCGCGGATCCTTCTCGAGACAGCGCGTGACGATGCGGTGCACGTCGGCCGGGAGATCGGGACGCAGCGTGGCAAGTGCCGGCGGCGTGTCGCGCAAGATCGCCGAGGTCACATCCGCCGACGAGCCGCCGGTGAACGGCCGCGTCCCCGTCGCCAACTCGTACATGACGATGCCGAAGGCGAACAGGTCGGTACGCGCGTCGGTCGCCTCGCCGCGCACTTGCTCGGGCGCCATGTACGGCGCGGTGCCCATCACGTGGCCCGCCTCGGACACCGGCACGGCGAGCGTCTGCGTCGCCGCCAGTGGCGTCGCTTCGTCGACGAGTTTCGCGAGGCCGAAATCGAGCACCTTCACCGCACCGCCGCGCGTCACCATGATGTTCGCCGGCTTGAGGTCGCGATGCACGATGCCGCGCTCGTGCGCGGCGGCCAGCGCTTCCGCGAGCGGCTGCGCGATGTCGAGCACGCGCGCCGCCGGCAGTCCGCCGTCGGCGAGCAGCGCGTCGAGCGTCTGCCCGTCAACGAGTTCCATCGTCAGAAACCGCACGCCGTCCGCGTCCTCGAGCGAGAACAGCGTGACGATGTTGGGATGACTCAGCGCCGCGACCGTCTTGGCTTCGCGCTCGAAGCGCGCGAGCCGCTGTGGGTCGCGTGCCACGGCGTCGGGCAGGACCTTCAGCGCGACCTCGCGGCCGAGCCGCGTGTCGCGGGCGCGGTAGACCTCGCCCATGCCGCCGGCGCCGAGCGGCGCGAGAATCTCGTAGGCGCCGACGCGCGAGCCGGAGGCGAGTGTCATTGCTTGGCCAATCCCGTCGCCCAGTTCTGCACCAGCGCGAACGGCGCGCGGATGTCTTCCTGGCCGATCACCAGGAAGCTCTGGCCATCGGCCGACGGCTGATACTCCGAGGTCGACACGGAGACCGTGAGGTGCGTATTGAACAGCGGTGCCGGCACGCCCGCGCTGAAGCCGCCGGCCTCGGTGACCGGCACCGCCATGAGGCGGCCGTCCGCGGCGATGTAGTACAGTTCGCGGCCGTCGGCGCGCCACGTCGGCTGGAAGCCGCCGCGAGTCGAGACCTGCCACTTGCCGCCCGGGCCGGGGAACTGCTGCACGTAGACTTCGAAGTGTCCAGACTCGTTGGAGGTGTAGGCCAGCAGCGTGCCGTCCGGCGAGAAGCGCGCGTGCCCTTCGACGGCGGGCGTGCGCAGGAAGGTGACCGGCGTGTGGTCGCCCGTCATCGGCAGGATCACGATGTCCTGCGCGGTCCCCGAATCGGTCTGTGTGACGGAGAGGAAGCGGCCATCGCGCGACCAGTCGTTCACGAGTTTGTCCGCCGGCGTGCGCAACAACAGCTGCTCGCTGCCCGCGCCGTTGGCGGCCCGCATGAAGAGGCTCGCTCCCACCGCGCCTCCGCCGCGCGACGAGTTGTAGACGACCCAGGTGCCGTCGGGCGAAAACACCGGCGTGTTCTCGCTTCCGGGATCGAAGGTGAGGCGTGTGCTGGTGCCACGCACGGAGTCGATCACCCAGACGTCCCGGTTGGAGGTTTGCGTGTCCATGATGCGCAGCGCGACACGCTTGGCATCGGGTGCGAGGCTGATGTTGTTGATGTTGCCGGCCGTGCCGACCTCGGACAGCGTGCGGCCGAGCCGATCCTTCCAGAGCAATCGAAAACCTTCGGCTACCGCCGCGCCGGAGTACACGAGCGTGCCGGCGCGCGACACCGAGAAGTGCGACAGGCCGTTGCCCCCCGTGCTCACGCCTTCGATGACCGGGACGGGATCGCCGGAGATCTTGGCGCTGCGCGCGTCGAAGCGCTGGGCGAGAAGCGTCCGTTCCTTGGTGTACAACAAGTAGCCGGCAGGCGAGTACTGCGCGCGCCCGCCGCTGACGCCGAGAGTCCGTTGCTTGCCGCTCCCGACGTCGAGGACGCAGAGGTCGCCAGAACCGCCGCCCCGAATGCGCAGGAAGATCAAGTGCTTGCCGTCGGGCGTGAATTCCGGCCACCCCACGCTCAGCGAATCCGACTTCACCAGCGGGCGCGGCGTGCCGCCGCCGGCCGGCACCTGCATGATCGGATCGGTGGCCGCACCATCGAAGGCGATGATGCCGCGGCTGCTCCACGCGCCGTCGAATCCGGTGGGCGCATCGCAGATGACCTGCGCCGGTCCGCCGGTGACCGGCACCTTCTTGAGTTTGCCGCCGGCCATGAACGCGATGAAGCGGCTGTCGGGCGACCAGAACGGGCGCGCGTTGGTGCCGTCGCTCCCCGGAATCACTTGCACCGTCAGCGAGCTCAGCGGGCGCAGCCACAGCCGCGCGGTCCCGGTGGTGTCGATGGCATCGAACGCGATGTAGCGTCCATCCGGCGAGATGCGCGGCGAGCCGGCCGAGGAGATCTCCGGCGGCAGCGCGATTTCGAAGCGCGCGATCTCGTGCGTTGCGTGGCCGCCGCGCAGTGCGAGAATCGCGAGCGCGACGGCGGCGACGCCCGCCACCGCCGCGACGCTCCACGCCAGCCGCTCGCGCCCCTTGCGCTTGAGCGCCACCGGCGCCGGCACGCCGGCCCGCGAGCCGCCCTCGGCGATCCAGTCGAGTTGCAGCTTCACGTCGTGCGCGGTCTGGATGCGGTCGTCAGGATCCTTCGACAAGAGCGCGGTGACCAACCGGTCGAGCGCCGGCGGCGTCAACGGCATGAGATCGGCCAACGGCCGCGGCGTGTCGCGCATGATCGCGCTGATGAGCGAGGCTTGCGTCGCGCCTTCGTAGGCGCGCTTGCCGGACGCCATCTCGTAGAGCACGCAGCCGAGCGCCCACAGGTCGCTGCGCGCATCGGCGTCCTTGCCGTCGAGTTGCTCGGGCGCCATGTACTGGAACGTGCCGACGAGCGACCCTTCGGCGGTGAGCGGCGAGTTCATCGCGTTGGTGCGGGTCAATGCCGCCATCGTCACGCCACTGGCGCTCGCCGGGCCGGCCAGGTCGGTGGCGCGCGCGAGGCCGAAGTCCATCAGCTTGGCGCCCGACTTCGTCAGCATGACGTTGCCCGGCTTGAGGTCGCGGTGGATGACGCCGGCGCGATGCGCACGGTCGAAGGCGTCGGCCACCTGCGCGCCGATGCGCAGCATGTCAGCCACCGGCAATGCGCCGCGCGCGAGCCGCGTGGCGAGCGTCTCGCCCTCGATGAGTTCCATCACCAGGAAGTCGGTCTCGCCTTCGCGACCGACGTCGAACAGCGTGCAGATGTTCGGGTGATTGAGCGACGAGATCGTCTTGGCTTCGCGCTCGAAGCGCACGCGGACATCGGGGTTCGCGCTGAGATGCTGCGGGAGGACTTTGATCGCGACCTCGCGGCCGAGACGCGTGTCCTTGGCGCGATAGACCTCGCCCATGCCGCCAGCGCCGAGCGGCGCGACGACGTCGTAGACTCCGAGTTTGGTGCCGGGCTGCAGCATGGGCGGGGACCCTCGTCTGAGGCGACTCGTGGAGTCTGACTAATTTAGCAGCGCGACGAGCGGGCGGCACGCGATTTCCCGGAAGCGTCTGCCGAGCGCGCGCGTCATCGCGTCAAGCCGTCCGCCCAGTGCGCGAACAACTGGATATCGGTCCGCGGCGCCTCGAGCACGGCGCCCAGCAGCAGACGCTCGCCGTCGCGTGTCGCCGCGCCACTGGTGATGCGCGGGGGGAAAGTGAAGAGCACATGCGGCGTGCCGGGCTGCACCTCGGGGCCGTCCGCGATCGGCACGGCGACGCGCTGGTCCTTGTCGTTGTTGTATTGGAGTTCGCGTCCGCCGAGCGCCCACGTCGGCATAAAGCCACCCGACGCCGTGATTCGCACCTTGTGTCCGGGCGTCGGGAACGACTGCACATAGATTTCGCTGGCGCCCGATTCATCGGACGTGTATGCGATCCAGCGACCATCCGGTGAGACAGTCGGCGAATTCTCGAAATACGACGTGCGCAGAAACGCCGTCGGCCGGCCGTTTGCACGCGCCGGCAGCACCCAGAGATCGCCTTGCGTCACCGGATCGGCCGACTGCAGCAGGATAGATTGTCCGTCCGGCGTCCATTCGCCGACGTATTTGAACTGCGTGTCGCTCGAGGGAATCCGCAGCGAGGTGCCGCTGCCGTCGGCGCTCGTGACGTACACCTCCATGCGCCCCGACTCTTGCGACGTGTACGCGATGCGCGTGCCGTCCGGCGAGAACGCCGCTGTCGCGTCGACGGAGTGCACCGAGGCGAGGCGCGTCGGAATGCCACGCGTGACGTCCGCGATCCACAGGTCCTGCCCATTTCGCAGAACCGCGCGCCGGGCATCCGGCGACACCGCCCGCACCGCCCACGAACCAGCCGGCAGCGCGGGCGGCTCGCCGGCGGCGCCGTGACGGTCGAACCAGCGTAAACCGGTGCGCGGATCGCTGCCGCGCAGAAACGCGAGATGCCCGGTGCGCGACGCGGACGCCACCGGCTCGGCATCCGTGTCGGTCGGCGGCGGCGCATCGGCGACGACGATCGGATCGCCCGTCACCTTCAGCGCGCGCGCGTCGAACCGCTGCGCCACGATGTGCCCCTCGCGCGTGAACACCACGTAGCCCGGGGCGGCGTAGACCGGTGCACACCCCGCGCTCAAAACGAACGTCGCCTGCTTCGACGACAACGAGCCCACGAACACGTTGAAGCCGTGCGGACCCGCCGGGATGGCCGTGTAGAGGAAGTGATTGCCGTCCGGCAGGAAGCACGGGAAGCGATGACCCACTTCGTGCCGCGACGCATCGAGCGTGGTGACCGGCGACACCGCGCCACCCGTGGCGTCGACGCGCGACAGCGGCCCCTCGATCGAGTTCGCGAACACGATCACGCCTTTGCGGCTCCAGGAGCCGCCGCGTCCCGTCTTCGCATCACACACCGGCACTGGGGCGCCGCCATCGACCGGCATGCGCATCA
>JBGATO010000087.1:0-14226 GCA_044229145.1 Candidatus Eiseniibacteriota bacterium | reverse complement strand
TGAGCGGCAGCGCCAGCTTCGCCATCGACGTGACGAACGTGAACCGCGCGCCGTCGGTGGCGGCGATCGCCGACCAGACGGTCGCCGAGAACGCGCTGCTCAGCGTGACGCCGAGCGGCAGCGACCCGGATGGCGATGCGCTCACGTGGAGCGGCTCGTCGCTTCCGAGCGGTGCGTCGGTGAACGCGACGACCGGCGACCTCACCTGGACACCCGACTACACGCAGGCCGGCAATTACCCCGGCGTGACGCTGAACGCCAGCGACGGCGCGCTGAGCGGCAGCGCCAGCTTCGCGATCGACGTGACGAACACCAACCGCGCGCCGGCGATCGACGCGATCAGCGGCCGGTCGATCCCAGAGAACTCCGTGCTCATCGTGACGCCGGTCGGAATCGACCCGGATGGTGATGCGCTCACGTGGACTGGCTCGTCGCTGCCGAGTGGCGCGTCGGTCGCACCGAGCACCGGCGAGTTCACCTGGACACCGGACTTCACGCAGGCCGGCCACTACGCCGGCGTGACGCTCGAGGCCAGCGACGGCTCGGCGAGCGGCAGCGCCAGCTTCGACATCGACGTGACGAACACCAACCGCATCCCGACGATGGATCCCATCGCCGATCAGACGGTGGCGGAGGGTTCGCTGCTGACGGTGACGCCGAGCGCGAGCGATCCGGACGCCGACACGTTCGTCTGGAGCACGCTGAACCAACCCGCCGGTTCGTCGTTCAGTACGTCGACGGGCGAACTCACGTGGACGCCGGGCTACAGCGACGCAGGTGTCTACGCCGGCGTGCAGATCATCGCAGACGACCAGCACGGCGCGACCGCGGGCCGGACCTTCCAGATCACCGTCACCGACACGCCGCTCAACGCGACGATCACGGCGACGGCCGGCGCGCACGGCGCGATTAGTCCGAGCGGGGCGACGCTGGTGACAATCGGCAGCGACCAGACGTTCACCATCACGCCGGATGCGCACTACCACATTGCGTCGCTGACGGTGGATGGGAGCCCGGTGGCAATCGCGTCGAGCTACACCTTCACCAACGTCACCGTCGACCACACCATCGACGCGACGTTCGCGATCGACACGTACACGATCGTCGCGACCGCTGGCGCCCACGGGAACATCGCGCCGAGCGGCACGACGACGGTGAATGATGGCGATGGGCAGACATACACGATCACGCCCGACACCGATTACCACGTCGCCGACGTGCTGGTGGACGGCGTGAGCGTCGGCGCGGTGACGAGCTACACCTTCCCCGCGGTGGCCGCGAACCACACGATCGACGCAACCTTCGCGATCGACACGTACGCGATCGCGGCGACGGCGGCGGCGCACGTCACCACGTCGCCGTCGAGCGCGACGGTGGACGCGGGCGGTTCGGTCACCTTCATCTTTACGCCGGACGCGCACTACCACATCGACGACGTGCTGGTGGACGGCGTGAGCGTCGGCCCGGTGACGTCGTACACGTTCACCAACGTGCACGCGACGCACACCGTGGAGCCGGTGGCGATCGAGGACAAGTACGTATTCACGATCACGGCGGGCTTCCACGGCGCGACCTCGCCGAGCGGTCCGGTGCTGGTGACGGCGTTCACCGATCTCACGGTGGACATCACGGCGGACCCGCACTACCACATCGCGGACGTCTTGGTGGACGGCGTGAGCGTCGGCGCGGTGTCGAGCTACACGTTCACCAATGTGCTCGAGCCGCACACGCTCGCCGCGAGCTTCGCGATCGACACGTACACGCTGACGTACGCGGCGGGTGCGAACGGGTCGATCACGGGCCTCTCGCCGCAGACGGTCGCCTACGGCGCCGACGGCACGACGGTCACGGCCGTCGCCGACGCCCACCATCACTTCGTGAGCTGGAGCGATGGCGTGCTCACCGCGTCACGCACCGACCTCGCCGTCGCGGCGGACCTCAACGTCACCGCAACTTTCGCGATCGATCAGTTCTCGGTGACGGCGAGTGCGAGCGCCGGCGGCAGCATTTCGCCGAGCGGCACGTTCGACGCCAACTATGGCGAGACGATCCACTTCGTCATGACGCCGGATCCGTACTACGAGCTTTCCGACGTCACCGTGGACGGCGTGAGCGTCGGTGCGGTGCCGACGTACGACGTGCTCGTCGACCGCGTCAGGGTCGTCGTGGCGACCTACGTGCGCACGACCTTCATCCAGAGCATCGCGTCGAGCGTGCATGGCACGGTGTCGCCGAGCGGCAATGTGCCTGTGCTCGCGTTCGACGATCTCACCGTCACGATCACGCCGGACGCCGGCTTCCACGTCGACGACGTGGTGGTCGACGGATCCAGCGTCGGCGCGGTAACGACGTACACGTTCCACAGCGTCACGGCGGCGCACACGCTGAGCGCGACCTTCGCCAGCAACGGCGTCGACAGCGTCACCGTCGGTCCGGCTTCGGGCATCATCTCCACGGTCAACCCGACGGTGCTCGTGCCGGTGAGCATCACCCGCACCGACCCGACCGGGCTCAAGTCCTACGACGTGACGCTGCGCTACCAGCCGGGCGACACGGTGATCCTCTCGAGCGCGATCTATCAGGCCAGCTACCTGGGCGGCGTCGGTCCGACGACGTTCAGCGCAGTGGACAACGGCGATGGCACGATCACCGTGCACGAGACGCTGACCGCCGCGTGCGGCGCGACCGGTGACGGCACGCTGTTCTACGTGCCGGTGTCGAGCACGCTCGGGGAGGCAACGTCGACGATCAGCATCGAATCCGCTTCGGTGAGCGACTGCGGCGATGTCGTCCTGCCGACCGTGCACGGTCCGGCGGCGACGATCACCATCGACAACGTCGCGCCGGCTGCCATCACAGACCTTTCGGTGACGGGCGTGATGAGCGGCAACGACAGCGATGGCACTTCGCGCATCACTGTCATATACACGCCGCCGACCTCCGGCTTCGTGCGGAGCTATCGGGCTCCCTACGGCGGCTACCCCCGCTACGACGACGGCGGCGGCAGCCCGCCGGCGCCGCCGGTGAGCTACCCGCCGACCGCGCCGTGGACGCTGACCGCCGTCAGCGCCAGCGGTGAATTCGACGAGCCGGCGAGCCGCGACTTCTGGTACTACGTTGCCTACGTGGTGGACGCGGCCGGCAATGTCTCGCCGGTGTCGAACCGTGCCGGCGGTGTGCTCAACTACCACCTCGGTGACGTCAGCGATGGCGTGCTGGCGGGCCAGGGCAACAACCTGGTCAACACCGCCGACCTGTCATTGCTCGGCGCGCACTACGGCCTCACGGGCACCGGGATGTTGTCGTGGGACTACCTCGACATCGGTCCGACGACGGATGGTTCGGTGCACGGCCGGCCGACCACCGACCAGAAGATCAACTTCGAGGACCTGATCCTCTTCGCCATCAACTTCTACAGCGTGGCGTCGCCGGTGAGTGCGCCCGTCCACGCGACGAACGCGGTGCAGCCGAATATCGTCTGGCTGTCCGTGCCGCCGGCGCCCGCGGTGGGCGAGGAGTTCACGGTGCCGGTGCAGTTCCGCGGGGCCGGCTCGCTGCAGGGCATGAGCCTGCAACTTGGCTACGACGCGTCGAAGATCGAGATGGTGGGCGTCGAACAAGGCGCGCTGCTGGCGCAGCAGACGGTGCCGGCGGCGGCGCTCTCGAGCGGTGCCGGCAACGTCGACATCGCGTTGCTCGGCCGCGCGACGCTCGATGGCGAGGGCACGGTGGCGCAGGTGCGCTTCCGCGTGCTCGCGGCAGGCGACCCAGGGCTGCGTCTGGCGTCCACGCTCGGACGTGACGGACAGAACCAGGACGTCTCGTTGACGGGCGCGACGGCGGTCGAGCAGAGTCTGCCGCTGGAAACCTCGCTGCTGCCGATGGCGCCGAACCCGGCGCGCACGGCGTCGACGCTGCGCCTCACGCTGCACGAGGCCGGACCTGTGCGTGTCACGGTGTACGACATTGCGGGCCGCCACATCGCGACGCTGCTCGACGGACCGCAGAACGCGGGCGTCGTCACGCGCACGTGGAACCTGCGCGATGCCGGCGGCCGTCCGGTGAGCGCCGGGTTGTACGTGGTGCGCATGGAGACTGCGTCGAAGGTGGTTACCCGCCGCGTGCAGGTGGTGCGCTAACCGTCCTGCGACACCTCGAACGCGAATCGCCGGTGGTCCTTCGCGGATCGCCGGCGATTCGGCTGTGTGACTTCGGTGTGATGGCACGCGCGCGGGTGCGGCACGTGGAGTAGAGTCGGCACGCGGGGGCGCGGTCCCCGCGAGTCGAAGGGAGAGTGCGAGACATGGACATCGTCGTGGCGCCGCGTGTGGAGCGCTATCTCGACAACTTGGTCAGCAACCCGACGCCGCTCTTGCGCGAGCTGCAAGCCGCCGCCGAGGCACGCGGCATCCCCGATGTCGGCGTGCCGGTGGGCCGACTCCTCGAACAGTACGCGCGCCTCGTCGGTGCGCGGCGCGTGATCGAACTTGGCTCGGGCGTCGGCTACTCCGGCGCGTGGTTGGCGCGTGGCATGACATCCGGCGGCCACCTGCATCTCATCGACGACACGCCGGAGTTCGCGGACACCGCCCGTGTGTTCGCCCCGCGCTTCGACAATGGCGTCGACGTCACGGTGACCTGCGGCGACGCCCTCGCTGTGCTGGAAGCGGCAGACGGCGCATTCGACATCATCTTCAACGACTGCGAGAAGACGGACTACCCGCGCGTCTACGCGCTGGCGCGCACGCGGCTGCGGCGCGGCGGCTTGCTGATCAGCGACAACACGCTGTGGGGCGGCGCGGTGGCGGCCGACACGCCGCGCGACGCGGAAACCGCGGCGATCCAGGAATACAATCGCCTCGTCGTCAACGACCCCGGGTTCGCGACGACGATTTTGCCGTTGCGCGACGGCGTCGCGGTGAGCTTGGTGCTGTAGCGGCCTGCTTCGCCGCCTTCTTCGCGACTTTCGCGGTCGCCTTCTTGACCGGTCGCGCCAGCGCGCCGTCCGGCAGCGCGCTCGGACACAGTGCGCGCACCACGCAACGTTCGCACGCCGGCTTGCGCGCATCGCACACCTGTCGTCCGTGCAGGATGAGCGTGTGCGAAAACGCGATCCACGACTCGCGCGGCACCACGTCGACGAGATCGCGCTCGATCTTCACCGGATCCTGTTGCCGGGTGTAGCCGAGCCGGTTCGCCAGGCGCGTCACGTGCGTGTCGACGACGATGCCGTCGGCGATGCCGAACGCGGTGCCGAGCACCACGTTCGCCGTCTTGCGCGCGACGCCGGGCAGTGTCAGCAGATCCTCCATCGTGCGCGGCACCGCGCCGCCGAAGCGCTCGACGACGCCGCGCATCGCCCCTTGCAGGTTCTTCGCCTTGTTGCGGAAGAAGCCGGTGGAGTGGATCAGCCGTTCGAGTTCGGGCAGCGGCGCGGCCGCGAGCGCGGCGGTCGTGGGGAAGCGGTCGAACAGCGCAGGCGTCACCATATTGACGCGCTCGTCGGTGCATTGGGCGCTGAGGATCGTCGCCACCAGGAGTTCGTGCGGCGCCTCGTGCGATAGCGCGCAGTCGGCGTCGGGATACGCGGCGAGCAGCGCGGTGGTGACGGCGCCGAGGCGTTCCCGCTCGGCGGGACGCAGGCGGCGGGGCGCGGCGGGACGGCTCGGCATGCGACCTCCAGGGCGACGGACGACGGGGTGACAGCGCGAAGCGGTGGAGTATAGTGACGGTGACGAAGCGCGCCAACTCGCCGGCGCGCCGCGAGAGGAGTCATCGCCCATGTCTGCCGCCGTGAGCTACGAACGCGGTCATCTGATCGTCGCCGCCGTGCGCGTCCTCCTGCATCGGGATGGCCGCGCGCCCGAGGAAACCGACATCGCCGAGTTGCTCGGCCTCGCCGCCGAGGCGGTGCGGCCCGCCGTGCGCCACCTGCACGACGCCGGCATCGTGTGCGTTGTCCGCACGCCGTTCGAAGCCCGCGTCGAGCTCGGCGATCACACGCTGCTCGAGGATCTCCCGCACGAATCCGACGCGCCGGCGATGGAGGAGGAAGTGCGCAGCTTCCTCGGCGGCCAGAAGGCGAAGCAGAAGGATCTCGCCAACCTCTTCGGCTCCGGGGACCTCGACGCGAAGGCCCGCGACAAGCAGACGGATCTCGCCGACAAGCTCAAGGGTTTCAAGCCGAAGACGCCGGGACCGTTCTTCGACGACGACTAGCCGCGCGCCCGGCGCTCAAGGCGCGCCGCCGGTTGGCCGAGATTGACGGGAGAGCTCGCCCGCGCGCCCGCCCGACCCGGAGTGTCGTCATGGAATCGTACGCCGCCATCGCCCGTGCCGAAGCCCTGCTCCACGCCGGCTACGAATGTCACATGCGCGGCGAGTTCGGGCGCGCCGAGGACCTCTACCGCCGTTCCGCGGCCGCACACGATAGTGCCGTCGCCCACATCTTCCTCGGCTGGGCGATCGCCAAGCAGGGCCGCTACCTCGAGGCCATCGCCGAATGCCGAGAGGCGATCACCCTTGACCCCGACCTGGGCAATCCGTACAACGACATCGGCGCCTACTACATCGCCCTCGGGCGGCACGCCGAGGCCGAACCGTGGCTCCGCCAGGCGGCGGACGCCCCGCGCTATGCCCAGCGCCACTACCCGCACGCCAATCTCGCGTTGGTTCTCGAGGCGCGCGGCGATCTCGACGGCGCGATCTCCGAGTACGAGGCCGCGCTGGAACTCTCCCCGGAGTACGAGCCGGCCTTCGACGCGCTGACCCGCCTGCGCGCGCTGCTCAACTGACCGATTCTCCCGATTGGCCCAGCAACCCATCTGGCCGGGCCGGCCTCCAAACTGCACTATTGAGTCATCTTTCGCGCACCGTTCAGCCAGCGGGCCGCATCTGACGGACTGCTATGGTGACGGGACTCTGCGCGACATACGACTCGCCGTGCCCATGGACGCGCGCGGCGAAGACGATCGAAGGGGGAGTGCATGCGGCTGCCCGGTGTCTGGGAGCGTGGCGGAGGACGGCAATGACGACGCCGCCCACCGATCCCACGCTGCCTGGAACCACGATCCCGCCCGTCACCCCGGTTTTGGCCGGGGCGGCGCTCGCCGATATGTCCGACCGCGACCTCTTGGCCCAGGTCGCGGCCGGCCACGAAGAGGCCATGATGACGCTCATCCGCCGTTACCAGGCGGAGCTGTACCGTGTCAGCCTGCGCATCACCGGACGCCGCGAGGACGCCGAAGAGGCCGTCCAGGACGCGTTCCTGCAGGTCTACCGCAAGGCCGGCTCGTTCGAAGGCCGGGCAACCGTTCGCACCTGGATGTACAGCATCGCCTTGAATGCGGCCCGGATGCGCCGGCGGTCCCAAGCCCGGCACAGCGAGCGCGAGGTGGCGACGCTGGACGACTACTTCCGCGACGATGGCGGCTTCCGGCCGGAGGTCATCTCCGACCAGTTGCCGGACCGGCAGGTCTTGAGCCGGGAAGCGCGCGACATCATCCTGCGTGCCATCGACGTGTTGCCGGAGCTCGACCGCACCATCGTGGTGCTCGCGGACCAGGAGGAGCTCTCGGCCCGCGAGATCGCCGAGTCCACCGGCCTCACCGAGGCGGCGGTCAAGTCGCGGCTCCACCGCGCCCGGGTGGCGCTGCGTAAGTTGTTGGCGGAGTATGTGTCTGCCTCGGACGCCCGGCCTGCGCCGGGCGCTCCGGGCGGCACAGCGCTGCCAGGGAGGGCCGTCTGAGATGACCCTGCCGCCCGACCCGATCAACCCGCACGGCCACTGCTCCGGCGCCCACCACTCCAGCCTCACCTGCAAGCAGATCATCGTCGAACTCCTCCAGCAGTATCTGGAGGACGGCACGCCGCCCGACATCACACGGGCTATCACCGAACACATCACCGCCTGCCCGCCCTGCGTCCGCTTCGTCGACGAGTACAAGCTGACCCGGGAGATCGTCCACGAATTGCGATTCGAGGACATTCCGCACGAGTTTACCGTGCGCCTGAGTGAAGTGATCCGCGTGGCGATGCGCGCCCCGCGCGAGGAATGAGGCGGCGGCAGGCGCCAACGCACGGAACAGCGGTCCCTTAGCACGAATTGTGCCCTTCGGATTCCCGGTTGTGCCGGGACCGTGGGCGTGGTATCACCATGCCGCCACGCACGACAGTCGGCCGCGCGCCGCGTTCGCCCTGGAGCGAGCGCCGGGACGCCGCGCCGCACCGCAGCACGGGGGCAGGGGCGTGGCGGGAGAGGAGGCAGGATGCAGATGGAGCTCGGGATCGTCGTCCTGAGGGTGAACAACTGGTACCGCGCCGTCGACTGGTACCGGGACGTCCTGGGATTGACCGAGCTGTACCGCGACGAGCAAGCGCAGGAGGCGCAGTTCGAGGCCGGGCCCGTGCACCTTGCGATCGAGCCGGCCAGCGGCGCCGCCGCCGAGCCCAAGGACGAAGCAGGCACCGGGTTCGTGCTCCAGTTCCGCGTCGACAGCTTGGACAAGACGGTGGCGGACCTCGCCGCCCGCGGCGTGGACTTCACCACCGACATCCGCGAGGAAGAGTGGGGCCGGCTCGCCACCTGCGTGGATCTGGAAGGAAACGAGATCCAGATCTACGAGCAAAGCTAAGCACCCCAAAGGCTAAACGTCTCTCACAACCGCTTGACAGAAACCTGCGTTCCTGTGAACCTCGACTACGGAAGAGATCGCCCTGGCGGAGTCGTGGAGGAAGTAACGTAGGAGGACCTGAAAGTGAAGGGCACCGTCAAGTGGTTCAATGAGGCGAAAGGTTACGGCTTCCTCCGTCAAGAATCGGGGGAGGACGTCTTCGTCCACTTCTCCGCCATCCAAGGCGACGGCTTCAAGACGCTCGCGGAAGGTCAGGCCGTAGAGTTCGAAGTCGTCGAGGGCGCGAAGGGTAAGCAGGCCGCGAACGTGCGCAAGGCGTAATCGCGGTCGCGCAAAAAAGGGCCGCAGGTGGAGGGGCGCCTCCGCCTGCGGCTTCGTGTTATGCTGCACGTCACGCGCGGGCGAGTGCTCCCCGCGCGCTTTTGCGTCCGGTCTCCGTGTCGCTCGTTCCGGAGGACCGGCACACCACACATGCCCGAAAGGAGTCTCGTCTCGTGGAGACGGTAGACCGTAGCCGGATCAAAGTCTTCGTCATGGCCTCCGGCGGCCTCGACAGCACCCTTGCCCTGCGCATCCTGAAAGACCAGGGACTCGACGTCATCGGCGTGTACTTCTACACCGGCTTCTGCACGGTGGAGGCGCGGCGCAAGATCGGCGGCAAGCGCATCGAGGGCAAGTCCACGCGCAACGAAGGCCTGCGTGCCGGCGCGGATGTGGAAGTGCCGATGCGCCTCATCGACAAGTCCGAGGCGTATCTGCGCATGGTGACGCACCCCAAGCATGGCTACGGGGCGAACGCCAATCCGTGCATCGACTGCCGCATCTTCATGCTGCTCGAAACCAAGCGGCTGATGGAGGAGGAAGGCGGGCACTTCATCGCCACCGGCGAAGTCCTCGGGCAGCGGCCGTTCTCGCAGCACTTCAAGGCGCTGACCGAGATCGACAAGGAGGCCGGGCTCGAGGGCATGATCCTGCGGCCGCTGAGCGCCAAGCTGCTGCCGGTGACGGTGCCGGAGCAGAATGGCTGGGTGGATCGCGAGGAGCTCTACGACATCTCGGGTCGCAGCCGGAAGGTGCAGATGGAGCTCGCCGAGCGCTGGGGCATCGAGGAGTACCCGCAGCCAGCCGGCGGCTGCTGCCAGCTGACCGACCCGAACTTCTCGCGGAAATTCCACGACTTGCTGGAACACCGCGACGAACGCGTGCTGTCGCCGGACGACGTCTCGCTTCTCGGGCTGGGCCGGCACATTCGCCTGGCGGCGGACGTCAAGATGATCGTCGGCCGCGACGCCGACGAGAACCGCGTGCTGGAGATCTACCGTCGTGGCCGGTGGTCGTTTACGGCTGTGGGCGTAGTGGGGCCAACCACCATCGTCGAGGGCGAGCCGGACTTGGACGCCCGGCTGCGCATCGCGTCGATCACCGCCTACTACAGCGATGGACGCCAGCAGCCGACCCTGACGGTATCCGCGCGCTTCGACAACGGGCCCGAACAGTTTTATGATGTGGCGCCTGCCACGCGCGACGAGTTCGCCGCGCAGTTGGTGTAGGGAGTCCCGACAGCGGTCAGAGGAGCCATGGACGATTTAGACGATTCCGTGCCGTTACGGCCGCGCGAGGTTCGGCGTGGCTAAACTCGCGTCGCTGGTCCTCGTGCTGTCCTTCGCCTGGCTGTTCTGCCTGAGCGCCGCCGAAACGGCGTTCGCATCGCTCGGGAGCGCGGTGCGCCAGCGCCTCGAAGACGACGATTCGCTGACGGCCCGCCGCATCACGCGGCTGCTCGAGCGGCCCGAACTGCTGCTCGGCACGATCGTCGTCGGGTCGAACCTCGCGCTGTTGTGCGCCGCCGGATTCGCGGTGTCGCTGGCCATCCGCATCACGCAGATCCACGCGCCGGCCGCCGCCGCGGCCATCGTCTGCGTCGCCATCGTCGCGGTGAGTGGCGAGGTGCTGACGCGCACGCTGGCCAGCCGCTATGCCGAGCGCGTCGCGTCGATGACCGCGTGGCCGATGACCGTCGGCGTCGGATTCACGGCGCCGCTGGTGCAGGCGGTGAGCGCGCTGGCCCGGCTCGTGGTGCCGCAGGGCGCCAACCCATTCGCGTCGCGCGGCAACATGATCACCAAGGAGGAGTTGGAGGAGCTGATCACCGTCGGCGAGGAAGAAGGCACCCTCGAGACCGACGAGCGCCGGCTGCTGCACTCCATCTTCGACCTCTCGGAAACCACGGTGCGCGAGGTGATGACCCCGCGCAACGACATCACCGGCCTGCCGCTCGATGCCGGCTACGAGACGATCATGCGGACGGTGATCGACGCCGGCTACTCGCGCATGCCGGTGTACGAAGAGACCATCGACCAGATCGTCGGCGTGGTGTACGTGAAGGACCTGCTCACGATGTGGGATCACCGTGAACTGATCATCCTGCACGACCTGATGCGCGAACCGGTGTACGTGCCCGAGGCCAAGCGCATCGACGATCTGCTGCGCGAGTTCCAGCGCACGCGCAATCACATGGCGATCGTGCTCGACGAGTACGGCGGCGTGAGCGGGCTGGTCACGATGGAAGACGTGCTCGAGGAAATCGTCGGCGAAATCCAGGACGAGTACGACGAAGAACTCATCCCGATCGAGGAACTCACCGACGGGTCGATCCGCGTCACCGGCCGCGCCGCGTTGCGCAAGGTGAACGCCGAGTTCGATGCCGAGTTCCCCGAGGATGCCTACACCACGATGGGCGGCTTCACGCAGTCGCTGTTCCTGCGCATCCCCAAAGTGGGCGACAGCGCCGAGGCGCACGGCTGGCACATCGCGGTCGAGGAGATGGATGGGCGCCGCATCGCCCGCCTGCGCCTGACGCGGCTCGCCGTCGATGGCGACGACGAAGACGGCACCCCGCGCGCCCGCGCGCGCTAACCCACGCATGGCCCGCATCGCCGGGCGGCAGGAGGACTCCGCACGGCGGTGACAGGGACGGCTCCGGACTCCACGACGCGAGATGCCGCGCGCCGCGCCACGCTCGGATGGCGCCTGGCCGAGAACGTCGGCGTGCCGCTGTGCGCCGTGCTGGTGTCCTTCGCGCTCGGTGCCGTGTTCATCGCCGGGGTCGGCGCCGATCCCGTGCATGTCTACGGCACGCTGTTCGCCGGCACGTTCGGCAGTGCGTATGGCTTCGGCCAAGTGCTCTTCAAGGCGACCCCGCTCATCTGCACCGGGCTGGCGGTCGCCTTCGCGTTTCGCGCCGGGTTGTTCAACATCGGTGCGCAGGGTCAGGTCGAGATCGGCACGTTCGTGCTCGCGTGGGTGGGCACGCAAGTGCCGGAGGCGTGGCCGGCGTGGCTCGACATCGTGGTGTGTGTCGCCGCCGGCATGACGGCCGGCGCGCTGTGGGCGGCGATTCCCGGCGTGCTCAAGGCGACCCGCGGGACGCACGAAGTCATCAACACCCTCATGCTCAATTTCATCGCGGTGGCGCTCATCAACTACTGGCTGACCGGTCCGCTCGCGGTGACCGGCACGATGCACACGGCGCCGGTGGCGGCGGAGTTGGCGCGGCTCGAACGCTGGGTGCCGGGGTTCGCCGGATCACCGGTGAATGTGAGTGTGGCGCTGGCGCTCGGCGCGGCGCTGTTCGTCTACGTGCTGCTGTGGCACACCACGTTCGGGTACGAAGTGCGCGCGGTCGGATTGTCGCCGGACGCCGCGCGCTTCGGCGGCATGAGCGTCGGTGGGGTGACGGTGGGCGTGATGGCCCTCAGCGGCGCGCTGAGCGGGTTGGTCGGCGCCAACTTCGTGCTCGGCTACAAGCACTACTACGAGGAAGGTTTCAGCGGCGGTGTCGGCTTCATGGGCATCGCGGTGGCGTTGCTCGGCCGCAATCATCCGCTGGGCGTCGTGCTGGCGGCGCTCTTGTTCGGCATGCTGTCGTACGGCGGCTTGGTGATCAACGGGCTGGTGCCGAAGGAACTCGTCGACATCCTGCAGGCCATCGTGATCCTCATGGTGGTGGCGACATCGAGCGTGGTGCGCGACGCCGTGACGGCGTGGCGGGCGCGGCACGCGGCGCGGGTGGCGGCGTGAGCGACGCCTGGCTGCTCGCCGCGGGATTCGTCGCGCAGACGGTGCGCATCAGCGTGCCGTACACGATGGCGGCGGTCGGCGCGACCTTCAGCGAGCGCGGCGGCGTGGTGAACATCGCGCTCGAGGGCATGCTGCTGGTCGGCGCGTTCGCGGCCGTGCTGGGGACGCATCTCACCGGCTCGCCGTGGGCCGGACTCGCGTGTGCGTTGACGGCGAGTGCGTTGCTCGCGCTGGTGCATGCCCTGGTGGCCGTGACCTTGCGTGCCGACCAGATCATCTCCGGCGTGGCGCTGAACCTGTTTGCCGTCGGTGTGACGAAATTCCTGCTCAAGCTCGTATTCGGGTCGAGCAGCAACTCCTCGCGCGTGGACGGTCTGCCGCAACTCTCCTCGACGCTCGGCCAGGTGCCCGCAGTGGGCACGCTGCTGGCGAACCCGCTCATCGTCGCCGCAGTGGTGCTCGTGGTGGGCGGCCACGTGGTGTTGTTCCGCACGCGCTTCGGCCTACGGCTCCGCGCCGTGGGCGAACATCCGGCGGCGGCCGACACGGCGGGCTTGAGCGTCGCCGGCCTGCGCTACGCCGGGGTCGTGATCAGCGGAATCTTCGCCGGACTCGGGGGTGCGTGGCTGGCCTTTGAGCAGCACTCGTTCACCGA
Organism: Candidatus Eiseniibacteriota bacterium; assembly: GCA_044229145.1. Lineage (GTDB taxonomy): Bacteria > Eisenbacteria > RBG-16-71-46 > CAZEPH01 > CAZEPH01 > JBKJUD01. The sequence goes on along the minus strand of JBGATO010000087.1, from coordinate 858 downwards.
TGGCATGTCGAGCGGACGCGGCTACATCGCACTCGCGGCGATGATCGTCGGCAAGTGGACACCGTTCGGCGCCGCCGCGGCGTGCGTGTTATTCGCCGCCGCCGAGACGTTGCAGATCGTCTTGCAGGGCGGGCGCATTCCCGCGCAATTCCTGCAGATGTTGCCGTACGCCATCACCGTCGTCGTGCTCGCGGGCTTCATCGGCCGCGCCACACCGCCGGCCGCCGATGGCGTGCCGTATCGCAAGGAAGGAGACTGATGGCACATCCCTCCGACGCGCGCGCCGCGCAGGTCGCGGCCGGCACGGCAGCGCTCCGCGCCGTCGCCGGCGACGACGTGCCGCGCGCGGTGTTCGTGCTCGGCAGCGGCTTGGGCTCGTGGGCGAACTCGCTCGAGGACGCGCGCTCGTGCGCGCTCGAAGACATTCCCGGCGTTCCGGCGCCGACGGTGGCCGGACACGCTGGCCGCTTCGTCATCGGCCGCAAGCGCGGTGTGCTGGTGGCGGCGCTGAGCGGCCGCGTGCACGCCTACGAAGGTCATCCCGCCGGCACGCTGACGCTGGCGCTCGAGTCGGTGCTCGGCCTCGGCACCCGCATCGTCGTGCTCACCAACGCGGCGGGTGCCGTCAACATGGAGTTCGCGCCCGGCGAGTTGATGCTGATCGACGATCAGGTCAACTTCACGAACGTTCCGCCGATGCGCGGCACGTGGGACGATGGCGGCGACACGCGCCTGCGCGCGCACGGGCCGATCTATTCACGGCGTCTCCTCGCGCTGGCCGAGGACGTCGCGTTGGCGCGCGGTCTGCAACTGCGGCGTGGCATTTACTTCGCCTCGCGCGGACCGACCTACGAAACG
>JBGATO010000086.1:0-14195 GCA_044229145.1 Candidatus Eiseniibacteriota bacterium | reverse complement strand
CGGTCTCCCGGAAGCAAGAACGAAAAGGGCGAAGCGTCACCTGCGCTTCGCCCCGTCTGTCCTTTTACCTGAGAGATTGGGCGGCCGCGCTGCCCGCGCGGCCCGCCGTGCCCCTTCGGTGGGCCGCCCCGGTGCCGGCGCGAAGCCGGCTCCCGTGCGACCGCTCTCCAGAGTGCGGTTGCGTCGCGTGCAGTCCTCGGTACCTGAGCGGTTGTCGGGAATGCGCCTTCGGTGGCGGCGCCGGGGTTCGTCGCCCCCCCGCGCCGCGCTCTCCTGCACGGACCCTCGAATTCTACCGGCCCGCGTGCGGGCCGGGCAACCGGGGCCGTGGCGGGCCCCGGCGCGGTCACGTCACTTCTTGAGCGTCAGGATCCACTCGACGAGGTCCTTGATGTCGGCGTCCGACACCGCGGCGTTCGGCGGCATCGGGATCTGGCCCCAGACGCCGGAGCCGCCCGCCTTCACCTTCTTGGCGAGGTTCGCAGCGGCGCCCTTGTCGTTGCGGTACTTGTTCGCGACGTCGAGGTACGACGGGCCGACCAGCTTCTTGTCGATGGCATGGCACGCGGCGCAGCCATCCTTCTTCATCATCGCCTCGGCCTTCGCGTTGTCGAGCGCGGCGTGGGCGGCGCCGGACGCGAGCAACGCGGCGCCGGCGAGCGAAACCAGGACTGCTTTCATGGCGACTCCATGGAACGGGGGTGGATGAGCTCGGCGGCGCCGGGCTTCCGCGACGGTGCGCGGCCGGCGTCCGCCCGGCAGGCGAAACCGCACGATTCTACCGGACTCGGGCGCCCGACGGCGCCAGCGCCTCCGCGACGTCCAGGATGGACACGAGCGGCGGCAGGCAGGTCGTGCCGCGGCAGACCCAGGCGACCGCGCCGGACGCCGGCGCGGCGCCCTTGACCAGGGCCGGCGGCACGTCGGGCACGCGGCCAAGTCGAGCACGCGCACGTCCGGGCGATAGGTGGCCTCGAGCGTGCGCTGCCACGTCGCGCAGTCGGCTGCGGCGCCGGCCAGCAGCACGGACGCCGGGGGCGTGTCGAGCGTCAGGGCCGCAGCGAGCAGCGTCGAATAGCCGCCCGGCGACTCGGCCAGCCTCGGCGCGAACAGCGCCACGGTCCGCCGCGCGGACTCGACGTATCGCAGGTCGCCCGAAAGGTGGCCGAACACCGCCAGCGCGGTCGCGGCGACGCCGTTTCCCGACGGCGTCGCGTTGTCGTGGCCGGGCTTCGTGCGGTGGAACAGGCGCTCGTGGTCGTGGCTCGTGAACCAGAAGCCGCCGTGCTCGCGGTCCTCGAAGCGCTCGAGCAGGGCGTCGGCGAGCGCGCGCGCCCAGTCGTAGTCCGCGCGCCGGAAGCGCGTCTGCATCAGCTCGACGAGCGCCGCCAGCAGGAACGCGTGGTCGTCGAGATAGGCGTTGAGATCCGCGCGCTCGCCGCGCCGCGTGGCGAGCAGCCGGCCGTCGCGCCACGCGGTGCGCTTGAGCGAGTCCGCGGCGGCGAACGCCAAGTCCGCCCAGCGCGGCTCGTCCAGCGCGCGCGCTGCGCGCGCAAGCCCGGCGATCGCGAGCGCGTTCCACGACGTGAGGATCTTGTCGTCGCGGCCCGGCCGCACGCGCTTCGCGCGCGCGGCGAACAGTGCCGGCCCGCGCGCCGGCGAGCCGCGTCTGCGCGTCGGGCAGCGTGATTCCAAGCCGCGCGGCGATCGCGTCGAGCGGCTCCGCCACGCGCAGGTTCCACGCCTGGCCCTCGAAGTTCGGCGCCACGTCGAGGCCGTAGTACGGCGCGGCGACGGCGAACTCCTCGGCGGACGTCGCGGCCCGGGCCTCGTCGCGCGTCCACACGTAGAACTTCCCTTCGTGCCCCTCGCTGTCGGCGTCGAGGCTCGAAAAGAAGGCGCCGTCCGGCGCGCATCTCGCGCACCAGCCAGCCGACGATGTCGCGCGCGACGTCGGCATAGCGGCGCTCGCCGGTGACGCGCGGCGAGATCCGCGTACAGCCCGAGCAGCGGGCCGTTGTCGTAGAGCATCTTCTCGAAGTGCGGGATCGACCACTGCGCGTCCACCGAGTAGCGGCAGAAGCCGCCCCCCAACTGGTCGTGGATGCCGCCGTCCGCCATCCGGTCGAGCGTCGTGCGCACGACGGCGAGCGCCTCGGCGTCCCCGTGCCCGGCGTACGCGTGGAGGCAATACTCGAGCTCGGCCGCGTGCGGGAACTTGGGGGCGGCGCCGAAGCCGCCGTGCACCGGGTCGAAGCTCCGCTTGAGCGCCACGCGCGCCAGGCGCGTCGTACGGCCAGTGCGACGGGCGCCCCCGGCAGGCTCGAGTCCCGCCATGGCCTCGGCGAGCCGCGCGGTCTGTTCGGCCAGTCGATCGCCCTGCTGGCGATACGCATTCGCGACCTTGGGCAGCAGCTCGAGGAACCCGGCGAACCGTAGCGGCCGTGCTTCGGAAAGTAGGTGCCGCCGAAGAACGGCTCGCCGTCCGGGCGTGAGGAACATCGTCAGCGGCCAGCCGCCCGAGCGGCGCGTCAGCAGCGCGTGCGCGGTCTGGTAGATCTGGTCGAGGTCGGGCCGCTCCTCGCGGTCGACCTTGACGTTGACGAACGCGTCGTTCATCGCCGCCGCGACGGCCGGATCCTCGAACGACTCGTGCGCCATCACGTGGCACCAGTGACAGGCCGAGTAGCCGATCGACAGCAGGATCGGCTTGTCCGCCCCGCGCGTGCGAGCCGCGCCTCGCGCGAGCGACCAGGTTGTCGGCGTCCTGGAGGGGGGCTCGTCGCCCCCGCGACCATCGACCAGGGTTGTCCGCGGGTGCTGCAGGTAGGGGCTCGTCGCCCCGGCGAGGCGGTTAGGCATCGGTGCTTCCAGGCGTAACGTACTCGGACGCGCCCGACATTCGCGTCGCGCATTAGGTCAGCTGCGCGCGCCGCAAGCGAGCCGCATGAAGGCGGCAATCCAAGTTCCGCGCGTGGCAACTAGAGTCTCCCCCTGCTTCACGAACGCCACCCGCCGCGGCGCCGAATCAGGGGTCTGACCCCAATGTCACGACTCGTCGAATTCCACGCTCGAAATCCCCGCACCAGCTTGGTCAGCCGGAACTTCCGCTCCGGTCCGGTATCCATCGAGCGCAGCATGCGCGCCCAGGTTGAACGTCCGCGGCGGGACGATCAGCGACGCCTTCTCGCCGTCGACGGCTCGGCCAGCAGCAGGCCGGGCATCGGCAGCTCTTCCGCGAACGCGTGCGACGTGGGCCGCAGGGCGATCGAGCGCGGCTGCCCCGCGTAGAACGACAGCGAAAGCGAAGATCTCCGCCGGCGGACTGAACGCCACGCGCGTCACGTACGCCACGCGCGTGCGCTCGGCGTCGCGCACGATGACGAGCTGGTCAGGAACCAGCGATACCGCGTCGCGTCGCGCCGGATCAGGGTCGCGTCCCGCCACGCGTAGTCGCCCTGCCAGCGCTCCCACGGCCAGTTGCGCTCCGCCTCTTCCTTGTAGCGGTCGTAGTCCGTCAGCGCGCCCAGCGTCTGCAGGTGCTGCGCGCGCCTGGAACGTCGAGCGCCCAGCGGATCCTGCCGGTCGAACGTGCGCCCGCCGATGCGGAAGTACGCGGCCTGCACGCCCCCGGCCGTCAGCTGGACCGCCTCGATCACCGCGTCGGCGTCGCGCGACGGCGGCTGAACACTTGCGGTCGAGGTGCGTGAGGGCGCCGTCGCCCCTCGACCGATNCCGGACGCTGCGCTCCATGGATACCGGCCCGGAGCGCAAGTTCCGCCTGACCAAGCTGCTGCAGCGGGGCGGGGATTTCGAGCGCGTGGCGTTCGAGGAGTCGTAATTGGGGTCAGAGCCGTAATACGGGGTGCCCGGCAGACGTAGTAAAGTGTCCGTGACGGCTGACGCGGCACCCGCATTACAGCTCTGACCCCAATTGCGACTCCTCGAACGCCACGCGCTCGAAATCCCGCCCCGCTGCAGCAGCTTGGTCAGGCGGAACTTGCGCTCCGGGCCGGTATCCATGGAGCGCAGCGTCCGGCTGGGGTTGAACGTCCGGGCGGCGGGAGTCGATCGTACACGCTCGCCGTCGGTCTCGGCCAGGCGCAGCAGCGGTCGTGGCGTTCTCCTGGCGAACGCGACCGACGTCGGCCGCACGGCGATCGACCGCGGCTGCCCGGCGTACATCGACAGCGCGACCGCGAGCTCGCCGGATCCGCCGTGCGCGACGCGCGTCACGTACGCGAGCCGCGTGCGCTCGTCGTCGCGCACGACGACCAGCTGGTCGAGGAACCAGCGATAGCGCGTCGACTCGCGCCGGATGAGGCTCGCCTCGCGCCACGCGTAGTCGCCCTGCCAGCGCTCCCACGGCCAGTTGCGCTCGACCTTCTCCTGTAGCGGTCGTAGTCCGCCGTCAGCGCGCCCAGCGTCTGCAGGTGCTGCGCGCCCTGGAACGTCAGGCGCCCCAGCGGATCCTGCCGGTCGAACGTGCGTCCGCCGATGCCGCTGGCGCGGCCTGCACGCCCCCGGCCGTCAGCTGGACCGCCTCGATCACCGCGTCGGCGTCGCGCGTCGGCAGTTGGTACCACTTGCGGTCGAGGTGCGTGAGGAGCGCAAGTCGCCCTCGACTGACGATGTCGACACCACTGGAGCTCGGCCGGGTCGCTGTCCTGGCTTGCCGCTTTCAGGCCGCCGCGCGCGGTGGCGAGCAGCCAGTCCAGCCAGGCTGTCGTCGCCAGCGGATTCGGCGCGGCGGCGCGGCGAGCCAGGCACCGACCGACGACCGGAGTCGACGAGCAGCACCAGCCCGGGTCCGCGCTGCTGCGGGTACGGAAACATCTTGCGCGCCCACTGCCCGAGCCAGCGGTCGGTCAGCTCGATCTGCCGCATGGACATCGCGCACGGGTCGGCGAGCCCCAGCAGCAGCGCGTGGCAGTACGTCGAGTAGCACGAGATGCCGACGGCGTGCGGCTGCAGGTCGTCGGACACCGACGTGACCGCGCAGTCGAGGAGCTCCGCCAGCCGGTAGTACGCGTGGAGCTCCTGCCACAGCGCCGCCGGCGTGACGCGGCGGGCGAGGCCGTTGACGATGACGAGCTGCTTGCCGACGTACAGCCCGCGCTGCAGCAGCTTGGCCTTGACGCCCTGCAGCTCGACGTCGCCTTCGAGCAGCGGTTTGAGGCACGCCGAGTACTGCTCCCAAAGGCCCTGCCACAGCGACAGCGCCTGCTCCATCGCGTCGACCTCGCGGTCGGCGGCGGGCTGCGGCTTGCCCGCGTAGCGGCGCGCGAGCTCGGTGTGCAGGTGCGCGACCTGCTCGCGCATGACCTCGGCGATCGTCGCCCGCTCGCGCGGCGCGAAGTCCGCCGCCGAGAGCGCCCGCAGCTGGCCGCGCACCGCCTCGTAGAGCGGCGTGACCGCCGTGATCAGCAGCGACTTGGCCCACCGCTTGGCGCCGTCGGCGTCGGCGAAGGCGAGCGCCGGCACCTCGTCGCGTGGTGGCGGGTCGGCCTTGGCCGGCTGCATGGCTTCCGAAGCGGTGTCTTGCATGTCAGTGAGAGGGCGCCCCGACAGACCGGACCGCGTCTGCCGCAGGCCGCGAGCGCGAAGGCCGGCTCATCAGCGCGCTTATAGCACAAAGCCGTTCCCGCCGCGCCGTGCGGGCGGGCGCATCCCGACGAAGGGCCGGCGCGGCGCCGCCGGCCGTCGCGACGCGACGCGAGGCGACGCGAGGCGTCGCGAATGCCCCGGCGGCGCGCCGAAGAATTCGCGCCCGCGCGCCGGATTGTTCGGCGTACGCGACGAGCAGGTCCGATGCCGCATGCGACCGCGCCGATGGCGAAGCATCCTCCGGGTGCGGCAAGGACGGCTGGTTTCCTCCACCCGCGAGGGCGCGCGACAAACCCCTGCCGGGAGCGCGTCCGCACCGATCGCCCCCACGCCCTCGCGGGCCACTTTTTCCGGGAGCCCCGTCCGTTCGGCGAGGAAACGAGCATGCGCACCACGACACGCCGCGACGCCGACGCCCAATCCCTGCCCGAGCCGGCCGAGCCCCGTCGCCTGCGGAACGCGGCGCGGTTCGTGGTCGATCGCATGGCTGCTGCTGGCCGCACCGCTGATCGTCCGCTACGGGCCGGGCCCCGACGCTCCGGGACTGGCCTCGCCGGCGCTGGCGGCCGTGGCGACCACGCCGCCGTGCGCGCCCGAGGCCGTGCGCACCTGCGCGCCGGCGCTCGACGACGTCGACTGAGTTTCCCCCTTCACCGCCACCCTCTCCCCGCGTGCGGGGAGAGGGCCGGGGTGAGGGGGCGGGCTACATCAGCACGCGCTCGATGCCGCCGGCCGTCGCCTTCGCGACGTAGTCGGCCATCCAGCGCTCGCCCAGCATGCGCTTCGCGATCTCGACGACGACGTAGTCGGCCTGCGTGCCGGCGTCGTCGGCAAACCGCCAGAGCCCCTGCAGGCACGACGGGCACGACGTCAGCACCTTGACGTCGCCGGCGAAGCCGTCGGCGCGCAACGCCGCGGCGCCGCGGCGCATCTCCTCCTCCTTGCGGAAGCGGACCTGCGTGGAGACGTCGGGCCGCGACACCGCGAGCGTCCCGGACTCGCCGCAGCAGCGTTCGCTCAGCGCGACCTGCGTGCCCATCAGGTCGCGCACGACGGTGAGCGGCGCGTGCGTCTTCATCGGCGTGTGGCAGGGGTCGTGGTACATGTAGCGCGTCCCGGCGATCCCCTCGAGCCGCACGCCCTTCTCGCGCAGGTACTCGTGGATGTCGAGCAGCCGGCAGCCCGGGAAGATGCGGTCGAACTCGTACTTCAGGAGCTGGTCCATGCACGTGCCGCAGGACACGATCACCGTGCGGATGTCGAGGTAGTTGAGCGTGTTGGCCACGCGGTGGAACAGCACGCGGTTGGCCGTGGTGATCCGCAGCCCCTCGTCGTGGTTGCCGGCCGACGTCTGCGGGTAGCCGCAGCACAGGTAGCCCGGCGGCAGCACCGTCTGCGCGCCGACGTGGAACAGCATCGCCTGCGTGGCGAGCCCCACCTGCGAGAACAGCCGCTCGGAGCCGCAGCCGGGAAAGTAGAACACCGCGTCGCCTTCGTCCGCCGGCCGGGCCGGGTCGCGGATGATCGGCACGACCGTGTCGTCCTCGATGTCGAGCAGCGCGCGCGACGTGCGCGCCGGGACGCCGGCCGGCATCGGCTTGTTGACGAAGTGGATCACCTGCGCCTTCAACGGCGGCTTGCCCACCGTCGGCGGCGGGCGACGCGTCTGCGCGCGCACGACGCCCGTCGTCTTCGCGAACCGGTACGCGAGGCGCTGCGCGCGGTAGCCCCAGTCGATCATGAGCTTCTTCGCGAGCTTGACCGTCGTCGGGTCGGTCGCGTTGAGGAGGAACATCGAGGCCGCGGTACCGGGATTGAACTTCTTGTGCCCCCCTTTGCGCAGCAGGTTGCGCATCGCGATCGACACGTCGCCGAAGTCGATGTCGACCGGGCACGGGTTGACGCACTTGTGGCAGACCGTGCAGTGGTCGGCGACGTCGCCGAACTCGTCGAAGTGCCTGAGCGACACGCCGCGGCGCGTCTGCTCCTCGTAGAGGAACGCCTCGATCAGCAGCGACGTGGCGAGGATCTTGTTGCGCGGGCTGTACAGCAGGTTCGCGCGCGGCACGTGCGTCGAGCACACCGGCTTGCACTTGCCGCAGCGCAGGCAGTCCTTGACCGAGTCGGCCACGCCCCCGATGTCGCTCTGCTCGAGGATCAGGCTCTCGTGGCCGATCAGCGCGAAGCTCGGCGTGTAGGCGCCGGAGAGGTCCGCCGGCCGCGCCGGGTCGCGCAGCAGCTTGCCGCGGTTGAACCGGCCGTCCGGGTCGACCGTGCGCTTGTACCCGGCGAACGGCGCCAGCTCGGCGTCCGTCAGGTACTCGACCTTGGTGATGCCGATGCCGTGCTCGCCGGAGATCACGCCGCCCAGCGAGCGCGCCAGCGCCATGATGCGCGCGACCGCGGCGTTGGCGTCCTGCAGCATCGCGTAGTCGTCGGAGTTGACCGGGATGTTCGTGTGCACGTTGCCGTCGCCGGCGTGCATGTGCAGCGCGACGAACACGCGGCTCTTCAGCACCCGCGCGTGGATGTCGTTCGCGTGCTTCATCACCGGCGCGAACGCGAGCCCCGCGAACACTTCGTCGAGCGGGGCCTTCAGCTCGCGCTTCCACGACACGACGACCGAGCGGTCCTGCAGTGACGGGAACGTCGCGTCGAGGCGCTCGGCCAGGTCCTGCCAGCGCGCGCGCACCGCCGCGACCACTTCGCGCGCCTCGTCGACCTTGGCGTCGACGATCTCCTGCGGCGGCCGCGTCTCGCTGTCGGGCGGCCACGCGGCGGAGACCTGCGGGCTCGCGAGGAACGCCGCCAACTCGTCGGCGAGCCGCAGCTTGTTGGCGAGCGAGAACTCGATGTTGATCCGCTCGATGCCATCGGTGTAGTCGGCCAGCCGCGGCAGCGGGATGACGACGTCTTCGTTGACCTTGAACGCGTTCGTGTGGCGGGCGATCGCCGCCGTGCGCGCGCGGTCGAGCCAGAACTTGCGCCGCGCGTCCGCCGACACCGCGACGAACCCTTCCGCCCCGCGCGCGTTGGCGATGCGCACGACCTCGGAGGCCGCCTGCGCGACCGCCGCGTCGTCGTCGCCGACCAGGTCGCCGAGCAGCACCATCCGCGGCCGGCCGTGGCGCTTGGCCTTCGTCGCGTAGCCGACCGCCTTCACGTAGCGCTCGTCGAGGTGCTCCAGCCCCGCGAGCAGCACGCGCGCCGCGCCCGCCTTGGGCAGCGCGTCGACGTAGTCCTTGATCTCGACGATGGCCGGCACCGACTGGCGCGCGAGGCCGAAGAACTCGAGGCACACGGTGCGCGCCGCCGGCGGCATCCGGTGCAGCACGAAGCGCGCGCTGGTGACGAGGCCGTCACAGCCTTCCTTCTGCACGCCCGGCAGCCCGGCCAGGAACTTGTCGGTGACGTCCTTGCCGAGCCCCGCCTTGCGAAACACGGTGCCCGGGATGGTCAGCGTCTCGCGGCGCTTCAGCGTCCTTCCGTCCGCTTCGAGCCACGCCAGCTCGAACGTCGCCTGCGCGGCGTCGTGGATCTTCCCGAGGTTGTGGTCGGTGCGGGTGACCTCGAGCCACTCGGCCGACGGCGTCACCATCTTCCACGACACGAGGTTGTCGAGCGCCGTGCCCCACAGCACCGCCTTCTTGCCCCCTGCGTTCACCGCGACGTTGCCGCCGATGCACGAGGCGTCGGCCGACGTCGGGTCCACCGCGAACACGAGGCCCGCGCGCTCCGCCGCGTCCATCACGCGCCGCGTGACCACGCCGGCGCCGCAGTCGATCGTCGGCGTGGCTTCCGCGTGGCCGCGCAGCACGACGCGCTCGACGTCGGAGAGTCGCTCGAGCTTCTCGGTGTTGATGACGGCCGAGCGCGCGTCGAGCGGGATCGCGCCGCCGGTGTAGCCGGTGCCGCCGCCGCGCGGGATGATCGTGAGGCCCAGCTCGATGCAGCCCTCGACGAGGCCGCGCACCTCGTCCTCGGTGTCCGGGTACACGACGACGAACGGGTACTCGACGCGCCAGTCGGTGGCGTCGGTGACGTGCGACACGCGCGCGAGGCCGTCGAAGGCGACGTTGTCGCGATCGGTGTGGCGGGCGAGCACGCGGCGCGTGCGGCGGCGCAGCTCCGCCGTCTCCGCGAACGCTGAGGCGAACCGGTCGACCGCCGCACCCGCCGCGGCGATCAGGCGCGTGACCTTCGCATCGCGCTCCGCGTCGGCGCCCGCGCCTTTCTGGCGGCGCTTGTCGATCTCGCGCAGCCGGTGGCGCAGCGCGTCGACCAGGAGCGCCTGCCGCTTCGGGTTGTCGAGGAGGTCGTCCTGCAGGTACGGGTTGCGGTCGACGACCCAGATGTCGCCCAGCACCTCGAAGAGCATCCGCGCCGAGCGCCCGGTGCGCCGCTCGCCGCGCAGGTCCTGCAGCAGCGGCCACAGGTCCGCCCCGAGCAGGCGAATGACGATCTCGCGGTCGGAGAACGACGTGTAGTTGTACGGGATCTCGCGCAGACGCGGGGCGTCCGTGCCGGTATCCGCAGCGACCGTGGTGTCGGCGACCGTGTCCATGGCGAAGCGCCAGTTTACCGCAGCGCAACAATCGCGTTCGATCCCGCGGTCGGGTCAGGACGGATCGCTGCAGCTTTCACCGCGGCGGCCGCAGGCTCGGGCCGGAGAACCCCGAACCACGGTCGGAACGAATGGGCCGCCCCGTCCTCGCGTGCTACGCTCACTTCGCACACCGGCGCGCATCGACATCGGGCGCCGTTCGCCGTCATTCACCAGGAGAGTTCCGCTTATGGCGACAGGATTCGCAAGGCTCGCTTTGCTCGGCGTGGCGTTGGTCGGTCTGCTCGGCGGATGCGGCGGCGGGGGTGGTTCCGACTCCACCGTGAGCCCCCTGGCTGGCGTCTGGACGGGCACGCTTGCCGACGCGTCGGGCACGAACATGACCCTCGAGACCGAGCACGTCGCCACGGGCGCGGCGATCAGGGGCAACGCGCGCATGGTCGCCGGCGACGGCAGCATCCATCACGGCGCCTTGTCGGGAACCGAGACGACCGCCGGCATGGACTGGACGGTGGACTTCAAGGGCTCCGTCGGAATCGTCGACTTCAAGGGCACGCGCAACGGCAGGAACATGACGCTCACCTATGCGCGTCGCGCGACGCCGGGGGCGTCCGGAACCGGCGCGCTCAATCTGACGCAGGCGGGCGGGATCGACCTGCGCGGCACCTACAACGTGGACTGGATTGCCAACAACCAGGCGGGGAGCTTCCAGTTCACGGTCGTCAACGACGCGGGCGTGAACACGGTGCCGTACCAGGAGGTTCAGCTCGTGAACGCGCTCATGGCATTCAACGGCAGCTGCATCGGATCGACGATCTCGGTGGCCGCGACGGTGTTCGCGGGCGTGCCGGGGAACACCTTCACGCAGATCACGATGCACTTCGGCGGCGCGGCGGCGGGATCGTCCGGGTTGGTGACGGGGACGCAGACCGTGCAGACGACCGCGACGCAGATCCTGGGGCAATACAAGCTGACCAAGGTCTCCGGCTGATCGGCCGCGACGTTACGCCTATGCGGGCTTGTGCGGGCGCCCGCACGCGCGCACCGCGTTGGGTAGAGGCAGCGGCAGAAACCCGGCCCACGCTTCCACGCCAGGGCCGTCTCTGCGCGCACGCACTGAATGCGATGCTGCCGCGCGCTTGAAGCAGGCTCGTCGCGGACGTCGACGTGCATACCGAGCCGTCGGGCGCACTTGGAGCACATCGACGCGCACTGGAATTCCCCGGAGTCGTCGTCGCTCGGCGCAGGCGCCGGCCCCGCGGCGTCATGCGATGCGTGCCGACGTAGCAGCCTGCGCCAGGCTGGGGGCGCGGATGGCGCTGGTCAACGCCCGAAACTCCGATGGGCGGTCAGCGTGCCATGTCTCTATCGCAATTGCAGGCGCAGGGATTGGCGTGCCCGCACGCGACGGCCCACGGTGCGGTGCGCGCACGACCATGGCCGCTCTTCCCGAAACGAACACTCACTTGACCGGCCGCGCCATGCCGCGCAGCCACGGTTCGAGGTGGGCCACGTCGAACGTGCCGGTCTCGAACATCCGCATCATCTCGGCGTGGATGCGCATCGGTTCGCGGTGCATGCGCCAGCCGTTGATGCGCAGGAAGACGTCGACCGCGGCGAATGCGACGTGCTTGTTCCCGTCGACGAACGGATGGTTGACAGCGATGCTCTCGAGCAACGCCCCCGCTTCGGCCACGATATCCGCGTAGTAACCGGTCTGCGGACGGAACAGCGCCGCCTCCAGCGCGCCGGCGTCGCGCATGCCCGGCGCGCCGCCGTACCGCTGCACCAGAATCGCGTGCAGGCCGAGGACATCCGCGACCGTCAGGTGGTCGCGCCGCCTCACTTCGCAAGTTCGCGATACAGCCGATCGAACTCCTCGATGCTCGCCGCAAACGACGCCAGCACGTGGCGGCGCGGCCGCCCCTGGCGCTGGCGGTCGATGTACTCGCGCAAGGCCTCCTCGAGCACCGACTGGAACTGGCGGCCCTGCGCCGCGGCGATCTTGCGCATTTCGGCCAGCACGTCGGGCGCGGCCTGCGACGAGAACTTCTCGCGAACTGCGGTCGTCATCACGGGCACCCTGATTTGTCTTGATGAATCATGATGCAGCAAGACGCCCCTCGCTCCCGCCTTGCCGCCGGGAAGGCGGAACGGCCTCTGCCCTGCGCGATCCCGGGCCGCCGGTACTGGGCGTCGTGGCTGTAGCTCATCGCCGCCTGCCCGGCCACCGTCATGGTCTGCCGCAGGCCGTTGGCGAAGTAGCTGTAGCTCACCGTCCCCTGCGGGGTGGTCTCCTGGGTCAGCCGGTCCAGCCTGTCGTGGCTGCGGGTGTCAGCGGTGCCCTCGGCGTCGTGGGTGTAGTCGGGGCCGCCAGCGTCATCGCGCTCGCGAAGTCGATCCCCCCACCCACCTATCGCCCTGTCCGAATTTGCAGAGCCACCTCTCACGTCGCGCAACAGGAAGAGCCGGTACCGGTCGCATTGCGTCACGCGTGCGCCGGCACGCACCGTGACGCCGGGCAGCGGCCCCGTTCCCCTACTACCCCGCCTTCTTGTCGAGCTGACACCTCAAGAGCATGAAGTTCGACGCCCAAAATGCAGGAAGCAGCGTAGCGTAGAACACAATGTCAGACCAATTTGCGCAGTCCTCACACTGGATAGTTGCATGGACTACCACCATCGAGATGAGCGACGACACGGCCGTGGCCATGATGGGTGCCAGGAACAGGATCACTAGGTACGCATGCTTGCACACATACTGTTGCCCGCAGCTCGGACAGTGGAATCGATCATTGCTTAGCTCACGCAACGCCCCAGCAAGCGTCATCGGCCCGCCTCATTGCTTGCATCTCCTAGCGAACATCTCGGTAGGTACCAGAACCTAGGTCTTAGCGTCGTGCTTCGCAAGGTGGCGGGCAATCTTTGGCGCAGGCGTCGTTAACCGCCCCTGCGCACCCGCCTGCGGCCGATTGTCCGCCTAAGAAACTGATAATGCCAAAGGCAATTGGCGACAGAGGCGGTGCCCCGCACAGGGCAACCGTCGCCGAAACCATGCTCGCCATGACCACTCCAGACGCGCCCAACGGCGCACAGGCAATCTTGGCCTTCAGCCAACACCCCGCCAGGCACGCGGTACGTGGACATCTCGGCGTAACGATGCGTCCTGTTCCGGCAGAACCACCGCCTCCATATCCCATCATCCCCGTCGGGTCTGCAACATCGACCGGATTGTCTTCGGGGAATTGATACCAGTTAGTCCCCGCGAGCGCGCCTAGCGGGTCCTCGCTCACGAACCCGCCCCAGTCCGGCACGTAGTACCGCGCCCGGTAGTAATACAACTCCGTCGTATCCTGCTCCCTCCCCGTAAACCGCTGACTGTTGTCACTCGCCACCCCCGTCTGCGTCGTCTTCCCGTACGGCTCGTAGCTATAGCTGGTCTGGATCGCCCCCGCCGCGTCCGCCTCGGCAATGATCGTCCCCAAGTGGTCGGTCAGCAAGCTGCTCGTGGCCGATCCCTTGGTCCGCGTGTAGACCTCGTCCAGCCCCAGCCCGGTCAGCACGTTCGCGGTCACGGCATTGGCCTGGTCGCGCTCCTGCACGAAGTTGTACCCGTCGTACACGAACTGCGTGGTCACGCCGTTGATCGCCTTGCGCTGCCGCCGCCCGAACCCGTCGTATTCGTAGCTCGCCACCGTGGTCGCCCCCTGCCGGAGCTCGACCAGCTGGTTGCGCGCGTTCCATCCGTACGTGTAGATCCCGTCGCCGGTCAGGTTGCCGTTGCGGTCGTAGGTCAGGCCCTGCCCGCCCCACTGCAGCAGCTGGTTGTTCGCGTTGTGACTGGTCGTGGCAATCGCCGCCGGCAGCTCCGTCCGCGCGAAGCTCCCGCCGATGCTGGTCCGCCGTCCCGCCGCGTCGTACGTGTAGCTGAGATTGCCCAGCGTGGTGGCGCCCTTGACGTAGGTGATCCCGGTCAGCTGGCTCGCGTTGTCGTACGTGTAGTTGATGGCCACCCCGTTGGGCAG
>JBGATO010000085.1:0-15543 GCA_044229145.1 Candidatus Eiseniibacteriota bacterium | reverse complement strand
CGCCTCCAGCCGCGCCTCCGCGGCATCGCGGGCCGCGGTGGCGTCGCGTTCGGCCGCGGCGGCGTGTGCGAGTTCGGCGGCGCGCAGCTTCTCAAAGCTCTCGCGCACGCCGAGGACGCGCTGCAGACGGAAGTGGAAGCGCATACGCTAGATCCCCTCTCCGAGGCGCTTGGTCGCCTCGGCCGACAACCGCGCGAGCGTGCGCAACGTGTCCTCGTAGCTCGACGCCTCATCGGCGCGCTGGCGGAGGAACTGCACGATTTCGCGCTTGAGCGCGAGGCCGCAGTCGACCGTCGTGTCGCTACCCGGTTTGTACGCGCCGACAGCAATCAAATCCTCGAATGATCGCTGGGTCGCCTCGAGCCGCAATAGCATCTGCGCTGCAGCTTTGTGGTCGTCAGGCACGATGTCATCCCGAACGCGGCTCACTGAGGCGAGCACGTCGATGGCCGGGAAGTGTTTCGCGTTCGCCAATTGACGGGAGAGGACGATGTGGCCGTCCAAGATCGAGCGCGTGGCATCCGCGATCGGATCGTGGAAGTCGTCGCCTTCGACCAGCACGGTGTAGAGGCCGGTGATGCTGCCGCGCGTCGAGGTGCCGGCGCGCTCGAGCAGCTTCGGCAAGTGGGTGAACACCGACGTCGTGTAACCCTTGGTGGTCGGCGGCTCGCCCACCGCGAGCCCGATCTCGCGCCACGCCATCGCGACGCGCGTCACCGAGTCCATCATCAGCAGCACGTTGCGTCCGGTGTCGCGGAAGTGTTCGGCGATCGAGGTCGCCACCAAGGCGCCGGTCGAGCGCACTACCGGCGATTGATCGCTGGTGGCCACCACGACGACGCTGCGCTTCAAGCCTTCCTCGCCGAGATCGCGCTCAATGAAGTCGCGCACTTCGCGCCCACGTTCGCCAAGCAGGGCGATGACGTTGACGTCGGCGCTCGAGCGCTTGGCGATCATCCCGAGGAGCACGCTCTTGCCGACGCCGCTGCCGGCCATGATGCCGATGCGCTGTCCGAGGCCGAGCGTCAGCAAGCCGTCGATCGCGCGGACGCCGGTGGCGAACGGCACCGCGATGCGCGGGCGCTCCATCGGATTCGGCGGATCGGCGTGCAGCGCTTGCTTGGAGGTCGGGCCGACCGGTCCCATGTCGTCCATCGGCCGCCCGAGTCCGTCGAGCACGCGGCCGATCAAGCCGTCGCCGACTTCGGTGTAGAACGGCCGGCCGAACGGAATCACCAGCGCGCCAGGCCGGATGCCGTCGGTCTCGCCGAGCGGCATCAAGATCATGCCGCCCTGATGGAAGCCGGCGACGTGCGCCAGGATGCCGCGGTTCTCGTCCGGCGCGATGCGGCAGATCTCGCCCACCGCCACCGGCAACGACGACGACTCCAGCATGCCGCCGATCACGCGCTGCACACGGCCGCAGACGGTGAAACGCGGCATGCCGGCCACCGCGCCGCGCGCGTGATCCATGCTCAGGCGATGCATCGACTCGACGCGCGAGGCATCCACCGGCAGTGCCAGCGCAGGCATCGCCCCGCGAGACTTGCGCTGCTCGCGCCAGGCATAGCGGTCCATCCGTTCGTAGAGTTCGCGCAGGGCGATATCGGCACGGCCGTCGATCAGGCGCTGCGGTTCTCCATGACGAAGTTGCCCGGAGTGTCGGGTCGGCGCTCCAGTCGAGCGCATGCTGCGCGACGCCGCGAGCGTGCGGATGTGCTCTTCTGCAGCGCTTGCATGTCGGCGGTCTGGTGAATTTCGAGCGTCGTGTCGGCGGGCAGCAGTTCGAGCGCCTTGCGCACGAGATCGAGCACGATGGACGGATCCGTCGTGACCTCGCGCTGCAGGATCTTCTCGGCCACCGCAACCGCCAGCGCGTGCAGATCGCGCTCGTGCTCGCGCAGCAGTTGCTCTTGGTGAGCTGTTGAACAACTCGACCGCGCGGCGCAACGCATCGATCGCGCTCGACGATTGCTGGCTCGCCGACGCATTGCCGGTGACGAACCCTTCGCGTAGCCGCGGCGATAGTGTTCTCGAGTTCTTCCCGCGATGCCAACGCGCGGATCGCCATCACCGGTGCGGCGCGCGTGACCGCGCGAGTCGCTGGCAGCACCGCGCGACCGCCGACCACGTGCAGGCGCGGCAGCTGAGCGGCGCGTACGGGTCGCGGGGCGGCCGGGTCGTCGGCATCGTGGCGGCTGGCCCATGACGTGCGCCTTCCTCCGCCCATGAACTCGTCGCCCGCGCCGCCGCCGGTCGCGACGACGATCTCGCCGCCTTCCGCAGGTTGCGCAGAATGTCGATGATTCGCGAGTGCGCCGCTTCGACGTCCTTGACGCGCACCGGCCCCATCATCTCGATCTTCTTCTCGAGCGCCTGGCGGCACGCTCGCTCATGTTGCCCTTGATGTGCTGTTTGAGTTCCGGGCTCGCCGCCTTGAGCGCCAGCGCCAGTTCGCGGTTGTCCACCTCGCGCAGGATGCGCTGCATGCTCTTCGGGTCGATCGTGATGAGGTCTTCGAAGACGAACATCATCGACTCGATTTCCTTCGCGATGTCCTGGTTCTTCGACGAGATGTTCTCGAGCAATTGCTTCATCAAAGTGCCGCCGGTGAGGTTGAGCACCTTGGCCACGGACGCCGGCCCGCCTGAGACCGTCATCTCTTCACTCAGCATGAGGTCGGTCTTCGACGACAACCCGAACTCCACCATGGAGAGCATTTCCTGCGAGATCTTCGACATGCGGGCGACGCGGTGGAGCACGTCGGACGCCTGCGCCGGCTCCATCGCCTCGACGACGCCGGCCGCCTGCCGTGGTTCGAGGTGTGCGAGAATGAGCGCCAGTGTCTGCGGATGCTCGCCGCGTAGCAGCCCCGCGAGCACGTCCGGCGCTGCCTTTTTCAGGCGCTTGAGTCCAGTGTCGATCGTGGTTTCTTGAATGCGCGAAAGAATCTGACGCGCCTTGTCCGGTCCCACCGCCTCCTCGAGCAACTTGCGCGCGAGCTCGACGCCGCCCGAGGCGACCTTCTCGACCGCCTTCGACACGGTGGTGAACTCGTTGATGACCGAGTCGACGACGGTACGGTCGACGCGGTCGAGATTGGCGATCTCGCGCGCCACCGCCTCGACCTGCTCGGTGCCAAGCTGGCGCAGGATGAAGGCGGCGTCGGCCGGACCGAGCGCGAGGCACAGGACCGCGCACTTCTGCGCGCCGGAGAGATTGTCGGCGGACTTGAGGCGTCCCGAGATGGCAACCGCCACGCTTAGTTACTCCCTTCGGCCAGCCAGGCGCGCAGTACTTGCGCGGTAACCTGCGGCTGCTGTTGCAGCCCGTGAATCTCGGCGATCGGCTTGCCCGTCCCAGCGAAGACCTGCTGCGGCACTTCGCCGCTCCCGGTGAGCGCCGCGAGCGCCGCGGCGCTCTGCGCCTGCAACGCCGCGTTGGCGATCGACGGTGCGCTGCCGGCGGCCGCATCGTCGGCTGCCCCGCCTTCGATGACCGAGAGCACCGGCACGCCGCCGGCCGCCGGCGCGCTGCTCGGAGCCGGCCGCAGCACCTTGAGCGCGACGAACGCGGCCACCAAGATCGCGACGATCGACACCAGCGGACGGCTGAACCGCGTACCCGCGTCGACGAGATCGATCGCAGCCTTCTTCGGCGCCACGCTCGCCACCTTGGTGGTGTCGAACGCCACCGCGAGCATGCTCACGCGGTCACCGCGCGTCGAATCGAGACCGACCGCGTTGGCCACCAGCTGCTGCAACTCCGCCGTCTGCGCATCGGCGATCGCCGGCCCGCCGGCCTTGAGCGCCTTCTGGTCGAGCAGGACCGCGACCGTGAGTTTGCTGATCTGGCCGGTCGCCGTCGTGCTCTTCTCGACGCTGTGCGAATTCTGATAGGTGTTCGCCACCACCGTCTGCAGCGCGGCGAGCGAATCGCCCTGCGGGATCGGTTCGCCGGTGGCCTTCTGTTCGACCTGCAGCACTTGCCCGTTGGGGTCGTACGTCTCGGTGGACTTCTCGACCTGGTCGAAGCTGAGTTGCGCGGCGACCTGCGCGCGCGCGTGGCCCGGGCCGATCGCGGTGGCCAGCATGTCTTCGATCTTCTGCGCGAGGTCGTGTTCGACGCTGCGCTGCAGTTCGATCTGCCGCGTGGAGAGGCCCTCGGTGGAGCCGCCGGCAAGCGACGACAACAGACGCCCGCTGTCGTCCATCACCGCGACGTGATCGGGCGGCAGCTGCTCGATGCTGTTGCTGACCAGCGCGGTGATGCCTTCGACGGCGTCGGACGGCAGCTCGGCGCCCTTCTGCAGGGTGAGCACGACGCTGGCGCTGGCCTGTGTCTCGAGACGGCGCAGCGGCGATTCGGTCGGCAGCACCAAGTGCACTTCGGCGCGCGCGATGCCCTGCATGTTGGAGATGGTGCGCTGCAGCTCGCCTTCGAGCGCGCGCTGGTAGGTGACCCGCTGCGTGAAGTCGGTCATCCCCCACGAGGGCTTGTCGAACAGCTCGAGGCCGGGGCGGCCGTTGAGCGGCAAGCCGTCCTTCGCCAGGGCGACGCGCGCACGCGCGAGATCCTCGACCGGCACCTGCAGTGCGGTACCGCCATCGGCGAGCTGGTACTGGATGCCCGCCTTCTTCAAGTTGTCCGCCATCTGGCCGGCGGTGTGGAGATCGAGGTTCTGGTAGAGCGGCACGTAGGTCGGCGTGGTGGCCCAGTGTGTGATCCCCCACACCACGGCCGCGAACACGACGACCGCGACGGCGAGCATCGCCATCCGGCTGGTCGAGCGCGCGCCGTCTCCTCCTTGCAGCATCCGCATCAGGGCGTCGAGCATTCGTGGGTATCCGCGTGGGTTACTGGAGGTTCATCACCGTGCGGTAGGCATCGGTGAGCTTGTTGCGAATCTCGACCAGCAGTTCGAGCGAGATCTGCGCTTCCTGACTGGCCGCCATCACCTGATGCAGTTCGACGGGCTCGCCGCGCAGGAACGCGCCGATCATCGACTGCGCATCTGTCTGCATGTCCGAGGCATCGCCCACCGCTTTCTTGAGCAGATCGGCGAACGAGCCGTCGGCGGCGTCGGTGCCACCGCCGAGCGACGGACGCTCGGCGACCTGCAGCGTGCGCAGCGCGAGCGAGTCGGGTCGAATCGAGAGCGCCATGTTCGCTAGCCCCTGACGTCGATGCGCTGGCCGCGCGGCAGGGCCGGCGACAACGGCGCGGTGGTGGACGAACGCGGGCCGTAGGTGAGCGGGCCCATCGTGACCTGCTGCGCGAAGAACGACTTCTCCTCCGGCGTCAGCACGTCCCACAGCGACACCTCGCCGCTCGGCGCCGCCGCGCTCACCGGTGCACTCGCCGGCTTGGCCGCCACGGGCGCCTTGGCGGCCGCCGCGGCTTGCAGCGCCGCGAGGTGCTGCGCCATCGCGCTGGGACCGGCTCCTCCGATCGGGGTCGACATCGGCTGTCTCCTTGTGCGCGCCGGCGTGAACCGGCGTTAGATGTCCAGCGCGCGGCGAAGCATTTCCTTCGCCGCGTGGAAGACGGTGGCGTTCGCTTCGTGCATCCGGCGGGCGACCATGAGGTCGACCATCTCGGTGCTGACATCGACGTTCGGGTACTCGACGAAGCCGTCGGCGTTGGCGTCCGGGTGACCGGGGTCGTAGACCATGCGGCCGGGACGCGTGTCCTGCACGACGGTGGCATCGGTGCTGCCGGTGAGCGCGTCGGTGCGCGCCACCGCGACCTCGCGCTTGTACGGCGTGCCGTCCGGCGTCCGCGTGGTCTCCGCATTGGCGATGTTCCGCGAGATCACCTCGAGGAACTTCTGCTGCGTCGACATGCCCTCGGCGCTGATCGCCAGCGACGACATGAACTGACGTAGCGGCCGGGTGGCACGCGGGAAGCCGATGAACGGACTAGCCATTGCTCTTCATCGCCGCACGGAACTGCGAGTAGGCGTCGTGCAAGAGCCGGGCGTCCGCGTCGTAGCGCAGTTGCGTGTCGGCGAGCGCCGCCATGTCGCGCTGCAGATCCTCCTCGCGCTGCGCCGCGCCAGCGGTGCGGGCGGCGAGGTCGGAGGCGAAATCGGTGGTGGAGCTGGAGGCCAGCGCGTGCGCGACCCGCTGCGCGATGGCCTTGTGCGTGGCGCTGGTTTCCTCCAGCCCGCCGCGCAGCATCGCGGTCAGCGACCCGGAGCCGAAGAGTCCTTTCAGCATGGGCACCTCCCTGAGAGACAGCGATCCACGAGGGTCGGAGGGCAATCGGTATGCCGCAACGCGGGAGAGCCGCGGGGCATTTCCTAAGTTGCTGTTTCCGAGATGGTTAGCCAAGCGCGACGGGGTCGGCGCGGGCCGCGGATCGTGGGTTCGTCTGCGGTTATCGGCAGAAGTTGCCGGAGGCCGCGCGGCGAGTTCTGCCGCCGCGGGACCGCCTACCCGACGCGGCTCAGCGTCTCGTGCTCCTGCGGACCGTTGAGCTTGTTGCGCAGGGTCCGTTCGCTGATGCCGAGCAGGGTGGCGGCACGCACCCGGTGCCCGCCGGTGGCGGCGAGCGCGCGGTCGATGGCGACGCGCTCGAGTTCGCGCAGGTTGAGCGACGGCAGCGTCGCCTCGCCGCCCGCGGTGCCCTCGACGGTGCCGAACTGCGGCGCCCGCCCGGCCGCCGTGTCGGCGCCGAACGACGCCGGCGTCAGCACCCCGTCACGGCAGAGGATGACGGCGCGTTGGACGGCGTTCGCCAATTCGCGGACGTTGCCCGGCCAGGTGCGGCCTTCGAGGTAGGCCACGGCGTCGGCGCCGAGGTCCGGCGGAGTGCACCCGAGTTCGCGGGCGCTCAAGCGGACGAAGTGCTCGGCGAGTTCGGCAATGTCCTCCCGGTGCTCGCGCAGCGGCGGTGTGCGCACCGGGACGACGTTGAGGCGGTAGTAAAGGTCGCGGCGGAAACGCCCGTGGTCGACCTCGGCTTTGAGGTCCCGGTTGGTGGTGGCGACGATGCGCACGTCGACCTGCACCGCCTGATGCCCGCCGACCCGCTCGAACTCCTGCTCCTGGATGGCCCGCAACAGCTTGGCTTGCAGGTCGAGCCGCATCTCGGAGATTTCGTCGAGTAGGAGCGTGCCGCGGTGAGCGCGCTCGAAGGCGCCCTGCTGCCGCGACGCCGCGCCGGTGAACGCGCCGCGTTCGTGGCCGAACAGCGTGCTCTCGACCAATCCTTCCGGCAGCGCGGCGCAGTTGACGGTGACGAACGGCTCGCCGCGCCGCGGGCTCTGCTCGTGCAGCGCCCGGGCGAACAGCTCCTTGCCGGTACCCGATTCGCCCTCCAGGAGGACGGTGGCGCGGGTCGGAGCGACGGTGGCGATGGTCTCGAGGACGCGGGTGATCGCCGCGCCGCGCCCGACCACGGTGCGGGGGCCGCGCAGCGAGCTGATCTCCTGGCGGATGTCCTCGTTCTCGCGGCGCAGGCGGGTGACCTCGACGGCGTTGTTGACCGCCAGACGCAGCGCCTCGGCGCGCAACGGCTTCGTCAGATAGTCGATAGCGCCGCGGCGCATCGACGCCACCGCGTGCTCGACGCTGGTGTAGGCGGTCATGATGATGACCGGAATCTGTTGCCCCGCCTCCCGCAGGCGGTCCAGGAGATCCAGACCGGAGCCGTCCCCGACGCGATAGTCGGCAATCGCCAAGTCGAAGCTGGTGTCGCCCGCCAGCCGCAGCGCCTCCGCCAGCGAGCCGGCGAGGGTCGGCGTGTGGCCGAGGTCGGTCAGCGCGTGTTCGAGCAGCGCCGCCACGGACGGATCTTCGTCGAGGCACAAGATGGTGGCCATCGGTCTCCCTACCGAGGTTCGGGCATACGGCACGATGCAGTGACAGGATCGGCAAGACTTGCCGGAAGTCTTATCGTGCTGCCGGGTCTCAGAGATGAGCGGAAAGGTGTGCCACCCGGCAATTCTCTCCTCTTTAGGCGCCGCGGGATTCGCCGATATATAGAAGCGAACGGTCGGCCAGGAGGGGAAGATGCGCGTCTCGACAGCCATGCTGCACCAGTCGGCGATGAACAATCTGCGATCGACGTTGTCGACGCTCGCCCGGCTCCAGAATCAATCGGCCACCCAGAAGAGGATCACCACGGTCTCGGACAATCCGGTGGACGCGGCGCAGATCATGGGCCTCAACAGCCACCTGCGCGACATCGAGCAGTACCGGCGCAACGCCGCCGACGCGACCACCAAGATGAATACCGAGAATGCGGTGCTCGACACCGTGCAGGAATTGATGCAGACGGCCCAGGAGGTCGCGTCCGGCATCTCCTCCGACGATCCCAACGACCCTGCGCGCGCCACCGCCTTGGAGCAGATCCAGGCGTTGCGCGATCAAATCATCTCCCTCGGCAATACCCGAGTCGGCGAGCAGTACATCTTCGGCGGCGCCGAAACCACCAGCATCGCGTTCGATCCCAACGGCACCTACATCGGCGACGACCTGGTGCGCCGCACCGAGATCGACAGCGGCATGACGGTGGCCACCAATCACACCGGCCGCCAACTGTTCACCAGCAGCCTCGATGCGCTCACCTCGCTCACCAACGCGCTGACCACCGGCACCTCGCAGGACGTGCAAGGCACCATCTCCAGCCTGCAAGGGGCGTCGACGGATCTGCTCACCTCGCAGGCGCAGATCGGCATCCGCCTGAGCGAAATCGAGTCGACGTCGACGCAGCAGGCGCAGCGCTCGGTGGAGCTCGGCGACCGGTTGCACGCGATCCAGGACGCCGATCCGACGGAAACCGCGGTGTCGCTGATCGCCACCCAGAACGCACTCGAACAGGCGTATGCCTCGATGAGCCGCGTGCTGCAAACCCGATTGATCGATTTCTTGCGATAGGCTGAACCCCGAGGCGCCGATGCATGCACTTCTGACCCGTCAGATTGCACGTCACCTTCCGCCCGGCGCGGATTGCGATCCCGCCTGGGCGGCGTTCTTCCGCGCCATCGACGAATCGTACACGTCTACCGACGAGGAGGACCGCCTCCGCAATCGCGCGATGGATTTGATGAGCGAAGAGCTAACGGCTCGTTACGCAGCCCTGCAGCGGGAACTCGACGGACGCAAGGAGATCGAGGCACGCCTGATGGCACGTGAGAGCCAATGGGTGTCGCTCCTCGACGCGCTTCCCCAAGTGATTCTTTTCCTCGGCCCGGACTCTCGCATTCGGTGGTTCAATCGCCCTGCGACGTTCGCGGCGCCGGTCGCGATTGGCGCACATGTGTTGGACATCATGCCGGTCGACAGCCGCGGCAATATGCATGTCGGACTGCAAGGCATGTGGCAATTGTGCCTGCCGCACGATCACCGCATGCGCCTCTCGCGCGCCGGCGAGAGTGACGCCGTCTGGGATTTGCATCTGCGCCCGGTTGTCGTGGGAAATTCCGTCACTGGGGCCATCTTTTCCGCGACTGACATTAGCGAACACGCCCGGTTCACCGATGCAATCGAGGCAAGTGAAAAGCAAATGCGGTCGATGTTCGACAACTCGCCAGTGGGCATTTGCGCCGTGGACGACAGCGCGCGCATCCTGCATTGCAACGCGATGTTGGCGCAGATGCTCGGCCGAACGCCGCATGAGCTCATCGGCCGCCCTTTTCTCGACCTCGCGAGAACCGATGGCCGGGCGACACTCGAATGGCGCATGCAACAACTGGCGGCCGGATCTACTGAACTGGGCCACGACCAAGTCCCACTCGCCTCCGCGTCGGGAAGCGAAATCTGGGTCAAGTCCACGATCGTCCGGGTCGACGACAGTCTGGGGAATCCGCTCCTCACCTACGCGATGTTCGAAGACATCACCGAGCGACGGGCGGCCGGCGACCGGCAGAAGGCGATGGAGATTCAACTGCGGCAGGCGCAGAAGTTAGAGGCGATTGGGCAGCTGGCCTCCGGCATCGCGCACGAAATCAACACTCCCACGCAGTTTATCGGTGACAACGTCCATTTCCTTGAACGCGCATTCGCCATCCTCGCCGCACCGCTCGAGGCCGCGCGCGACGCGTGTGCCGGGAACTCAGGTGCCGCCGTGCTTGTGCCCGCCACGGTTATTGGGGGGCTCCGAGACCCCAAGGTTGACAAGGCGCTCGCGCAGATCCCCGCCGCCTTGGCACAGACCCGCGATGGCGTGCACCGCGTCAGTGAAATCGTGCGTGCGATGAAGGAGTTCGCACATCCGAGCGGCCGCGTCCCGCGCAAGACGGGGATGTCGTTTGCATTGCGGATGCGGTGAATCAGGTGCTCGTGAACCTGGTAGTGAATGCAGCGCACGCGATTGAAGATCGCCTCGTGCGGGAAAACCGGACGCAGGACAAGGGTGAAATCGTCATCCGCGCCACAGCGGACGCCGAGCGGATGGTCATCGCCATCAGTGACACCGGATGCGGGATTCCGGCACACGTCCTCCCCCGCATCTTCGAACCCTTCTACACTACGAAGGAAGTCGGGCGCGGAAGCGGCCAAGGGTTGTCCCTCGCGCACTCGGTCATCGTCGGGCAGCACAAGGGCCGAATCGACGTCACCACGGACGTCGGTGTCGGGACGACCTTCGCGATTTCGCTCCCGCTGTTCATGGATGCCGGCGAGTCGCTGGCGGAGGCCGCATGAGCCATCTCTTGTTTGTCGACGACGAGCCGGACGTCCTCGCCGCCCTCGAGCGGCTGCTCGCGTTCGACGAATCGTGGGAGGTCTACACGGCATCCTCGGGAGAAGCCGCGCTCGACCTCTTCGAGCAGCACCCGATCGATGTCGTGGTGTCGGACATGCGCATGCCTGGCATGGATGGCGCCGAGTTGCTGCGTCACGTTCAGGTGCTGCACCCCCGTTGCATTCGCATCATCCTCTCCGGTCACACCGATGTAGAAGCAGCACGGCGCGCGGTTCCCGTCGCCCATCAATTTTTGCACAAGCCGTGCGATGCGGCGGTTCTGGAGCACGTCTTCGGGCAGGTCCGCGACCTGCGCGAATTGCTTAGCAACACGGGATTGCAAGCCTTGATCGGTTCCGTGCGCCAGCTCCCTGCGCGGCCGAGTGCCTACCTCGCGTTGACCGAAGTGTTGCTCGATCCGGCTGTCAGCATCCGCGCCGTCTCCGACATCGTCGCCCGCGATCCGGTTATCGCGAGCCGCGTGCTCCACGTGGCCAACAGCGCGTTTTTCGCACTGCAACAGGAGACCACGAGTCTCGAGACGGCGATCGGTCACATCGGGTACACCGCCCTGCATTCGCTGGTCGCCGCGTGCGAATTGTTCTCGCACACCGGCGAGCCGGAGCAGTGGGGCGTCAATGACGTCGACCCCTACGAATGCGCGCAACTCGCCATGACGATCGGACGCGATCTCGCAGTCGAGAATGCCTTCGTGCCTACCCTCCTGCGCGATCTTGGCCGCTTGACGATGACTACCGACGGGCTCACGGGGACGGAAGCGCCGGTCCACGCGGGCATTCACACGATGGAGCGCGAGACCTGGGGATTCACCCACGCCGAAGCGGGCGCGTACTTGCTCGCCGTGTGGGGACTTCCCCTATCACTCGTGCGCGGTGTGCTCTATCACGCCGAACCTCTGAGAGCCCCTCAATCCTTTCCATCGATTGCACACGTCGCGTGGCTCGCCGAGGCACTCCTGCGAGAGCGGCGATCTGCGGCAGCGGAAGCCGATGTGGACACCTTCGCCGCGCATGCCGACGTGGTGCAGCACCTTCCGCGCTGGCGTGCACGTGCTGCAGCGATGGGCGAAGCTTCGAACGTAGGAGATGCAGCGGCATGAGCCGGATTCTGTTCGTCGATGACGATCCCCACCTGCTGGAGGGCATGGAACGTGCCCTCGGATTCGAGTACGACGTCCTCACCGCGTGCGGAGGTGCGGAAGGCCTCGCAACGCTTGAGGCGTGCGTCGACATTGCCGTGGTGGTATCCGACATGCGCATGC
The DNA here is from genome assembly GCA_044229145.1 of Candidatus Eiseniibacteriota bacterium. GTDB lineage: Bacteria > Eisenbacteria > RBG-16-71-46 > CAZEPH01 > CAZEPH01 > JBKJUD01. Next base: position 3,569 of record JBGATO010000085.1, on the reverse strand, counting down.
CGGGCATGGATGGCGCGCAATTCCTCACCGCGGTCCGCGAGCGTTTTCCGAGCGTCATCCGGATCTTGCTCACGGGGCAAGCGGACGTCGAATCCGCCATCGCGGCCGTGAATCAGGGACAGATTTGGCGCTTCCTCACGAAGCCCTGTCCGCCGGAACGGCTCGAGTCCATCCTCGCCGACGGATTAGAGCTGGCGCGCTTGCGCAGCGTGGAGCGAGACATGCTCGATCACACGGTACGCGCGGTGGTGGAGATGCTAGCGCACGCCCTCAGTCTGGCGACTCCCGTGGCGTTCGGGCGCGCAGCCCACATGGCGCACTACGCCGGCGAGTTGGCGGCCGCGCTGGACCTCGACGAGCAGTGGTCGCTGGAAGTGGCGGCGCAACTGTCCCACCTCGGATGCATCGCGTTGCGACCCGAAACCGTGGCGCGCGCACACGCGATGCAGCCGCTCAGCACGGAGGAAATCGAGGAGTACGCATCGCATCCGGAGATTGCCTTCGGCTTGCTGTCTCCGATTCCGCGATTGGAAAAGGCTGCCGCGGTGATCCGTCGCTTTCAATCCGAGGAATCCCAACTCAAACAACTCGCCGCAGAAGCTCCAGACCTCGGGCTGCATGCACAAGTCCTGCGCGCCGCCCTCGAAGTGGACCGCCGGGTCACGACTGGCATCCCGCTCCCCCGCGCAGTCGAACTCGTACGCGCGGGGTTCGGGTGGATGGACAGCCGGCTGCTTGCCGCGTTGCCCCAGCTCACCGCGCTGGATGTCGAGACCCAGCGCGTGATCGCCATGCATCCGCGTGACCTGTCGGCTGGCATGGTCCTCGATGAGGACATTCTCTCTGTCTCTGGCATGCTACTCGCGCCGGCAGGGCAGCCAGTCACACTCGCGGGGATCCGCTTGCTGCAATCTTTCGCATCCCAGCAACAACTCACCCCATTGATTCGTGTGAGGCTCGCGGCGTGATGCGCCGACCCCGCAGGGGTGCGGTGCGTGGGCGGCTCTCCGCTGGGCGTGACACGCCGACCGCATCCGCTGACGTCGCGCATCTGAAAGGTCGTATATGACGGAACTTCTCGTGGTCGACGATTCTCCCACCGTTTGTGCTGATCTCGCGCGGCTGTTCTCGCGATGCGAAGAGTGGCATGTGCGTACCGCCGCTTCAGGAGTCGAGGGACTCATGGCGCTCGACGCCGCCCCCGCCGATGTCGTCCTCGCCGACATGCGCATGCCGGGGATGGACGGCGCCGAATTCCTCCTCCGCACGCAAGCGACACATCCGACCGCGATCCGCGTCTTGCTTGCGGGACCCGATGACGCCGCGGCCGTGCGCTGCGCTGCATCTGTCGCGCATCAGTTCGTACCGAAGCCGTTGCAGGGAGACACGTTGCACGCCGTCCTCGACGCCGTCCGTGACCTTCGGCAACTGCTCTCGCACGCCGGATTGCAGGCAGCGGTCGGGAAATTGAAATCGCTGCCCACCCGCCCACTGACCTACTGGGCCTTGACCGAAGCACTGGTGCGCCCGAGCGTCACCGTCGCCGAGGTGACAGCCATCGTCGAGCATGACCCCGTCATCGCGGGACGCGTCCTCCAACTCGCCAACAGCGCCTATTTCGGCGCGCGGCGCCAGGTCGCATCGCTGGACGCGGCGGTCGCGCAGATCGGATTCACCTCGCTGCAGTCCATCGTCGCGGCGTGTGAGATCCTTGCCCAATTCCCTGATGGCACCAACGGCACAGTGGTCGATCCTCACGCGTGCGCATGCCTGGCACGGTTCATCGGCCAGCAGGTGGGCTGCCATGATGCATTCACCGCCGCGCTGCTACGAGATATTGGCCTTCACATCGTGCACCCCGGGCCAGGCGCGGATGATCCCGCCCTGCCACACGCACTCCTCCACTTTCACGAACGTACGGCAGTGGGATTCGATCACGCCGAAGCGGGAGCCTATCTCCTGGCAATGTGGGGATTGCCCGTGGCACTCGTGCGCGGCGTGCTCTATCACGCGACGCCGTACAGCGAACCGGTACGGGGGATGTCGGTAGGGAGCATCGTGTGGTTCGCGGAATCACTCCTCCGCGACCTGACGCTCGACGAAGCACGTGCGGTTCAGCAATACGCAGAGGCGCTGGGAGTCGAGGATCGACTGGACGGGTGGCGCTGTGAAGCCGGGATCATCGTGGAAGAGACACGAGGGATCGCCGAGGTGCGATAGTCTAGGCCACGGTCCGGGCCTGAGGAGACAGCATGAATTCTCTGTTGTTCGTGGGACGCAGTCAGGAGGACTTCACCACGTTGCAGCGCCAGATGGCGTTCGACGATCGCTGGGTGCTGCAGTGGGAGCCCGACGGCGATCGCGGCTTGGAAGCGATCGCAGCGAAGCCGCCGGACGTCGTGTTCGCGCCGCTGCGCATGCCGGCGATGGACGGTGCCGAGTTCCTGCGCCGCGTCCAGGAGATGTCGCCGTCCACCGTGCGCGTGATGCTGGCGCGTGGCGACGACGAGGATGCGCCGCGGCGCGCGCTGGCGGTGGCGCACCAACTCGTGACCGACCGTCTCGACGCCACCCTGCTCCTGCGCATGCTCAGCGGCGTGAGTGACCTCACCGGCTTGTTCGGCGACGCGACATTGCGCGCGTTGGTCGGCGGGGTGAGCCAGTTGCCGCCGCGACCACGCGTCTACTTCGCACTCACCCAAGCACTGTTGCGACCCGAGGTGACGATGACGCGGGTTGCCGACATCGTCGAGCGCGATGAAGTCATCTCGGGGCGCGTCCTGCACCTGGCGAACAGCGCGTTCTTCGGCATGGGCTCGCACATCAGCGACCTCGGCGCGGCGATCGCCCACATCGGCTATCGCACGCTGCACTCGCTGGTGGCGGCATCTGAGGTGTTCGGGGCGTTGTCGCGCGACCCCAGCGACATGGAGACGGTGGACGCGCACACGGTGGCGCGGCTGGCGCGGCAGATCGGCCGCGAGCGCGGCAACGAAGACGCCTTCACCGCCACCTTGCTGCGCGACCTCGGCATCTTGGTGGTGCGGCACAGCAGCGTGGCCCCGCAGCCCACCGAACCGCTGCCCTCCGGGAAGTCACAGGTGTCGTCGCGCGCCGACTGTCTGGCGCTCGGCTTCGACGCAGCACAGGTCGGCGCCTATCTCCTCGCCGTGTGGGGACTGCCGACCGGCATCGTACGCGGTGTGCTCTACCACGCCGAACCGTGGCGCGAAGCGGCGCTCGGCCTCACCACCGCCGGCATCGCATATCTCGCCGAGAGCCTGCTCAACGAATCCGTCTTGCCCGAAGACGAAGCCGACCGCATGCGGGCCTTTGCCCACTCGCGCGGCGTCGCGGCCCGGCTCGACGACTGGCGCGAGACCGCCGACGAGATCCGCGGGGCGGAACCGCAACGCACCCGCGCCGCGTAGCCTTCCACCGACGCACATGCGAAACGGGGCGAGCCGCGAAGGCCCGCCCCGTCTGTCGTGTCGCGAACGCGCGCGTCAGGCTGCGCGCGGCAACGGCCGCCGCGCCACCTGCACGCGCGGGCGGTGACAGATGGCCCG
>JBGATO010000084.1:0-14595 GCA_044229145.1 Candidatus Eiseniibacteriota bacterium | reverse complement strand
CACGTGCTGCTGCAGCCGCTGCGCGACACCATCACGCCACGCACGCTCATCAGCTCGCTGGTGGCGTGCGAGGTGAAGACGAGCCAACTCGGCACGCAGGCCACCGCCGTCGGCGCCGCGACGATGGTGCTCGAGGCGGCACTCGCGGACTCGACGTTGTTCCCGATGGTCGCGCAGCGCGCGGGAGGATCTCGGCGATGAAAACACTCGTGGCGCTCGGCGCCCTGGCGGTGCTCACGCTCACCGCGGCGGCGTGCACGCGCACGCTTCCCACCGCGGCGCCGGCGTACACGCTGGTGTGGTCCGACGAGTTCGACGGCGCGCCGGGCGCCTTGCCGGACGGCGCGACGTGGCACTTCGACGTCGGCACCGATTGGGGCAACCAGCAACTCGAGTACGACACGGCGCGCGCGCAGAATGTGATGCTCGATGGCACCGGCAACTTGCAGATCGTCGCGCGCAAGGAAGCGTATCTCGGACGGCAATACACGTCGGGGCGGATCACCACGCGCGGCTCGTTCGCGCAGAACGAAGGCCGCATCGAGGCGCGCATCCAGCTGCCGAGTGGCCAAGGGTTGTGGCCGGCGTTCTGGATGCTCGGCAGCGACATCGGCACGGTGAACTGGCCGGCGTGCGGCGAGATCGACATCATGGAATATCGCGGCCAGCTCCCGACCGTGGTGACCGGCTCGCTGCACGGCCCGGGCTACAGCGGCGGCAACGCGCTCACCGGATCGTTTACCGCGCACACCGGACGCTTCGACGACGGCTTCCACGTCTACGCGATCGAGTGGTCGGCCGGACGCATCACGTGGCTGGTCGACGGCCAAGCCTATCAGCAGTTCACGCGCGACGATGTGCCGCCGTCGTCGCGCTGGGTCTTCGACCATCCGTTCTTCGTCATCCTGAACGTCGCGGTGGGCGGCAACTACGTCGGCTCGCCGAATGCGAGCACGACGTTCCCGCAGACGATGACGGTGGACTACGTGCGGGCCTACGCGCTGCGCGACGCGCAGGCGACGAGCCAGAGCGAGTAATGCGCACGACGCGCCGCGGTCGTCGCCGCCGTCGCGGGATGTATCGTCTCGCGGTCGCCGGATGCGGCATTGTTGGCGGTCAGCGCGCCGCGCGGTCGTGTCTGCCGTCGCGGGCTGCGTCGCATTGTTGGCGGTCGTCGGATGCGGCCGGCAAAAGGTCACACTGCCGCACGGCGTGCTCGTGGTGTCGCAGGAGCAGCAAGCGTCGTGGGTGCGCAACTTCAACCCGCTCACCACCGCAACCGCCGCGCGCTGGCCGACGCTCGCCGGCGTCTACGAACCGCTCTTCGTGTTCAACAGCGTGCGTTCGGAGTATGTCCCGTGGCTGGCGGTGGCGAAGGAGTGGCGCGACGGCGGACTCACGTTGCGGCTCACCACGCGCGACGGCGTGCAGTGGTCGGACGGCCGGCCGTTCAGCGCCCGCGACGTCGCCTTCACGCTCAATCTGTTGAAGCGCTTCCCCGCGCTCGACCGCCGCGGCATTTGGGGCTTCGTGTCGGCGGTGGAGACGCTGGACGGGCGCACCGTCAACATCCGATTCAAGCGCGTGTTCGTTCCCGGATTCGACGAGATCGCCGCGCAACAGATCGTGCCGGAGCACGTGTGGGCGGCGGTGAAGGATCCAGTCGCCTTCGCGAACGAGACGCCGGTGGCCACCGGGCCCTTCACCGAAGTGCGCATGTTCCGCAATCAAGTATTCGAACTCGGGCGCAATCCGCATTACTGGCAGAAGGGCAAGCCGAAGGTCGAAGCGATCCGCTGCCCCGCCTTCCCGTCGAACGATCGCGCGAACTTGGCGCTGGTGTTCGACGAAGTGGATTGGGCCGGTAATTTCGTGCCGGCGATCGACCGTGTGTTCGTTGGGCGCGCCCCGCAGGCGCACGGTTACTGGTTCCCGCTCACCGGCTCGACGATCTTCCTCTACGCCAACACGACGCGCCGGCCATTCGACGACGTGCAGGTGCGCAAGGCGCTGAGCATGGCGATCGACCGCGCGCTGCTCGTGGACGTGGCGCTCTATCGCTACTCGCGTCCGGCGGATGCCACCGGCTTGAGCGACGCGTACACCGCGTGGCGTGACTCGTCGGCGATCCGCGCGGGGAGTTGGGTGCAGTACGACCCGACCGCCGCGGCGAAGCTGCTCGACACGGCCGGCTACACGCGCGGTGCCGACGGCGTGCGGCGCGGCCGCGATGGCGCGCCTCTGCGCTACGAGATCCTGTGCGTGAGCGGGTGGTCCGACTGGATTCGTGCCGCGCAGGTCATCGCGCGCGGCCTGCAGGCGGCCGGTGTGCAGGCAACGGTGCGCACCTACGACTTCGCCGCGTGGTTCCAAAAGGTGCAGGAAGGCGACTTCGACCTCTCGCTCGGATGGTCGTTCGAGGGTCCGACGCCGTACGCGTTCTACCGCTGGTTGATGTCATCGGCCACCGTGAAGCCGGTCGGCGAAGCCTCGATGGGGAACTGGCACCGCTACGGCACGCCGGCCGCAGACAGCGTCCTCACCGCGTTCGAGCGCGCGACCGCGCCGGCCCAGCAACAGGCGCTCGCCGCGCGCATGCAACAGTTGTTCGTCGACGAAGCACCCGCGATTCCGCTCTATCCGAACCCGTCGTGGGCGGAGTACAACTCCGGCCGCTTCGCCGGTTTCCCGTCACGCACGCAGCCATACGCCGATCCATCGCCCAACAAGATGGATCGCGGCGAGGTGCTGCTCGTGCTCACCACCCTCGAGCCGCGCTAGGAGACTCCGACGATGCGCTTCCTGCTGCGGCGATTCGGCTTCTACGTGTTGGCGGCGTGGGTCGCGCTGACGCTCAATTTCTTCCTGCCGCGTCTCATGCCGGGCGATCCGGCGACCGCGTTGTTCGCGCGCTTCCGCGGCAAGCTCGGGCCGGAGGCGTTGCAGGCGCTGCGTGAAACGTTTGGTCTCACGCAAGCGCCGCTGTTGCAACAATACGTTACATATCTCGCGCATGTGATCCGCGGCGACTTCGGCATCTCAATCTCGTACTTCCCCGCCAGCGTGTCGCAGGTGATCGGGACCGGCCTCGCCTGGACGGTGTTCCTCGCCGGCACCGCGGTGCTGGTGAGTTTCGTCATCGGCACCGCGCTCGGCTTGATCGCCGCGTGGTGGCGGCGCGGGTGGGTCGACACATGGCTGCCGTCGACGCTGGTGTTCCTCGGCGCATTCCCCTACTTCTGGCTGGCGATGGTGGCGCTGTACGTGCTCGGGTTCACGCTCGGCTGGTTCCCGCTCGGCCATGCGTACGGCGACGACATGACGCCGGCGTGGTCGTTCAGGTTCATGGCCGATGTCGCGCAGCACGCGGCGCTGCCGGTGGGCACGATGGTGCTGGCGACGCTCGGCGGCTGGCTGCTCTCGATGCGCAACACGATGATCGCGGTGCTCGGCTCCGATTACGTGAACTTGGCGCGGGCAAAGGGACTGTCGCCGGCACGCGTTGCGCTGCGCTATGCGGCGCGCAACGCACTGCTGCCGAGCGTCACCGGCTTCGGTATGGCGCTCGGCTACGTGCTCGGCGGGTCGCTGCTCACCGAGATCGTGTTCTCGTATCCCGGTCAGGGCTATCTCTTGGTGCAGGCGGTGCACAATCAGGACTATCCGCTGATGCAGGGCATCTTCCTGGTGATCACGCTCGCGGTGCTCGGCGCCAACTTCCTGGTGGACGTCGTGTACTTGCTGCTCGATCCGCGCATCCGGGAGTCGGCGACGTGAGCGCGCCGCGCGGAGGCGCCTGGGCGCAGTGGGCGCATGCCATCCGCCGCGATCGCAAGGCGACCGCGGGTGCGGCGATGCTGGGCGTATTCGCATTGCTCGCGGTGATCGGACCGCTCGTCGCCGGTGATCCGCAGGCGCTCGTCGGCATTCCGCTGCAGCCGCCGTCGGGTGCGCACTGGCTCGGGACGACCGGGCAAGGACAGGACGTGCTCGCGCAGCTGGTCGCGGGCACCCGCGTGTCGCTGGCGATCGGTTTCGCGGTCGGCATCGCCGTGGTGATGATCGGCGCGCTGGTCGGGATCACTGCGGGCTACTTCGGCGGCCGTATCGACGGCGTGCTCTCGCTGCTGTTCAACGTCTTCCTGGTGATTCCCGGATTGCCGTTGGCGATCATCATCGCCGCGTATTTGCCGAGTGGACCGCTCACCGTCGCGCTCGTGTTGATCGTCACTGGCTGGGCGTGGAACGCGCGCGTTCTCCGGGCGCAAGCACTCGCGGTGCGGCGGCGCGATTTCGTCGCCGCGGCGATCGTCACCGGGGAATCGCATTGGCGCATCATCACGCGCGAGATCTTGCCGACCATGACGTCGTTGCTGGTCGCACAGATCATCGGGTCGACGACGTACGCGATCGGCGCGCAGGTCGGCCTCGAGTTCCTCGGCCTCGGCGATCTCGCGCGCGTGACGTGGGGCACGAATCTCTATTGGGCGCAGAACGACGCGGCGCTGCTCACCGGCGCGTGGTGGACGTTCGCGCCGACCGGATTGTGCGTCGCGCTGGTCGGCTTCGCGCTGACGCTGCTCAACTCCGGTTTCGACGAAATCGGCAATCCGCAGTTGCAGCGCGAACGCGCGTGGCGCGCCTGGCTGACGCGGCGCGGTGCCGCGGCGACGCGCTCGACGCCGGTGGTGCGCGGAGGTCGCGATGTCTGACGTGTTGCTCTCGATCCGCGACCTCTGCGTCGACTACATCACCGATCGCGGCCCGGTGCGCGCGGTGGACCGCGTGTCGCTCGACGTGCGGCGCGGCGAGATCGTCGGCATCGCCGGCGAATCCGGCTGCGGCAAGTCGACGCTCGCGCAAGCGCTGATGCGCATCCTGCCGCCGCCCGCCGTCATCACCGGCGGCGAAGTGCTGTTCGAAGGGCGCGACCTTTTGGCGCTCGACGAATCCGCGTTGCGCGAGATGCGCTGGGCGCGCATGTCGATGGTGTTCCAGAGCGCGATGGACGCGCTCAATCCGGTGCTCACCATCGGCGAGCAGCTGATCGACACGATGCGCGCGCGGCCGGTGCGCGATCCGGACTTGTCGCTGGCCCATGCGCCGCGCGAGGTGCTCAATCCGTCGATGACGGTCGGCGAGCAGATGGCCGATTCCGTCGAGTCGCATCCGCTCGCCGCGTCCGGCGACGTCAAAGCGCGCGCCCGCGAGTTGCTGGCGATGGTCGGCATCCAGCCGCACGTGCTCGACGCGTACGCGCACCAGCTCTCCGGCGGCATGCGGCAACGCGTCGGCATCGCGCTCGCGCTCGCGCTCGAACCGTCGCTCGTCATCCTCGACGAACCGACCACCGCGCTCGACGTCATCGTCGAACGCGACATCCTGGCGCAGATCCGCACGCTGCAAGAGCGCCTCGGCTTCGCCGTGTTGTTCATCACCCACGACCTCGCCCGCATGTTGCAGTTCAGCGATCGCGTCGCAGTGTTTTACGCCGCGCAACTCGTGGAGGTCGGCCCGTCGGCGACGATGGGCAGCGCGCCGCGGCATCCATACACGCAAGGATTGCTGCGCGCCTTCCCGACGGTGCACGGCGACGCGGCGACGCTCGAGAGCATTCCGGGCGTGCCGCCGAGTTTGGCGTCGCCACCACGCGGGTGCCGGTTCGCGGAGCGCTGCGCGGTGGCGGAGGAGCGGTGCCGGCGCGAGGCGCCGGTGTTGCGCGAAGTGGGCGCCGCGCACGCGGCGTCGTGCTGGCGGGCCGGTTAGCCGCGCCGCGCCCTCTCCCAATCTCTTCGCCCCCCAGACGCAAACGTCCCGCCGGTCGGGACACCTCCGCGAACCGGCGGGACGTTCGTCCTCGCGATGGCGAGTTGCGCTACACCCCGAGTTCCAAATACGTCCGGATCTCCCACTCGCGGCCGTGCGGGCTCGTCGCGGCGTTGCCGTCCGGCACGAAGCGCGGCGAGAACTGGTCGAGCGTGCGGTAGGTCGCGCGCACGCCGACGCGCGTCTGCGACTTGTCGTAGAGCCACGACGGCGGACCGACGGTGCGCGAGAGGTCGCCGAGCAGTTGCACCGGATACGTCAGGTTGAAGTCGCGGTGGTAGTCGTACGGGCCCCAATCATTCGCCTTCGCCGCGCAGGCGAACACGGTGGAGCCGACGGCGAGCCGCGCGTCGGCGCCGTAGCGGTGAATCAAGCGCTTGTCGTTGCCGTTCGGTTCGCCGGTGCCGTAGAACGCGTGGCCGACCAAGCGCGAGGCGGGCGACAGGCGCGAGACCACGCGCACGTTGCTCTCCCACACGTCGCGCGGCGGCGTCGCGCCGGCGAACGCAAAGGTCGTCACGCCGTCGGCGAGGATGCCGATCGACGCGTCCATCGTCGTCGGGTAGTGGCGCACCAGGAAGCCGACGCTCGCGGCGAGCTTCGCGTCCTCGCGAAAATCGTTGTCCCACTGGTAGAAGAAACTGGCGGGCGTCGGGTCGTAGGTGATGAGCACTTCGCCGGCGGTCTGCTCGCGGTTGCCGCGCACGGCGAACGGGTCGTCGAGCACGTTGCGCGGGCGGCCCGGCGACGGCACGTCGCCCGGCATCGGGCCGACGATCGGCTTTTGCCACAGGAAGTTCGGGCCCACTTGCCAGTTGCCGCTGTTGAGTGTGAAGCCGCTGAGCACGTTGCGCTGGTTGCCGGAGCCGCTGTCCTTGAGATACCAGCCGGTGAACGTCATCACGGCGGTCGGGCCGGCGTCGGCCACCACGCCCATCGACGCGGCGGAGGCGTACCAGCGGAAGCGGCCGCTTTCGAGCGTCAGCTTCACCTTGCCGCCGAACGCGTCCGACGTGCGCACCGAGTCGCGCAGGATGCGGTAGCCGCTGGCGGTCTTCTCGGCCACCTGGAAGTAATCGCCGACCTTCGACTGGCCGGCCCAGATGCCGCCGGCTTCGATCTTGAGCGGACCGCGCGAGGTGGCGAGCGCCAGCGTCGTCTTGCGCGTCGGCGGCAGCGGCACCGCGCTCGACGAGTTCACCGACGACTGCCGCGTGATGTCGCTCTGGTGCACGGCGGCCACGTCGAAGCGGCCGACCTGCCGACGGTACTTCGCCATGATCGACGGGTTGGCGCCCCACCACAGCTGCGGCCCGTACGCGACCTTCAAGCCGTTGAACGCGCGCTTGCCGGCGATCTCGACGCCGAGCGGCGCGTCGCCGTTGTAGATGTCGATGTTGGCGCCGTAGTTCGCCTCGCGGTAGAGGCCGAAGAAGTCGCCCTCGTAGCCCCAGTGGTAGTGGCCGCTGCGGTAGAAGCCGTCGAGCGCGAACAAGCGGTCGTCCCACGCGATGTGCGCCTTGTAGACCTTCACGCGTTCGATGCCTTGCAACTGGTAGCTGCCGCCGGTGGTGTAGACGGTGCGCACGCGGCCGCGGTTCTCGTAGAAGATCTCGTCGATCGGATTGCGCGGCACGTTGCCGAGCACGTTGAGCGACATCGTGCCGCTCACCGTCGGCGCCGGATTCGCGGTGATGTCGGCGTAGAACGATTCGAGGCGGTCGAAGCCGCGATACGCGGGCGACGACGCGGCGGGCGTCGACGCGTTCGGCGTGCTGAGCCGCGTGCCGCCGGTGTTGTAGGTGACGATCTGCGCCCGCAGCGCGCTGACCTTGATGCGATCGGCCACCGCGGCGGCCTGCGGCGCCTGCGCGCCGCGCGCCTCGAGCGCCATCGCCGCCGGCTCGATGTCGCCGAAGTGCGCGCGGATCGCCGCCAGGTCGGTCGTCGCGGCGTACGCCGGCAAGGCCCACGCGCGGCGCAGCGCGTAGTAGGCGGCGCGCGGATACAGATCGAACAAGCCGCGCGCGTCGGGTTCGCCCTTCGCGCAGATGCCCCACCACTCCTCGTTCATGTTGTTCTGGCCTTGCACGAAGTCCTCGCGGTAACCGCCGTTCGGCCACGACGCGTTGGTGTCGTGCACGTCGAGCCGCGACTCCTGCAGGTACTTCCACCAGCCGTCGCTCCACTGGAAGACGAACCCGCCGATCGCATTGCCGACGCGGCCCTTGCCGCGCGACTGCTCGAAGATCTCCTGCCACTGCCCGAGCAGATAGTGCGCCTGCATCGCCTGGTCTTCGCGCATGTCGCGTTCGTTCCACGCGTCGCAGCCGAACTCGGTGAACAGCGTCGGCACGCCCAGCTTGTCGTGCACGACCTGGAAGAAATCGCCGGCCGAGATGCCGCGATAGACGTTCGACCCGAAGATGTCGAGGCCCTTGCACTCCTGCGCGATGATGTCGATGTACTGCAGGTCGCCGTTGGCCATGGCGACGGGACGCGCCGGGTCGTGCTGCTTGATCGCGGTGATCGTCTCGCCGAACAGCGTGTAGAGGAAGCGGGCGCGCGCCGCGTCGCGTTCGCCCTTGGGCAGCGCTTGGATCTGATTCGACTGCCAGGCGAGGCCGTAGTTGTTCTCGTTGCCGAGCAGCCAGAACAGCACGCCCGGCACGCCGCGGAACTGGTCCACCATCGCGAGCACGTCGTCGGAGATCGCCTTGCGCATCACCGGATCGGAGTAGTCGACCACCGGATGCCACACGCCGCCGACCGTGAAGCCGTAGCGGCCCATCGGGTGGTTGATGACGGTGAAGATGCCGTAGGTCTCGTAGATGTACTGCACCCAGCGCGGCGGGATGCCGACGTACTGGCGCGTCACGTTGCAGCCCATCGCCTTGAGCAGCGGCATCTCGCGGCCGAGCGCGGCGACGATGACGTCGTCGGGCTGCTGCCACAGGCTGTAGGCGTAATTCTGCCCGATCGGCGTGTAGTCCCAGTTCATGCCGCGTACGAAGAACGGCGTGCCGTTCACCACGAGCGCGTTGCCGTCGGCCGCGTTGGCGACGCGGATCTCGGGCTGCGGCGCGGCCGACGCGATCGACGCCACGACGGCCAGCACGACGGCGACACACGACACGATCCGCGCGGAGCGGCGGACGGCGCGACGAATGGCGTTCACGGGACTCTCCTCATGAGGAAGGACGGCACGTCGTCGTCCACCGCACCCGCGGCGACGACACGGCGATACCAGTGGGCGCTGTCGCGCGCCGTGCGACGCTGAGTCGCATAGTCGACGGCGAACAGACCGAAGCGTTTCGCGAAGCCTTGCGACCACTCGAAGTTGTCGAGCAGCGACCAGGCGAAGTAGCCGCCGAGCGGCACGCCGGCGGCGAGTGCCGCGTGCGCGGCGTCGAGATGCGCGTGGAGATAGTCGCGGCGGCGCACATCGGGAATCGACCCGTCGGCGGCCGGCGCGTCGGTGTACGCAGCGCCGTTCTCGGTGATGTAGATCCGCGGCGGCGCGTAGTCGCGGTGCACGCGCTCGAGTGTCTCGCGCAGGCCGTCGGGATAGACCTCCCAACCCATGTCGGTGAGATCCTCGGGCGGCGCTTGCGGCACTGCCTCGGGCGCGCCGTTCGCCCCGGCGCGCACCAGGACGCGGCTATAGTAGTTCACGCCGAGGAAGTCGAGCGGCGCAGCGATGGTCTGCAGGTCGCCATCCTGCACGAACGGCAACACGTCACTCGCCAGATGCCCACGGCGCACACGGTCGGCGATCGCGTCGGCGGGATACGCGGCGCGGAACAGCGGATCGAGATACCAGCGCTGCATCGCGCCATCGGCCTGGCGCGCCGCGTCCTGGTCGGCGGCGCTCTCCGACGCCGCATGCGCCGGGGCGAAGATGAGCACGATGCCGGCCTCGGCGTCGCGCACGTGGCGGCGGATCGCCTGCATCGCCCAGCCGTGCCCGAGCAGCAAGTGGTGCGCGGCGGCGAGCGCGGCGGCGGGATCGCGCCAGCCCGGCGCGTGCGCCGCCTCCTCGTAGCCGAGCGTCGCGCTGCACCACGGCTCGTTGAGCGTCGCCCAGCGCCGCACGCGGTCGCCGAGGCGTTGCGTCACGACGTCCGCGTACTCGGCGAAGGCCTGCGCCGTCTCGCGCGCGGTCCAGCCGCCGGCTTCGTGCAACGGCAGCGGCAGATCCCAGTGGTAGAGCGTGACGAACGGCTCGATGCCGGCGGCGAGCAACGCGTCGACGAGCGCATCGTAGAAGTCGAGGCCGGCGGCGTTCACCGCGCCACGCCCAGACGGCAGCACGCGCGGCCAGGCGATCGAGAAGCGGTACGCACCAAGCCCGAGCCACTGCATTAGCGCGAGATCGTCGCGCCAGAGGTGGTAGTGATCGCAAGCGACGCGCGCGTCGCTGCCGTCGGCGATGCGGCCGGGTGTGGCCGCGTAGGCGTCCCACATCGACGGCCCGCGTCCGTCCTCCACCGCCGCGCCCTCGATCTGGAACGCCGACGTGGCGGCGCCCCAGAGGAAGTCTGGCGGGAAGACGAGCGCACCCATCGCCGTCAGTTCCCGCGATCCGGCATGACGAGGTGGCAGCGCACGCGCCGCGCACCCACCGCGACGGCGGGCGGATCGACGCGGCGGCAGAGATCCGTCGTCTCGGCGCAGCGCGGCGCGAACGGACAGCCCTCGGACGCCGCGGCCACCGCCGCCGGCGACGCGCCCGCCGCGCGTTCGACGCCGGCGATCGCCCCGAGCAAGGCCCGGGTGTAGGGATGCACCGGCGCGGCGACGACGTCGGCGGCCGGCCCGTCCTCGACGACGCGGCCGCGGAAGAGCACGAGGATGCGATCCGCCAGCGCCCGCGCCGACGCGAGATCGTGCGTGATGAGCAGCAGCGCCAAGCCGCGCTCGCGCTTCAACTGGCGCAGCAAGCCAAGGATCCCGGCGCGGATCGACACGTCGAGCATCGACGTCGGTTCGTCGGCCACCAGCACGTCGGGCTCGACGGCGAGCGCACGCGCGATGGCCACACGCTGCCGCTGGCCGCCGGACAACTCATAGGGATAGCGCGTGACGAACTCCTCCGCCGGCTCGAGGCCGACGGTGTGCAGCAACGCCACCGCCCGCGCGCGGACATCGTCTCGCGACGCGCGCCGGTGGCGCAGCAGCGGCCGCGCCAAGTGATGCTCCACCGTGTGCATCGGATTGAGCGAGCCGAACGGATCCTGAAACACCATCTGCACGCGGCGCCGATAGTCAAGCGTCGCGCCACGCGGCTCGCGCGCCAGCACGTCGACGCCGTCCAAGCGCAGGGCGCCGGCGTCGGCCTCCTCCAGCCGCAGCACCAGCCGGGCGATCGTGCTCTTGCCGCTCCCCGACTCTCCCACCAGCGCCACCGCCTCACCGCGCGCCAGCCGGAACGAGACGTCCTCCGCCGCCACCACGCGGGTGGTCGGCGACAGGAAGCCGCCGCGCGCGAACGTCTTGCTCACCCCCGCCAGCTCGAGCACCGGGGCGCCGCCGGCACCCGCCGGCGCCTCAGGACCGCCCGGGGCGAAAAAAGACTTTGTTTCCATGCCGAACATAGTCCACAATCCCTGTGTGTCCGTCAAGGGCACGCGTGGCGCGTGCCACGGAAATCGCCACCAGACGTCCAGGGTGGGGATCCACGGCCGGATCCCGGGGACGTCTCCACCGACGACACATTCGGCGTACCGATCACAGAGGAGCCTCCCGGTGAAATCTCTCGCATCCCGCCTCGGCCTGTCGCTCATCGCGCTGACGGCCCTAGGCGGCACGCTCGCTCCGGCCCGCGCGGCCACCAACCTGCTCGCCAACCCCGGTTTCGAGACCAGCGGCGGATCCTACACCGGCTGGTACACCTTCGGCTCGGGCGTCCAGATGTCGACGCCGGCCACCGACAACATCGCCCACTCCGGCACCGCCGCCTCCAAGATCTACGGCGGCTTCACCGGCTGCCCCGGATCGCCGGTGTTCAACGTCGGCGGCTGCGGCCAGGCCTTCACCGCGCCGGTCATCGGCAACACCTACACGCTCACCGGCTACTCGTACATCGCGAGCGCGGACTCGATCCCCGGCACCGCGGTGTGCACCAAGAACCGGCTGATCGCCAAGGTCGTGTTCTTCAACGCGCTCTCCGGTGGCAGCGAACTCAACTCGAATGAGGTCGTGCTCGGCAGCGCGCTCACCCCGAAGGACCAGTGGATTCCATTCACCGTCTCGGCGATCGCGCCCACCGGCGCGCAACGCGTCGAGGTCGACCTGCTGTTCTTGCAGCCGGGATGCGACGGCGGCTCGGTGTTCACCGACGACCTCAGCTTCACCACCGCGGGCACCTCGCCGGTGACCAACCTGCTCACCAACCCGAACTTCTCCAGCGGCCTCACCGGCTGGAGCACCTTCGGCAACGTCTACACCGACGCGCGCTCGTGGGCCGGCCGCACGCCGGGCGCCGCGAAGATGTTCTCGACGTTCGTGTTCGGCTCGCCCTCGGGCATGTACCAGCGCTTCGCCGGCGTCGCCGGCAAGCCGTACCGGTTCGGCGCGTGGGTGCTCAACACCTGCCAGGACTCGCCGATCGAAGCGCCGATCGACAACTACGTCACCGCGAAGATCGTGTACCGCGACGCGGCGAACAACGAACTCGGCAACAACGAGGTGACGATCGCCGACGCGACCTCGCCGCTCGGCACCTACACGTGGCACGAGGTCAGCGGCACGTCGCCGGCCGGCACCGCGTGGGTCGAGCCGTACCTGCTCTTCAACTCGCCGTCGCTCTACGGCGGCGCGATCTTCTTCGACGACGCCGTGTTCCAGCGCGTCGACCTGGTGGGCGTCGAGACGCCGGGCAGCGTGCGCGGCCTGACGCTCGCGGTGGCCGGCGCGGTGCCGCTGCGCGATGCGGTGCGCTTCGACTACGCGTTGCCGCGCGCCGGACACGCCTCGTTGGCGATCTTCGACCTCACGGGCCGCCAGGTGGCGACGCTCACCGAAGGCGCGGCGACGGCGGGATCGCACGTCGCGTCGTGGAACGGCCGCGTCGCGAACGGCGCGGTGGCCCCGAACGGCATCTATCAGGCCGTGCTGCGCACCGAGGACGGCCGCGCGACCGCCCGCATCGTGGTGGCGCACTGAGTTCGATCGCGGCGTGCCGGAGGCCACCGAGCCCCCGGCACGCCGGTCTCACGACAAAGGAGAGGGCGATGCACGGGCGCCGTGTCGCGTGGTGGGGCGTGGGGATGATGCTGGCGTGGGCGGGAACGGCCGGCGCCCAGTGCATGCTCGCCAATCCGAGCTTCGAGATGCCGGGCAGCAGCGGCGCGACCTTCAACGGCTGGTCGCAGTTCGGGCCGGTGGGATCGACGACGCAGGCGTTGCACGGCGTTAGCGCGGCGCGCGTCAGCGGGCCGAACGATCACACCTGGAACGTCGCCGGCTATTGGCAGAACATTCCGACGCACGCTGGCGAACAGTGGACGGCGTCCGTGTACACCCGCGTGCCATCCTCGAAGCCGCTGCAGGGCGGCTCCCAAGCGCTCCTCAATATCGAATGGCGCGATGCCGGCGGCAATCTGCTGTCGTACGAATCGCACGTCGTCGCCACCACCGCCACCGCGCGCGACACCTTCTTGCTCTCGACGTTCACGAGTGCCGCGGCGCCGGCCAACACGGCATCGACGCATTTCCTGCTCGGCGTCCTGCAAGGGCCGAGCGATCCGCAACCCGACGTCTACTTCGACCTGCCGAACTTCTTGAGCCTCGGGCCGCCGACGCACGCGGCGCTGCAGTGGTCGGACTTCCCCAGCGGCAAGACGCTGTCGTTCAGCGGACGCACCTGGCGCGTGAAAGGCCCCGGCTACTATGGCCCCGGCCCCTCGTGGTTCACCGACTCGGCCAACAACGTCTGGGTGGACAGCGCGGGACACATGCACCTGACGGTGAAGAACATCGCGGGCACATGGTACAGCACCGAGGTCACGTGCAGCGACGCGCTCGGCTATGGCGACTACATCGTGACGACGCGTGCCGATCTCGACCAACTCGACCAGCGCGTGGTGCTCGGGTTGTTCCTATGGGAATACGGTGGCTGCTACAACGGCTCGTATCTGTGGTGGAATCCCTACAACGAGATCGATGTCGAGTTCAGCCGCTGGAACATTCCCGGCAACGCGATCGCGCAGTTCGTCTGCCAGCCGTACGACACGCCGGGCAACCTCAATCGCTGGGACGAGACGTTCGCGACCAACGAGATCACCAGCCATGCGTTCCGCTGGTTGCCGGATCGCGTCGAGTACCGTTCGTGGCGCGGCGGGCCGTGCAGCGAAAACGCGTCGACGCTGGTGCACTCGTGGACGTACACCGGGCAGCAGCTGCCGCGGCCGGAGGAGCCGCGCATGCACATGAACCTGTGGCAGTTCGCGGGCGCGCCGTCGTCGACGCAAGACGTGCAGATCGACTCGTTCGTGTTCGTGCCGCGCGGCGGGACATCGGGGTGCGTGGTGGGGATCGATGAGCCGGGAGCGGCTCCGCAGGCGGCGCTGCGCGCAGCGCAGGCCGCGGCGCGCGACGGCGCGACGTTCGCCTGCTCGCTGACGCGGCCGGCGCGGGCGACGCTCGCGGTGTACGCGCTCGACGGGCGGCGCGTGCGCACGCTGCTGGCGGGCGAGGCGCTCGCCGCCGGCACGCGCACGGTGGCGTGGGACGGGCGCGATGCACACGGCCGCGCGGTGGCCGCGG
>JBGATO010000083.1:0-14713 GCA_044229145.1 Candidatus Eiseniibacteriota bacterium | reverse complement strand
ACAGCGGATCGCCGCTGATCGACGCGGCGTCCTGCGCGCCGAAGAACTGCGCGCGCCAAGCCGCCAGCGTGGCGACATCGCTGTACGGCTGCGTCGTGCCGCTGGCCCCGAGCACGGCCTGCGCATTGCCGCTCGCCGCCGCGTAATCGTTGGCGTCGCAGCGCCCGCTGCCCCACGCAAAGGTCGACGTCGGCACGATGCACGCATAGTGGTGGAGCGTCCCGCCGTTCGAGGCGAGATCGACACGCAGCGCGTTGTCGACGAAGGTCAGGTTGGTGACGGCGCTCGAGGCGATGCGCGCCGCCGCGGCGCTCTGCGCCGTCGTCGCGGCGCCGGCGGGGTCGAGGTCGCCGCTCAGCGACACGCTGTTCTGCGCCACCACGTCGCCGTCGCCGGCGGCGAGCCCGAGACCGACGGCCTGGTCGCCCGAGGTGCCGTTGGCACGCACGTTCCACACCATGTTCTCGGCGACCGTGTTGGCGGTGCCGCTGCCCGCGCCCGCGAGCAGCACGCCGATCGCCGAGAAGCTCAGCTCGTCGGCGATGTCGTGCACGCGATTGCCGCGCACCGTGCAGCCGCTTGCCGGGAGCGCCGAGGGCACCCAATCGTGCGCGCCGAGCCCGATGCCGATGCGGTCGACCCCTGCCACCGGATCGCTCGACCGCGCGCCGACGAAGCGGACCTCGTTCTGCGCGATGGTCGCCCCGGTCTGATACTCGGCGATGATGCCGCCGCGCCCGATCTGCCCGCTGCCGAACGCGGCCGGGCCGACCACGCAGTCCTGCACCAGCACGCCGTTGTTCGACGCGGTGGTGCCACCGCGCAGGTAGATGCCCCAGCGCGCCGCGCTCACCGCAAGGCCGATGAAGGCGTTGCGATCGTTGCCGTCACCGCCGCTGGTGATCGCCAGCGCGGTGCCGCCGCTGAACACGCCGAAGGTCTCGTTCGACGATTGCGATTGATCCGCGCCGGCCGCCACCGTGAGGTAGCGCAGCGTGTCGTCTTGCGCGCCGCTGCCGGCGCCGAGCGAGCGCAGCCACACGGCCGCGGTGGCGCCTGCCGTCGACGTGTTGGCGATTGTCCACGCGCGGGCGCTGCCGCTGCCGCCCTCGCGGCCGTCGAGCGTGACGTGCGACGCGCCGCTGAGGATGACCACCGCACTCGCCGAGGCGCCGCTGGTGACGCGCGGGCCGGCGCCCGCCTTGACGCGCACCGTCACCGACCACGGACCGCCGCTCGAAACCGGCTGCGTGAACACCACCGGCAGCGTTTCGCCGACCGTGCCGTCGTAGCTCGCGTTGAGCTCGTAGACGACATCGCCGGTGAGCGTGGCCGCCGCGAGTTGCGTCGCGACGTCGGTCAGCTTGTGAAGCACCGGCTGGTCGTCGCCGACCTCGTAGGTGCCGCCGGCCAGCGGCGTCGTCAACGCGAAGCTGCGCAGGTTGGCGTAGCTCGCGGGGTTGTCGGCGAAGGCCGGCGGGTCGCCGGCGGCGAAACCCGTGAAGCCGGTCGTCCACATCGGGTTCGCCCACACGCGGCCGCCGCCGTCGCGCGCCGCGAGGTAGAACTGGTACACGCCGGGCGAGAGCGCCTGCAGCGAGGTCGTCCAAGCGTAGCTGCCGGAGAACCCGGCGGGGGTGACGTCGGGCGAGAGCGCGGTGAAGGCGCCGCTGCTGCCGGCGCGATACCACAGCGTGACGGCGCCACTGGTCGCGGCGTCGTTGTCGGTCAGCGTCGCGGTGACCGATGGCGCGGTGCCGCTCACCACGGTCACGCCGGAGATGGCCGGCGCCGCGACATCGACCTGCGGTTGCGTGGTCTCGTGCGAGCCGATGGTCGGCGTCGCGCCGCGCGGCGCGCCGGTGATGTCGGTGGTGATACCGGCCAGCGCGATGCCGCTCAACGCCGCCGGCGTCGGGCCGCCAAACGGCAACACGCGCGGCGCGGCGAAGTTGGGATCGGCCGCCATGCTGCCGGCTTCGGCGCCGTCGGTGGGTGCGGTGCCGCTGATTGCCGCGGCCCACAGCGGCAAAGTCGCGCGGTCCACACCGCCGACGCGTCCCAGCACGCCGTTGGCGTTCGGCGCGTACAGGATGTTGTGGCTGGCGCTGGCGATGGTGCCGGCGCTCACGTACGCCGCGTAGTGCGTGGCGACGCCGGTCTGGCCCAGCGTGGTGTTCGCCAGGATGTTGTCGTGCACGTGGACCGTGCCGCCACCGACGTAGAGCGCGGCGCTGGTGCCGTTGGGCGAGGTCGTCTGATCGATGCGCGCCGAGTTGAAGGACACATTGACGGTGCCGGCGTTGGTGCCGGCGTTCGCCACCAGCCCGGCCGCGAGCACGGTGCTGGTCGGCGAGGCCACCGGGCCAGGATTCAGGCCGAAGATGTCGTTGTTGACGATCGTCGCACTGGCACCGCTGGTGAGGTCGGCGCGGATGCCGTAGAGCCGCTGCGACGCGGACGTCGACGTCGACGACAGCGACGACACCGTGTTGGCGTTCAGCGTCGCCGCCGCGTAGGTGCCACTGCCCGAGTTGTCCAGCCACAGGCCGATCACGCTGTTGTTGCTGGTGGCGGTGAGGTTGCGCACCGTGGCGCCGGTCACGGCCACGCCGCTCTGACGCTCGCAGCGGATGCCGTAGACGGTGCCGGCCGAACCGTTGCCGATGTCGTTCGCGCTCGCCGCGCCGATCACGCACCCGCCGTTGCCCGCCGTCCCGACGACGCAACTCTGGTCTGGGAACGAGCCGGTGCCGGCCACCAAGTACATCCCGGCGTAGCTGTTCTGCACGGTGACGTCGAGATAGCTGTTGCCGCTGTTCGCGCCGCCCGCCGACGTCGCCGTGAAGCCGCCGGCCACCGAGCTCGCGCTCTGCAGCACGCCGAGCGTGTTGGTGTTGCCGCGCGTCAGGGTGATCGTGCAGTTGCGGATGGTGTTGTCGCGGGCACCGTTGCTCGCCGAGAGATTGCGCAGGAAGTAGCCGTACTCGAGCGCACTGCCGCTCGCCACGCCGATGTCGAGCCCGTCGAACGTCACGTTGTCGGCGCCGAGCAGCACGATCGCGCCATCGGTGGTGCCGGCACCGCCGGTCGCGAGCAATTGCGCGTGCGGCGCCGCGGAGTGGAACGTCACGGGGCTGCCGCTGGAGCCGCCGACGGTCAGCGCCGGCGGGTCCTCGGTGAACGTCGTGCCGGGTACCAGCTCGAACGTCACACCGCCGCTCGCCGCACCGTTCACCGTCAACGCGGCGAATGCCTGCGACAGCGTCGCGTAGTCGCCCCCGGCGCCGACCGTCTTGGTGCCGCCGATCGGCGACGGTGTCACGATCTGCACGTTGTCGACGCCGACATCGGTCGTCCCGAAGTCGGAGGTCACCTGGAAGCGCAGCTTTGCGGTGGCCGAGGTCACGGCGCCGAGATCCACGGCCACCGGCGTCCAACTCACCGACGTCGCGAAGCTCGCCAGCGCACTCCCCCACGTCGCCCCGTCATCGGTCGACAGGAAAACCTCGAGGCGATCGTTCCCGGTGGTGTTGATGAACCAGAAGGCGAGCCGCTTGGCGCCCGGCGCCGACAGGTCGAGGGTCGGCGTGAGCAGCGATCCCGTCGACCCGCTCGCCACCTCCACGGTGTGGAAACGCGCGGAGTGCGCGCTGCCAAGCGCGCCGGCCGGCGTATAGGCTCCGGCAGTGCCCGCCCATCCGGCGACGTAGTCCTCGCGGTGCCACTGCGCGCCGCCGCTGCCGATGCCGGACCATGCCGCGCCGCCGGTGAGCAACGTCGGGGGCGTCGTCCACGCCGCCTCGAACGTCTCCTGGAACAGCGTCGTCTGGGCGCGCGCGACCGAGCCGCCGCCGCAGGCAGCCAGCACGAGAGCAAGGAGCGAATGACGGAAGCGACGAGATGCGATCAGAGAATGCCTCCCACACGCGGCAGTTCGCGCGAACCGCACGTGGTACACGTGACGAATGGGAGCAGTGGGCCGAGTTGCGCCGCGACGCGCCGTACGACCGCCTCGCGATGGAGCATCGAGCCGACTTGTTGCGCCGAGAGGACCGAGCGCGACAACGGGGGTGGGGAACCGGCCTGAAGCGTCCGGACGGGAACCTCCTGGCTGGGGAGGAGCACGAAGAGGAGTCCGGAGCGGAATGTCCACACGCATCGCCGCACGGACACCGCATCCGTGCAGCGTAACTATCGGAATTCTACCACGGCGGCGAGAGTGCGGGAAGGTCTGGCGTAGTATGACGTGGGCCGTCCGGCCCACCTCGGAACCCGGCGGCTACGGGAGCACGGTGCAGGGTGTATCCGCCTGCACGCCGGTGCCAATGGTCGCCCGCAGGACGTAGTGCCCAGGCGCCACACGCGACGGCCGCCACCGCACCACGTGCGCGCCGGCCGACAGTAGCTCGGCCGGGCGCACCGCCACCCGGCGGCCGGTCGAGTCGAACAGCGCCAGTTGCACGGCCCGGCGGCCGGTCGAGTCGAACAGCGCCAGCTGCACGGCGCCCGCGCGCTCCAACGTCAGCGGGATGCGCCAGGCGGCGTCACCCCTCCGCGGCGTGGGATTCGGCGCGCCAAGCCGCAAAGCGGGCGCGGCGGCCACCGGAGCCGGCGCGGCGACTTGCCCGATCGACACCGCGAGCGGTGTCACCTCGAGCGGGTTGACGAACAGTCCCGCGCGGTAGAACTGCGTGGTGGGCGCCAGGCTGACGGTGGTCGTCCCCATCGTCGTGCCCGCCTTGAACTTGACGATGTAGGCAACCCCCGGCCCGGTCACGAAGACGTTGTTGCACAGGAAGCTGAGATTGGCCGTCAGGGTCCCGGTGGTGACGTTGGCATTGAACAGGTGGAAGAGGTTTCCGCACGCACCCGTCACCAACGGCCCAACCTGCTTGCTGATCGGCGACACGGCGAGAAAGGTCAGTCGAGCCGGATCGTAGGAGAACACGAGGTCGAAGGCGTTGAATTGCGCATCGCCCGGGGTCACGTTGACGTTGACCGTGATGGTGTCGCCGGGGTTCACGCTCGCGGTGACCGGGTCGAGCCGCACGTGGACGCCGGCTGCCATCGCCGGCTGAAAGCCGGCCACGACACCCAAACTGAGAGCGGCGGCGCTCACGGTGCGTCGGATCACGGAAGCTGTCATCGCGGACTTCTCTCGCTGGGAGCGACGCGGACACGGGCGCGGGTCCGGCGCGGCGGCAGGGTCGCGCGCACGGGACTGGTGAACGAGAAGTGTAACAACCGGCTGGCGGCGCGGTCAAACCGCGCGAGGCGCGCGACGGGCCGCCGGGGCTATACTGCGCGGCCGATGCCCTGCTCCCGACCGCTTCGACTGCGCGCCGTCTTCGCCGCCTGGCTGCTGCTGCTGTGTCTCGCGGCCAGCGCCGGCGCACGGCCGGCCCTGGCCGTGGGACGCGAGCGGCCGGAGTTTCCTGGCTTTCTCCCGGCATCGCTGCGCGGCGAGTACATCCGGGTCGGCGATCGGCGGCTGCATGTGGTGGATCGCGGCGCCGGCGATCCGGTGGTCCTGCTGCACGGATTCGGCGGCTGGGTGTGGACGTTTCGCGGCGTGGTGGATTCCCTGGCGCGCGACCGCCGCGTGGTGGCCGTCGACCTGCTCGGATTCGGTCTGAGCGACAAGCCGGCCGACGGCGACTACTCCCTCACCGCCGAGGCCGCGCTCGTGTTCGCCGTCCTCGACTCTCTCGGCATCACGCGGGCCGATGTCGTCGGCCATTCGTACGGCGGCGGAGTCGCCGCGGCGATGGGTCTGGCGGCGCCGGCCCGCGTCCGGTCGGTCACGCTGGCGAACAGCCTGACGCTCAAGTACGGGCGCTTCGCGGTCGCGGACGGTTTCCTGCGGCGCATCTTGCGCTCGCCGGTTCTGCGAGTGCCCGCGCTATGGTTCGCCGCGCCGCGCGATGCCGACTTCGTCCAGATCATCCGCGACGGCGGCTACGCGCACCCGAACCGCGCGGGGCCCGAGGTCTTCGAAGGATTCCTCTACCCGTACCATCTTCCCGGCGCGCGACGGGCGCTTCCCGCGCTGGCGATCACGGCGGGCGCCGGCCACCATTCGCCGGCGGTCTTCCCGCAGAAATTGACGATGCCGGTCTTCGTGCTGTGGGGTCGCGAGGATCCGTGGTTCACGTGGGGGCGCGGCTACCAGCTTGCCGCGCGCATTCCGGGCTGCAGTTTCGCCGTCGTCCCAGAGGCCGGCCACATGGTGTTCGATGAAGACCCACGCGCGTGCGTGCGATTGCTGCGTGGTTTTCTCGACGGGCTCGACGCACGCGGCGTGCGCTGACGCGGTGAATTGTCGGAGGCAGGCGCTACACTTCTCTCCGTCGCGCGATGACAGTGTCGCACGCGGCGCGTTTCGCTCTCGCCCGCCGGCGGGGCGCAGCGCGTGAGACGAGGGGCGGAGAGCCACGGGATGATCCACGACCTGCCACACGATGCGCCGGTGACGGACGCCGCCACCGCTCTTCTCGACGCATCGCCGGCCGCCTACGTCTCTCCCCCGACCCGTCCACCCTCACGCCGATCTGCCGCGTTGCACTCCCGGCCGCTGCTCTTCGAACTCCCGGCGCTTGCCGTCCCGGCGCGTCCGCGCACGGCACGTGCGCCGCGACTCTTGCCGCGGCTCGACGTAGGGCAGCCGTCGCTATTCCCCCAGCCGCGCGTCGTCGTCTTCGACATCGAGACGCAGCACTCGTTCGCCGACGTCGGCGGGCACGACGCGCGCTCGCTGCGCAAACTGCGCGTCTCGGTGGCCATCTGCCACGACTCCGCCACCGGCACGTTCCGCACCTTCTGGGAAGAGGACGTCGACGAGCTCCTTGCCCTCTTGCGTGCGGCAGATCTCGTCGTGGGGTTCAACATCCTCGGCTTCGACTACACCGTGCTCTCCCGCTACACACGGGCGAAGCTGGCCTCCTTGCCGACACTCGACCTGATGGCCGACATCCAACGCGCCCTTGGTCACCGGCTGCCGCTCGACGCCCTGGTCTCCGCCACCCTGGGTGCGCGCAAGTCGGCGAACGGGCTTGCCGCCGTCGCATGGTGGCAGCAAGGCGAACGCACCAAGCTCGAATCGTACTGTCGCGACGACGTGCATCTCACGCGGGCGCTGTACGAGTTCGGACGCATGCGCGGCTACGTGCTGTACCGGCCCCGCGAAGGCGGAGCGCCGCGCAAGGTGCGCGTCCACTGGCGGTGACGCATCCCCTCGCGCGGCGCCCTTGGCCGCTCGCTCAGGCGCTCCGTCTAGAACGCCACGGCGAGCCCGCCGCCTACGGATGACCCGTCGAATTTGAGCGGCAAACCGCCGAGGTCGTCGACCTTCCCCACGGTGTAGCGGTACTCACCGAACAGACGCGCCCCCCGCGCGCGACCGATTTCCAACCCCGCGATGTAGTGGTACCCGAACACCGTCCGGCGATCCGTCACGTACGGCCGATCGAGTGCCCCCGCGTAGGTTTCCTTCCAGGTGTGCCAGGCGACACCGAAGCCACCGTACAGCGACGCCGCACCCCCTCGCCGGCCGTAGCCACGGTTCGGGTTGAGGAAGTAGAGCAAGGACACGCCGGCAGGAATGTCCTGCAATTTGTCGTACGCGGCGAAGCCGTTGCTGCCACCCGCCGGGGCGAGGATCCCGGCGCCGTATCCGTGCGACCAGTAACCGACCTCGGCCTGCAAGGCGGCGGTGGGCCCCAGATAGCCGCGCAGGAATCCGTGGATGAGCGCATCGGAGACGCCGGCATCCCGCGGCTCCCACGATGCGATCGACCCGCCGATTGCCGCCCGCGGCGCGCTCGACCTGCCTCGGCGGACCGTGCCCCAGCGCCCGCGCCGCGCGCGCACCGCCAACTGCGTGCCGGGCGCTGGCCCGAGCGCGACCTCGGCGACTGGCGTCGCATCCGGCAGCCCGGCCGGCGCGGACAACGCCTCCGTGAGCGGCACCGGCGCCTCGCGCGCCTCGACGCGCGCCGCGCCGCCGAGCGCGCATGCCAGCAGGACGACCCCGCCGAGCTGCATCCGTGCGATCTTTCTCATGCACGTCCCTCCTTCCCTGTGTCCGTGGCGCGCTCATTCATCGGAGCGCGCGGCGATCGGGCCCGGCGGGTTCGACACCTCCGGGGGGATGCGCGTTGGCGCGCCTCCGCTCCCGAAACGCAACAGGCCGGCGCCCGACGCGCCAGCCTGTTCACCAATCGTGTGTCGTCGTCCCAGCCTAGTGGATGGCCGCCTCGGCCGCCGCCATCTCCCGCCACGGGAAGATGAAAGTGCGCGGGAAGCTGCGGCGGAAGCCCGCCTTCTCGTAGGTGTGGATGGCGTCGACGTCCTCGGCGCGCACGCCGAGCGTCACCACCGGCACCTTCTTCAGGATGCGGCGCGCGAGTTCGGCGAGGCAGCGGGTCGGCACGCCCTTGCCGCGGTAGGCGGGCGCGGTCCACGGGTTCATGATCTCGACACCCAAGGGCGACGAGGCGGCGACGCACGCCTTCCAGATCACCTGGCCGTTCGGGGCGTAAATGTACTCGTAGCGGTCGCGCACGCGGCGCACGATGCGGTCACGGATCAACTTCTGAGCGCCGGCATCCGCCTCATCGCCGTACTCCTCCTTGAACGCAACCCGCTCGGCATTGAAGATCGCCGTCAAATCTTCCGGCTTGGCGAGGCGCAAACCGGCCTCGCGCTCGTCGGCGAGGTCGTCGATGTGCGCTTCGTACGTCCACAACCGCCATACCGTCTTGGCACGCGCGCCATCGGCGTGGAGCAGGGACCAGGCGGATTCGACCGTCTCGGATTCGCCGCCCAAGAGCCGCGGCACCAAGCCCTTGCGCACCAAGGCGCCGGCCAGTCCGGCGCGCGCGTGCGGGGTCGGCGCGTGCAGCGTGACGTAGCCATCACCGGCGGCAAAGAGCACGCCCGAGAGCGCCCCGCTCTGGTAATAGCCGACGAACAGCCCACTCGACGGATCGGGCTTCTTGAGACCGCCACCGTGGATGAGGCCGTACAGCAGGAGCGACCGCGTTCCGCCCTTCTTCAAGAAGTCGAGGACATGCGGGGTGTCATCGGGCCCTAGGTCCCGGACCATCAAGTGCCTCCGTCAATCCTTTGTACCTGCCATCTGCGCCGTCAGTGGGCAATCCCGCAACGGAGGGATTCCTCGTGGGGGCGAGCAACGCCACCTGCCCAGGCCGAACGTCCTGTGGGAGTTTCACCGCGTGATGTGCCAGGGCGTACCTCAGGGCACCTGAGTCTAGCACATTCGACGGACATTTTCACGTCTTGCCGAACGCCTGCAACGGTGCTGCCCGCCGCCGGCGCCGAGAGGTTCGACGCGGCAGCGGGCAGTCAGGTTCGCGCCCGGCGAGTTTGCGCTAAGTCGCTGTCGGTGTGGATGCTAGCTCGCGGTAGAGGACGACGGTGCTGTGGATGCCGCGGTGGAAATTGCTGAGGTCTAACCACTCGTTCGGCGCATGCGAGTTCTCGTCCGGGAGGCCAAAGCCGAGGAGCAGGCACGGCGCCCCGAGAGCGTCGGCGATCGTTCCCACGAAGGGAATCGACCCTCCCTCCCGCATCATCACCGTGCGGGTGCCGAACCCCTCCTCCAGCGCGCGCTTGGCGGCGTCGAAGGCCGGGTGCGTCGGCTCGCACAGCCAGGCCGGTGCACCTTCCATCGGCGTCACCGTGACCCGCACGCTCGGGGGCGCGACGCGGCGGACGTGCTCCTCCACCAGGCGCAGGATCTCGTGGGGATCCTGATGCGGTACCAGGCGCATCGACACCTTCGCCCGAGCCCAGGACGGGATGATCGTCTTGGCACCTTCGCCGGTATACCCGCCGAGGATGCCGTTGACATCGAGGGTCGGGCGCGTCCACAGGCGCTCGAGCGTCGTGAAACCGGGCTCGCCGAACGCCGCGGGCGCTCCGGTGGCCGCGAGCCACGTCGGCTCGTCGAAGGGCAGGCTCGCCATTTCGGCCTTTTCGGCCTCGCTATTCACGCGCACCGTGTCGTAGAACCCGTCGACCCGGATGCGCCCATCGGTGTCCTTTAGCGATGCGACGATATGCGCCAACGCGTTGATGGGATTGTTGATTCCGCCCCCGAACGAACCCGAGTGCACGTCCCCCGCCGGGCCATGCACCTCGATCTCGCAGTACGCGAGCCCGCGCAGGCCATAGCAGAGCGACGGCACGTCCTTGGCGAACATCGCGGTGTCGCTGACCACGACGATGTCGGCATCGAGCCGGGCGCGCTCGGCGGCGAGGAACTCGCCCAGATGCAAGCTCCCGATTTCCTCTTCCCCTTCGACGATCATCTTGATGTTGATGGGCAAGCTGCCGGGCCCGCCGGGGCTGCGCAGATAGCACTCGATCGCAGCTAAGTGAATGTATACCTGACCTTTATCGTCGACGGAGCCGCGCGCGAACAACTTGCCGTCGCGCACGGTCGGCTCGAACGGCGCGGTGTGCCAGAGGTTCTCGGGATCCACCGGCTGGACATCGTAGTGGCCATAGATGAGCACCGTCGGCTTGCCGGGCGCGCCGAGCCACTCGCCGTACACCACCGGGTGGCCGGCGGTCGGAATGACCTCGGCATGCGTGAGGCCGACGCGCCGCATCTCGGCGGCGAGGTGATCGGCGCACCGGCGCAGATCGGCGGCGTTCTCGCCGCGGGCACTGATGCTGGGGATACGCAGGGCGACGGAGAGATCCTCGACGAATCTGTCCGCGTGCTCGGCGGCAAAACGAAGTTCGGGACCCATGAGGCCTCCGGTCGAACGAGACCCGCGGCACGGAACCTCCGCGCCACGACGACACGGACACAGCCTACGCCAGGCCCGCGGCGGCGGGACGGTAGCACAGCGGAGAGCAGCACGGGTACACGTCCGAACCAGGACTGTGGTCGCAGCGGGAATCTGCCGATACCACCGGCACCCCTGGCGCGCCTGTTGACTTCGGGCGGGCCGTTCCGTAGCATGAGGGCACTGTGGACTCGATCCCTCCAGAACGTTTGCCGTTCGTCGTGATGCGACCGGGCGTGTTTGCGCCCGGCCGTCTGCCTTTCTTTCCGCACGTCTCCCGGCGCCGCGCCGGCGTTCGCCGCGTTTAGGCCCCGCGTATCCGCATGACGCCACCCGTGGACCCGACGTGTATGCCCGACTCCGCCGCTGAAGCGCGGAGCAGCGTCCCCTGCGCCGAAGACACCGGCGATGGTGCCTTAGCCCGCAGCCGGTTCGCCCGCGCGGTCGCAGCGGCGAGCGCGCTGGTGGCGGTGGTGATCACCCTGGGCTGCGGCGCCTCGGTCACAGAACTCGGCAAGCCGTCCGACGGCACGGACGTGGATCTGCTGCGCTACCCCGGCGGCATCAAGATCGCATTCGGCCCGTACACGATCCCGGCGAATAGCGATGCGATCTGGTCGCTCAACACCACGCTCAACACCTTCCACGCGTTCTTCGACGCGAATGCCGTGAAGATGGCGGTGAATCCTGGCGCCTGCAACGCGCTCGTACTCGCGCGGCGCGACACCTTGCGTCCGCCGGATAGCCTGAAAGTGGTGAGCGACGAACCGGACTGGACGAAGTGGTTCCCGCTCATGGTGTGCGGCAGCGACTCGTTCACCTGGGAACTGCCGCCGCACATGGCGCTCCACATCGGCTATCACCCGGCGCTGGACCTCCGCGCGCACTGCGTAAGTGTGGCCAGCGCTCCCGTCCGCGGGCAGCGGGTGAAGGTCGTAGGCACAGTGCGCCGGTTCGACGAACCGTCGCAGCCGGGCTATCTCCTCAGCACCCTGGTCGCCGAGCGGCACGACTTCTCGCTGCCACCGCACCAGGTCACCACGCTCAGCTACGACGTCGCCGTGCCCTACGCCACGCAGTTGGTGGCGCTGCTCGGCGAATATCACCGCCGGGGGACCGGCATGACCGTCGACGTTCTGGACGCGGGCGGAACGCAACTCGCCCGCGCCTACGACACGAGCGGCGCGATCCCGCGCTTCGTCAGCTTGGCGACGCCGATTCCAGTTCCCCAAGGAGGCATCATCCGTATCACCACGACGTACAACAACACGGGCGACACCGCCATCGGCGCAGGGGCCCGCTGGGACGATCAGGAAGCGTTTCGCTTGATCGCTTTCCACAGTGGCAAGCCGCAGCCGGGGCCGATCGACCATTGGGTGTTCCAGCGATGAGCGACGGCCCGAAACCCCTGACCTCGCGCGACGAGCGTTCGCGCGCGCACGCTCTGCTGCCGTGGCTGCTGGTCGCCGGCTGCGTCGCCGCGTCGTTCGCGATCGACGGCTGCAAGAGCACGCCGGTCACACCGACGACGTGCGCCGATCCGGGCGCCAGCGCCGCTGCCGGCACCATCACCACCATGGCCGGCATGTATGGCGATGGCGGATTCCGCGTCGGCGACGGCAAATGCGCCGTGGAGACTGACCTCTTCTACCCGGCGGGCTTGCTCTTCGGCGCCGATTCCACGCTGACCTTCGCGGACCTCAACAACTTGCGCGTGCGTCACGTCAAGAAGGACGGGACGGTCGAAACCATTGCCGGCGGCGGCGCGGCCGGCAACCTGTCCGGCCCGCCGAAGTCCTGGTACCTCTTCCATCCGGCCAGCATGCTCAACGACGCCACCGGCAACGTCTACCTGAGCCTGTGGCACGGGGATGCGATCCTGAAGCTCACGCCCGCCGGCGCGTTCAGCATCCTGGCCGGCGCCACCGAAGGCGGTGGCAGCTACGACGAGAACGCGCTGGCCACCGAGGCGCTGCTCAAGGATCCACGCCAGCTCGCCTGGGATGCCCAGGGCAACATCTATTACGCCGAGCCCGGCGGGCACCGGGTGCGGATGGTCGACATGCAGACCGGCCGGATCCGGACCGTGGCCGGTCGCGGCACCGCCGGATTCTCCGGGGACGGGGGTAATCCCGTAGACGCCGAGCTCAAGGCTCCCTATGGCGTCGCGATCGCCTCTGATGGCACACTGTACATCGCCGACTCGGAGAACAACCGCATCCGCAAGGTCGACCCGCAGCGCACGACGATCACGACCTTCGCGGGCGACGGCACGCCGTACTACACCGGCGATGGTGGCCCTGCCGAATTCGCGCAACTGAACCACCCGGAGGAGCTGCGGTTCGGGCCCGACGGCAATCTCTACGTCGCGGACGCGTACAACCACTGCGTCCGGAAGATCCAGTTCACCACCGGCGCGACGCTGGTCTCCACCGTCGCGGGTGTCGGGTTGCACGCCGGGTACACCGGCGACGGCAGCGCCGCGCGCTTCGCGCGACTCGACACGCCGGGAGGCATCGCCTTCGATCCGCAGGGCAACCTGTGGATCAGTGACACCAACAACCAAGTGATTCGCCGTGTCCGTGCCCCATTCTGATTTGTCGCAGTCCCCACACACTCAAGGAGGTCGACGTATCATGAGATTCGCTCGCTCACGTCAGGTGCTCGCTACCGTCTTCTTAGGCAGCCTCGTCCTCGCGGCGTCCGGGTGTGTGCGCGACAAGCTGCCCCCGGCTCCGGACCCCGTGCGGGACGCGATCGTCGGTGACGAACCGAACAAGATCTACACGGTGCTCGGAAATGGCACGATCGGGTTGGGCGACACCACGACCTCGGTGTTGGCCACCTCGTGCTATTACACGATGGCGCCGTTCTACGATGAGACGTCGAAGCATCTCTATTACATCGACTGGAACAACCACCAGTTGATGATGCTCGACAACGTGGGCGAGAACTTCGACCCGCGCACCGTCAAGCAGCACGTGATCGTCAACGGGAAAGGCATCATGGGTGATGATCACGAAGGTCTCGCCACCCAGATCGCGCTCAACCACCCAACCGAGGTGCTGCGGCATGGCGACAACATCGTGCTGGTCGCATGGCACAACCACCGCATCAAAGAGATCGATCCGGTGGGTTACCTGCGAACCACAGCGGGCAACTCAGACATCTTCGGCGGATTCTTCGGCGACGGCGGACCGGCCACGCAGGCATGGTTCTGGCTGCCGAGCTCAATCGACTGGGACGCTGAGGGCAACGCGTACATCTCGGACACCGGCAACTTCAAGATCCGCCGAATAGACTCCGACCGAATGGTGTCGACGTTCGCGGGTAACTTTGCGAAGTCGGGCTTCGGTGGTGATAGCCTAGTGGCGACCGACGCGAAGGTGCGTTTCGCCGCGCCAAGCGGGCCAGACGCCGTGCCGTGCTTCCGCCTCGCGGTCGACCGCGAATGGAAGCGCCTCTATCTCGCGGACACCTGGAACAACCGGATCCGCATGATTAACCTGGACCAGTCGAGCCCAGACTACCACAAGATCTACACCTTTGCGGGTGCCGGTCCGTCGCGCACGGGTTCGGGCGCGGGCGCGGCTGGTGTCGGCGGTGGCTACGAAGGGGACGGCGGTCCGGCCAACCTGGCGAAGTTCAAATTCCCGACCGACGTGAAGGTCGGCCCGGACCACTCGGTGTACGTGTGCGACTCGTACAACAGCGTGATTCGCCGCATCAAGCCGACGGCCGGCCAGAACAGCACGCAGGCGCAGTGGATCGTCTCGACGGTAGCGGGCAATGCCACCAAGGGCCACGGCTTCAGCGGCGACGGAGGTCTCGCCACCGAGGCACAGCTCTACCAGCCCAACGGCATCTGGATCACCAGCAACAACTACCTC
>JBGATO010000082.1:0-15502 GCA_044229145.1 Candidatus Eiseniibacteriota bacterium | reverse complement strand
CGTCGACGAGGAAATCCTCGCCGAGGTCGATGTGGTGGTGGCGGCGAGTGCCGCGCCGCACGCGCTGGTCACCGTGCCGACCGTCAAGGCGGCGATGGCGCGGCGCAAGCACAAGCGGCCCCTCTTCCTCATCGACATCGCGGTGCCGCGCAACATCGAGCCGCGCACCGCGGACATCAACAACGTCTTCACCTACGACATCGACGACCTCGCGCAGGTGGTGTCGGCAAACAAAGAGAAGCGCGACAAGGAAGTCGTCAAGGTGCGTGCCATCGTCCACGCCGAGACCGAGCGCTTCCTGCACTGGTATCGCTCGCGGCAGGCGGTTCCCACCGTGGTGGCGCTGCGCCAGCGCCTCGATCACGTGCGGGCAGAGGAAGAGGCGCGCGCGCTGGCGAAGCTCCAGCATCTCTCCGAGCGCGACCGCGAATTGGTCATGCGCTACGGACAATCCCTGGTCAACCGCATCCTGCACGAGCCGTCGGTGCGGTTGCGGGCGGCGACATCAGAGAATCGGTACCCTGGATTGGATGACGCCGTCGGGTATCTTTTCGGGCTCGACCAGGCATCTAATGGCGCGGCGCCTGCGCCCAATGGCGACACGGGACGCGGGCGAAACGGGGAGGCACGAGAACCACATGGCCAGTGAGAACCGGGAGTTCTCGGCGAGCGGATCGGAAACCGAACTCGGGTACGGGATGTCGCGTGGCGCGGCAGTGCTCGACCGGATCTGGTACCTGTTCTCCTCGATCAAGTTCGCGCTGGCGCTGCTGCTCATCCTGACGGTCGGGTCGTTCATCGGCCTGATGATTCCGCAGAACGGGTCGCCGGCGGAGTACGCCGCCAAGTACGGCGAGTTCTGGCAGCGCGTCATTCTGTTCTGGAACATCAACAACACGTTCTACTCGTGGTGGTACGTCGGGCTCGAGGTGTTGATCGGCGCCAGCATCGTGGTGTGCTCGATCAACCGTCTGCCGATCGCTTGGAAGATGGCCTACGAGACGAAGTACATCGACAACCCGCGGGCGTACGAGGTGAACCCGATCCGCGAGAAATTCGCGGTGAAGGGGAAGACGGTGGCGCAGGTCGCGGACCTGCTGCGTGCCGCGCTGAAGAAGAAGGGCTACGGCGTCGTGCAGCGGCCGGGCGATCCGGCGGATGTCGTGGTGTACTCGGCGTCGAGCGGGGCGCACTCGCGCATGATGCCGTACGTGATCCACATCGGTCTCGAGGTCATCCTGCTCGGCGGTGTGGTGGGCGCGATCGCGGCATTCAGCATCCCGGCGAACGTGCCGGCGGGCGGCTTCGCGAAGGTGCCGGGCCACCCGGACGCGCGGGTCGAGGTCCACGGCTTCCAAATCGTCACCACGCCGCAAGGCGACGTGAAGGACTACATCACCGACGCGACCGTCTGGGAAGGCAACCAGAAGGTGCGCGACGTGAAGATCCGCGTGAACCACCCGCTGGTCGTGCACGGCGTCCACTACTACCAGGCCACCTATAGCCAGGACCCCGAGCGCATCGACATGGCGCAGGTGCAATTGGCAGCCCGCGCCGACAAACCGAAGCTCGGCGCGCCGACCCTGGTCACCATGGACGCGCCGGCCAAGGTCGCGGGGACGCCATACAGCGTGAAGGCGACGCGCTTCGTGCCCGACTTCCAGGTGGACCAGACGACGCGCGAGGTGTCGTCGCGCTCCGACATCGCCAACAATCCGGCGGTGCAAATCGAGGTCTACCAGAACGGGAAGAAGCTGTTCGACGACTGGATCTTCCGCAACATGGACATCCACATCGTGCCGCACGAGATCGAGGTGAAGTTCCTCGACTACGCACCGCCGGCCGACAACCCGAACGGCTTCGCGAGCGTGAAGGTGCAGCTGGTGCAAGGCCCGCAGGGCGAAGAGCTCAAGCGCCTCGCGGCGATGCCGCCGATGCTGCGCTTGCAGCAGCAGATGCAGGGCGGCATGACGCCGCTGAGCGAGCCGGTGGCGCTGCCGCTCGGCGCGGAGCAACCGGTGCCCGGTACGCCGTACGGCGTCAAGCTGCTGCGCTACGTCAGCGACTTCGCGCAGGACGGACAGGGCAACGTGTTCTCGCAGTCGCTGGACCCCAACAATCCGGCGGTGTACGCCGAGCTGTACAAGGACGGGAAGAAGGTCAGCGAAGGCTGGACGTTCCTCAACACCGACGCGCCGTTCGCCCAAGCGTCGAATGTCCTGGTACAGTTCCTCGGCTACAAGCCGTCGTATGTGACCGGATTGCAGGTGGCGAAGAACCCCGGAGCGCCCCTGTTGCTCATCGGCTTCATCGTGTTCGGTCTTGGGTTGCTGCCCATGACCGTCCTCTACACGCACCGTCAGGTCTTCGTCCGCGTGGATGCGGACCCGTCGGCGGGCACGGTGGTACGGATGGCAGGTCGGACGTACAAGAACAAGCGCGGTTTCGAGCAACACTTCCACGCCCTGGCGCAAGAGATGGCCTCGAGCATGGGCGCGGCGAAGGAGGATGCATGAACAACGATCTCCCGTACTTCTGGGGTGCCTTCGGTCTGTACGCCGGCGCGACGGTGAGCTACGGCGGGTTCCTCGCGGCACGTAAGCAGATGTTCGCGCGCGTCGCCGTGTTCCTGTTGGCGCTCGGCTTCGCGGTGCTCAGCGTCGGGCAGCTGATTCGCTGGAAGATGGATGGCCACTTCCCGATCTCGAACATGCACGAGTACCTGCGGTGCCTGGCGTGGTCGATCTCGATCGTCTATCTCGGCTTGCTAGTGATCAAGATGAAGCAATCGTACGTCGGGGCGTTCGTCGCGCCGCTGGCGTTCCTCATCATGGTGCTGGCGAGCATCTTCCCCATGCAGTTTACGCCACAACTGGTGCCTGCCCTCCAGAGCTACTGGATCAAGATCCATGTGCCGACGATCGTGTTCGGCACCGGGGCCTTCGCCACCTCATTCGCCGCCGGGTTGCTCTACC
Source organism: Candidatus Eiseniibacteriota bacterium (assembly GCA_044229145.1). Taxonomy (GTDB): domain Bacteria; phylum Eisenbacteria; class RBG-16-71-46; order CAZEPH01; family CAZEPH01; genus JBKJUD01. The sequence goes on along the minus strand of JBGATO010000082.1, from coordinate 12,527 downwards.
TGCTGCGCACCTACGTGCCGCAGAAGACGCCGGTCGCGGTGCGCAACCAGCTCGCGACGCAGGCGGTGATCGCCACGGTATTCGGATTGGCGGTGGGGACGCTCATCATCCTCGCCACGCACTACGCCGGCCCGACGTTCTTCTTCAAGGTCATGGCGATTCTGGGCGTGGCGTCGCTGTTCGGCGTGCCGGCCTTCTGGATCCTGGTGTGGCTGCGCGTCGGGAAGACCGAGGCGCATGCCGGGCTGGCTGGCGAGATCTTTGCCGGCACCGTGATGGCGTTCTTGCTCGGCTCCACGGTCACCGCGATCATGCGCGCGGTGCCGTCGTGGAACTACTTGCAGGCGCCGCAAGGCCAGCAGGCGCTCGTCTTCTTGCCGTACATCGGCTCGATGGTCGTCATCGGCCTCGTGCTGCTGCCGCTGGTCAACCGGATGTCGAACTACGTGCGGCCGTTCCTGCCGAGCGAAGACATGCTCGACGAGGTGGGGTACCGCGCCGCATCGATCGGGTACCCGGTGTGGGGAATTGGCACCGCGTTCGGTGCCATGTGGGCGTACGACGCGTGGGGCCGCGCGTGGGGCTTCGACCCGAAGGAGGTGGGCGCGTTGATCGTGTTCCTGGTGATGTCGGGCTACATGCATGCCCGCCTCGCACGCGACTGGCGCGGCCGCGGCACCGCAGTGCTCGCGGTGCTGGGATTCCTGTGCGCGCTGTTCACGCTGTTCGGCAATACGTTCTTGGGCGGCCTGCACGCGTATGCCTGATGTGCACCTGGGCGATGACCCCCTGCGATGACCCGTGCGGCGGCGCCGAGCCGCCGCACGGCGGCAGTGGCCCCCGCCGCGTCCGGCTCGATGCCGGGCGCGGCGCGGTCGTTCCTGCTCTATTGGCTGCCGGCGCTGCTGTTCGCCTGTGTGATCTTCTACATGTCGTCGGGGCCGGCGCCGGCGTTCGCGTCGCTGTTTAGCTACGAGGACAAGTTCCTGCACTTCGCCGAGTACGGCACGTACGGCCTCTTGCTGGTGAACGCGATGGTGCGGACCGCTGCGCCGGGCAATGCCGGGCGGGCGTTGCGCTACGGTGTGCTGACGGCGTGGGTGACAGGCGCCTGCGACGAGTTGTATCAATCGGCGGTGCCGGGCCGCTCGTCCGATGTGCTCGATTTGCTCACGGACATGACGGCGGTGTGCGTCGCCGCCGCAGTGGTCTGGCTGGCCTGGCGGCACTGGCCGCGCCGTGCGCCCGGCGCCGGCGCGTCGTAACCGGGGAGGAGAGGCATGGCATCGATTCCGCAGCTCCGCGCCCCGCGCGGGACCCGCGATTTGCTCGGCGAGACGTCTCGCGCCTGGGCGTGGATGGAGACGACGTTTCGGGGTCTCGCGTCGCGCGCCGGGTTCCGCGAGATCCGCACGCCGATCTTCGAGTCGACCGAGCTGTTCACGCGTGGGGTCGGCGAGGCCACCGACATCGTCGGTAAGGAGATGTACACGTTCGCCGACCGCAAAGGCCGCTCGATGACGCTGCGGCCCGAAGGCACGGCGCCGGTGGTGCGCGCGGTGCTGGAGAATGGTCTGCTCGCGCCGGGCGCCATGACGCGGCTGTTCTACGTCGGCTCGATGTTCCGCTACGACCGGCCGCAGGCGGGCCGATACCGCCAGTTCGATCAGGTCGGCGTCGAGATGTTCGGTTCGCCGTATCCGGCCGCCGACGCCGAAGTGATCGCGCTTTCCGCCGACATGCTTGCCGCGTACGGCTTGCACGACACCACCGTGATGGTGAATAGCGTGGGCGACGCCGCATGCCGCCCGGCGTACGAGGATGCAATCCGCGACACGCTGCGTCCGCGCCTCGCCGAGCTATGTCCGGATTGCCGCGGGCGGTTCGAGACGCGGCCGCTGCGCATCCTCGATTGCAAGGTGCCGTCGTGCCGCGCGCTCGCCGCCACCGTGCCGCCGCCGCGCCAGTCGCTCTGCGAGCCGTGTGCGACGCACTTCGCCGAGGTGCTCTCGCTGCTCGACACGCTCGGCGTGCGCTACGCGATCAGCGACGATCTGGTGCGCGGGCTCGACTACTACACGCGGACGGTGTTCGAAGTGCACTATGGCGCGCAGGGCGCGCAGACCGCGCTGTTCGGCGGCGGACGCTACGATGGCCTGGTCGAGCAACTCGGCGGCCCGGCGACGCCGTCGGTCGGCTACGCGGCCGGCATCGACCGCATGCTGCTGGCGATTCAGTCGACGCTCGGCGAGGGCTCGACGCCGCCGTGGGGCGCCGACACGCTCGACATCGCCATCGTGTGTGGCGCCGACGAGCTGCGGCCGCGCGCGCTGGCGTTGGCGCGGCGGCTGCGCCAGCGCTGGAGCGTCGACGTCGACGTGCAGAAGCGCGCCTTCGGCAAGCAGTTGCAGGCGGCCGGCAAGCGTGGCGCGCGGGTCGCGCTCATTTTCGATGCGAAGTCCGGCGACGGCGCCTTGGCGCTCAAGGACATGACGAGCGGCGAGCAGAATCCGGTGGACGAGGCGCGTCTCGACGACGCGCTGGCGAACCTGCTCGGCGCGTAGGATGCGACGGCCGGCGCGCGCGGGATGCGCGGCCGGCACGGAAGGAGAGATGCGATGACGGTCAGCCCTCTCGGCGCGACGCGCCGGACTCACTTGTGCGGTGCTCTGCGCGCCACCGATGCCGGCCACGCTGTGACGCTGCTCGGTTGGGTGCACACCGTGCGCGACCACGGCGGCGTGGTGTTCGTCGACTTGCGCGACGCCAGCGGCTTGACGCAGGTCGTCATCGAACCGCAGAACGTCGACGCGGCGGTGCTCGAGACCGCGCGCTCTCTCGGCACGGAGTACGTCGTCGCGGTGGAGGGCGAGGTGCGGCCGCGGCCGAGCGGGTTGGTGAACGCGAAGCTCGCCACCGGCGAGATCGAAGTGCGCGCGACCTCGCTCACGCTGCTCGCCACCTGCAAGAACCTGCCGTTCCCGATCAACGACGACGAGACCGCCGACCGCGTCGACGAGGACCTGCGTCTGCGCTTCCGCTATCTCGACCTGCGGCGCGCCGCGCTGCAGAACACGCTGCGCCTGCGTCACCGGGTGCTGTTCCGCGTGCGCGAGGCGCTGAGCCACGAGGGCTTCAACGAGATCGAGACGCCGCTGCTCGTGCGTCCGACGCCGGAAGGCGCGCGCGACTTCATCGTGCCGTCGCGTCTGCACCCGAGCCGCTTCTACGCGCTGCCGCAATCGCCGCAGCTGTACAAGCAGATCCTGATGATCGCCGGCTTCGACCGTTACTTCCAGATCGCGCGCTGTCTGCGCGACGAGGACCTGCGCGCCGACCGCCAGCCCGAGCACACGCAGATCGACCTCGAGATGACCTTCGTTGGCGAGGACGACGTGTGGGGCGTCATCGAGCGCGTGTTCGCCTCGGTGCTCCAGGAAGTGCCGGGCGCGAAGTACACGCTGCCGTTCCCGCGCATCTCGTACGCGGAGGCCATGGCGCGCTTCGGCTCGGACAAGCCGGACATGCGCTTCGGGCTCGAGCTGCAGGACGTCGCGGCCGTGGCGGGACGCTCGGAGGCGGGGATCTTCAAGAAGGCGCTGGAGGGCGGCGGTGCGGTGTGCGCGCTGGCCGTGCCGGCCTCGCATCCGCTTTCGCGCAAGGACATCGAAGGCCTCGAGGCGCTGGCGAAGACGCACGGCGCCGGCGGCCTGGCGTGGGCGCGTGTCACCGATGCCGGCGCGCTCGACGGCGGTGTGGCGAAGTTCTTCACCGGCGGCACGGCGGAGGAGTTGGTCGCCGCGACCGGCGCGGAACACGGCGGCACGCTGCTGTTCGGCGCCGGCGCCAAAGCCGTCGTGCAGAAGTCGCTCGGCGCGGTGCGCCTCGAACTCGGGCGCAAGATCTACAACCCGGACCCGCTCGACCTGCGCTTCGCGTGGATCCGCGACTTCCCGCTGTTCGAGCACGACGAGGCGACCGGCACCTGGTCGCCCGCGCACCACATGTTCTGCATGCCGAAGGACGAAGACGTCGACAAGCTCGAGACCGACCCGGGCGCGGTGTACTGCCGCCAGTACGACTTGGCGCTGAACGGCACCGAACTCGGCTCCGGCTCGATCCGTATCCACTCGTCCGAGTTGCAGCGCCGCGTGATGAAGGTCGTGGGGCTGAGCGAGGAGGACGCGAAGGAGAAGTTCGGCTTCCTGCTCGAGGCGCTCGACTACGGCGCGCCGCCGCACGGTGGCATCGCGCTCGGCGTCGACCGCATCATCATGCTGCTGGCCGGCCGCGACTCGATCCGCGACACCATCGCGTTTCCGAAGACGGCGCGCGCGACGTCGCTGATGGACGGCGCGCCGGGGCACGTCGACACGCGGGATCTCGATGTGCTGCACATCGAGCTCGATGCGTAGGCGAAGGCGGCGGTGACGGCGGCGTTGGAGTAGGCGCCTCAGGCGATGGATGTGCGAAGGCCCCGCGTCGGTTGCGACGCGGGGCCTTCGTCATGTGCGGACGTCTACCGGCGGAACAGCGTCTTGATCGCGCCCCAGGTCACCGGCAGCGTGCCGGTCGGGCTGTCGAGCACCACTGCGTCGGTGCCACTGTACGAGCCGGTGTAGTTCGACCCGCCGCCGCCGCGGGCACCGCCGATGACGAACGACTTGTAGCTCTCCGGCGTGCCAGCGTGATCGGAGTTCTGGTAACTGCTGGCGGAGTTGTCATCCACCGGCTTGACGCCGAGCGACGCATGCGTGGCGCCGAAGCTGGTGTAGATCGCGGCGCCCCACTTCCACTTCACGGTCAGGCCGGGCGTCGTGGTACTGAAGCGCGCCGACCACGTTACGGGATTGATGCCGCCCGGCAAACCGGTGGGCAGCGGCACCGCGACACCGTTCATGAAATAGTTGCCACTGAGGCCCGAGGGCGAGTCGACGATCCAGCCGCCTGTGCCGCTCACCGACGCGGTGGCGACCTGCGCGCCGCCCGGGGTCAACGTGATGTCGCTCTCCGGCACCGTGATGGTGACCGGCGAGCCACTCGCCGAGTAGGTGATCGTCGACTGATCCACGTGGATGGTGGCGGGTTGCGCGCCGAGTCCGGTGACGGTGCACACGGCGTTGAACCACAGCGTGCGGCCGGCGGCGACGGCGGTGCCGTTGAAGTTGGAGGCGATCGTGGAGGTGGCTTCGAAGGTGGTCGCCAGAGCGGGGCTGGCGAGCAGGCAGGAGACGGCCAGAGAGGACAGCAGTCTGAAGGGCTTCACGGGGACTCCCGGGCTAGGGTGTGGGGGACAGGATGTGGGCGCCCCTGATTCTCCGCGCTCGTGCCCGCCACGGTCAAGCTCGGCAGATCAGCGCTGTCCGGCGATGGGGAACGCCGCCGCGATCGGCAGGTGATCGCTCGCTTCGTCCGGGCCACGGTCGAGCTCGGGGACGGTGACGGCGCCGCGCCCGGCGTCGAACCCGCGCGTGGCGATCCAGTCGAGCCGCAAGAGCGCGCGGCGCGACAACGCCCGCAGCGCCGCGAGCAATGGCGCCCGCAGTGGCGCCGGAATCGCATCGACCTCGTTGAGCCGGTCGAAGCGCAGCATGAGGCTCCACGCGAAATCGACGCACGACTCCCACGCGAAGCCGGCGGCGCGCAGCGCGGCGAACAGCGGCTCGCGCGGCGCGGCGGCCGGCAAGTCCGGGCGGGTGAGGCGCTGGCGCAACCCGGCGCGGGGTGTGAGCGCGATCGCCGCCAGCCCGCCGAGGCCATCGAGGAACGAGCGCCGCCAGAACGTCGTCGTGTTGAAGTCGCCGCAGAGAATGGCGGGCCGGCCGTCGTCGCCGAGAGCGTCGAGGACGATGCGCATCTGCGCGTCGCGGTCCGGCGGCGATCCGTGCACGTTGAGATGCGTGGTGACGAACCAGAACGCGCCGCGCGGGTCGAGAATCTCCGCGATCAGCGCGCAGTGCCGTCCGTACATCCGCTGCACGTCGAACCCGAACGTCTCGAAGGACGGCAGTGCCACCAGCCGCACCTCGCCAAGCGGGAACCGCGAAAGTAACGCGAGTCCGAAGTAGCCTTCCTGATTCGCGCCGCGGGCGAAGAGTCCATCGTCGTGGCGGCCGTGCGTGAGTTCGTGGAACATTGGCGCCCAGGCGGCGTGCAGTCCCAGCGCGTCCGCGAGTTCGAACGCGACATCGCGATTGCCGGCACGCGCCATCCCGAGGTCGACTTCATTCAGCGAGACGACGTCCGCGTCTCGCAGATCCGGCCGTTCCCGCAGGGCGCGCAGGATGGCGTCGAAGCGATTGCCGTGTTCGATGTTCCAATGCACCACGCGCAGTGTTGCGGCGTCGCGGGGTGGCGCAGGCGGGGCGGCGTCGAGCACGCGCACCGCGCGCAGCAGACGCTCGGCCTCGGCGATCGTGTCGACGTCGCGCAGAGCCGCGTCGAGCGTCGCGTGACGATCGAGCCGCGCGCGCAACGCCTCGCTCGCGGCGCGCAACGCCGGCCGCGCCGCCTCGGCCTCCGCCCGCGAGGCGAACCGCGTGACGACGGCCGGCGGCGCGGTGCGCCAGCCGCGCCCGTCGGCGGCCGCTGGCTTAGCCACCGTCCTCGCTCGGCGGCAATCCGAGGCGCGTCGCCAGGCGCACGCGCTCCTCCTCGGTGACCCAATGCACGTCGAGGTAGCGGTGGATCTCGTCGTCGGTGTACCCGATGCGCCGCGCCTCGACCACCGCGACCTCGTACGCCTCGATCTCGGTCGGACGGTCGACGTAGGCGACGCTGCGGTCGTACAACTCGCGGCCTTCGTGGAACTGCCGCACGTGCGTCAGCTCGTGCACCAGGTCGAGATACAGTTCGACCAACGGGCCGTCGGCGAGGTAATGCGCACCGACCATCACGCGGCCGTCATCCGCGGCGACGCGCATGTAGTGCACGTTCTCGCTGGCGATTTCGACCTGCGTCTCGATGAGGATCGCGGCGCGTTGCGCAGCGTCGGGAATGGCCTGCGCGAGCGCGGGCGAGGCCTCGATGCCGGGAAACACGTCGCTCAGCGGATACTGGCCGGGCGGCGTGTCGCGGCGCGCGTCGAAGTCCCCGGGGAGCGGCAAGCGTTGTCTCATGGGGCGGGGACGATACGGGGCCGCCGCGAGAGCGTCAATCGGGAGGCGCGGCGAACTGTCGGACCGCTGTGCGATGATGCAGGTCCACGAGGGTATCGTCGCAGGGAGCTGGTCGGATTCGTGAGGCACAAGACAGTCATACCACCTCGTCGCCCACCCCGCGACGGCGGGAAGCGATCCTCCGTGGCATATGCAAGGGCAGTCGACGAGCTACAACGTGTGCTCGACCTCTCCGTCCATCAGGGCGATCAAGCGCTGCAGCTCCTTGGAATCGTGTCGGCCGCGTTTGTTGTCGCGCTCGGTGCCACTGCGGCGCGTCCACTCGAGTTCCCTCGGCTACCTGCCGCGTGTCTCGCCGCGTCGGCGATAAGCATGGCGATTTTCGTGGTGGGGGCGTGGCAGCTCTACGAAGCCGTGTTTCAGTGCAGGTTCTTCGGTCCGCTCAAGCCGCGAGATCTCGTGGAGAGATCCGAATACGTAGAGGATGATCTTGCCTTCGAACTGGCGTCGCTCCCCGCGCTTGCAGCTGCGTTCGATGCCAATCTCGCGGCGGCGACAGTGCAGGCATATCGCATTCACCGCGCGGGCCGTCTCATCGGCGCGGCAGTCATCTTGTTGACCGTCAGCATCGTGTGCTACGCTGCGGTCGGTTTCCGCACGGAGGAAAAGGGAATCGTCATGGCGAAGAAGCAGCGCGTTGCGAATCACCACGCTCCGTCAGTCGCGACCAACCGTCCGCGACTCTCCGGCTCGGATGCTTCCGCTCAAGGCTCGACTCTGGAGTCCCTGCCTTCCTCGCTCGCGACGAGCCCATTCCAGCCCTATGTCATTTGGCGCGGCGGCGGCGACACGCCGAAGCCCGTGCGCAAGTAGCATCTCGGAGGTCGATTCCCACGCGCTCGATGTTCGCCACACCGCACCTCGCCACCGTGCCGTCGCCGCGCCGCCGTGCCTCCCGCCACGCCGTCCCGCTGTGCGAAATCCTTGACGTCGACCTGAGGACCTCCGCGTGACCGACACCTTGGTGCAACGCATTTCCATCGCCAACCTCGACCCCATGCGCCTGCTCGGCCAGAACGACGCGACGCTGCGCGCCCTCGAATCGCACCTGCCGGTCGAGATCATCCTGCGCGACAGCTTGCTGACGGTGCGCGGCACCGACAGCGACGTGCGGCGGGCCGCCTCGGTGCTGCACGAACTCATCACGATGGTGAAGAGCGGCGCGCCGGTGGGCGCGCCGGAGGTCGAGTATCTGCTCGGGCTCGAACACGGCCAGCTGACCGGCGCCGGCGATCGCGCCGCCGCCGCGCAGATGGGCACCACGCTGCATCTCGACAAGAAGATCATCAAGCCGAAGTCGAAGGGGCAGGAGGCGTATCTCGAAGCGCTGCTCTCGCACGACATCGTGTTCTCGATTGGCCCGGCGGGCACCGGGAAGACGTACCTCGCGGTGGCGATGGCGCTGCACCTGCTGCGCGCCAAGCGCATCGACCGCATCCTGCTCGTGCGTCCGGCGGTGGAGGCGGGCGAGAGCCTCGGCTTCCTGCCAGGCGATCTCAAGGACAAGGTCGACCCGTATTTGCGACCGCTCTACGACGCGCTCCACGACATGATGCCGTTCGAGAAGACGCGGCGGTTGATCGACCTCGGCGTCATCGAAATCGCGCCAATCGCCTTCATGCGTGGCCGCACGCTGGCCGGTTCGTTCGTCATCATGGACGAAGGACAGAACGCCACGCTGTCGCAGATGAAGATGTTCCTGACGCGACTCGGTCTCGGCTCGCGCGCGGTGATCACCGGCGACGTCACCCAGATCGACTTGCCGGACAAGCACGCGTCGGGTCTCGCGCAGGCGCAACGCATCCTCGGACACATCAACGGCGTGAAGTTCTTCCACCTGACCGAAGTCGATGTCGTGCGGCACCCGCTGGTGCGTGACGTGGTGCGCGCGTTCGAGGACTACGACCGCAGCGAAGAGCAGAAGCGGAGCGGCGCGTGAGTGCGCGGCGACGCGGCTGGGAAATCGAAACCTCGGTGACGCCGGCGGCGCGTCGTCTGGCGCGCGTCGACAAGCGCGCGCTGCGCGCGCTCATCGCCACCGCGCTCACCGCCGAGGACGCCCCGCCGATGGTGCTCAGCCTGACGATGGTCGACGACGCGGAGATCACCGCGGTGAACCGCGCGTACCTCGGCAAGGACCGTCACACCGATGTCATCAGTTTCGAGATCGCCGCGCCGGGCGCCGCGCACAGCCACGACGCGGCGGATGCGCCGCACGTCGGCGACATCTACGTGTCGCTGGAACGCGCCCGCGCGCAGGCTGCGGCGCGTCACCGGCCGTGGGACGACGAATTGCGCCTGCTCGTCGTGCACGGCGTTCTGCACTCGCTCGGCCACGACGACGAAGAGCCGGCGGCGCGGCGGCTGATGCGGCGCCGCGAGAAAGTATGCCTCGCGGCGGCGCACGCGGTGCCGCCGCTGCTGCCCGACGCCTAGCCGATGTCGCCCGAAGTCCTCGCGCTCGCTGCCGCGCTTGCGCTCATCGCCTGCGTGTCGGCGGCCGAAACTGCCTGCTTCTCGTTGTCCCGCCACGAACTGAAGCGTCTGGCCACCCAATCGCGCCCCGGCGCGACGTTGGCACGCCTGCTCGATGACGCGCCTCGACTCCTCGGCACCATCCTCATCTTGGCGACCGCCGGATCGGTTGCGGCGACCATCGCCGCGGCCGCGCTCTTCCACCACGTGTTCCACCTCGAGGGCGGCGCGCTGGTGGTCGCCGACGCGGTGGTCACCAGCTTCGCGCTCTTGGTGCTCGGCGACATCACGCCGAAGACGCTCGCGGTGCATCACGCCGAGGCCATCGCGCTGGCGAGCGCGGAGCCGTTGCGGGCCGCGCAGACGCTGCTGGCGCCGCTCGCCACGGTGCTCGCGCACCTGGCCCGCGCGCTCGGCGCCGGGGGCAGCGCGCACGGCGGCCACGACGAGGCCGGACACGATTCGCTCGTCGACACTATCGAAGCCGGCCGCGCCGAAGGCATCTTGGCGCGCGGCGAGCGCGACCTGCTGCTCGGCGTGCTCCTGGCGCAGAATCGCGTGGTGGCCCAGGCGATGAAGCCCTGGGCGCGCGTCATCACGGTGCCCGGCGCCTGGGAGCCGGGCCGCGCGCTGGCGCGCCTGGTGGCGGCCGGCGTGACCCGCGCCCCGGTGCTCGGCGCCGCCGGCGAGGTAGTGGGCATCGTGCGTGCGCACGACTTGCTTGCCGCCGCGCAGCCCGGCACCGGTCGCACGCGCCCTTCCACGGCGCGCGAGCTGGCACGTCCGGTGTTCTTCGTCGACCCCGACACGCCACTGCCCACGGCCTTCCGGATGGTGCGGCGCGATCGCACCTACGTGCTCGTGGTGGGAACCGACGCGGCGCGTCCGCACGGTCTGGTCACGCTGCGCGACTTGGTCGAAGAACTCCACGCGGCGTCACGCGCGCTGCCCGTGGCGCCACAGAGCGCGTAGATGTTCACTGCCGCGCTCCTCTGCTTGGTGCTGGTCGGCATCTTCGCCGGAAGCGAGACGGTGCTGGTGAGCGCCAACCGCATCCGCGTCCGTCGCCGTGCCGAGCGCGCGGACCGCCGTGGCCGCGCCATGCGCAGCGTCTTGGCCGAACCGCGCGCCGCACTCAGCACCGCGCTGGCGGGCACCGCCGTGTGCACCGTGCTGACTTCGGCGCTCGTCACCGTCGCGGTCGACCATCGCTGGGGGCCGGAGGCCGCGGGGCTGGCCGCTCTCGCGCAGACCGTGGCGATCCTGATCTTCGGCGAAGTCGTTCCCAAGAGCCTCGGCCGGGCACGCGCCGACGCGTTGTTCCCGTCGGTGTCGCTGCTTCTGCGGTGGGCGGGTTTCGCGTTGTGGCCGGTGCTCAAACTGGCGACCTGGATGTCCACCGCCGTACTCGCGGTTCTCGGCGCGCGGCCGGAAGGACGCCGCGGTTTCCTGGCGCGAGCGGACGTCGAGGTGTTGCTGCGGGAAGCCGCGGCCCGCGGTGCCGCCGAACGCGCCGGCACGCCGGATCTCGAACGCGTGCTCGACCTGCGCACCACGACGCTCGACGAGGTCATGGTGCCACACACCGACCTGGTGAGCGTGGAGGCGGACACGCCGGCCGCCGAGGCACTGGCGCTCGCCGCGGCCTCGGGGCACAGCCGGCTCGTCGTCTACGAAGGCACGGTGGACGCGGCGGTCGGGTTGGTACACATCTTCGACCTGTTGCGTTCGCCGGGGCGACGGGCAGGGGAGGTGGCGCGGAAGGTGCCGGTGTTGCCGGAGAGCGTGTCCTCGCTGGATGCGTTCCGGCGCCTGGCGGACGCGCAGGAGACGGTGGCGCTGGTCACCGACGAGTACGGCGGCATCGCCGGGCTGGTGAGCCTGTCGGATCTCGTGCAGGAACTCACGGACGAGGTGCCGGAGTCGGTGCGCCGCGCCGATGCGCCGGTCAAGCATCTCGGCGAGCACCGCTGGCTGGCGAGCGGCCGCACGCCGGTCGACACGATTCCGGGGATTCCCGGGCTGGTGATTCCGTCGGGAGCATACGAGACGCTGGCGGGGTACATGCTCGCGCGCCTCGGAGCAATCCCGAAGCCCGGCGCGCGTGTCCAACTCGGCCCGTGGTCCCTCACGGTGCAGGACGCCGATCAGCGTCGAATCCTCTCCATTCTCGTCGAACGCGGCGCGGCCGGGGCGTGAACGCAGCCCCTCCGCGAAATCGCCATCCGGTGTACAATGCACGCCGACCACCGAGATCCCCTCGGCCCGCGCGGGCGTCGTCCCCCAGCCCCGCGACACGCGCCGCCCCGGCGCGCGGTGTGCGCGGATGGTCCCCCCGCCGCGAGAGACTCAGCGAGGGAGCAGAACAGGTATGCGGAGGCTGGGAGTGCTGACAGGACCGAATCGCGCATTCGCGATGCTCGTGTGCGCCATGGGTGTGCTCGCCGCGGCCGTCCGGCCGGGCATCGCGCAGGAGTTCGGACGGAACAAGGTCCAGTACCAGGCGTTCGACTTTCAGGTGCTGAAGACCGAGCACTTCGACATCTACTTCTACGAAGACGAGCGGCCGATGGCCAACCGCATGGGCCAGATGGCCGAGCGGTGGTACGCGCGGCTCGGCAAGGACATGCGGCACCAGCTGCATGGCCGCCAGCCGCTCATCATCTACGCCAGCCACCCGCACTTCTCGCAGACCAACGCGATCTCCGGCGATCTCGGCGAGGGCACCGGCGGTGTCACCGAAACGCTCAAGCGGCGCATCGTGCTCCCGCTGGCCGGCCCGTTGCAGGACACCGATCACGTCTTCGCGCACGAACTCGTGCACGCGTTCCAATTCGACATGACGGGGCAGTCGCGCGCCGGTCTCACCGGGGG
>JBGATO010000005.1:0-100398 GCA_044229145.1 Candidatus Eiseniibacteriota bacterium | reverse complement strand
GGTCACTTCGACGACTTCGCCGGCACCATCCTGTTCGACGAGGACAACCCGGCGCAGAGCAAGGTCGACGTCACCATCCAGACGAAGAGTGTGAACACCGGGAACGAGCGCCGGGACAACCACTTGCGCAGTGGCGACTTCTTCGAAGCCGAGAAGTTCCCGGAGATCAAGTTCGTCTCGACGTCGATCAAGTTCACAGCGCCGAACGCCGGACCGAAGGCGAAGGCGGCCGCCAAGGCGGCGCAGGGCAACGGTCCGAAGAAGTTCGTCCTCACCGGCGACCTCACCATGCACGGCGTCACCAAGCCGGTGGTGCTGACCGGCGAGTACCTCGGCAAGGCGAAGATGGGCGCCGACATGACCAAGGTCGCATTCTCGGCCAAGGGGATGATCAACCGTCAGGACTACGGCGTGGCGTGGAACAAGATGATGGAGTCCACCCGCGTGGTGAGCGACGAGGTCGAACTGAACCTCGAGGTGGAGGCCAACAGCGCGACCGCCGGCCCGGCCCGGTAGAGTTCCGTGCGGGATTTTCCCCGCAGGTGATACCACGCCCGTCGCATCCGGCCTCCCGGCCGGGGCGACGGGCGATGTTTTTGCGGAGATCCGGCGCGTTACACGGATTTCTTAACTTGCCTTCGGAGCCGGCACTCCTGCTACACTCCGCGGTAGCCACATGCCAGGCCGTGGCGTGGTCATCCACCCGTTACACCCAATTCCCCAGGACCTTGCGGCAGGCGCTCCATGTCCTCGTCACGAGCGTGGGGGACCTGCCCCAAGCATACGTCTCCGTAACACCCTGGAGTCGCCGTACCGGTTCCGGGCGCAGTATGATCTGGAAAGCTCGCTCGCCAGCCGAGCCCGCTCTGCCGTGGGCTCGCTGCCACACCACTCCACGCTGTCCAGGAGGATTCTGCATGCTTCGCCGTTCCTTGATTGCGAGCCTCAGCGCCGCCGCCCTCGTGGCCGGTGCCGTCGCCGCGTATGCCGGTGTCTACATGCCGCCGGTGAAGGACCCCGATGGTGGTTCGTCGCGCCCGACGGACTACGTGCCGCGCTGGGAGCCGACGTGGATCAACACCGGCCTGTCCGGTACCGCGCCGACGAACAAGAACGTGACCAACCGCACCTCCGCTCAGAGCGAGACCTCCACGGCCGTCGACCCGACGGACCCGAACCACATCCTCGCTTCGTCCAACGACCTCGGCACCACCGCGGGTGTGTTCGAGTCGTTCGACGGCGGCAACACCTGGACCCGGTCGACCTTCGGTTCGTCGGGCTTCTGCTACGACACCTGGGTGTACTTCAACAACGCCGGTGACGCGTTCCTCGCGTACGAGTGCTCGAACCAGTCGGTGGCCTACAAGAACCACGGCTCGGCGACCTGGGTGGCGTACAACGGCATGACCAACGCCGGTTCGTTCCCGGACCGCTGCATGATCACCGTGGACAACAGCGGTGGCGCGTTCGACGGTACGGTGTACCTCGGCTACGACGACAACGGCGCCAGCAACACGGCGTACTTGCTCTACTCGCGCACCGGCAAGGGCAACACCACCTGGGTCCGCACGCCGAAGCTGAACACCGTCGGTGGTCCGACGATCGGTGTGAACGCTGCGGTGTCGTCGACCGGTGTGGTGACCGCGACGTGGCTCGACTACGGCAACAGCCGCATCCTCACTTGCCGCTCGACCGACGGCGGTGTGACGTGGACGACTCCGAACGTCGTGCACAACATGAAGCACAACACCTCGGGCTTCTGGTGGTACATCCCGCCGCAGGACACCCGTGGCATCGTGGCCTTCCCGGTGACCGAGTTCGCGCACGGTGGTCCGTGGGCCGGCCGTATGTACGTGACCTACACCGACGAGATGCCGTCGAACACCCAGAGCGCGTGCTGGGTGCAGTACTCGGACGACAACGGTGCCACCTGGTCGGCGCCGGCGCAGATCGGTTCGGCCATTCCGCAGATCAAGTACTCGTACCACTCGCAGGTCTCCGTCCTCAACGACGGCACCGTGGGCGTGAACTTCTACGGCGCCGGTGGCGCGACGAGCCAGGTGCACCGTATGGCCATGGCCTTCTCGCACGACGGTGGCGCGACCTGGACGAACCCGTCCATGGTGGCGGACGCCAACTCGAACGAGCACGGCTCGGGTACCGACCGCGGCAACCAGGCGGGTGACTACCAGGGTCTCGGCGCCAACAACGGCCTCGGCTCGTTCTCGGTGGTGTGGACCGACACCCGCGTCGCTTCGACGCAGGGTGAAGAAATGTTCTGGGCCAACATGGTGCCGGTTGCGGCTCCGGCCTCGAAGATCGCCAAGGAGTTCGGCCCGCAGACGTCGTCGGTCGCCACGTTGGCGCCGTACACCGTCAAGGCGAGCGGCTCGACCTTGTCGTTCTACATTCCGTCGGCCACCGACGTGAAGCTCGAGCTGGTGGACGTCAACGGCCGCATGGTCAAGGACCTGATGGACGGTCGTGCGTCGGAAGGCACGTACAACGCGCGCATCGACGGCGTCGCCAACGACGGCAGCCGTATGGCGCACGGCGTGTACTTCTACCGCTTCGCGGCCGCTGGCCACACCGCGTCGGGCAAGATCATCTACTAAGCTCGATCCGCGGTTCGCTGTAACCGAGGGGCCGTCCCGCGAGGGGCGGCCCCTTCGGCATTGCGTGCGGGACGGGCGGCGCTCAGGCGGTTGGAAGGATGCCGTCGATGTCGAGCAGCGCGTCCACCACGTGAGAGGCGCCGGGCAGGGCGAGGTGCGCCGTGTAGGGCGTGCGGACACCGATCACCTGCATGCCGGCGGCGACCGCCGCGGCGACGCCCTTGGGCGCGTCCTCGATCGCGATACACGCCGCAGGCGAGACCCCGAGCTGCGCGGCGGCGAGTTGGTAGATCTCGGGGTCCGGCTTTCCGCGTGCCACCATGTCCCCGGTGACCACCACGTCGAACGCGTCGCGCACGGCGAGGTGCCGCAACGCCGCCTCCACCCACGTCCGCCGTGATGATGACGCCACCGCCAACGTCAGGCCGCGAGCCGCGAGCCGCGCCAACAATTCGTGGAGCCCAGGCGACGGCACGGAGTGCAGAGCGTACGCCTCCTGGATGGCGTCGTCGTAGGCGGCCTGATATGCGTGTTGCGGCTGCGGAAGCCGGTGCCGCGTGACGAGGTCGCGCCATGTGTCGTCGTCGGTGGTGCCGATGTACGCGCGGTAGTCCGCCTCGCTCACCACCACGCCCTCCGGCGCGAGCACGCGGTTCATCACCGCGTGGTGCAGCGGTTCGCTGTCGAGCAGCACGCCATCCATGTCGAACACGACGGCGCGGAGCGGTGCGCTCACTGGCCGCTGCCTGCGGGCGGCGCGCCGAGGAACGATCGCACCCGCTCGCTTTCGCGGCTGCGGAGCGATGCGCAGTCACGGACGCCGGCTTCGACTTGTTTCAACGTCTCCTCGGTGCCGGACGCGTTGTGCGCGGGTTCCTGGAAGAAGGCCTTGGCGGCCAAGAAGCGCTGCTGCTCGCATCCGCCGGCGAAGAACGCGAGGAAGTGCCGGAACGCCGGTGGGAGCCGCCCGGCGATCGCGTCGTAGTGCTCGGTCATCCACCGCCACAGTTGGTCTTCGAAGCGCGGATCGGCGCCGATCGACATGGTCGGGCGCAGCAACTCCTGCGGACGCAGCGGGCCGGACAACTGATACTCGAGGGTCGCCGCGACGAGTGCCGGATCGCGGAACCGCCCGAGCGCGAACAGGAAACGATTGCGATCCGCGGGTGTCGCGGCCTTCTCGAAGCGTTCCTTGTAGGTTTCCCACAACGCCCGGTCGCCGCGCCGCGCGGCACCGCCGAGGGCGAACTCGATCAACGCCGGATCCACCGCTTGCGGATCGCGCAGGAACACACGCGCCAGCGAGTCGGCGAAAGCGAGTGTGGCGTCGTCGTCGCCATCCCGGGCGAGCAGCGAGAGCACGGCGGCGCGTGTTTCGCCGACCTTCTCGTCCTCCCCGGCGCGCGGCGTGCGGCCGAGCCGCTCGATGGCCGGCGTGAAGGACGCGCGCACCCACTGTGCGAACGGGGCGCGGAGGTCCTCGGTAATGAACGGCTGCCGCACGTCATCGACCAATCCCGCGGCAACGCCGATGACGTCCGGCGACACATCGCCCGCCGCGCGGCCGACCGTGGCCATGAATTCGTCCGCGTGCAGGAGTCCCGCGTCGAGTAGCGCGTGGAGGTTGGCGAGCAGCGCCATGCGTTCACGCGCCGAGAGCACCTGCGTCGCCGCTTCGCGCAAGCCGACGAGCGGGGCCTGCGGCAGCCACCAGCGGTAGTAGCCGGAATCGTCGGCGTTCGGCATCAGCCACGCAGGATCGCTGGCGAGCCCGTCGAGCCGCACCACCGCGACGCTGTCCGTGAGGAGCACCGTCTGCGTGTGGTGGGGATCGCCCGGCTTCGGGTAACGCAGGGTCACCGGGATCTGCCACACCTGCGGCGACACGGATTCGCCGTACGGCGCGAATCGGCGCTGCGCCAAGCGCACGGTGCCGTCGCCGAGCGGCGTCACGCTGACCAGCGGCACGCCGGGCTGGTCGAGGAAGGTCGCCATCGCGCGCGGCACGTCCTTGCCGCCGGAGGTTTGTGCCAGCGCGGCCCACAAATCGTCGGCCGTCGCGTTGCCCCACTCGTGCGCCCTCAGGTAGGCGAGCACACCCTGACGGAACGCCTCCGGCCCGAGCCACTGCTCGAACATGCGCAGACACGCCTCGCCCTTGCGATAGGCGAGCGCGTCGGCGAGCTGGTCGAGATTCACGTCGCCGACCACGGGCCGACGCATCGCGTGCGTCGATGTCGCCTGGTCGGTGTCGTAGGCGCGCTGCGCGCCGCGCTCCTGGTCGATGCCCGCGCCGAATTCCGGGTAGACCTGGTCGGTGATCTTCGTCGCGATCCACTCGGCGAACGATTCGTTCAGCCACAGATCGTCCCACCACCGCATCGTTACCAAGTCGCCGAACCACATGTGCCCGAGTTCGTGCGCGATGGTACTGGCGAGCCACCGCCGCCGGCTCAGCGTCGCGGAGGTTGCGTCGAGCAAGAAGTTGTTGTCGACGAAAGTGATGGCGCCGGGATTCTCCATCGCCCCGTACCAGTACTCCGGCACCGCGATGAGATCGAGCTTGGCGAACGGATACGGCCGGGCGAAGTACTTCTCGAGCGCGGCCAACACCGGCGGCGTGAATTGCGCGGCGAGCCGCGCGTTGGGCAGCGCGCCCTTGGCGGTGACGATGCGGGTCGGGATCGAGCAGCCGGCCACGCTCATGGTGTCGAATGGCCCGGTGGCCATCGCGACCAAATACGACGGCATCGGCGGCGTGCGCGCGAACTCCACCGTCTTGAGGCTGTCGCCGGTGGGCGTCTCGCGCACGATCGGCGCGTTGCTCAGCGCGAGGTCGGTGCGCGGCACGGTGAGCGTGATCTGCCACGGAATCTTGTACTGCGGCTCGTCCCAGCACGGGAACGCCCCGCGCGCGTCGATGGCCTCGAATTGCGTGAAGCTGTACGCGTGGCCGCCGGTGTCGAGCCGGTAGAGCGACACCGCCTTGGTATTGAAGTCGGTGGTGAAGTCGCCGTGCAGCGTGTAGCTGCCCGGCGCGATAGGTTGCGCCGCGGTGGCGGTGACGATGTCGTAGGTGCCGAGTGCCCAGGTGAGCGGAATCGCCACACCCTTCGCGCCGCGCAAGGTGAACTCCATCGTCCGCATGTCGCGGGCGTGGAAGCGCAGGGTGCGGGTGGCCGCCGGGACGCGCACGTCGATGTCGACGGTGCCGGAGTACTCGCGGCGGCGGGCGTCGACCGTCAGCGCGACGCGCTGGAAGGTGGGAACGACTGGCGTGTTGAGGCGCAGCGGGTCGGCAGTCTCGGCGGTCGCGGCCGGCGGCGTGGTGACCGGCTGGCGCGTGCGGCGCGGAGCGGCGTCGGCGAAACCAGGGAGCAGGAGCAGAGCGAACCACAGCGAAACGTGCGTCGGCCGCATCGTACCTCCGTCGGGCAAACTGGGGTGGGGACGCGGGATTGTCAGGGGAGTCCGCGAGAGCGTCAAGCGTCCGCGCCGGAGGTCAGCGCGCCTTGAGGCTGAGCGTCAGGGTGAAGCGGGCCACCGGCTCGTCGCCGCGGGAGGGCACGCGCGCGACGACGGTCAGCGGCGCCGACACGCGTTCGCCGGTCTCGAGGGTGCGGCGCACCAGATCGTCGGCGAGCGCACCATCCTCGCAGGTGAACTCGCAGGCCGCGTCGGGACGGCGCAAGAAGTCGGCGTGCAGGTCCTGGAAGATGAGCGACACCGGCCGCGGCGCGCGGCGCATGTGCTGCTGCGCGAGCAAGCCCGCCGAGAGCTCGGCGCCGCACACCAGTGCGCCGATGTACATCGACCCGAGGTGATTGCGCGTCGCCCAGGTGAGCCGGATGCGGACGGTGCAGCGCGCGTGGTCCAGCGCGACGACATCCGGCGCGGCGAGCGCCATCAGCGGGATACGCGTGAGGCCGAGCAGGCGGACGTAGAGGGTGTCGCGGAACATGCGCGCAGCCTAGCAGGAAGCGCGGCCCGTCGCGAGGCGCCTGGCCGCCCGAGGCCGGCGATGGTAACGTCGCGGCCATGCTTGCCCCCCATCATCCCGCCCGCGGCACCGCCGCGCGCTCGCCGGTCTACGCCGCGCACGGCATGGTGGCGGCCGCGCAGCCGCTCGCCGCGCAGGCGGGCGTCGCGCTGCTGCGCGCCGGCGGCAGCGCGGTGGACGCGGCGATCGCCGTCAACGCGGTGCTCGCGCTTCTCGAGCCGATGGGCTGCGGCCTCGGCGGCGATCTCTTCGCCCAGGTGTGGGATCCGGTCGCGCAGCGGATGGTCGGCTGCAATGCCTCGGGGCGCGCGCCGCGGGCCCTGACGCGCGCTGCGGTGACGCCCGAAGCCGACGGCACCATCGGTCTGCGTTCGCCAGCCTCGTGGACGGTGCCGGGCTGTGGCGATGGCTGGCTGGCGCTCCACGCGCGCTTCGGATTGCTGCCGCTCGATCAGGTGTTGGCGCCGGCGATCGCCTACGCCGAAGAAGGCGCGCCGGTCAGCCCGATCATGGCGCACGACTGGCAGCGCGCCCATGCGACGGTCGGGCGCATGCCGGGATTCGCCGAGATCTTCGCGCCGGACGGCCGCGCGCCGCGCGCGGGGGAGCGGTTCGCCAATCCGGCACTCGCGCGCACCCTGCGCGCGCTGGTGCGCGACGGCCGGGCCGCGCTCGCGGCCGATGGCGCGATCGGCGCGGCGCTGCTGCGCTACAGCGCCGCGCATGCCGGCTTCTTCACCGTGGACGACTTCGCCGAGCCGCATGTCACCTGGGATGCGCCGGTGTCGATTGCCTTCCGCGACGTGGAAGTCTGGGAGTTGCCGCCGAACGGGCAGGGGATCGCCGCGCTGCAAATGTTGCAGATCCTCGCGGCCGCCGGCATCGAGCGCCACGCGCGCGGCGGCGCCGACTATTGGCATCTGCTCGTCGAGGCGAAGAAGCTCGCCTACGCCGACCGCGCGCGGCACTACGCCGATCCGGCGTTCGCCGACGTGCCGGTGGCTGCGCTGCTCGATCCGCGCTACGCCGCCGCGCGCGCCGCGCGCCTCGACCCGGCACGGGCCGCGGACGACGATCCGCCCGGCGACCCGCGCGCGCTCCGCCACGGCGACACCACCTATCTGGCGACCGCCGATCGCTACGGCATGATGGTGAGCTGGATCCAGTCGAACTACACCGGCTTCGGTTCCGGCTACGTGGTGCCGGAGCTCGGCTACGGATTGCAGAACCGCGGCGCGCTCTTCGCGCTGGATCCCGCGCATCCCAACGCGCTGGAGCCCGGCAAGCGGCCGTTCCACACGATCATTCCGGCGTTCGTGACGCGGCGTGGCGAGCCCTGGCTGGCATTCGGCGTCATGGGGGGCGACCAGCAGGCCCAGGCGCATCCGCAAATCCTGCTCAACCTGCTCCAGCATGGCATGAATCCGCAGGAGGCCGGCGATGCGCCGCGGTTCCATCACGGCGGGTCGAGCGAGCCGACCGGGACGCGCATGCGCGACGGCGGTGAACTGCATCTCGAACCTGGCATCGCCCCGACGATCGTCGAGGAGCTGGCACGGCGCGGCCATCGCATCGCCCCCGCGTTCGTCGACGCCTTCGGCGGGTATCAAGCCATTGCGCGCGACCCCGCCACCGGGGTCTACTGTGGCGCGACCGAAAGCCGCAAGGACGGTTGCGCCGCCGGCTACTGACGCGAGGACCCATGCACAACGCTCTCACCACCGGACTCACCTTCGACGATGTCCTGCTCACGCCGAACTACAACGGCATCCGCTCGCGCCAGGACGTCACCGCGCGCTCCGCGATGGGGGACATCGCCTTCGAGTCGCCGATCGTCAGCGCCAACATGGACACCGTCACCGGCATCGAGATGGCGAACGTGATGACGCGGCTCGGCGGGCTCGGCATCCTGCACCGGTTCATGACCATCGAGCAGAACGTCGCCGAGCTGCGCAAGGCGGACGACCCCGCGCGGGTCGGCGTGTCGATCGGCGTCGAGGACGCGGGGCTCGAACGCGCCGAAGCATTGATCGATGCCGGCGCGCGCATCGTGTGCGTCGACGTCGCGCATGGCCATTCGAAGCTGGTGAACCGCACCATCCGCACGCTGCGCGAGAAGTACAAAGGCAACATCGTGCTGATCGCCGGCAACGTCGCGACCTACGCAGGCGCCGACTATCTGGCCGCCGCAGGCGCCGACGTCATCAAGATCGGCATCGGCCCGGGCAGCGCGTGCACGACGCGCATCAAGACCGGCTTCGGCGTGCCGCAACTGACGGCGATCATGTCCTGCCGCCAAGTGGATCGCGCGTTGATCGCCGACGGCGGCATCCGCACGCCGGGCGACGCGGTGAAGGCGCTGGCCGCCGGCGCGTCGTTCGTGATGCTCGGCGGCATGCTCGCGGGAACCGAGGAGACACCGGGCGAGGTGTTGGTGCGTCGCGATGCCGAGGGTGTCGAGCACCGCGTGAAGGTGTTCCGCGGCATGGCCTCGCGCGAGGCGCAGGAAGACTTCATGGGCCAGATGGCCGATTGGAAGACGGCCGAAGGCGTGGCGATGGAGGTGCCCGTGCGTGGCTCGGCGGTGGATGTCATCCGCGACGTCATGGGCGGCATTCGGTCCGGCCTCACGTACTGCGGCGCGGCGACGATTTCCGAAATGCAGCGCAAGGCGCAGTTCATCGTGGTGACGCCGGCCGGCCGGGACGAGAGCCGGGCGCACGGCTTGGAATGGCTCGGCCACTCGGGACGCAACCGCTGAGTCATCCTGCCGATAATGCGGGGAGCGGCGGTCCGTGCGGATCGTCGCTCCCGGTTGTTTCCGGCGCGCGGTTCCTCTAGCCTCGCGGACTTCGCGGTGCGCCGGCGCGCCGCCGTTTAGGGACGGAGATCTGGGTGATGAGCAGCACCGAGCAGTCGCTCGACGCATCCGGCATGATGGCATTGCTGGCGGTGGCGGGGCGCGACGTGGCAGACGGCCGCCGTCTCGGCGCCGCCGTGCGCCTGCCGCTGGCGCGCTGCTCCGAGATCGTGGTGTGCGGGATGGGCGGCTCGGCCATCGCCGGAGACCTGTTGGCGGCCGCGCTCGAAGGCCGCGGCGGAGACCTGCCGCGCGTGCGCGTGGTGCGCGGGTACACGCTCGCGGTGCCGCCGGCGCCCGACGCCCTCGTCGTGCTTTCGAGCTACTCGGGCGAAACCGAGGAAACCCTCACGATCCTGCGCGCCCTGCCGCCCGCGCTCACGCCCCTGTGCGTGACCTCTGGCGGCACGCTTCTCGCCACTGCAGAGGCGCGCGGGTGGCCGGTCATCCGCGTGCCGGGCGGCCGTCCGCCGCGTGCCGCGGTGTACGTGACCTGGTTCGCGCTGCTCGCGGCCCTGTCGGCGAGCGGGGTCGTGCCGTCACTCGACGCGGAATTCGACGAGGCCGAGCGCCTCGCGGGCGAAACCGCGTGCCGCAACGCGCTCGATGCGCCCCCCGACAATCCGGCGCGGACCCTGGCGGCCTTCTTGCACGCCAGCCCGTCGCCTGCCCTGCCGCTGCTGATCGCAACCTCCGCCGCCACCGCCGCGGTCGCGCTGCGCCTGCGGGGCGAAATCAACGAGAACGCCAAGCTCCCGGCGTGGACCGCACAACTGCCGGAGATGCACCACAACGACGTCGTCGGCCTGACGCATCAACCCGCCCCAGCGCTGTTCCGCGCCGTCCTCATGCGCGACGCCGACGAGCATCCGGCGCTCGCCGCGCGGGTCGGTGCGACGCGTGCGGTGTTCGCGGCCGCCGGGATCCCGGTGCACGAGATCGCCGGCGACGGCGCTTCTCGCCTCGCGCGCTTGGTGTCCCTCGCGCTGTTGGGCGATCACGCCAGCACGTACCTCGCGTTCCTGCGCGGTGTCGATCCGACGCCGATCGCCTCGATCGACGCGGTGAAGGCGTACATGAAGGCGCATCCGACGGCCTGAGCCGTCAGCGCGCCGGCGCGCCCTCGCGCGGCGCGGCGCCGGCCGTCTCGTGCAGTAGCGGGATGCGCACCCGTGCCAACGTGCCGCGATCGCCCGGTCGCGGGAGGACGGTCAGCGAGCCGCCCGCCGCCTCGATGCGCGCCCGCGCCACCGCCAAGCCGAATCCCGCCCGATCACCGCGCGTCGTCACGCACGGCGCGAACACGTCGAGGTCGCGCGGCAGGCCATCGCCTTCATCTTCGACCAGGATCTCGAGCCATTCGCCGGTCCGGCGCCAGGCGACGCGGGCAATCGCCCCGGTGTCGGCGGTTGCGTCGACGGCGTTGGCGAGGATCTCGGCCAGCGCATCCGCGAGTTGGGTGGCATCGCCGAGCGTCGTGGCCGGCGGGCCCGGCACCACGCGCACCTGGGGAAAGCACGCCGCGACGCGGGGAATCCACTGCGCCGCGTCCAGTGCCTCGCGCCGCGGTGCCGGTGGCGTGAGCGGCCGTGGGTCGCGCCGCGCGGCCGCGAACGGCACCCCGTCGCTGCCACGCAGCGCCGCCAGCATGCGCTCCCATGCGCGCCGCTCCACCTGGCGCACCAGCGGAGTGCGATCGCTCAGCACCAGGGCGATCAGCGTGCGGCCGCCGCGCTCGATCGCATAGCGGCGCAATTCCCACTGACCCGGCGCGCCCTTCGAACGGCGCTCGATCCACCGGGGCGCGTCGCCGGTGAGCCACGCGCCGATCTCCCAGGCGGCGGCGTCGGAGCCCGGCAGGCGCTCCGGTGTCGTGCCGAGCACCGCGGCCGCTGCCGGATTGCCGGAGACGATGCGCTCGTCGTCGAGGAGCAACACGGCGTCCGGGAGCGCGTCGAGCGCGAGCCGCGCAAGATTGAGCGACTCCTGCACGCCGCGCCGTTCGTCGCGCCACTGCGCCGCCCAATGCGCGAGCTCGTCGAGCGCTTCGCCCTCGGCGCCTCGCACCGTGGGGGCGGCCGGGACATCGCCGGCGCGGTAGATGGCGAGGTGCCGCGTGACGCGCCGCAGCGCGCCGCGGGTCGCGCCCGCCGCCGCCCAAGCGCCGAGGAGCGCGCGAACCGCGCCTGCCGCCGCGACGCCGCCGTACGCGAGTGGCGGGCGCCGTACCACCACAACGCACCCGCCTGCCGCCGTGGCGAGCACGGTCATCGCGCCGGCCGCGACCGCGGCGCGTCGTTCACCGCGCATGACGATCGCGCGGCGGGGGAGACAGAATCATGCCGGTCCTTCGTTCAGGATATCAGTGCATGCGTTCGCCGCGCCGCACCGCGAAGCTGTCGGGATGGGCGAGGAACGCGCGCCGCGTCGCCGTCGTGGCGAAGTAGTAGGCGCGGCCGTTCCAGCGCGTCCGCGGCGACGTCCGGGTGACACCGAATCGCTGGTGCGTGATCGGATCGCTCAGCGTGTGGACGTAGCGCAACGGCGCGGCGCGCAATCGTCGCGCGGCCGCGGCGCTGGAGCAATAGAAGATATCGTGTCCCACGTCGACGCGCGAGGGGCGCGCGAGGAGTGCCGGCCGGCCGCTGTCCACCGGACAGGAGAACGCCAGACCCTGCGTCGCGAGATAGGTCTCCGGATCTTGCACGAAGATCCCGGGGCACCCGCCTCAGCAGAATCCGATCGGCTGGCCATTTACGTACACCGGCGCGATGCGTTTGCTCAGATGCAGTCCGCTGACGATGCAGTGCGTGTTGGGCGAGGTCAGCGAATCGTCGTAGGTGATGGGCAAGTAGGGACGCGCGACGGCGGGCGTGGAGGCCGAGTCCGCGGGCACGGCCGCCAGCGTATCGGGAGCGGCCAGGCACGGAGCGGCGACGAGAGCAGTGCCCAGCAGGGCGCCGAGAAGTGCACGCAGCATGACGGGGATCTCCAAGTGTGGGGACGGTTGCTCCGACGACGCCCGCGCGGCCGAGGTTGGCAGAGGCGCGCCCCAAAAGTCGACGGCGCCCCCGAATCCGAGGGCGCCGTCCGTTCAGAGAGGAGGGAGGATTCCTAGACGCTCAGCGGCGCGCGGGCCTTCTTGACCACCGCCGGGAGGTACGTGCAGTACGGCTCCTCGGCCATGTAGTCGCCCGTGATGCTGTAGGCGCGGGCGCGGCAGCCGCCGCACACGTTCTTGAACTCGCACGGATTGCACTTGCCGCCCAAGTTGTCATTGTCGCGCAGCCGTGCGAACACCGGCGAGTCCGCCCACACGTCGTCGAAACTCTCGCGGCGCAGGTGCCCGCTCTCGACCGGGAAGTAGCCGCACGGGAAGACTTCGCCCTTGTGCGAGACGAACGCCACGCCGGTGCCGGCGAGGCAGCCCTTGGTGTGCGCGTTCATGCCCATCTCACGCGCCTTCGACGGTTCCATCTGGAGACGGTCGACCGCCTCCGGCGACAGCGGCATCGGGCGTCCGGTCTCCTTGGCGCGCTGCCGCGTGATGCGGAAGTAGTGCGGCGCGCAGGTGGCGCGGATGTCCATGTTGCCTTCCGCCATGCGGTCGGCGAGCCAGCGCAGGTGCTCCTCGTACTCGTCGGGCGAGAGCATGTTGGTGTCGGCGATCTGCATGCCGCAGCCCACCGGGACGAGCATGAACAGGTGCATCGCGTCGGCGCCCTCGCGCACCGCGAGGTCGTGGATTGCATCGCGCTGCTCGGCGTTGTGCCGCGTGATCGTCACGTTGAACTGGAAGCTGACGCCGGCCTTCTTGAGATTGCGCGCGCCGTTGAGCGCGGCCTCGAACGCGCCCGGGAGACCGCGGAAGCCGTCGTGCGTGGCGGCGTCGCCGCCGTCGATCGAGATCGAGGCGCGCCGGATGCCGCTCTCGTAGATGAGACGCGCCTTCTCTTCGTCGATCAGCGTGCCGTTGGTGGCGAGCGCCACCGGCAAGCCGAGCGAGGTCGCGTACCGGGCGATGTCGAAGACGTCGGGGCGCATCAGCGGCTCGCCGCCGGAAAGGACGAAGATCGGGCGGCCGGCACGCGCGATGCCGTCGAGCATGCGGTAGACTTCCTCGGTCTTGAGGTCGTTCGGCATGAGCTCGTCGGCGACGTCGATGCGGCGGCAGTGCTGGCAGCGCAGGTTGCAGCCCGCCGTGGACTCCCAGAACACCAGCCGCAGTTTGGGCGGCAAGTCGGCGCCGGGCCGAGCGGTCATCGGCATGTCGATCGACGAGGGGTGTCCAGGGATGTTGACGGGGTGGCTCACGGTCGGCCGTCCTTTGCTGAAGGCGTGACCCCGCGCTCCGCGGGGCCGGTCCGGAGACCTCATCGGCTCCTGCGACCGAAGTCGATAGTGCGCCGGCGCGTTCGAGGAGGGTAGTTAGCTGGAGGAGGTAGGGGCAGGGTAGACCGACGGGGCAGTCCCGCAATGGACTGCCCCGTCGGGGTTACCTGGTAGGGCCGCGCCGCAGCTACGGTGCCATCGGCAGGGCGCACACGCCGACCTGCGTCGTGGAACGCGCCTGGACGACCACGCCGGCGATCGTGCTGTCGCGATAGGCGACCAAGCTGGCGTCCAGCGCCAGAGAGTACGTCCCGCTGGGCAGCGCGCTCAGCGTGAAGCGTCCGTCGGCTCCCGTCTCCGTGGACGCGACGACGGTGCTGCCCTGCATCGCGGTGACGGTGGCCGCCCCGCCTCCGGCCGACACCGTTCCGCTGATCGAGCCAGCGGCGTCCATCGACACCACGCGCACCACCGGACGCAGCATGTAGTGGCCGACGCCGGTGAGGGTGATCGACCGGCCGGCATCGAAGTCCAGGCCGAGGTTGAGCGTCTCACCAGCCGTCACCTCCCACGTGCCGTTGATCTTGAGGCCGGTCTGCGCCTCGCTGCTGAGCGTGAGCGCGATCGGCACGCCCGCCACCACGACGTGCGAGCCGCTGCCGAGCACCAGGCGGAGCTGGGTGTAGCGCCCTGCCGGCACGGAGCCGATCCCGAGCGTCGTGAACACGCCGTTGCGCAGCTGCAACAGGTCGTACTGCGTGCTGTCGCGCTTGATGGTCTCCCAGCCGGATGAGTCGGGCGCGCCGGCCTGGTGCAACTGCACCTCCGTGATGACCACGTTCACGGCGTCGAAGTCGGCGGGCGAGTCGGTCATGCGCACTTGCACCGTCCCGCGTGACCCGGACGACAGCGAGTCGGTGCATCCGGTGAAGCCGGCGAAGGCGGCGAGCGCGAGCGCCGCGGCACACGCGGCGGAGGTCGGGCGAATCGACATGGCAATCTCCTCTGGAACCGGGACGCTCCGCAGCGAGGGTCTGCGGGTGTCGGACGGTTCGACCGTTGCGCGGGGAGCGCTTGGGGTGGGGAGGGCTCGGGGACGTCCCGCGGAGCCAGACGATGAGAGGCCGCGAGCCGCCGCCAGGTTCCAGCGGACCTCGACTGAAGTAGCAGACGCCCAAGGTCGAGCGTGACAGCCCCGAGACCGGATGCGACAATGCCCGCATTCGCTCCCGACGCGCGGTGAGCCTGTGCCGACGCGAACGCCGACACGACGTCAGTCCCACGCGCCACGAGCAGGATGGTTCCCTGTAGTGAGCAATCCTCTTTGCTCCCTCGACAAGCCGTGAAAGGAGCACGAAAGGTGAACGGTACAGCGATGATGGACGCCCCGACCAAGAACCCGGCGATCAAGGAATACGTGTCCGGCATCATGGCCAACGTCCAGGCCAAGAACCCGAACGAACCGGAATTCCACCAGGCGGTGATGGAGGTCCTCGAGTCGATCACGTTGGTCCTCGAGCGCCACCCCGAATTCCGCGCCCACAAGATCGTCGAGCGCATCATCGAGCCCGAGCGCGTGCTCATGTTCCGCGTTCCGTGGACCGACGACCGCGGCGAAGTGCATGTCAACCGCGGCTTCCGCATCGAGATGAACAGCGCCATCGGCCCGTACAAGGGCGGTCTGCGCTTCCACCCGTCGGTGAACCTCGGCATCCTCAAGTTCCTCGCCTTCGAGCAGGTGTTCAAGAACTCGCTCACCACGCTGCCGATGGGCGGTGGCAAGGGTGGGTCGGACTTCGACCCGAAGGGCAAGAGCGACGCCGAAGTGATGTGGTTCTGCCAGTCGTTCATGACCGAGCTGTCGCGCCACATCGGCCCGGACACCGACGTGCCGGCCGGTGACATCGGCGTCGGCGGCCGCGAGATCGGCTTCCTGTTCGGGCAGTACAAGCGTCTACGCAACGAATTCACCGGCGTGCTCACGGGCAAGGGCCTGGCGTGGGGCGGCTCGCTGATTCGTCCGGAAGCCACCGGCTACGGCTGTGTGTACTTCGCGCAGGAAATGCTCAAGACGCGCGGCCAGTCGCTCGACGGCAAGATCTGTCTGGTGTCGGGTTCCGGCAACGTGTCGCAGTACACCATCGAGAAGCTGCTCGACCTCGGCGCCAAGCCGATCACCTGCAGCGACTCGAACGGCATGATCCACGACCCGGCCGGCATCGACCGCGACAAGCTCGCGTACATCATGGAGCTCAAGAACGTGAAGCGCGGCCGCATCAGCGACTACGCCACCAAGTTCCCGGGTTCGACGTACGTGCCGGTGGATGCCAAGTTGGACTTCAACCCGCTGTGGGACATCAAGGCCGACTGCGCCTTCCCGAGCGCGACGCAGAACGAGATCGTGCTCAAGGACGCACAGAACCTGATCAAGAACGGCGTGCAGCTGGTGGCGGAAGGCGCCAACATGCCGAGCGTGCTCGAGGCCACCAAGCTGTTCCTCGAGAAGAAGATCCTCTACGGACCGGCGAAGGCCGCGAACGCCGGTGGTGTGGCGACGTCGGGTCTCGAGATGGCGCAGAACAGCCAGCGTCTCGCCTGGACCCGCGAGGAAGTCGACCAGCGCCTGCACGGTATCATGGTCGCCATCCACAAGAACTGCTTCGAGACCGCCGAAGCGTACGGCACCCCGGGCAACCTGGTGAACGGCGCCAACATTGGTGGATTCTTGAAGGTCGCGGGCGCCATGATGGACCAGGGTCTGGTCTAGTCAGACGCCACACACGGCAGTGACCAGCGCGGGGCGGAGGCGACTCCGCCCCGCGATGTGTTGAGAGGAACGATGGCGAGCCACACCCGCGCCGCCGGTGGCCACCGGCCGTTTCAAGCCTTCCAAGACCTCATGCCCTACCGCGTGCAGGACATCTTGCTGGTGTCGAGTCTCTACGACGCCTTCGCCCTGCAGGAGGACGGCACGCTCGGCGACATGCTGCTCGGGCACTTGGTCGACGCCGACTTCTACCACGGCCCCGGCATCACGCACGTCGCCAGCGGCGCCGAGGCGCTCGCGCGCGTCGGACGGGAGCCGCGCTTCAACTTGATCATCGCGTCGCTCGATCCCGGCGACATGGACGCCACCGAACTCGCCGAGCAGCTGGCCGCCCGCAGCCTCGACGTGCCGGTGGTGTTGCTCGCCTACGATGACGAAGAATTGCGCGACTTCCTGCGGACCCACGATGTCTCGCGGCTCGCCGGCATCTTTCTGTGGCAGGGTGACGCACGCATCTTGTCGGCGATCGTGCACAGTGTCGAAGATCACCGCAACGTCGCCTCCGACACCGCCGCCACCGACGTGCGCGTGCTGCTGGTGGTCGAAGACAACGTGCGCTACTACTCGTCGTTCCTGCCCGCCATCTACACCGAACTCATCACCCAGAGCGAACGGCTGCTGGGCGAGAGCGTCAACTACGCCCACCTGTTGTTGCGGCTGCGCGCGCGGCCGAAGATCCTGCTCTGCCGCTCGTTCGAGGAGGCGTGGGATTTGTTCACGCGGTATCGCGACCACGCGCTCGGCGTGGTGTCGGACGTCGAGTTCCCACGCGACGGCGCGCTCGACCGCGAGGCCGGCTTCTCGCTCGCCGAAATGACGCGGGCCTTCGTGCCCGACTTGCCGGTGTTGCTGCATTCGAGCCGCGCCGCGCATGCGGAGCGCGCGGCGACACTCGGCGTGTCGTTCCTGCGCAAGGGTTCGGAGACGCTGCTCACGGAATTGAGCCAGTTCATGGTCGAGCACTTCGCGCTCGGCGACTTCGTCTTCCGACTTCCCGACGGCAGTGCGGTGGACCACGCACACGACCTCCGCACGCTCGAGGAAAAGTTGCGCACGGTGCCGGCCGAGAGCATCGCCTACCACGGCGAACGCAATCACTTCTCGAACTGGTTCATCGCGCGCACCGAGTTCGAGCTCGCGCACCGGTTGCGGCCGCGGCGGGTGAGCGACTACCCGACGCTCGAGCACTTGCGCGACGAATTGATCGCCGCCATCGTCGAGCATCGTCACGCACAGATCGAATCGCGCATCGTGCCGTTCGATCGCGCGCAGTTCGATCCGGCGCTCGGCTACTTCGCGCGCATCGGACGCGGCTCGCTGGGAGGCAAGGCACGCGGGTTGGCGTTCGCGCGGTACTTGCTCGAGGCCGAGGAGGCGCGGCGGCGGTTCCCCGGTATCGCGTTGCGGGTGCCGCCGAGTGTCGTGCTCGCCACCGACGTGTTCGACCGCGTGCTCGAGATGAATCAGCTGCGCGAGTGGGCACTCAGCACCACCGACGATCGCCTCTTGCTCGAACGGTTCCTCGCGGCGCGGCTGCCCGAGGACGTGCGTGCCGACCTCGCGGTGTTCGTCGAGCGCGTGACGTGTCCGCTCGCGGTGCGGTCGTCGAGTTTGCTCGAGGATTCGCAGTACCAGCCGTTCACCGGTGTCTACGACACCTGCATGCTCGCCAATCGCGATCCGGATCCCGCGCAGCGCGTGGCGGAACTCGAGCAGGCGATCCTCCGCGTCTACGCCTCGACGTTCATGCAACAGGCGAAAGCCTACGTGCGCGCGACGCCATACCGGCTCGAAGAAGAGAAGATGGCGGTGATCTTGCAGCAGGTGGTCGGCGCGACGCATGCGACGCGTTTCTATCCCGACATCAGCGGCGTGGCGCGTTCCTACAACTTCTATCCCTCGCCCCCGGCGACCGCGGAGGACGGCATCGCCGCGGTGGCGCTCGGCCTCGGCCGCGCGGTGGTGGCGGGGGAGCGGTGCATCAGCTTTTGTCCGCGCTATCCGCACCATTCGCTCGAACGCTCGAGCGTCGACGATATTCTCGACGCCTCGCAGCACGAATTCTGGGCGATCGACCTCGAGGCAGGCAGCGAGCGCGCCGGGGCGCCGGATCCCGATGCCGAGGTGGCGTGGCGCGAGGCGCGTTTCGATCTCGCCGCGGCCGAGCGCGACGGCACGTTGCACAGTCTCGCGTCGACCTACGTGCGGGAGAATCATGCGATCGCCGACGGCACGTGGCGGACCGGCCCGCGACTGGTGACGTTCGCGCCGGTGCTCAAGCATCGCGTGTTCCCACTCGCCGAAATCGTCGATTTCTTGTTGGAGATCGGGGCGGCCGGCATGCGGCGGCCGGTGGAGATCGAGTTCGCGGTGCGCACGTCGCCAGTTCCTGGCATGCCACCGGAATTCGGATTCCTGCAGATGCGTCCGCTGGTGCTGCGCGGCGAGCAGCAGGTAGAGCGTCTCCACGACGTGGACGACGCGGCCCTGGTGGTGCGCAGTCCGCGCGTGCTCGGCAATGGTCGTATCGACGGCGTGCGTGACATCCTGGTGGTGGACCGCGAGCGCTTCGAACGGGCGCGCAGCCGCGAGGTCGCCCAGGAGATCGCGCAGTTCAATACCCGGCTGCTCGATGAGGGGCGGCCGTACCTGCTGATCGCGGTCGGGCGTCTAGGCTCGACCGATCCGTGGCTGGGGATCCCGGTGCGCTGGGACGAGATCGCCGGCGCGCGGGCCATCGTCGAAACCGGGCTGCGCGATCTCATCGTGACCCCGTCGCAGGGCAGTCACTTCTTCCAGAATCTCACCGCATTTCGCGTCGGCTATTTCACGGTCAACGCGGACGCGGGGGAAGGCTTCGTCGACTGGGCGTGGCTGCGCGCACAACCGGCGGTGGCGGAGACACGCTGGCTGCGGCTGCTGCGGCTCGACGTGCCGGTGCAGGTGGCGATGGACGGCCGGCGCACGCACGGCGTCATCTACAAGCCGGGATGCGGTCCTGGCGAAGCTCGGGTAGGATAGACTCGGCTGCTTCGCGTCGCGCGTGTGGTGCCCGCGCCGCGAGCGGAGCGCCACGCTTGGGTCGGAGGATGTCATGTCCCACACACTTCCGCTGTCGCACCGCGCCGCCGCGATGCCGGCGTCGCCGATCCGCCGGCTGGCGCCGTTCGCCGTTGCCGCGCGGGCTGCCGGCAAGACGGTCTACGCGCTCAACATCGGCCAGCCCGACATCGCGACGCCCCCGGAGATCCTGGCGCGGCTGGCGCAGTATCGCGAACCGTACGTGCCGTACGGGCCGTCGCAAGGGTTGCCGGAGTTCGTCGAGGCGTTGCGTACCTACTACGGCCGGCTCGGCGTGGCGCTCGACCCCGGCGACATCTTCGTCACCACCGCCGGCAGTGAGGCGATCCTCTTCACCGTCGGCATCCTGTGCGACGCCGGCGACGAGATCCTCGTGTTCGAGCCGTTCTACACCAACTACAACGGCTTCACGTCGATGCTCGGCGTCACGCCCCGCCCGGTGGCCACCCGCGCCGAAGACGGCTACCACCTGCCGTCGCGCGCCGCGATCGAGGCCGCGATCGGGCCGCGCACCAAGGCCATCCTCATCTGCTCGCCGAACAATCCGACTGGCACGGTGTATCGCGACGACGAGATCGACATGCTCGCCGACATCTGCCGCGCGCGCGGGCTGTATCTCATCGCCGACGAAGTGTATCGCGAGTTCGTGTACGACGGCGCGACGCACCGCTCGGTGTTGCAACTCACCGGCCTCGAAGAGCACGTCATCGTCGTCGACAGTGTCTCGAAGCGGTACTCGTTGTGCGGCGCGCGCATCGGCAACATCGTCAGCCGCAACCGCGCGTTCATGGACGCCGTGATGCGCTTTGGGCAGGCGCGCCTCTGTCCGCCGACCATCGAACAGTTCGCCTGCACCGCGCTCACCGAGGTGCCAGCGAGCTACACCGCCGACGTCATGCGCGAGTACCAGCATCGCCGGGACGTCGTGTACGAGGCGCTGAGCGCGGTGCCCGGCGTGACGGTGCGCTGCCCCGAAGGCGCGTTCTACATTTGCGCGAAGCTGCCGGTGGACGACGCCAACGCCTTCGCCGAGTTCCTGCTGCGTGACTTCGCGCTGGACGGCGAAACGGTGATGGTGGCGCCGCTCGACGGGTTCTACGCGACGCCTGGCCTCGGGCGCGACGAAGTGCGGTTGGCGTACGTGCTCGAGGAGGCGAAGCTGCGGCGGGCGATGGCGGCGTTCGTCGCCGGCTTGGCGGCGTACAAGGCGCGGGGCGCGGAGGTGGCATCGTGAGCGAGACGGCAGTGGCGGCGGAACGCCACGGCATGTGGGCGCAGCTCGCCGAGCTGCCGCGTGCGTTCTGGATGGTCAACCTGATGGAGATGCTCGAACGGCTCGCCTACTATGGCGTCCGCGTCGTCATCCCGATCTACATCGCGCAAGCCGACGAGATCGGCGGGCTGCACTTCTCGCAGACGCAGAAGGGCACCATCCTCATGTTGTGGGCGCTGGTGCAGACCGGCGTGCCGATCTTCAGCGGCGGGTTCGCGGACCGTTTCGGCTACAAGCCGACGATTGCCGTGTCGATCGTCATCAAGATGGCCGGTTATCTCTTGATGGCCACCCAGCGCGAGTTGTGGCCGTTTACCTTCGGCTGTCTGACGCTCGCCTTCGGCACGGCGATCTTCAAGCCGGGCGTCCAGGGCACGCTCCTGCGCACGTTGCGCCGGGATAATTCGTCGGTGGGCTGGGGCATGTTCTACATGCTCGTCAACATCGGCGGATTCCTCGGGCCGCCCCTCGCGCACTATCTGTACGGCTACTCGTGGCCGGTGGTGTTCTACGGGTGCGCGGTGATCGTGTCGCTCAACCTGCTGATGTTGTTCACGTATCCGCACGTGCCGGCCGGCGGCGAGCAGCGCGGCGGCTTCTGGCACATCGTGGCGATCACCTTCCGGAACCTGCTGCAGCCGCGCCTGTTCGTGTTCATCCTCATCATGGCCGGCTTCTGGCTGATGTTCATGCAGCTGTTCGACATGCTGCCGAACTTCATCGTCGACTGGGTGGACTCGCGGGCGGTGGTGCAGGCGCTGCACCTCGGACCGGCATTCACCGCCGCGACGTCGCGCGGCACCATGGTGACGCAGGAGTGGATGATCAACCTCGACTCTGGTCTCATCATCCTGCTGGTCGTGTGGATCTCGCACATGGTGTCGCGGATGCGGCGCGTGTCGTCGATCTTCTGGGGCATCGTGGTGTCGTCGGTCGGGCTGTTGGTGTGCGGCTTCACGATGTCGGGCTGGTTGTGCCCGAAGATGAACGACTACCTCGGCGTGATCGCGCCGGAAGGGCAGAAGGCGCTCTACATGGGCTACGCCAACATGCCGACGGCGATCGGCTGGGCGTACGGCTCCTTCATGGCTGGCCAGATCTACGACCAGAAGGGCGACAAGGCGAACCTGGCGTTGCGCTACCTTGCCGACCACGGCGGCGCGCAGGGCGTCGAGCGCACCAAGGCGATGGAGGCGCTGCAGTCGGCGCTGCACATCGACGCCAACGCCGCGACCAAGCTGCTGTGGGACACCTATCATCCGTACACGTTGTGGTATCCGTTCGTGGCGATCGGGCTGGCATCGGCGATCGGCATCTTCTTCTACGCGCGGTGGGCGCGGAAATACGAAGCGCCGGATATCTAGGCAGGCACGGACGCTGGACCGGCGCCCGCCGGTCCGGCGTCTGTGGTCCATTCCACTTTTGTCGCAGATTTCGTGCACCTCTCCCGTGGAACCCGCATCAGATGGCCTTGAGTTGACGGGCGCAGTCCGCGCCCCGCGCCGCGTCCGCGGCGCGGCCATCGACACGCCCCGCGTTCGATCCGGGGCATTCATTCCACGGAGGATCATCATGCTGCGCAAGATCGTGTGGGGCGCCGTCGTCGCGGTGGCGACGTTGTCGGCGACGTCGGCATTCGCCGCCGACGGCAAGGGCAAGTTTTCGCTCGGCTACTTCAACCCGGCGGCCCCCGTGGGCGGCCGCTATCTGCTGAACGACAAGGTCGGTCTCGACCTCGGCATCGGGTTCGCCCAGGCCGAAGCCAGTGACGACCCGACCACCAGCGCGGTGGGCGACGCCAAGAAGAACCTGCAGTTCCACCTCGAAGCCGGCATCCCGTACACCGTCGTCGCCAAGGGCAACGCGCACTTCTTCGTGCGTCCGGGCGTGCTCTACAAGGCGATCCCGACGTACAACATGGCGGCCGGTTCCTCTGTCTACACCAAGAAGACCGAGAGCGAGATCCGGGTCAGCGCGATTCTCGGCGTCGAGTACTTCCCGGCCGAGAACTTCTCGCTCAGCGTCGGCCACGGCCTCGAGTTCGTGTCGACGAAGGGCGTGAGCGCAAACCAGATGACGACCGGCACGCTCGACTCGCATTCGTCGATCAACGCGCTGCAGGCGCTCGACATCACCAAGGTCGGCTTCCACTTCTACTTCTAAGCCGTCCACGCATTGCAACGGCGGAGGCGTCGCGCGACGCCTCCGCCGTGTGCATTGCGCACACCGCGCTCAGACGACCTCGCGATACACGTCCGGGTGCGGGTGGGCGATGACCACGTGGTAGACGAGCAGTCCCCGCGATCCGATGACTTCCTTGCCGGCGTTGACGGCCGCGGTGACCGCGGCGACGTCGCCTGTCATCGTCACGAACGCCTTGCCGCCGAGCGCCATGGCGAGCCGGATCTCGATCAATTGCACGGTGGCGGCCTTCGCCGCCGCGTCCGCGCCTTCGATGAGCGACGCGACGCTGAACGCTTCGAGAATGCCAAGCGCGTCGCCGACCGGCGGCAATTGCGTGCGCGCCAGCGCCGCGAACACATCGCGGTGCACGTTCGGAATCACGAACTGGTCGATGAGACAGCCATTCGCCGCGCGTGCGCCGGCCGCCACCGCGCTCTGCACTTCGGCGACGTTGCCGCCCACCATGACCATGTATTTGCCGGAACAGATGCTGCGCGACAGGATGAGCGACACCTCGGCGGCCTTGAGCATGGCGTCGGCGGTGAGGTAGCCGGCGGCGACGCTG
This sequence comes from Candidatus Eiseniibacteriota bacterium, assembly GCA_044229145.1. Lineage (GTDB taxonomy): Bacteria > Eisenbacteria > RBG-16-71-46 > CAZEPH01 > CAZEPH01 > JBKJUD01. The sequence continues at coordinate 76,661 of JBGATO010000005.1, read as the reverse complement.
GACAGTTCGACCAGGCCGATGGACTTCAGGGGCGATGCACTCACGCGCGCCTCGTCAGGGTGAGGGTGGTGGAGTCGATGTCGGCGACCGTCGCGTCGCACGGCGCATGCAGCGTTGCGCCGAGCGCGCCAGCGGGCGGCTCGCCGAGCACTTGGCCCGCGCTCACGGTTTCGCCAGCCTTGACGCACGGCACCACCGGCGAGCCGGCGTGCTGCTTGAGCCGCAGCCGCAGTTCGCGCGGATCGACGTGTGTCGGCTGCCAGTGCGCGGGGTTGTCGTAGTCGGCGATCGCCAGCGTCTTCATGAGTTGTTTGACCGGCACCTTGCGGCCGTCACGCATCGCGTGCGGGGTCACCGTGGCGGGCCCGCTCCATTTCTCGCCGGCCTCGCGCATCGCGTCCTTGGACTGATCGCAGGCTTCTTTCGGATAGAGCTGCTCCGGGCAGGCGTAGAGCGTGCACAGCCCACAGGCGCAACACAACGACGCCCACTGGTTCCAGTACGAGGTGTCGGTGGCGGTGAAGGCGAGGCTGCGCATCACTTGGTGCGGCTCGACCGGATAGCCGAGGAGATAGCGCGGGCACATCTCGGTGCAGAAGCGGCACTGATCGCACGCCGACTTGCCGATGCGGTTCTGCGCCGGCGCCGGCGTCAACTTGCGCTCCGCGAGGCGGTGCGTCCGCGGCAGCACGATGGCGCCGGCCGTCGTCTTGGTGATCGGCGTCTCGAGATTGGTCACCGTTTCGCCCATCATGGCACCGCCCACCAAGAGCACCGGATCCTCGCAGGTGATGCCGCCGGCTGCGTCGAGGGCATCGCGCCACACGGTGCCGATCGGCAGCGTGACGGTCACCGGATGCTGCACGGCGCCGGCGATGGTCAGTGTCTTGAGCGTGACCGGAATCCCGCGCGCCGCCAGCGCGACGTTCACCAGCGTCTCGACGTTCTGCACGATGCAGCCGACGTGCAGCGGCAGTCCTTGCGGCGGGATCAAGCGCCCGGTGACCTCGTAGACGAGATCGTATTCGTCGCCGGCCGGGTAATAGTCGCCGAGGGTGTGGACGACGACCGGCGTCTTCTTGCACGCGGCTTCGCACGCCGCCACCGCGGCGGCGTTCTTCGCCTTGATGCCGATGACGCCGCGCGCGGCGCCGGTCGCCTGCATGACCAGCTGCATGCCGGCGACGAGGTCGGCGGCGTGGCGCTCCATGACGGCGGCGTCCTTGTGGAGCAGCGGCTCGCACTCGGCGCCGTTGGCGATGATGGTGTCTGCGTGCGCGGCGATCTTCACGTGGGTCGGGAAGCCGCCGCCACCGGCGCCGACGACGCCGGCGCGCTGAACGAGCTCGGGTAGCGACATAGGGGCTGAATACTACCCGGCGGCGCCCCGCGGCGCCACCGGGGATCGCGCCCTAGGGGAGTCGCACGAGTTTGGCGGTGAGTCGGTGTGCGTGCGCGTCGCGGACGTCGAGCCAGTAGATCCCGGGTGCCCGGAGCGACTCGCCCCACATGACGCCGGCCTGGAGCGCCGCGCGGGTGGTCGAGAGCGTCGCCACCGCACGGCCGTCCGCGGCGAAGGCGCGCACGGTCACCGCGTCGCTCCACTCGGTCAGGCTGCCGCGGAGGCGCAGCGTCACCGGGCCGCGCGACGGCTGCATTCCCGCGTCGAGTCGCGCCGGCTCCAGCGGTGCGCCGGCGTGCGCGTTCGGCGTCTGGGCGATCGACTGATCCGACACGTCACCCTTGCCACTGCCGGCCGGCAGCGACCCGTCGCTGGTCGATTCGACATAGACCGGGTCCCGCCCGATGGTCAGGGTGACGACGCCGTTCACCGCATTGCGCGTTTCGATGCGCGCGTTCGCGACGGTTTGTCCGGCGACCGTGAGGATGTGCGTGATACGAGCCGCCGTCGCGGTGACCGGCACCGCGAAGACGGTGTCGCGATCGCACCAGTAGATGTCGATGGGCGCGCCATTCTTCACGAAGCGGACATGGAAGACATCGCGATCCTCGGTGGACGTGCGCTGCGTGAGATCGCTGACGCTGGTGTAGCCGCCGAGCATCTGGGTCATCTGCTGATAGGTGTAGTAGGCGGGCTTGTACGTGAACGCCGTCTGGCCGCCGAGGATCGACAGGTTCGTCCACGGCTCGCTGTTCCACGCGGAGTTGGTGGGATACTGGTAGAGCACCGTGGTGTACCGCGGCATGCCGACAGCCAGCGCTTCGCAGAATCCGCGCACCACCATCTGTGCCTGCAAGGTGTCGGTGTAGCCCTGCGCGCGCGAGTAGAACGGCGCGCCGGCCTCGATCGACCAGATCGGCAAGGAGGGATTGTACATGTGGCTGCGGACGTAATCGCACTTGCCCTTGAGGATCGACGCCTGCTCGTAGGAGTGCATGTCGACGATGTCGTAGAATCCGCCCTTCAAGACGGTGTCGATCTTCGCTTCGTAGCGATCCAGCGCGGTGCGCGAGTAGGTGAGCGTCGTCGAGGCGGGCAGCTTGATGTAGCCGGCGCGGGCGCCGCAGCCCCACAGTTGGTTCGAGTCGAGGCCGGCGCAAATCACTTTGGCCGTCGGGTCGGCGGCGAGAATGGCGCGGCGGGTGAGGCCGAGGTATTGCGAGTACTGCGTCCACGTGCTGCCCCACCACGACAGCTCTTCCTCGACGTGCCAGTACTTCACCGGCATGGTCAGCTTCGAATAGTCCTTGGTGCCGTCGCCGTCGTAGCGTTCGACCACCGCGCTCACCGAGTCTTTCCATGCGGTGGTGTCGGTGGGGAAGTACGACTTGCCGTTGTAGGTCTTCGCCGACCACAGCGTGAGCACGAGCTCCAGGCCGGTGGCCTGCGTGACGAGCAGGAGGTTGTCGGTGTTGAGCCGCCAGTCCTTGCCCTTGCTGTCCTTCGCCAGAGGGTAGACGTGGTGCCAGGTCCAGCCGGCGCACAAGGGATTCGTCTGCAGGGTGTCGGTGTTGTTCGACGTGGTGTGCAACTCGCTCAAACCGAACGGCGAGTAATGCGGGGTCGCCGAGCCGGTGGCCTGGCGAGCGGTGGCGAACGACGGCACGGCGCTGACGGCGAGCGTGGAAGTCAGCGTGAGCACGGCAAGGCGAGCGCGAGGCGACATCGAGGGATTTCTCCTGCGGGTTCGGCGAAAGCGCGGCCCAGCGCCGCGTGGACGGTGGATGCTGGGGCGGCATCGACGCGGCGAAGGAGCGCAAGCGGCGGGCCGGACCACGGCGTCGCCGTGCGGATGAGCCCTAAGTGACGTCCCGGCGGCGGATGTGCGGTTTTCCGCGGCGCGTGAGGGTGGCGGGCCGAGAGCGTGCGGCGTGCAACTCGCGCACTCGGCCGCGGTCCGCGCATGCGATCCGCATGCGGCGGCGCCGCGGTTGACCGTCCCGCGACGATCCGCGACACTGCCCGCTTCGCCCCACGAACCCCGACAGCCAGGAGGCCGCGAGTCCATGATCCGATGCGAGACGATGTGGCGCGGCGCGGCGCTCGCCGCGCTGCTGTGCGTGATGGCGGCCGCACCCGCGCTGGCCGTCGATGCTGCATCCAACACCGACGCCGTACGCGACGGCGCCGAGCGGTTGATCGGCGCGGCGCTGGCGTCGGACCGCGCGCAAACTCGCCTCTCGGAACTGTGCGACGGCATCGGCCACCGGCTTTCGGGATCGGCCGCCTTCGAGCGGGCGGCGGAGTGGGGAGCCGCCAGCATGCGCGCCGACGGCCTCGATTCGGTATGGCTCCAGCCGGTCATGGTGCCGCATTGGGAGCGCGGCGCCGAGCACGCCGCACTGGTGACGCCGCGCGCGCAACCGCTGTCGATGCTCGGTCTCGGCGGCAGCATCGCGACGCCGAAAGGCGGCATCACCGCGGAAGTAGTGACGGTGCGCTCCTTCGCCCACCTCGACTCGCTGCCGGACAGCGCGGTGCGCGGCAAGATCGTGCTCTTCGACGTGCCGTACATCTCGTACGGGCAGACGGTGCGCTATCGCGGTCTCGGCGCGAACGCCGCGTCGCGCCGTGGCGCCGTCGCGATGCTCCTCCGCTCCGTCGGACCGGTGTCGCTGCGCACGCCGCACACCGGACAGATGCGCCCGTACGTCGACAGCATCCCGGCGATCCCGGCCGCCGCCATCACCATCGAGGACGCGACGATGCTGCACCGCCTGTGCGATCGCGGGCAGCACCCCACGGTGCATCTCGAGATGTCGGCGCGCAAACTCCCGGACGTGCGGTCGGCGAACGTGATCGGCGAGCTGCGCGGTCGCGAGCATCCCGAAGAGATCGTCGCAGTGGGCGGGCATCTCGACTCGTGGGACGTCGGCGCCGGCGCGCACGACGACGGCGGCGGCTGCATCATCTCGATGGAAGCCGCACGGCTGATCCGCGCGCTCGGCCTGCGCCCGCGGCGCACCGTGCGGGTGGTGTTGTGGGTCAACGAGGAGAACGGCACCCGCGGCGCCCACGCCTATGCGGATTCAGCTTTCGCGAAGGGCGAACTCCACGTCGCGGCGATGGAGTCGGACGGCGGGGTGGAGCGGCCGACGGGTTTCGGCGTCACCGTCAACACGCCCGGCGGCGAGGCGGTGGACAGCGTGCGGACGGCGCGGGCCCTGGCACGCATCCAGGCACTGCGGCCGCTGTTCGCGGGGCTCGGCGCCGACCAGATGGTGGACCAAGGCGGCGACACCGACACCGGCCCGCTCATGGCCCGCGGCATTCCGGGCGTCGCGCACCGCACCACGATGGAACACTACTTCGACTGGCACCACACGCCGGCCGACACGCCGGACAAAGTCGATCCCGTCGAACTGCGCAAGAACGTCGCGGCGATGGCGGCGATGGTGTGGTCGCTCGCGGAGATGCCGGAGCGCCTCGGCGACTGACGCACCGTGCGGTGAGCCGGCGGCGGCGCCTACGCCACCGCCGGCTTTCGCGTTTTCGTCTGGAGCTTGTCCAGATAGGTGTAGACCACCGGCGTCACGTACAGCGTCAGCGCCTGCGAGAACACCAACCCGCCGACCACCGCGAGGCCGAGCGGCCGCCGCGATTCCGCCCCCGCACCCAACCCGATGGCGATCGGCAGCGTGCCCATGAGTGCGGCCATCGTCGTCATCATGATCGGGCGAAAACGGATCAAGCACGCCTCCACGATGGCATCGCGGGGCGCCTTCCCTTCGGTGCGTTCGGCATCGAGGGCGAAGTCGATCATCATGATCGCGTTCTTCTTCACCAGGCCGATCAGCATGACGATGCCGACGTAGGCGTAGACACCGAGGTCGGTGTGGAACAGCCACAGCGTGAGCAGCGCGCCGAACGCGGCGAACGGCAAGCCGGACAGAATCGTGATCGGGTGGATGAAACTCTCGTACAGCACGCCGAGCACGAGGTAGATGACGAGCACCGCCATCCACAGCAGAAGCGAGAGGCCCTGCTGGCTGTCTTGGAAGACCTGCGCCGCGCCGAAGAACGTCGTCGTGATCGACGAGGGCAGCGTTTCACGCGCCGTCTTCTCGAGCGCCGCGATGCCGGTTCCCAGAGCGGTGCCGGGGCTCAAGTTGAACGATACGGTGACGGCCGGCACCTGCCCGAGGTGATTGACCGAGAGCGGTCCGACGCCGCGACTCACCGTCGCCACCGAAGCGAGCGGCACCAAGGCACCGCCGCGTCCGGGCACTCGCAGGTGTTGCAGCGCGTCGATGTCGCGCTGGAACTCCGGCTGCATCTCCAGCACCACCCAGTATTGATCGTTCGACGTGAAGATGGTGGAGACCTGGCGCGAGCCGTAGGCGTCGTAGAGCGTCGACTCGATCTCTTCCACCGTCACGCCGAGCTGCGCCGCGCGGGCCCGGTCGATGGCGACGTTGACCTGGGGATTCGAGATCTGCAGGTCGGAGGTGACGTCGTCGAGTTCCGGCAGGTCGCGCGCCTTGGCCACCAGCGCCAGCGCTCCGGCGTACAGCGCTTGGATATCGGGGCCGGTGAGCGTGTACTGGTACTGACTCTTCGACTGGCGTCCGCCGACGTTGATCGGCGGCGGATTCTGCAGGAACGCGCGGATGCCCGGCACCTTGCCGAGTTTGGGTTGCAACTCGCGGATCACTTCATCGGCCGACAGCGCGCGCTGGTCGCGCGGCTTCAAACGGATGACGAAGCGGCCGGTGTTGCTGGAGCCGCTGCCGCCGCCGCCGCCGCTTGCCACCGAGGACATGAACGACTCGACGTTGGGATCCTTCTCGACGATCGCCGCGAGCTTCTGCTGATGGCGCACCATCTCCTCGAAGGACGTGCCTTCGATGGTCTCGGTGCTCGCGGTGATGCGGCCGGTGTCCTCGGTGGGGAGGAACCCCTTGGGCGCGGCGCGGAACATCCAGACCGTTGCCACCGCCAGCGCGAGCGACGCGACCAGCGTGGCACGTCGATGCCGCATCACGGCATGCAGCGTGCGCTCGTAGAAGCGGAAGCCGGTCTGATAACACGCCTCGATCGCCTGGTAGGCGGCGCCGTGGCGGGTGGCGTGTTCGGCGCGCAGGAAGCGGCTGCACAGCATCGGCGTGAGCGTCAGGGACACCACGCCCGACACCAAGATCGACACGCCGATGGTTACCGCGAATTCGTGGAACAAGCGCCCGAGCAACCCGCCCATGAACAGTACCGGGATGAACACCGCCACCAGCGAGAGCGTCATCGACACGATCGTGAAGCCGATTTCGCGGGAGCCGACCAGCGCCGCCTCGAAGGGCGGCACGCCGTTCTCCATGTGGCGATGGATGTTCTCGAGCACCACGATGGCGTCGTCGACGACGAAGCCGACCGCCAGCGTCAGCGCCATCAAGGACAGATTGTCGAGGCTGTAGCCGAGCAGGTGCATCACCATGAACGTGCCGACGATCGAGAGCGGTAACGACAGGCTCGGGATGATGGTGGCCGGCAGGTTGCGCAGGAACAGGAAGATCACGAGCACGACCAGCGCCAGCGTCAAGAGCAGCGTGTGCTGCACGTCGTCGGCGGCGCGCTTGATCGACTCGCTGCGGTCGTACAGCGTGTGGATGTCGACCGAGGCCGGCAGTTGCGGCTTGAGCTGCGCCAGCAGCGCGCGCACATCCGCGGCTACCGCCACCGTGTTGGTACCCGGCTGCCGCTGCACCGCGAGCGTGATGCTCCGCTGCCCTTTGAACCACGATGCGGTGCGGTTGTTCTGCACGTCGTCGCGCACCGTGCCGAGATCGCGCAGGTGCACCGGGCGGCCGTCCCGCATCGCCACGACGATGTCGCCGAATTCGGCAGCCGTATGCAACTGCCCGTTGGCCTGCAGCGTCGCGTTGCGGGTGTAGCCTTGCAGCACGCCGGTGGGGAGGTTGACGTTGGCGGCGCGGATCGCGTCGTCGATCTGCGACAGCGCGATCCCGCGGGCGTTGAGGGCGCGCGGGTCGAGCTGCACGCGCACGGCGAACTTCTGCGCGCCGAACACCGACACCTGTGCGACGCCCTGCACCGTCGAGAGACGCTGCGCCAGCACGTTCTCGGCGTATTCGTCGAGTTGGGCGAGCGACAGCATCTTCGACGTCAGCACCAGGAAGAGGATCGGCTGGTCGGCGGGATTCACCTTACCGTACGAGGGTGGCGTGATGCCGGTCGGCAATGAGCGCAGCGTCTTGGCGATCGCCGATTGCACATCCTGCGCCGCCGCGTCGATGTTGCGCGAGAGATCGAACTGCAGCGTGATGTTGGTCGAACCCTGCGAACTCGAGGAGGTCATGGCATCGAGGCCGGCAATCGTCGTGAACTGCTTCTCGAGCGGTGTGGCCACCGCGCTGGCCATGGTCTCCGGACTGGCGCCCGGGAGGCTGGCGTTCACCTGGATCGTCGGATAGTCGACGTTCGGCAGGTCGCTCACCGGCAATTGCGTGTAGCTGGCGAGACCGAACAGCAGGACGCCCGCCATCACCAGCGTGGTGGCGACCGGCCGGCGAATGCACAGGGCGGAGAGATTCATCGGCCGTGCGCCGGCGCGCCGCGGCGACCGTCCTTCCCGCCCGTGCCGGCACTCGGCACGCGTACCGCGACCTTGGCGCCGGGCGCCAGACGCATCTGGCCGTCGGTGATCACGGTGTCGCCTTCGTGCAGCCCGTCGGCCAGCACCGCGAGCGAGTCCACGGTGCGTGTCACCACCACCGGCCGCGGCGTGACGGTGGAATCCGGCTGCAGCACGTACACGAAGGTGCCCGATTGGCCGTTCGAGACCGCAACCAGCGGCACCACCGTGGCCTGCCGCTCGACCGTGAGATCGAGACGCACGTCGACGAACTGGCCGGGGATGAGGGCGCCGCCGGTGTTGGCGAATTCGCCCTTGAGCAGGACGGTGCCGGAGGTTTCGTCGACGGCATTGTCGACGAAGGTCAGCGTGCCGGCGAACCGCGTGGTATCGCCGGGGATGGTCACCCACACGCGCGGCATCTCGTGACGGTAGCGCAGGATGTGCGGCAGCGCGGAGGCCGGAACGGTGAAACGCACGCGGATCGGCGCGATGCGGTTGATGCTCACCAGTGGCGCCGCGCCCCCGGCCTGCACGTAATCGCCTTCATGCACGCGCGCCTCGCTGGCACGGCCCGCAATCGGTGCGCGTACGGTGGCGAAGTCGAGCGTCAATTTGGCCGCGTGGGCGGCGGCCGAGTCGGCGCGCGCGGCCGCGGACCACATTGCGGCGGTGGCGCGTGCCTGGTCGAGGTCGGCTGGTGCGGTGAGCGACTGCGTTGCCTCGGCGCGTTCGGCCTGCGCGCGGGCGAGTGCGGCTTGCGCACGGTCCTTCGCCCAGGTGGCGCTGGCCTGCTCGTACGCTGCCTGGAAGGGCCGCGCGTCGAGCGTGAACAGGACATCGCCGGCGCGGACGTCGGCGCCTTCGGTGAAGGCGACACGCGTGACCACGCCGCTCACCCGCGCGGCGACCGTCGCGCTGGCGATCGCTTCCACCGTGCCGGTGGAAGACACGGACACCGGCACATCACGGCGCGCCACCCGCGCCACCGTCACCGAGGCCTTGGGTGCCTTCGGCTTTTGCTTCTCCTGGCACCCGGCGGCTGTCAGGGCACACGCGCCGGCGGCGACGGCGAGGCAAATCCACATCCGCATCGAGCGGTTCCTTTCGTCAGGGGCCGGCGGGATCAACGGCCCGGAGGTTCCGGCGAGGGGAGACTCACCAAAATTGCGGTGGCGATCAGCACCAACACCGCGAAGGCGGTCTCGGCACGCGCGCTGCGGAGGATGCCGTGCGCGGCGTCCTCGCTGCCCAGGCGCGGCGTGTGCCGCTTCCAATTGCTCCACCCCAATCCGGCGACCACGGCGACCAGCGCCAACTTCACCACCAACGCCCAGCCATAGGGAGTGGTCCAGAGGTTGTGCAGGCCATGGAGATGGCGCCACGCGGTGATCGCCCCGCACAGCGCCAGCACCGGCACGGCGATCAATGCGAGCGGGGAGAAGGCGCTCACCAGGGACGCCACCGCGGCACCTCGCCGCGCACGCGGGAGCGTCTCGCCCAGCGCGCCGGGAATCGCCAGCACGACGAGGTACGCGAGCGTGCCGATCCACAAACCGCCGGCGAACTCGTGCACCGGATTGACCAATCGGAGCGGATCACCGGTCACCAGGCCGCGGAAGGGCGCGACGCTGACGCCGAGCGCCGCGAGCAGCCAGCCGAAGTCGGAGCGACGCGCGGCCCCCACGAATCCCACCAGCGCGAGGACCAGGCAGGTTGCCTGGATCTGCATCGCCGGCATCGACAGCAAGAGCGCCGGCACCGTCATCTGCCGGCGCTGCGCGAACTCCGGGACCGCCACCGCCCAGAGCGCGGCGGAAATCGCCGCGCCGAGCGCGCCGACCCACGCACCGCGTTGCGCGATGCGGCCGGCGAGCCGGTGGTCTGCCTCGTCGCTGCCCGCGCCGGTGAGGCCGCGCAGCACGGCGAAGCGCAGTCCGATGGCACCGGCCGCGCAGAACGCGGCGACGAATCCGATGAACTCTTCGAGCGCATCGGACCAGACCAGCAATGGTTCGGCGGGTGTCATGGGGAATCCTCGGATACGTGGGGAACGGAGCGCGGATCATACCGCATCGGCACGGCGAGCGAAAATCGGGGAGCCCCGTGAATCGGGTTGCCTGATACCCGCATCTGTAGCAGTGTCGGTTGCAGTTAGTGAGGGGCCGTCATGATCTCGAATGTCCGCTTCGCCGTTGCCGTGCACGTGTTGGCGCTGCTGGCGCAGGAGCCGGAGCCATGCACGTCGGCGTACATCGCTGGCAGCGTGCGCACGCATCCGGTGGTGATCCGCCGCCTGCTGCGCAGCTTGGGCGCGGCGGGGTTCGTCACCGGGCGCGTCGGGCCGGCGGGAGGCTTCCGGCTCTCGCGTCCGCCAGCGGACATCCGGCTCGATGCCGTGTTCCGCGCGGTGGAGGAGGCGGGCACCGCACCGCGTGCGCACCGCCCGAATCCGGCGTGTCCGGTCGGGCGGCACGTGCGTGGTGTCGTCGAGGGCATCGGCGAGCGGGCGGAGCGCGCATTCCTCGCCAGTCTGGCGGAGCAGTCGATTGCCGATGTGGCCCGCGAGGTGCGTCGAAAGGCGCGCGGCGGCCGCGCGGCGACGCCCGTCGGCTTTCACGATCTGTAACCGACTATGCGACGAATACCACTCGGCCTGCGGGCGCGAGACGGCGGGGGACACACCGAAGGAGCGAAATCACGATGTATGTCGTTGCAGGAGTGACCGGGAACACGGGGGCGGTCGTCGCCTCGACGTTGTTGGCGCATGGCGAAGCGGTGCGGGTGATCGTCCGCCAGGCGGGACAGGGCGAAGTGTGGAAGGCGCGGGGCGCCGAGGTGGCGGTTCTTGAATTGTCGGATGCCGGCGCGCTCACCACGGCGCTCCGCGGCGCGACCGCCGCGTATCTGCTGGTGCCCCCAATCTACGGCGCCGAGGACATGCCGGCGGCGCAGCGCCCGATCGTCGACGCGCTGGCGCAGGCGACGCGCGACAGCGATGTCGGGCACGTCGTCTTGTTGTCTTCGCTGGGAGCCGAGCATGCCGCCGGCACCGGACCGATCCGCACATTGCACAATACCGAAGAACTGCTGAAGGCCACCGGCAAGGCCGTGACCTTCCTGCGCGCCGCCTACTTCTTCGAGAATTGGGCACCGGTGCTCGGCGAGGCGAAGGCGAACGGCACGCTGATGACGTTCCTGGCGCCGCAGCAGCCGGTGCAGATGATCGCCTCGCGCGATATCGGCCGCCTCGCGGCAGATCTCATGGTGGCCCCATCGCAGGGCGTGCGCGTAGTCGAACTGCTCGGCCCGCAGCCGTACACGCCGGAGCAGGTCGCGGCCGAACTCTCGACGCTGTTCGGACGGCCCGTGACCTCGATGAGCGGACCGCTGGACTACGTCGTGCCGACGCTCACCGGTCTCGGCTTCACCGCTGGCGTCGCGGCGCTCTTCCATGAAATGCTTGGGGCGATCAACGATGGACGCGTGGCGTCGCAGGGGACGGCGATGGAACGCCGGTTCGGCACGCTCACGGTGTCCGACGTGGCGCGGCACCTCACCCCGGCCTAGTGAGACGCGGCGGCGGAGTCCGCTCCGCCGCCGCCCGATACTCGCATGACTCGTCGCACAGGGATGCAGGCTCTCGCCGCCGCGTTGGCCGCGGCGGCGTGGCCGCGCCTGGCGCGGTCCGCGGAGGACACTTCGACCATGGAATCCGCCTCGCCGGCTCGCATGCCGGTTCTCTTCCTGGCGCACGGTTCGCCGTTCTTGCTCGCCAACCAGCCGTGGGTCGACGAACTCGCCGCGTGGGCGCGCGCGCTCCCGCGGCCGCGCGCCATCCTCATGATCAGCGCGCACTGGGAGAATGCGCCGTTGGCGATCGGTGCCGTGCATCGCGCGCCGCTCATCTACGACTTCTACGGCTTTCCCGCCGAGTTCTACCGCCTGCAATATCCGTCGCCGGGGGCGCCGGAACTCGCGACGCGCGTGGTCGAACTCCTGCAACCGTCGCGCGAACTGGTATTCGCGCCGGAACGCGGTCTCGATCACGGGGCGTACGTGCCGCTCATCGCCATGTATCCCGAGGCCGATATTCCGGTGCTCCAGATCTCGCTGCCGAGCATGGATCCGCGCACCTTGCTGGCCGTGGGGCAGGAGCTCGCGCCGCTGCGGGACGAGGGCGTGTTGATCGTCGGCAGTGGTTTCCTCACGCACAACCTGCGTGAACTCGACCCGCGGCCCGGGGCGCCGATTCCGGCGTGGGCACGCGGTTTCGACGACTGGATCGGCGATGTGCTCGCGCGCCAGGATGTCGACGCGCTGCTCGACTATCGCGCCCAGGCGCCGTCGGTTCCGCGTGTGCTGCCGACCCACGAGCACTTCGTGCCGGTCATCGTCGCGCAGGGCGCGGCGATGGTGGCAGGCGGCGCCTCGACGTTCCCGATCCTCGGCTGGGACAGTGGGCCGATGACCAAGCGCTCGGTGCAGTACGGCTAGGCCGCGGCGGCGTCGCGGCGTGCCAGCACCGCCAGCCGCGCGCGCGCGCGGAACCACAGCCACGCCACCTGCGCGCCGTTGCCCCACACCAACGCGGTGACGGCGATCCACAAGCCGGCGGTGCGACCCCATGCGATGCCGGCGCCGAGCATCAGCGCGATGCTGCCGAGATACACCACCATCGACTCGGTGACTCCGCGGGTGGCGCGACTGTGCACGATGGCGCCCTGATACCAACTCTGCAAAACACTAAACGCGGGCGCGATCACGGAGAGCAGCAAGGCCGTGCGCGCCAACGCCACGAGATTCGCGGGCAATGCACTCACCGAGACGAACCACACCTGACTGAGCGGGGTGAGGGCGATGAGCGCGAGCAGGCAGGCCGTTCCGGCCGCGAGGGCGTAGGTGAAGCGCCGGAGCACCCGCGTCGCGTGGGGCCGCTCCAAGAGCGCCACCACGACCTCGTTGAAGGCGAAGCCGGCGCTGCGCACCGTGAAGGTGAGCCCATTCACCACCGGCCACGCGGCCAGCGACTCCAGGGTGTGCGGCATGCGTCCCATGGCGGCGCTCGCCATCGGCATGGCGAAGAACCCGATGAGCGGCGTCGCGGCGAGCGGCGCGTAGAACCGCACGAAAGCGCGTAGCGTGAGCGGGGCGACGTGCGGGGCCGGCTTCACGATGTCGCGCAGCACCGGACGTACGAGCAGCGCCGATACCGCGGCTTCGCACATGACGCCGGCCGCCACCGCGGCCGTCCCCACCACGATGCCCGGCGCGCGCTGCCACCACAGCCCGAAGCCGAGCACCGCGAGATTCGCCGCCAACCGCGCCAGCGTACCGACGCTCACCGCCCACGAGCGGTCGAGCCGGATCATCACGCCCTGTTGCACGCGGCGGTAGGCGATCGACATCGTCCACGGCGTCATGATGCGCAGGCCGAGCCGCGCCGGCTCGACGATTTCCGGCGGCGCATGCAAGGCTCCGCGGACCACCACGTCGTAGAGCGGCGTGAACGCCACCGCGATGTGCACCACCGTGAGCGCCCCCGACGCCGCCCACATGAATCGCCGCACCCGGCAGTAGGACGGCCAATCCTTCGAGAGCGCCGTCGAGGCCGCCAGCAGCATGATGATCGGCCCTTCGATCATGAGGGCAAGCGGGAACACCACGCCGCCGTAGGCCGCGAGGCTCACGGTGGAGTCCGGCAGCCGCGCCATCACCGCGCTGACCGCCGGCAACTCGAGCCCCATGAGCAGCCAGCTGGCGGCCAGGGGCCACCAGGCGCGCAGCACGGCGCGCAGGGTGACCGGGGTGGGGGAGACGGGCGTCGACATGGCGCGCAGCCTAGCAGGCGGCGCAGGCGGCGTCCCGGACGCACTCGGCGCGTGGACCCGGCCGGTTTCGGCGCGGACGCGGCGGCGGAATTGCAGTACAGTCACGGCCTCCGTGTCCTTCGTCGCCGGCACCGCAGCCCCCTGTGCCTTCCCGGCCCGTGTTCCGTCCGAGTCCCGTGGAGTGTGTCGTCATGCCCGTGTTGCCCGTGGTGCGCCGATTTGCGGCGGCCGTCGCGCTGGGAGGAATCTGCCTGGTGAGTGCGTCCCCGTCGCGCGCGGCGTCCGAGCCGCGTCCCGCCATGCTCGATCCGTGGACCGGCGCGCACGGCGGCGCGCCCGATTGGTCGAAGGTCCACCCCGATGAATTCGTCCGCGCGTTCACGATCGCGCTCGACGACGAACGCGCCGAGCTGCGCGCGCTGGTCGCCAACCCTGCGCCGCCGACCTTCGACAACACGATCGCGGCGATGGAGCGCGCCGGCAGCGAGCGGGAGCGTGTCGAAACGTTGTTCAACGTGCATGCCGGCACGCTCAATCTCGGGCCGATGCCCGCGATCCAGAAGCAGGTGGCGCCGATTCTCGCCGCGTTCGAGGACGAGATCACCCAGAATGCGCCGCTGTTCGCGCGCATCGAAGCGGTGTACGCCGCGCGCCAGACCTCCGGCCTCACGCCCGAGCAACAGCGGCTGGCGTGGCACTACTACACCCGTTTCGTCCGCGCCGGCGCGCGTCTCGACGCGGGGAAGAAGGCGCGGCTCGCCGCCATCAACACGCGGCTCGCGACGCTGTTCACGCAATTCAGCCAGAACGTGCTCGATGACGAGACGCGCCGCTTCACGCTGATCGAGGACGCGTCCGGTCTCGCTGGCGTGCCAGACGACGTGCGCGCCGCGGCGGCTCGCGCGGCAACCGACCGCGGGTTCGCCGGCAAGTGGCTGATCGCCAACACACGGTCGTCGGTCGAGCCGTTCTTGTCGTTCGCGGAGAACCGGGACCTGCGCCAGAAGGTGTGGACGACCTTCATCATGCGCGGCGACAACCGCGACTCCACGGACAACTCGGCGATCGTCACCGAGATCTTGCAGCTGCGCTACGAACGCGCGCAGCTCCTCGGCTACGCCAATCACGCGGCGTGGCGGGTCGAGCCGCAGATGGCCGGCACGCCGGAGCGCGCACTCGACTTGATGTTGCAGGTGTGGAAGCCCGCGGTCGCGCAGGTACACGCGGACGTCGCCGCGATGCAGGAAATCGCCGACGCCGAGGGCGCGGGTTTCCGCCTCCAGCCGTGGGACTACCGCTTCTACGCCGAAAAGCTGCGGAAGAAGCTCTACGACCTCGACTTCAACGACGTGAAGCCGTACCTGCAACTCGAGAAGCTGCGCGAGGGCATGTTCTGGGCCGCGGGCCAGCTCTACGGCCTGCACTTCACGCCGCAGCCGGGATTCCCGACGCAGCATCCCGACGTCCGCGTGTGGGAGGTCACCGGCGACGCTGGCGCTCACGTGGGCTACTGGTACTTCGATCCCTACGCGCGGGCGGGCAAGCGGTCGGGTGCGTGGATGAATGCGTACCGCAATCAGGAGGCCTTCGACGGCGCGGTCACGCCCATCGTGTCCAACAACTCGAATTTCGTGAAGGGCGCCGATGGCGCGCCGGTGCTGATTTCGTGGTCCGACGCCGAGACGATGTTCCACGAGTTCGGGCACGCGCTGCACGGGTTGCAGTCGCACGTGCAATACCCGACGCTCGCCGGCACCTCCGTGGCGCGCGACTTCGTCGAGTTTCCGTCGCAGATCAACGAGCATTGGCTGAGCACGCCGGAGGTGCTGCAGCAGTTCGCGGTGCACTACAAGACCGGCAAGCCGATGCCGGCCACGCTGCTCGCCAAGATCGAAAAGGCGAAGCGCTTCAACGTCGGCTTCGAGACCGTCGAATACCTGTCGTCTGCCCTCATCGACATGAAGCTGCACCTCGCGGGCGCCGGGCCGATCGATCCCGACACGTTCGAGCGCACCGAGCTCGAGAAGCTCGGCATGCCGCGCGAGATCGTCATGCGCCACCGCACGACGCAGTTCAGTCACGTGTTCGCGGGCGATAACTACTCGGCGGGCTATTACTCGTATCTCTGGGCCGACGCGCTGACCGCCGATGCGTGGGATGCCTTCCTCGAGGGAAAGGGGCCGTGGGATCACACCGTGGCGGCGCGCTTCAAGGACACCATCCTCTCGCGCGGCAACACGGTGGATCAGGCGGAGCAATTCCGTGCGTTCCGCGGCCGTGACGTGAACACCGACGCCTACATGCGGATGCGCGGATTCATGGCTCCGGCGCCGGAGAAGACGCAATGACGCATGCCGGTTTCGCGGTGGCGACGGTGTGCGTGGCGGCGGCGTTCGCCGCGTGCTCGTCGAGTTCGCAGCCGGATGTGCCGGGACGCGTCGCGGTGTACGTCGCCGGCGAGGCGGCCGCGGGCGTCGTGCAGCCGGTGGCGGGACTCGACTCGGTGCGCATCACGCGCGCGCGACTCCTGGTGCGCAGTTTCCGCGTCACGCCCTCCGGCGCGAGCTACGACCTCACGACCACGCCGCGCGTGCTCGATGTGCCGCTCAGTGGGCCACCGCGGCTCGCGTTCTCCGGCAGCGCGCCGTTGACCGCGTTCTCGCGTGTCACGTGCGAATTGCGGCCGCTTGCCGACAGCGAACTCACCGCGCTGCCGGAGTCGCTGCAAGCGCCGTTCACCGACTTCGCGCAGCAGGCGGAGGTGACGAGCCTCATCGTCGACGGCTACACGCGCGACGGCGAGACGATCACGCCGTTCCGCTTCATCAGCGCGATCAAGAGCACGCTCGCGCTCGGCCTGACGCCAAGCGTGGAGCTGACCGCGGCGCACCCCACCACATCACTCACGGTGATCGCAAACGTGTCGGCGTGGTTCGTCGACACTGGGGGGCCTCTCGATCCCACCGATCCGGCGAACGCCTCGACGATTGCCGCCAACGTCCAGCGCGCGCTGCGCGTCATCCGCGACGAGAATCACGATGGCGTGGCCGACTAGGCGGCGCCCGCCGCACGGCGCGGCACGTGGAAAGGAGCAGTCGATGTCATTTTTCCCCGTAGTGGAAGTCGCCCTCGCATGCACCGCGGTCGCGCTCTTCGTGACACTGATGGCACCGCGGGCCGATGCCGCGCGACGTCCGCGTATGCTCGATCCGTGGACCGGGCCGCACGGCGGCGCGCCGGACTGGAGCGTCGCGCGCGTCGACGAGTTCGTGCCGGCATTCCGCATCGCGATGGACGAGCAGCGCGCCGAGCTGCGCGCCATCGTCGACGACCCGGCGCCTCCGACCTTCGACAACACGATCCTGGCGCTCGAGCGCAGCGGTGCGACCCGCAGGCGCGTCGGGGCGTTCTACGAGGTCTACACGTCGACGCTCAATCTCGACGCGATGCAGAAGGTGCAGGAGTCGCTGTCGCCGGTGCTCGCCGCGTTCGACGATGAGATCACGCAGAACACGGGACTGTTCGCGCGCATCGCCGCGGTCTACGCAGCGCGTGAGTCGAGCGGGTTGACGCCGGAACAGCAGCGGCTGGCGTGGGTCTACTACCGCCGCTTCGTGCGCGCCGGCGCGGCGCTCGATGCGGCGAAGAAGGAACGACTCAGCGCGATCAACCAGCGCCTCGCGTCGTGCTTCACCGAATTCAGCCAGCATCTCCTCGACGACGAAGAGAAGCGCTTCACGGTCTTCGACGACGCGCAGCAGGTCGATGGCCTGCCCGCCGACCTGCGCGAGGCGGCGGCGCAGGCGGCCACCGAGCGTGGCCTGGCGGGGAAGTGGGTGATCGCCAACACGCGGTCGTCGGTGGAGCCGTTCTTGACGTTCGTGCACGATCGCGCGGCGCGGCAGGCGGTGTGGACGGTCTTCGTCAATCGTGGCGACAACCGCGATTCCACCGACAACAACGCGCTGGTCACCGAAATCTTGCAGCTGCGGTACGAGCGCGCGCAACTTCTTTGCTACGCCACGCACGCGCACTGGCGGCTCGAGCCGCAGATGGCGGCGACGCCCGACAACGCGATGCGCCTCATGGAGTCGGTGTGGACGCCGGCGGTCGCGCAAGTGCGCGACGACGTCGCCGCGATGCAGGCGATCGCCGACGGCGAAGGCGCCGGGGTGCGCATCGCCCCGTGGGATTACCGCTACTACGCCGAGAAGCTGCGCAAGGCGCAATACGACCTCGACTTCGAGCAGGTGAAGCCGTACCTGCAACTCGACAAGCTGCGCGACGGCATGTTCTGGGCCGCCGAGACGCTGTACGGCATGCACTTCGTCGCGCTGCCTGAGCAGAGCGTGCAGCATCCCGACGTCCGCGTGTGGGAGGTCACCGACGCGCAGGGCGCGCATCTTGGCCTGTGGTATCTCGATCCGTACGCGCGAGCCGGCAAAGGCTCCGGCGCGTGGATGGTCGAGTGGCGCCTGCAGTCCATGATGGATGGCGGCCAGCGTCCCATCGTGTCGAACAACTCGAACTTCGTGAAGGGGCAGCCGGGCGAGCCGGTGCTGATCGGCTGGAACGACGCGGTGACGATGTTCCACGAGTTCGGCCACGCGCTGCACGGCCTGTTGTCGAACGTCGACTACCCGACGCTCTCCTGCACCAACGTCGCGCAGGATTTCGCGGAGTTCCCCTCGCAGATCAACGAGCAGTGGTTCCCGACGCACGAGATCCTGAGCCGCTTCGCGACGCACTACCGCACCGGCGAACCGATGCCGGAGTCGCTGTTGGCGAAGATCGAGAAGGCGAAGCGGTTCAACATTGGCTTCGACACGGTGGAGTATCTTGCGTCGGCGCTCATCGACATGAAGCTGCACTTGGCGGGCGCCGGGCCCATCGACGCGCGCGCGTTCGAGCGCGACGAACTCGCGAAGCTCGGAATGCCGGCGGAGATCGTCATGCGCCACCGCATTCCGCAGTTCGCGCACGTGTTCGCCACCGACGACTATTCGGCCGGCTACTACTCGTATCTGTGGTCGGACGCGCTCACCGCCGATGCGTGGGAGGCGTTCCTCGAGGCCGGCGGTCCGTGGGATGCGGCCACCGCGGCGCGCTTCAAGTCGACGGTGCTGGCAGCCGGCAACACGCAGGATCAGGCGGCCGAGTTCCGCGCCTTCCGCGGCCGCGACGTGTCGACCGACGCGCTGATGCGCAAGCGCGGCTTCCCGGTGCCGGCGCCGGTCAAGTAGCGCGAGCCACGGCGCGCCGGACCACAGACAGAAGGACACGCGGGAACAGGGAAGGGTCTCGGGAGAGTCCGACAATTCCGAAGGATGGCTGGCGAGGAAGGATTCGAACCTTCAATCCCCTGATCCAGAGTCAGGTGCCTTACCGTTTGGCCACTCGCCATCGCCTGGTGCGGAGGGAGGATTCTAGCCGGTCACGCCTCCGCGCTCAAGCCCCATCGTGGCGTCCAGTGGCCTGAAGTTTGGCCCAGCTGTCGCGCAGCGTCAGGGTGCGGTTGAACACCACGGCGCCCGGCGCGGATTCACGATCCGCGCAGAAGTAGCCGAGACGCTCGAATTGGACCGTTTCGCCCGCCGGGATCTCGGCCAGCGACGGCTCCAGCACGCAGCCGCGGCGCACCTGCTCGGAGTCCGGGTTGATGTCGGCGAACACGTCGCCGCCGGCGCCCGGCGTCGGGGTGCGGAAGAGGCGGTCGTAGACGCGAACTTCCGCCGCCACGCCATGCGCCGCCGAGACCCAGTGCAGCGTCGCCTTGGGGCTGCGGCCGTCCGGCGCGCTGCCGCCGCGGGTCTCCGGATCGTACGTGCAGCGCAGTTCGACGACGCGGCCGTCGGCGTCCTTCACCACTTCCTGGCAGGTCACGAAGTACGCCGCGCGCAACCGCACCTCGCGCCCCGGCGCCATGCGGAAGAACTTCTTCGGCGGGTCTTCCATGAAGTCGTCGCGTTCGATCCACAGCTCGCGGCCGAACGGCACGCGGCGCGCGCCGGCGTTCGGATCCTCCGGATTGTTCGCGACCTCCATCTCCTCGGTCTGGCCTTCCGGGTAGTTCTCGAGGACGACCTTGAGCGGATCGAGCACCGCGAAACGGCGCAGCGCCTTCTTGTTCAACACGTCGCGCACCGAGTGTTCGAGCATCTCGACTTCGTTGACGCTGTCCGCCTTCGCCGCGCCGGTTTCGCGCACGAACTGGCGCAGGGCCTCGGCAGGGAAGCCGCGGCGGCGCATCCCCGACAACGTCGGCATGCGCGGATCGTCCCAGCCGCGCACGTGACCGTCCTTGACCAGGCGCAACAGATGCCGCTTCGACATCACCGTGTAGGTGAGATTCAGCCGCGCGAACTCGAACTGCCGCGGCCGCGACGGCACCGGCAGATTCTCGAGGCACCAGTCGTACAGCGGGCGGTGATCCGCGAACTCCAGCGTGCAGATCGAGTGCGTGATGCCCTCGATGGCGTCCGACTGGCCGTGCGCGAAGTCGTACGTCGGGTAGATGCACCAGGCGGTGCCGGTGCGCGGATGCTCGGCGCGCAGGATGCGGTACAGCACCGGATCGCGCAGGTTGATGTTGCCCGAACTCATGTCGATGCGGGCGCGCAGCACGCGGCTGCCGTCGGCGAACTCGCCGGCCCGCATGCGGGCGAACAGGTCGAGATTCTCCTCGACGCTGCGTCCGCGCCACGGACTCTCGCGTCCCGGCTCGGTCAGCGTGCCGCGATAGGCGCGAATTTCGTCGGCGCTGAGATCGTCGACGTACGCCTTGCCGGTGCGGATCAAGTGACACGCCCACTCGTACAACTGTTCGAAATAATCCGAGGCGAAGTAGAGGTGGTCGTCCCACTGGAAGCCGAGCCAGCGGATGTCCGCCTGGATCGCGTCGATGTACTCCTGCTCTTCCTTCGTCGGGTTGGTGTCGTCGAAGCGCAGGTGGCAGCGGCCGCCGAACTCCTGGGCGATGCCGAAGTTCAGGCAGATCGACTTGGCGTGGCCGATGTGCAGATAGCCGTTGGGCTCGGGCGGAAACCGCGTCACGACGCTCGCGGTGCGCCCTTCGCGCAGATCGGTGGACACGATGTCACGGAGGAAGTCCGTGCGGACGGGCGGTGTGGTGGTGGATTCGCTCATGCCGGGCAGGATAGCACGACCGCAGGCGCCTGGGCCGCAGCCGATGGCGGGCCGGGGAGCGGGTGCGCAGGTCCACTTCGCCACCGTGCGGCGGGGCGTCAGGCGGTTCGCAGGGCGACATCCGGGGCAGCGGCCGCGGCACCACTGGGCCGCAGCGCGCCTGGCCTGGCGCGATACGATTCTCCCGCGCGCGGCCGCCACGCCGCGCCGCCGGAGGGCAGATGGACGAGAGCGATTCGTCGTGGACGACTCGGTGTCCGAGGACGCCGGCCCTGGCGGTCCGCAGCCTCGCCGTCCTCGTGCTCGCCGCATCCGCCGGATGTTTCGACGGCGACGTCCGCCTGACGTTCCGCAACGGCTGCAATCGCCCGGTCTCGGTGACCGTCCTCGTCGATGGCGCCGTCGTGTGGGACGACGAGGTCTTCAACTTCGAGGTGCGGACGATCGAGGTGCCCCGGGGGCACGAGGTCGAAATCTCCTGGCATGCCAACGACTTCAGCAGTTCAGGCCACGTCGGGCCGGCACCCGCCGTCGCCGACGAAGAATTCGTGGTGTGCGAATCGACGCGCGGCGCCCCGCGCGGACCTGTGGGGCAATCCCCCGGCGGGGGACGATGATCTTTACCCTCCTCCGGCGGGCGCGGTACACTTGAGGGCGCCACCCTTGAGCAGGCGCCGGAAACGCGCACTCTCGACTCGCACAGGGCAGCCTGCATCCTGCGCCCCCGCGCGCGGCCGCCCCGCACTCTCCCGAAAGGTGCATCACTCGTGACAAAGCATCTCGCGCTGTCCGCCGCCGCGTCGCTGGCGGCGTGCCTGACCGCTTCCGCGGCTCGGGCGGACCTCATCCTGTCGGAGTTGTGCGATCCGCAGAACAACTACCTGACCGACCGCTTCATCGAGATCTACAACAGCGGGCCGGCCGCCGTGAACTTGTCCGGCTGGTCGGTGATCGCCATCGGCAACGGTGTCGACGTCGAGACCTGGCCGCTCTCCGGCACCATCGCGGCAGGCCAGGCGCTGGTCTGCGGCGCGCCCAACCCGACCACCGCGTTCACCGTGAACTTCCAGAAGGCGACGTGGTCACAGCCGGTCAACCCGACCAACTTCAACTGGAACGGCCAGATCAACGACGGCGCCAAGCTGGTGTACTTCGACGGCATGACCACGACCATCGTCGACAAGGTGCAGGCCACCGGCACGCTGTTCAAGGACTCCGAGATGTCGCGCAACGCGAACATCTCGACGCCGAACCCGAACTACAACCCGGCCGAGTGGACGATCACCGCGCGCACGCTGGCCACCGACGCCAACCCCGGCACACACAACGGCTCCACGCCGCCGCCGCCGAGCGGCCCGGTGATCTCGAACATCGTCACGGACCCGGCATCCCCGGGTGTCGGCAATCCGGTCGATGTGCAGGCGAGCGTCGTGGACACCACGAACGCGATCACCGCTGTCGTGCTGTCGTGGGGCATGTCCTCCGGTTCATTGCCGAACGCGATCGGCATGACGCTCCTGACCGGCGACACCTACCGCACCAGCGCGCAGATCCCCGGCCAGGCCGGCGGCGCAACCATCTACTACCAGATCAAGGCCGACACCGATTCGACCACCAGCTCGTCCACCGTCCGCAGCTACACGATTCCCGGTGGCGGCGGCGGCGTGCCGCCGTCGGTTCTCTCGGTGGGCGAGATGAGCGACTCGACGTTCCTCGTGTTCTATAGCGAGACGGTGAGCGGCGTGTCGTCGCAGAACCCGGCGAACTACACGATCGGCACGCATGGTGCGGTCTCCGCCGTGCAGGACGTGGCGAACCCGTCGCAGGTGCTGATCACCGTGCGCGGGGTCACCGCCGGCACGCAGACGCTGACCGTCAACGGCGTCGCCGACTCCACCGGCGACGTGGCCTACGGCGCCACGCGCAGCTTCAACTACGTCGACGTGACGATTCCCGCCGGCTACTACGACTCGGTGGCCGGCCTGCGCGGCTCCGCGCTGCGCATCGCGCTGCACAACATCATCAAGAATCACACCGTCATCAGCTACTCGCAGGTGCTCACCGCGTTCGAGACCACCGACGTCAAGCCGAACGGCAAGGTGTGGGACCCGTATTCGGACGTCCCCGGCGGCACGCCCCCGTACGAGTACAGCTTCGGCCAGACCGGTCAGGGCGCGACGGAAGGACTCGGCTACAACCGCGAGCACTCGTTCCCGCAGTCGTGGTTCAACGGATCCGGCCCGCTCTATTCGGACTGCTGGAATCTGTACCCGACCGACGCCAAGGTGAACGGCTACCGCGCCAACTACCCGTACGGCACCGTCGGCACGCCGACCACCACGTCGCTCAACGGCAGCAAGCTCGGGAACAGCGTGACGGCCGGCTACTCCGGCATCGTCTTCGAGCCGATCGACGGCTACAAGGGCGATCTCATGCGCAGCCAGTTCTACATCGCCACGCGCTACTACGGCGAGAACAGCGGCTGGCCCGGCAGCCCGTGTTGGTCGAACGGCGACTTCACGCAGTGGGCGGTCGCGCAGTACATGGCGTGGTGCAACGCCGACCCCGTGAGCTGGAAGGAGCGCATGCGCAACGGCGCCATCTACGCCATCCAGCACAACCGCAACCCGTTCGTCGACCACCCCGAGTACGTGGCGTTCATCTACGACTCGCTCAACACCGTCGGCGTGACGCCGCCGCCCGCGACGCCGTCGCTGCGTGTGTACCAGAGCGGGCCGAACCCGTTCGTCGCGCAGACCGCGCTCGGTTTCGACCTTGGGCGCGAGGCAGCGGTCACGGCGCGTGTGTTCGACGTGCACGGCCGCGCGGTGCGGACGCTGGCGGCGGGTGTGCAGTACGCGCCGGGCGCGCACCGCGTGGACTGGGACGGGCGAGACGCCACCGGACGCCGCGTGAGTCCGGGCCTGTATCTGTGTCAAATCGAAGCAGGCGCGCTGACGGGGACGTGGCGGTGGGTGGTGACGCGCTAGCCGATCACCCGAGCTGACGAGGACGGGGCGGGGGCCGAGGCGGCCTCCGCCCCGTGGCGTTGGGGGGGCGGCGGGCGCCGTCGCGGCGGGAGAGTGCTTGACGTCGACCAAAGTCGCCTCTACGGTTGAGATGTAGGTCCACAACCGGCTCCCCCCACACCCCTCACTTGTCGCCGGAGGACACCATGCCCCGCCGCTTCCTCGCCGTCGCACCGCTTGCGCTGTCGCTTCTCGTCGCCTCGTCCGCCTTCGCCGCCGCGCCCCGGCCGTTCATCCAGGGCTCCGGCAGCACGCTCCAGCTGCCGCCCGACGGCCAGCTCACCATCATGAACCTGTGCCCCGGCCCGATCGCGTCGGGGTGGGGGATCTCGACCAGCTTCGGGTGGAAGGTCGCGCAGCAGTTCGTCCCGACCGCGACCACGACGCCGCTCGGCGTGTTCGTGCCGGTGTCCGACAACGGATCGCCGACGTTCACGATCCAGGCGGCGATCTACACCGACGCCGGCGGCGGCGTGCCGGGGTCGCTCATCACCGCGAGCACTCCACTCTCGATCAGCGGGGCGCCCACCTACCCGTCGGCGACCCTCGCGAAGATCCGCTTCACGCGGCAGGTGACCTTGAACGCCGGCACCACCTACGTGCTGTTGTTCGAGGCGCCGAGCGGTGCGTGCTTCGTCGACGGGAACTCGACGGGCGGCTGCACCGGCGGGGCGGTCCAGACCGTCGACGGCGGACTCACCTGGCCGCCGATCCCGAGCGACGTGTGCCGGGCGGTGATCGCGCCCTAGCGCCTGCCGTTTCGCGTCTCGCCCCGTTCATCCGCGCCGCGGGTGGACGGGGCGACGTGTTTGTACGCCGGTCGCGACGGTCGCGCCGCGCGCGCGGCGGCGTGTCGCGCACGGACGCGCCGTGGCGCGCCGCGGGAACCGCGCGGGCCGTCGTCCCCTCTAAGCGCCGAGACGCGGCGATGCCTCGCACGCACCCACGCGTCGCCCACCGGTGCAGTCCACCTGGAGATTCGCCCTCATGACCCTTCGCCGTTTCGCCTCCGCTTCCGTCGTCTGCGCTTTTGCGTTGTGGCTTGCCGTCCTCAGCGGGTGTGACTCGCGCACGCCCATCGCCCGGTTGCTCGACGATCCCGGCCAGTCCGAAGGGAAGTCGGTGTGGGTCGCCGGCACCACGAAGGGCGGCGTCGGCGTGCTGAACTACGGCACCTTCCAGGTCACCGACGACACCGGGACGATCCTCGTCGTCTCGGAGAAGCACGGCGCGCCGCGTGATGGGGCCGAGGTCGCGGTGCACGGCGTCTTCCACGCGGCGTTCACCCTCGGATCGCAGACGGTGGCGGTGATCGTGGAGGAGGAGAGGAAGACGCGGTAGGGAGGGGCCGCCGGTGGTGCCGCGCAGGTCGGTCCGCCCGTGGGGCGGATCGCGCGGCGTGGAGCGGAACCGCTTGCCCGGCCCCGGACGGGATGGTAGATTCGTCCGCCTGCACCAAACTGCGGCGGCGTAGCCAAGTGGCCAGGCAACGGTCTGCAAAACCGTCTACACCGGTTCGACTCCGGTCGCCGCCTCCATCACTTCTCCGCTCCGCGATTTCCCGCACCCTCACCACCACCCCAACGATTCCCCCCGGCCCACGGCCGAGCCCCTGCCGACAACCCCCACACGTCACATCCTCACGCTCCCACGGCCCGCCCCAGCCAGGCACCTCGGCCGTGCGATGCGACCTCCCTTGTCGCGGCCGCGGAAAGTGCTAGCATTGTCCATGCAGCGGCCTCTGGAACCAGGGGAGGGATTGCTCGATGAGCCGTACCCGTCGCCAGGAACCTGAACGCGCGTGGCAGCAGAAATTGCTGCGACGCGGTCTCGCTCAACTCCAGTGCATCCACAACATGCTGGGCGGCTGTGCCGACCCGGAGTGCTATGGCAACGAGGTCGTACCGATCAACGAGGAGGTGCGTGCGCGACTGGAACCGCGCCGAGGGATGTGGCATCTGCCACGGGCGATCAAGCGGATGTACTGGAAGCGCATTC
Organism: Candidatus Eiseniibacteriota bacterium; assembly: GCA_044229145.1. Lineage (GTDB taxonomy): Bacteria > Eisenbacteria > RBG-16-71-46 > CAZEPH01 > CAZEPH01 > JBKJUD01. The sequence goes on along the minus strand of JBGATO010000005.1, from coordinate 50,609 downwards.
GCACGCGCGAGCGGTTGGCGCGCGTGGCGGCGGCCCGAGGTTTGGAGGAGGATGCTGCGTGGCCGAGTCGGCCGCGCCACGAATTGCGGTGGAATCTGACCTAACGCACCACCGGCTTGCTGTCCGGTCGTGAGTGTCCGCCGACACTCCGTTCGTGAAGCCGAAGACGCCGCTGCTTGTGAGGCGGGACGATGGAGACGTCGTCCCGCCTTGCGCATGTGGGGCGTGCGCCTGAGGGCGCGGCGCGCTGTGCGTGGCTTGCGGGGCGGCGGACGCGCGCTAGACTCGGCACATCGACAGGCATTCGGATCGACACGATCGTGGATGCCGGCGCGCGCGGGAGTGGTATCGCAGTTCGTCCACCACACAGCCGCGGGGCGACCTCCCGGCGCGACTCACGTACGGCGTTCCCGCGGCGTGCGGAGGAGGTCACACCATGGTGCCTCTGATCCGCGTGCGCATGGCCGCCGTCTGGGCGGCGGGCCTTGCGCTTTGGGCATTGAACCCCACCCCCGCATTCGCCTCGAGTCACGTCTCGGTGTCCGAGAAGATCACCACCGACGCGCAGAAAGAGGCGACCGACCTGAAGTACGACTTCCACGTCGCCGAGAGCGAATCCGAAGACTACTGGTTCGAGAACTACCAATGGGACGTCACGCCGCACTGGTATCAGCACGGCGACACGTCGACCGACGACAACAGTGGCGGTCACCCGTGGCGCGTCCACGTCCACTGTTACGGCAATCACGCCGAGCCGAATACCGAACTCACCCTGACGGGCGAGGGTGATCTCAACAACGACAATCAGCTCTATCTCGACAACGTGACCGTCGAGTACGCGGCATCGGGCGCGTCGCCGCTCGCGGGGACGAAACTGCTGCCCGACCACGGCTTCTTCTTCGCGAATTGGAAGCCGGCGGTGGGGGCGGCGCTCGACACGCTGATCTATGCGTTCGTCAACACGGATGCGACGTGGTCGCTGACGTTGGATTCGTTGCGGGTCTACCAGTCGCCGCGCTGGCTGCCGGACAGCGTGCAGTGGGACTCGCTGGCGCTGGTCGCGACGCTGCTCGCGGAGCGCCTCGGACCGCGGCCGGTGGCGCCGGGCGATTCCGTGTACGTGCTGGTGGTTCCGGTGCCGCCGTTGGCCCGCACGTCGCACATCTACGTCGCCGGTGTCATGCACACGGTGTCGCCGGGGCAGGTCTCGAAGGTGCGCGCGCAGTTTCGGCACGGACATCAACTCGATCCGGTGACACGTGTGGTGGAGGCGGGCACGCCGGCGGCGCGCGGTGCGCGGCTCGACTGCCGGCTGGCTGATGCGCGAACGGTGGAATTGCGCGGACCGCTGTATGAGCGGGGCGCGGCATATCTCGTCGACGTGACGGGCCGCGTGCGCGGCACGCTGTGGCGCGGGGAGTTCGCGGGCACGACGTCGCTCGTGCTGGATCGTGTGGCGGCGTGGCGTGCGGCGCCGCGCGGTCTGTACACGATCGTGCTGCGCGGTGGGGCGGGTGAGGCAACGGTGCGGGTGCTGCGGTAGACGTCTACGGCGGTGTCGTGGCGTGCGGTGGCGCCTTGCCGATCTCGCGGGCGGCCGCCCACGCCTCGGCCGGCGGCATGTCGGTGCCGGCGAGCACGCGGCGCATGTGCGCGGCCCAATCGCGCGCGGCTTTCGCGTAGGCGCGATCGGCGTTGGCGCGCAGCGCGCTGAGCGCGGCGGTGCGCGGGGTTGCCGCGTCGGCGCGGAAGGTGATCTGAGTGCGCCCGGGGGCGACGCCGCGGAAGGTCACGCGGCAGCGCGCCTGCACATTGCCGAACAGCAAGCGGACGAACAGCTTGTCGAGCGGCTTCCACGCCGAGGTCAGGGTGTCCGGCGAATCGTTCGTGGCCGCGAAGCGCCAGCCGTCGTGGAGCAAGATGGCGGCGGCGGCGTCGCGCACGGTGCCGGGCTCGGCGGTGAACGTGTCGACGTAGGCGCTGCCCGCGGCGATCCATTCGACCGGCGGATTCTGCACGGCTTCACCAGCGTGTGCGGACCCTGCGGCGAGCGCGGCGCACACGAGGGCGCAGGCACCCGCCGCCAATGAGCGGCGCGATCGAAGCAGGACTGAGGGCACGCGACGGGTTCCGGTGTGGAAGTCGGCGATGGGGATGGCGAGACGGGGGAGCCGGACGAAACATCCGGTGTGGTCTCCTGAACCCCTCGGTCGGCCATTCGTTCCCACAATCGGCGAAGTTTCTCGCGTGTCCGGCCAAGGGTGGGCGATCCGGCCCGGCCATAAACGCCGTCAATGCCAGCCATAGGCACGAGCCACAGTCCCGCCGCACGAGCGTCCCCGTAGGGTGTGTCCACCAGCGCGCACGGAGCGCGCGACGGAGGACACATGCGACAGATTCTGATGTACGGGCTGGCCGTCGGTGCCGCGATCGCCCTCACGGTAGAGCCTGCACGCGCCGCCGACGGTGTCGTGTGGCCGGGGCAGGCCACGCAGGCGGGTGCCGGCCGGACGTGGGTGGTGACGGCGCGCGAACTCGAGGCGGATCCCTTCCCGGCGGCGGGCGCCCGCGCGGTCGCAGCGGGGCATCCGGAGATCGAGGACGGCTATGCGGTATTGCCGCGCGATCTGCCGCCACGTCCCGCGGGAGTGCGTCTCGGGGGCGCCGAGATCATCGAGGAGACGACCCTCGGGCGCACGGCCCCGGTGCCGCTGGTGCAGCAACTCGGCGTCGAGGGCGTCGGCAATCTCGACAAGTTCGTGCCGTACGACGCGTCCATCGCGGTCGGTGGACCGCACGTGCTGACCGTCACCAACGACGGCTGGGCGGGCTGGACGAAATCAAGCGGGACGCAGTTCGCGCTCCACACCTGGACCGAATGGTTCCGCGCCGGCGCGACGATGAATCTCTTCGATCCGCGCGCCTTCTACGACGTGCTGCGCCAGCGATTCGTGTTCGTCTGCGTCGGGAAGGACGACGCCGCGCGGACATGCTCGCTGTACGTCTCGGTGACGCTTTCCAGCACGCTGACCAGCGGCTTCGTCAATCGCGTGTTCGACATTACGAGCGATGGCGGGACGTCCAACGCGACGTGGCTCGACTTCCCGATGCTCGGCTACGACAACGACCGCGTGTACGTCAGCGGCAACATGTTCACCTTCGACCGCGACGAGTTCCAGTTCGCCAAGATCCGTGTGTTGCCGAAGGAGACGCTGTACGGCATTGGCAGCGTCCCCACGACGATCGAGTTCACGCGCATGACCGATGCGGACGGCGCGCTGGCCCTTTGCCTGGCGCCCGCGATGTCGCTCAGCTCGACGACCACCGAGTTCTTGGTCGACAGCAAGCGGTTGGGCGGGAGCTCGGTGCAGTTGTGGAAGATCGTGCCGGACAAAGGGCCGTTGGGCGTCTCGTTGGTCCGTCTCGGGGTGGTGGCGTGCGGCGCCTACGCGCTGCCGCCAACCGCGAAGCAGTGCGGCGTGCTGGTCCCCGACTACAGCGCGGGCGATTGCCGCGTGGCCGCGCCGTCGTGGCTGGCGGGCACACTTTACACCGGCTTCACGGAAGCCTATGACGATGTCAGCGCCGTGCGCCTGCTCACCATCAACACGTCGACGGCGACGCGGGTGCGCGACCTCACCTACGGCTCGAGCGGCAACGGCGCCTACTACTCGTATCCGGGCATCGGCGTCGACGCGCTCGGGAACGTCTACATCGCCGCGTCGCGGTCGTCGACGCACGACTGCGTGAGCGCGACCGCGATTGGGTTGCGCGCCGCGGACACCGCGTTTCCTTCGGCAACCATGCTCCGCGAAGGAGTTGATGCGTACTGGGGCGGGCGCTGGGGCGACTACAACGGTGCAGCGGCGGATCCGCAAACCACAGGGATTGGCTGGACGCTGTCAGGCTACGCGGCGCGCGGCGGCGACTACCACACGTGGATCTCGCGCGACGCGTTCTCGGGCGCTTCGCCCAAGGCAGGCGCGGCGCTCCAGACCTTCGCGCTCGTCACTCCCGCGCCGGCGCATCCGGAGATCCGCTTCACGCTCGCGGGCAGTCAGCCAGCGACGGTGACGATCTACACAGCGGGCGGCCGATTGGTGTCGCGGATTCCGGTGCCGGGCGCGCGTGCCGGCGAGAACGCGATCCGCTGGGATGGCCGCGATGCGGCAGGCCGTGAGGTGCCGGCCGGGCTCTATCTCACCGAGGTCGAGGCAGGGGCGGAGCGGCTGCGTGGCCGCGTCCTGCGCGCGGTACCCTAGCTCAGAGGCGCAGCGGCCGCCGGGGAGGCCCCACCTCGCCCCGGCGGCCGCGCGATGGGCGCCGAGGCGAGGGCAGGAGCGTCCGGCGTCTCGCCCCGGAGCCGGCGCTTGAACTGGTGGCATGTCAGCGAGTTGGCGTGGTCTGCTAATCCTCGTCTGCGGTGCCGGTGGTGGCCGTGCCGCCTTCGCCGTTGGCCCGCTCGAAGTAGAGCGGGGCGCGGCGGCGCGGGTGGTTGCCGACCTCGTCGAGCCGCACGCCGTCGTAGAGGCGGCCGTTCTGCATCACGAAGCGAATCGCTTCGCTGTCACGGATGTTGGCCAGTGGGTTGGTGTCGAACACGATCAAGTCGGCGAGCTTGCCGGTTTCGAGCGAGCCGATGTCGCCGTCGAGGCCGAGGTAGCGCGCACCGTTGAGCGTTGCGCAGCGCAGCGCCTCGTGCGGTGTCATGCCGCCCTGCACGAACATCCACATCTCCCAGTGCGCGGCGAGGCCTTCGCGCTGGCCGTGCGCGCCGAGCTGCACGCTGACGCCGGCGTCGAGCAGCGCCTTGGCGTTCTTCGCCGCGGCGATGTGATTCCACTCTTCGTCAGGCGCGGTGAAGGGGCGGCGGCTGCGCGCGTCGAGTAGCCGGCGCGGCACGAAGCGCGTGAGCCGCGCGTCCTCCCACACGTGCGTCTTCGCATACCAGTAGTTCTCGCCCATGATGCCGCCGTAGGCAACGCCGAGCGTCGGCGTGTAGCCGGTGTGCGAGGCGCCCCACATCTGCGTGACGTCGGAGTAGATCTTGGCGACCGGCAGCGAGTGCTCGACGCCGGTGTGGCCATCCACCACCATCGTCATGTTGTGCGGGAACAGCGAGCCGCCCTCGGGCACCACCATCATGCCGAGTTCGCGTGCGGCTTCGATGACCTGCTGGCGCTGGTCGCGGCGCGGCTGGTTGTAGCTCTTCACGCTGAACGCGCCGACCGCCTGCATGCGGCGCAGGTGGAACAGCGCGTCGCCGAGCGAATCGACCTGTGCGTGGAAGTCGCCCTTCGCGCCGTAGAGGATGGTGCCGGTGGAGAAGATGCGCGGGCCACGCAACAGGCCGGCCTTCTGCATCTCGCTCGATGAGAAGATCGCCTGCGTGTCGTTCGACGGATCGTGGAGCGTGGTGACCCCGAAGGCGAGCGAGGCGTCGAGCACCCACGACTCCTCGGGCTGCATCTGCTCGCCGGACATCGCGCCGTGCCAGTGCACGTCGACGAGGCCGGGCGTGATCGTGGCGCCGCGCACGTCGACGACCTTGGCGTCCGCCGGCACCGCGACGCTGCCGCGTGGGCCGAGGGCCGCGATGCGGTTGCCGCGCACGACCACGGTGCCGTCCTCGATGATCTCGTCGCCCTTCATCGTCACCAGCCGCGCGCCGGTCAGCGCGAGCGCGCCGCTCGGCACGTCCTGCGTCGCGTCGAAACCGATGTCGATGCCGTGATCGGTCGGCGCCGGCAGCGAGTCCGGCGCGCCCGGCAAGAACGCGAACGATTGCAGCACCGGCCGCGCGTAGAGCGTGGGGCCGAGCGACCAGAACAGGATGCGGCCGTCGCCCGACCATCCGAGGTTGCCGCCCGCGTCGCGCGCCACCCGCTTGACCGGCATCGAGCGCATGTCGCTGCCGATGTCGTATGGCAAACCGGCGCGCACCAAGGGTGCGACGAAGGCGTTCTGATCCTGCGTGAAGGCGACCCACTTCTCGTCGGGCGAGACGGCGACGTCGGTGAGGTAGCCGCCGTGCAGGAACACGTGCTTGTCGGTGCCGTCGAGCCGCAGGCTGAACAGCGAGCGGTCGTCTTCGTCCGCGCCGGCGACGTCGAACAGGTACACGCGATCGTTGTCGGCGCCGAACTGCGGCTGGCCGCCGTCGCGGCTGATCCGGCGCGGCGCGCCGCCTGCGGTAGCCACCGCGTAGATGCCGGGATCGCTCGACCACAGCGGCGAACGCAGGTAGCCGTCCCGCGACTTGCGGTAGACGACGGTGCGGCCGTCGGGCGAGACCGTGGGCTCGAGGTAGTGGCCGGGCTCGCGCGTCAGCACGCGGCTGGCCCCGCCGCTCGCCGGCACCATGCGCACGCTGCCGAGCAGCGAGTCGTCCCACGTCACGTAGACGATCGAGCGGCCGTCGCGCGACCACGACGGATAGAACTCGAGGTGATCGGTCTGCGTGGTGAGGCGTTTCGGCGCGCCGTTCGGCAACGCCTTCACGTAGAGGTGACCGAGTGCTTGGTAGACGACGCGATCGCCCTGGGGCGCGACGCGCACCCAGCGCAGCATCTTGGTGTGGAACTGCGCCGGCGCGACCTGCTGCGGGAAACGTACCGCGTCAGTGATTTGCCGCGTCGTGGTGACGTGGAAGGGAATCTCGGTGGCGGTGCCGCTCGCCATGTCGACGCGCAGGATGCGGCCGCCGGCCCACAGGAACATCGCCTTGTCGTCGGGCGTCCACGCCATCGTCGGGTAGACACCGTGGATGGCCCAGGTCTCCTGCATGTCGCGCTCGAGGCCGCTGTACACGGCGCGCTCGGCACCGCTCGCGAGATCGCGCACGAACAGCGTCGTCACATAGCGCACGCGGCGGACGAACGCGAGCTGGCGACCGTCGTGCGACGGCGTCGGGCGGCAGGCGCCGCCGGCGCCGCTCACCAGCACATCGGTCTCGCCGCTCACGCGATCGAGCCGGTTGATCGCGTAGATGCCCGGGTTCGGGTCCTTGTTGTAGAGGAAGTTCGGGCCGCCGGTGGCGTCGTACGAGTAGTAGAGATAGCGGCCGTCGGGCGAGAACACCGGTTCGCCGGTGTCCTTCTGCTCGCTCGTCTTCTTCGTCATTTGCACGCCGCTGCCGGTGCCGGTGCGGTGGTAGAGCCACATTTCGCCGGCGCCGGCCGAGCGCGTCGAGGTGAAGTGCTTGCGTGCGACGATGTAGTCGCCGTCCGGCGACCAGGCCGGCGAGTTGAGCAGCCGGAACGACTCCTTCGTCACCTGCGCCGGGTGCGAGCCGTCGGCGTCGATGACCCAGATGTTGTCGCCGCCGCCGCGGTCCGACGTGAAGGCGATGCGGCGGCCGTCGGGGGAGAAGCGCGGCTGCTCGTCCCACGCGACGCCTTGCGTGAGCGGCGTCGCCTCGCCGCCGGTTACCGGCATCGTATAGAGGTCGCCGAGCAGGTCGAAGACCAGCGTGCGTCCGTCGGGCGAGAGATCGAGCGACATCCACGTGCCTTCGCGCACGTCGATGGTTGCGTCGTGGTGCGGGCCGGGCGGGTTGGCGACGTTCCAGTGGGCGCGGTCGCTCGTCGTGGTGTCGACAGGCGCGGGCGTGGCGACGGCGCGCGAGACGGCACAGGTCGCGAAGACGAGGACGGCGGCGCGCGCGAACGCGCGGCGGGGCGTGAAGGGCAGCACGGGTGGACTCCTGGTCGGCCGAAGGGACACGCGGTGCAGGGCGAGGCGAGCAGCGAGCACGGTAGCACACGCGCCGCCCGCGGTCAGCCGTGCGGAGTGTTACGCGGCGAGACCTCGGCGGCGGCCAAGGCGTCCCACAAGGCGCGCCGGGGAACCCAGGAGCCCCTGCGCGCCTTCCCTGTGATAATCCGAGGAGACTTCGTCGTGACATCTGACGGGCGTGTCGCCGGTGGAGCTTGTCCGCCCGCGCGAGAGTCGGTAGCGTTCCCACCCATGCGAAACCCATTGAATCGTGCGTGGCGTGTGGCCGCGCTTCTAGGTGTGTTGTGCGGCGTGCTGTCGGCGCGCCCGGTCATGGCGGCGGACGCGCTCCGCGGATCCCTCACCGGCGTCGTGCGCGACTCCGCATCCGGCGACGCGCTCGTCAGCGCCAACATCCTCTTGCCGCAGTGGAAGCGGGGCGTCACCACCAAGGCCGACGGCGCGTTCTCCTTCGATCAACTGCCGTACGGTCCGGTGGTGCTGAAGGTCGTGAAGCTCGGATACCGCACGCAGCAGGTGAGCGTCACCCTCACCGCGTCGGGCGTCGCGCCGCTCGAGATCCGTCTCGGACGTTTGCCGGTGGCGGGCGCGACGGTGCATGTCAGCGACTCGCGGCTCAAGAAGGAGCAGACGCCGAGCGTGTTCCCGGTGGCGCCGCGCGTCGTCAAGGACACGCCGGGCACGCTCGAAAACGTGTTCCGCACGCTGTCGACGCTGCCGGGCGTGGTGAGCACCACTGACTTCAGCTCGCGCCTCAGCGTGCGCGGCGGCGGGCCGGATCAGAACCTCGTGCTGCTCGACGACGTCGAGATCTACAACCCGTATCGCGTGTTCGGCTTGCTCTCGGCATTCAACCCGGAAGCGGTGTCCGACTTCACGCTGAGTGGCGGCGGCTTCCCGGTGAAGTACGGCAACCGCCTGTCGTCGCTCCTGCTGGTGTCGAACAAGGACGGCGACGCGACCGGCCGCAACGGTGTCGCGTCGATGAGTATCACGGACGCCAACATCGTCGCCGGCGGGCCGCTGCCGCGCAGCCTCGGCGGCGGCGATCGCGGCACCTGGCTGCTCACCACGCGCCGCACCTACTATGACCTCATCGCCAACAGCATCGCCGGGACGACGCTTCCCAGCTTCCTCGACTTCCAGGGCAAGCTGGCGCTGCAAGCCTCGCCGCGCGATCGCATCTCGGCGTTCGGCCTGGTCAGCCACGAGCGCACCAACGCGGACATCACGTCGACCACGAACAACGTCGACGCGAACTTCTTCAACAACGCGCACAACGACGTCGGCGGCGTGACGTGGACACGTGGCCGCAAGGGCGCCGTCAACAAGTTCACCGCGTCGTGGTACGAAAATCCGGACCGCCTCGACTTCGACGGCAGCTTCGATGTGAAGTCGAAGATTCCGAACACCGGCGACACCACCCGCACCGCCACCGTCATCTTCGACCGCTACATCAAGATCCGCGACGGCATGCTGCGCGATGACATGTCGATGCAGCACGGCGCGCACTTGCTGACAATCGGCGGGGAAGTGCACGCGCAGCGCACCGATGTGCGGTTCCATCTCGATCCGGCGTCGGATCGCAATCCGGCGGTGGGCAATCCCACCGACGTGCGCGGCGGCGCGGCATCGCCGGACACGCTGCTGGTCGGACGCCCGACCACGCGCTGGGCCGCCTACGTGCAAGATGACATGTCGATGGGTGAGCGCCTGAAGTTCACCGCCGGCCTGCGTCGCGACTACGCGACCATTCACGAGCGTGCCGACTGGCAGCCGCGCGCCGCCGTGTCGCTCCAGCCGGACGAAGCGACGACGCTGCGCTTCGCCACCGGCGCGTTCGCGCAGACGCCGGGCTACGAGAAGTTCATCGACGCGGACTATTTCGTGCGCCTCGACGCACCGGGGCCGCTCGATCTCACGAGCGAACACGCGCAGCACTACATCCTCGGCATCGAGCGGCTGCTGCCGGGCACGTGGAAGGCGCAGGCCGAGCTCTATCTCAAATCGTTCGACGACCTCGTGGTCGGGCGGCTCGAGACGGACGCGGAGCAGGCTGCGCGTCTGGCCTCGTACCGATTCCCTGACAGCCTGCTCGCCGAGATTCCGACCGCGAAGCAGATCACCGCGCTGCCGGGCAACGACGCGACGGGACTCGCGCGCGGCATCGACCTGTACCTCGAGAAGCGCGGCATGGCCGACGATCGCCTGTTCGGCTACGCGAGCTACACCTACGGCATCGCCCGCCGCACCGTGTACGGGCGTACGCTGCCGTTCGACTACGATCGCCGGCACACCTTCAACGCGGTGCTCACCTATCGCCTCGGCGAGAAGTGGACGCTCGGGACGACCGCGAAGTACGCGAGCGGTTTCCCGTACGACCGGCCCGACGGCGTCACGGTGTCCACCGTGGTGGATTCGTTCGGGCACATCGTGCCGGAGCGCACCGCGCAGGGCGATCTCATCTGGATTCCGCGCTTCGACGGCGTCACCACGCTGGCGAACGGGCGGCTGCCGTCGTTCCAGGAAGTCGACGTGCGGCTGACGTGGTCCCCACGATGGGGCGGGCGCGATTGGGATCTCTATCTCGACATCATCAACCTGCTGGCGCGCAAGAACGTGATCGACTATTCGCCGTCTCTGGCGCCCGATCTCGCGGCGGACCGGCCGCGTTTGCAGCGGGAGGCGCTCAACGGCTTCCCGTTCCTGCCGACCATCGGGGTGACGCTGCGCTGGTAGCCGCCGGACGCGCCGAAGTGCCGCGCGGCTGCATCTATCCCTTCCGGTGCCGCGCGGCCATCGGGGCCGGCGGCCACGGGAGGTTGCGATGATCGACGTCCGACGGGCGGCCGAGCGCGGGCATGGCGCACACGGCTGGCTCGACACCTGGCACACGTTCTCGTTCGCCGACTATCACGACCCGGCGTGGACGCAGTTCCGTACTCTGCGCGTCCTCAACGACGACACCGTCGCCCCCGGCGCCGGGTTTCCGACGCACGGGCACCGCGACATGGAGATCGTCAGCTACGTGTTGGACGGCGCCCTCCAGCATCGCGACAGCATGGGCACCGGCTCGGTGATCCGCCCGGGCGACGTGCAGCGCATGAGCGCCGGCACCGGTGTGCTGCACAGCGAGTTCAACGCCGCGCCGGATGCCGGGCTCCATTTCCTCCAAATCTGGATCCTCCCAGAGCGGGCCGGTCTCTCACCGGGGTACGAGCAGCGCGCGTTTCCGGTGGAAGAACGCCGGGGCGGCTGGCGTGTCGTCGCCTCGCGGGGCGGCCGCGACGGCAGCCTGACCATCCACCAGGACACCGACATCCACGCCACCGTTCTGGCGGCCGGCGAGGCGGCCGAGCACACGTTCGCGCCCGGGCGCTACGGCTATCTCCATGTGGCCCGCGGCACCGTCCGTCTGGGCGACCGGACGCTTCAGGCGGGGGACGGCGCGCGAATCGAAGGCGAAGGCGCGTTGCGGGTGGAGGGCGTCGAGGATGCGGAGGCGCTCCTCTTCGACATGCCGTGATGTACAGGCAGGGAGGGCAGGGGACGAGATGGACAGGCCAGGGCAGCCACTGGAGGGCCGGCCGGGCGCCGGGTCCGCGCCGCGTCGGCACGGTTTGCACCGCCACGCCGGGCATGGCACACTAGCGCCCATGCACTCCGCCCCACCCTTCGCGCCTCCCGTGATGCCGCCGCCGGTCCAGCCGGTGCGTCCGGACGCGCTCACCGATGCCTTCGGCCGACGCCACACCTCCGTGCGCGTCTCGGTCACCGACCGCTGCAACCTCAAGTGCACCTATTGCCGGCCCGCCGCCCTGCAGTACGGCGCGGCGGCGCGCGGCATGACCGACGATCACCTGGTGGCCACCATCGGCGCGCTGGCCGAGCGCGGGGCGTCGAAGATCCGCCTCACCGGCGGCGAACCTCTGCTGCGCCCCGGCCTCACGCAGCTTGCGGCGCGGGTGCGGGCGCTGCCGGGCGTCGAATTCGTCGGCATCACGTCGAATGGCGTGGTGCTCGAGAAGCACCTCGATGCGTTGGTCGACGCCGGCGTCGCCGGCATCAATCTGTCGCTCGACACGTTCGACCGTGAGCGATTCCACCGCTTCTGCGGCGTCGACGCGGTGGACGCGGTGCGCGGCGCGCTCGACGGCATGCTGGCGCGACCGTTCACGCATCGCAAACTCAACGCGGTGATCCAGCGCGGGGTGAACGACGACGAGCTGCTGCAGTTCGCCGGGTTGGCGCGCGAGCACGCGCTGGACGTCCGGTTGCTCGAGTTCTTGCCGTTCGCGGGGAATGGTTGGACGCCGGAGCGCTGGCTGCCGGCGCCCGAAATGATCGCGCGGATCGAAGACGGCCTTGGCGTGGTGTTGCGCGGGTTGCCGTACGACGAAGGCGTCGCGCGCATGTACGAGGTCGACGGCTTCCGCGGGCGCCTCGGCTTCATCACCGGTATCAGCCACAAGTTCTGCGATTCGTGCACGCGTCTGCGGCTCACCGCACGCGGCGAGTTGCGGCCGTGCCTCTATCTCGATCGCGGCATCGACCTGTCGCCCGCCGTGAACGGCCATGTCGATGCGGCGGCGCTCGATTCGCGCATCGCCGAGGCTCTGGCGATGAAGCCGTTCGAGAATGGACTCAATCCGCACCATCCGCCGGCCGGTGTGCCGGTGATGACCACGATCGGCGGGTAGCGACCGCATGGCCGACGAGTCGCCGCGCCTGACGCACCTCGACGCCGCCGGCCGGCCGCGCATGGTGGACGTCTCCGGCAAGGACGTCACGCGACGGGTTGCCTGCGCCACGGCGCTGGTACGTGTCAGCGACGCGGTGCGTGACCGACTCCTCGCGCATGATTTGCCGAAGGGCGATGCGCTGACCACCGCGCGACTCGCCGGCATCCTCGGCGCCAAGCGCACGCCCGAGTTGATTCCCCTCTGCCATCCGATTCGTCTCGACGACATCCAGGTCGACTGCACGATGGAGGACGCCGGCGTGCGCATCACCACGCAGGCCACGGCGCGCGACGTCACCGGCGTCGAGATGGAAGCGCTCACCGCCGCCGCGATCGCCGCCCTCACCGTCTACGACATGATCAAGGCGGTCGATCGGGGCGCGGTCATCGACGATGTGCGCGTGACCGCGAAGTCGGGCGGCAAGAGCGGCGACTGGCAAGCAGAGGAGCGCGCGCGATGAGCCGCGTGGCCGCTCTCGTCGTCAGCGACCGCGCCGCGCGCGGCGAACGCGCCGACGGCTGCCTCGCCGTAGTGCGCGACTGGGCGGCGGGCGCCGCGCACGAGGTCGTCGCGACGCAGATCGTCGCCGACGAGGCCGACGCCATCGAAACCGCGCTGCGCGCGCTGTGCGCCGGTGCCGATATCGTCGTTACCTGCGGCGGCACCGGCTTCGGCCCGCGCGACGTGACGCCGGAAGCGACGCGCCGTGTGCTCGACCGCGTCACGCCCGGCATCGACGAACATCTCCGTCGCGAGAGCGCACAGGTGATCGCCACCGCCGTCTTGTCCCGCGCGGTCAGCGGATTGGTGGGGGCGACGTTCGTGGTGAACCTGCCCGGCAGTCCGCGCGCGGTGGGCGAGCAGTTGGCGATGCTCACCGACCTGCTGCCCCACGCCGTCGACACCGCCCGCGGTGGCGATCACGACATGGCGCCGGCCACCGGCGGGGGCTGCGGCCATCGTCACGCCGCGCACGGCGGCGGTACGCACGGCGGCCGCAAAGCGCTGATCGAACGGGACGACGCCTTGCGCGCCATCCTTGCCGTGCCGCGCGCACCGCGCATCGATGAGGCCGCCTTGCTTGAAGCGCGCGGCCGCACCCTTGCCGCCGATGTCGTCTGTCGCCACGACGAACCCGCTTTCGCCCGCTCGGCGATGGACGGCTACGCCTATCCAGCGGCCCTCGTCGGCGCCACCGATTGGCTGCCGCTCGCGGGGGAGATCCACGCCGGCGATGCGCCGTCGCCGTGGACGCGAGACGACGCGGTGGCGCGCATCCTCACCGGCGCCCCGCTCGGGGACGGTCTCGTCGGCGTCATCCCGCAGGAAGACGTCGAGGTCGACGGCCCTGGCCGCCGCGTGCGCTTCCGCGAAGCGGTGGCGTCCGGCGACTGCGTGCGCCCGGCCGGCCACAGTTTGCCGCGCGGGACCCGTTTGGCGGCACGCGGCACCACGCTCGGGCCGCGCGAACTCGCGGTGCTCGCGAGCGCTGGCGAAGCGCGTGTCCCGGTCTTCGCCGCGCACCGCGTCGCGCTGCTGAGCACCGGCGATGAGATCGTGCCGCTGGGCGCCGACACCGCCGGGCTTCCGCCGGGCCGCATCTTCGACAGCAACACGCCGTTGCTGCGTGCGTTGCTGGAGGCGGACGGGCTCGTCCATGCCGGCACGCACTACGTGCCCGACTCTCTCGATGGGACCATCGAGTCATTGAAGCGCGCTCTCGCGGAGGCGGACACTGTGATCACCATGGGCGGCATTTCCGTCGGCGACCGCGACCACGTCGCGGCGGCCGCGGAGGCCTGTGGGGCTCGTGCGGTGGTGCGCGGCGTCAACTTCCGCCCCGGCCGTCCGTTTTCCGTGTTCGCGGACGGCGCCGGTAAGCTGATCGTCGCACTGCCGGGGAACCCGCTCTCCGTCCTGGCGACATACGTGCTGTTCGCGAGACCCGTGTTCGATGCATGGCACGGCCGCGCGCCGATGTCGACGGCAGCCGGACGGGCGCCTGCGCGAGCGATCATCACGTCGGCGGTCGACAATCCCGGCGGACGGTGGTGGGCGGCGCTCGGCGCTGTGTCGCCGTCGGCCAGCCGCTTGGAAGCGACCGTCGACGTGGGCAGTCTCGACTCCGGCAGCCTCCTGCCGCTGACGCGGAGCTCGGCCTTCGTGCTGATTCCGCCGCACGCGACACTCGCCGCCGGCGACGAGGCGGACATCTATCCGGTGGTGCGAGGCAGCGTCCTCTAATGGATCCGCACGCGCAGCAGCCAGGCAGCTTCGAGCTGACGGGGACGATCGACGTGCGGGTGCGGCTCCACGGGCCCGCCGCGGATCACGCGACGCAGCGCGAACTCACGCTGGCACTGCCGCACGCGGCCACCACCGACGCGCTGTGGGAGGTGCTGGTGACCCGCATGCCGGCGCTCGAGACGCTGCGGCCGCAGTGCGCCCTGGCGATCGACAATGCGTGGGCGGCGAGCGGGACGCGCTTGCACGCCGGCGCCGTGGTGGATGTCATCCCGCCGGTTTCCGGCGGATAGGATGCGCGTCGCGGCCCACGGGCCGTGGACGCGATCAGGAAAGGCGAGGGACACATGATCGGACGCGAACAGACCTTGCACGTGCGGGGCCCCGTACGCTGGGTGCAGGTCGGAGGTCCCTCCATCGACCCGCCGCATCTCGAAGCGTTGGTGCGCTCGCCGCACGCCGGTGCGGTGGTCACGTTCCTCGGCACCACGCGCGACGATGTGCTGGACGACGGCACGGTCGAAGCGCTCGAGTACGAAGCGGCACGCCCGCTGGCTGATGAAGAACTCATGCGCGTCGCCCACGAGGCGGCGCTGAATTTCCAGCTCACCTCGATCGCCGTGCATCACACGCTCGGCCGCGTCGGACTCAACACGCCGAGCCTCGGCGTGTCGGTGTCGGCGCCGCATCGGGCCGAGGCGTTCGCCGCCATCGACTGGGCGGTCACCGCGATCAAGACGCGAGTGCCGATCTGGAAGCGCAGCATCGTCGCCGGCGCGAAGCACGGCGCCTGGGTGCCGGGCACGCCGGTCAAGATCGACCCATAGCGGGGAGCGGCGCGTTCGGCGCCGTCTCCGCACGTTCGCGTTCGCGGCGTGTGGCCACCAGGCTGCACGCCGCCGCCGTTGTGAGGATGAGCGCGATCACCGCGAGCGACAGCGCCGGCGGCACCTTGTAGACATCCTCGAGCAGCATCTTCGCCCCGACGAACACCAGCACCGTCGCCAGCCCCGCGTTGAGGTAGCGCAGGCGATGCGTCACGCCTTCGAGGCAGAAGTACAGCGATCGCATGCCGAGCACCGCGAGCGCGTTCGACGTCACCACGATGAACGGATCGTGCGACACGCCGAGCACCGCCGGCAGCGAGTCGAGAGCGAACAGTTGGTCCGTCAGTTCGACAAGCACGAGCACGGCGAGCAGTGGTGTCGCTTTGCGGATGCCGTTCTCGGTCACCCAGAAGCGCGCGCCGTGATAGGTCTCGGTCGTCGGGACCCAGCGTTGGAACAGCCGATACAAGGGATGCCGTGTGGCGTCGCCATGCGCCCCGCCGCCGCGCAGCAACTTGATACCGGTCAGCAAGAGCACCGCGCCGAACACGTAGATCATCCAGTGCGCCGCGTCGAGCAACGCCGCGCCGCCGATGAGCATCGCGGCACGCATCACCAGCGCGCCGATCACGCCCCAGAACAGCACGCGGTGGCGCGCCGTATCCGGCACCGCGAACGCCTGGAACAGCACGGCGAAGACCAGGATGTTGTCGAGGCTCAGCGCCTTTTCGATCAGGTACGCCGACGCGAAGCTCCAGCCCGCTTCGGAGCCGCGGGTGAGCGCGACGCCCGCCGTGAAGGCGATGGCCACCGCGAACCACGCGGCGCTCCACCACGCGGCCCGGCGGACGCTGGGACGGTGGGGCGTCCGTTGCCGGACGCCGAGGTCCACCGCCAGCATCGCGCCCACCACCACGAGGAAGGCGGTCCAGCCCGCCCACGTGCCGAGCTCGGCGACCGCCACTTACGCAACCTCCGGACGCGTGGCGAAGGTGGCCATGCAGGGCGACTGCCGGGCACCGCGGCGGCGGTCCACGCGGCGGCTCACCGCGTGGCCGAGCCGGTCAGCGGCGCGGTCGATGAGCGCCAGCGGGTCGCTGTCGCGCTCGATGATGACCAGCGGTGCGCCGGTGCGCACGCGCGCCACCACGTGGCAGCGCTGGTCGATGCCGCCCTTGGGGCCGTTGACGTCGCCGAGGTGGACCGCGACGCGGTGGATCATGTGCCGGAAGCGCGAGAGCGCGAAGTCGAGCCGGCGCTCGGTGTGCTGGATCAGGTCAGGGGTCATCAGGTCCTTGGGACCGCGGATGTCGAAGCGCATGTCGTCTCTCCTGTCTGGATGTCTCGTGTGTCGCCCCGTGCGACGTGAAGAAGTATCGGAGATCGCCGTCTGCGAAAAAATGAGATAATATGCGCGTCATCGAAAGGGCAGACCTTCTAACCGCGGAGACGGCGATGCGGCAATTGAACTACCACCACCTGCTCTATTTCTGGGTCACGGCGCGCGCCGGCTCCTTGGCGAAGGCGTCGGCGGAACTCGGCCTCGCGCAGCCGACCATCGGCGCGCAGATCCGGCAATTGGAGAGCGTGTTCGACGTCGCGCTCTTCGAGCGGCGCGGCAAGCGGCTCGTGCTCACCGAGACCGGACAACTGGCGCTGTCGTACGCCGACGAGATCTTCGCGCTCGGCCGCGAGTTGACGAGTGTCCTCGCAGGCCACGCGCCGGCGCGGCCGCTGCACGTGCGCGTGGGGGTCGCGGACGTGGTGCCGAAGCTGGTCGCGCATCGCCTGCTGGCACCGGCGCTAGCGGCGGGAGAGGGCGTGCGCTTGCAAGTGCGCGAGGACGAGTCGGCCCGGTTGTGCGCGCTGCTGGCGACGCACGAACTCGACGTGGTGATCAGCGACGCGCCGCTGCCGCCGACGGTGGGCGTGAAGGCCTTCCACCATTTGCTGCTCGAGTGCGGCGTCAGTTTCTTCGCGGCGCCGCGGCTGGCGCGCGCGCTGCGCCGCGGTTTCCCGGCGAGTTTGGCGCGCGCCCCATTCTTGGTGCCGACGCCGGCGACCGCGCTGCGTCGTTCGCTGGATCAGTGGACGCGTCAGCACGATGTCGCGCTGGAGGTGGTGGGCGAGTTCGACGATTCCGCGCTGGTCAAGGTCTTCGGACAGCACGGCGCCGGGGCGTTCGCCGCGCCCACCGCCATCGAAGCAGAGGTGAAGCAGCAACACGGAGTGCAGGTGATCGGACGCACCGAGGAGGTGCGCGAGCGGTACTACGCGATCTCGTTGGAACGTCGGGTCACGCATCCGGCCGTGGCGGCGATTTGCGCGGCGGCGAAGGGCTGAGCGTGGTGCTTGCCCCGGCACCGCGCGGAGGCGTAGCCTCGACGTCATGGATCCGATGCCGCTGACCCACGCGCGACTGGCCGCGCTCGAAGCCGCCGGCGAGGCGTTCGTGGTGCTGACCCTGGCGCACGTCGCGGGCTCGGCGCCGCGCGAGCCGGGCGCCCGCATGCTGCTGCGCGCCGATGGGTCGATCGAGAGCACGATCGGCGGTGGCGGGCTGGAGCACGATGCGCTGGCCGATGCGCGGCGGCTGCTGGCGGCACGCCTGGCGGATCCCGCGGCGGCCACCTGCGAGTTGCGAACCTATTTCCTCAATGCGTCGCGGGATCAATGTTGCGGCGGGGAGGTGCAGGTGCTGTTCACGGTGCATGCGCCGCGTCTGCATGTCGTCCTGGTGGGAGCTGGGCACGTGGCGCAGGCCGTGGCGACGGTGTTGGCACCACTCGATCTCGACGTGAGTGTGCTCGACGACCGGCCGGAGTGGAACACCGCAGAGCGTTTCCCGCGAGCGCGGCGGCTGCTCGAGGCGCCGGAAGACACGTTGCTCGACTTTCCGCCGGTGCCGGCGCACTCGCTGGTCTATCTCATGAGCCACAGCCACCGGCGCGACTTCGAGTGTTTGCGGATGCTGGTGCCGCGCGGCCTGCGGGTGCTGGGCCTGATCGGCAGCCGCGCCAAGTGGGCGCGCTTCCGCACGTCGCTGCTCGCGCAGGGCTTCGCGCCGGACGATGTGGCGCGCGTGCATTCGCCGATCGGCATCGGTGTTGGCGGCAAGCATCCGTCGGAGATCGCGATCAGCGTCGCCGCGGAAGTGTTGGCGGTGCGTGATGGCCGCGCGGTCACGGTGACACGCGGCGCGCCCGCCGCCGGATTGCCCGACGCCGCCGACATCGCCGCGGTGTGCGGCGACGTGCCGGACGCGTGACGCCGGTCGTCTCGCTGGTCCTCGCCGCCGGCCGGTCGCGCCGGATGGGCACACCGAAAGCCCTGGTCGAAGATGCCGGTGTCGGATTGCTGCGCGCGCATCTCGATCTTGCGGCGGCGCTTGGGGCGCGGCGCATCGTGGTGGTGGGCCGTGACGCGGCGGCGATTCGCGCCGCACATCGCCAGCGCGACATCGTCTGGACGCACAACATTGCGACCGCGCGCGGACCATTTTCGTCGCTGATTCTGGGGCTGTGCGCGGCGCGCGGTGCGGCCTGTCTCGTTTCGCCGGTGGATGCGCCGGCGGCGTCACGGGCGGTGGTGGATGCCTTGCGTGCGGCGTGTGATGCCGGGGCGTGGGCGGCGCTGCCCGAAGTGCGAACGCGTGGCGTGTCGCGCGGGGGACATCCGGTGTGGCTCACTGTGGACGGCGTGCGGCAGGTGCTCGCGACGCCCGGCGCGCCGTCGCGCCTGCGGCTCGACTACGTGCTACGCGAATGGGGCGATCACGTGCGGCGCGTGCCCGTGCGCGACGCCGCCGTGTTGCGCAATCTCAACACACCCGGCGACCTACGCTGAGCGCGCCACCTCGAGGAATTGCCGCAGCGTGTTGCCCGCCACCACGCGCCGGTACGCCGCATCGGAGCGGATGTCATCGATCGGGGCGATCGCGGCGTCCAATGCCTCGAGCGCGCGTGCGATCGTCGCGTCGTCCAGCCGCGCACCCGTGAGCACGCTCTCGACGCCGGACAGCCGCAGCGGTGTCGGGCCGACACTGCCGATCGCCAGCCGCGCCTCGCGCACCGTCTCCCCGCCGCCGGTGAGCACGCCCGCCAGGACGACCTTCGAGATCGCCTGTGCTTGTCGCGTGCCGACCTTGCGGAAGAACTGCACGCCGTCGCGCGGCGCCGCCGGCAGGTGCACCGCGACCAGCAACTCTTCCGGCCGGCGCACGGTCGCGCGATAGCCCGTGTAGAACGTGGCGAACGGCACGCGCCGCGTGCCGCTGCGCGACGCGAGTTCGATCTCCGCGTCGAGTGCCAACAATACCGGGAGCGAATCGCCTGCCGGCGATCCATTGGCGATGTTGCCACCGAGTGTGCCGCGATTCTGGATCTGCCAACTCCCGACCTCGCGCGCCGCGGCACGCAGCATGGGATACGCCTTGGTCAGCGTGTGCCCGGCGATTTCGGAGAACGTGGCGAACGCGCTGATCGTGATGCCGTCGCTAGAACGGGACACGAGCCGCGTTGGCCGCAACGGCCACACGTTGAGAAAGCGCGTGCGGGTTTCGCGGCCGCCTTCGAGGTCGACGAGGATATCGGTGCCGCCGGCGAGCGGCGCAAGCGGTGCGCCGCTGGTGGCGCCGCGCTGCAGGCGGGCGAGCGCATCGCGCATCGACGTCGGCGTCTCGACCACGAGTTGGGAGACCGGGCTACGCACGGCGACCCTTTCGCGACGCGGCGGACGGCACGTGTGGCTTGGCCGCGGCATCGGCGGCTTCCACCGCGTCGATGATCTTCATGTAGCCGGTGCAGCGACACAGATTGCCGGCCAGAGCGGTCCGGATCTGCTCGCGCGTCAGACGCTGCGGCGTCGCGGCGATCGCCGCCTGCGCGGCGACGAGAATCCCCGGCGTGCAGATGCCACACTGTGCCGCGCCGTGGGTAAACGCTTCCTGCACCGCGGCCAGCGCGCGCTCGGCGCCGAGCCCTTCGACGGTGCCCACCGCCGCGCCCTGGACCTGCACCACCGGCACCAGGCAGCTCACCACCGGCACGCCATCGAGCGTCACCGTGCAGGCGCCGCATTCACCTTCGCCGCAACCTTCCTTGGTGCCCGTGAGGCCGATCTCCTCGCGCAGCACGTCGAGCAATCGCGTCATCGGCGGCACGTCGACGTCGACCGGGCGGCCGTTTACGGTGAAATTCACGCGCATCGGCTGGCGTCCTCCGCGAGCACCGCGCGCAATCGTTCCGGCAGCAGCGGAATGCGCGACGGCAACACGCCGAGCGCGTCGCGCACCGCCGCCATGACGGCGGGCGCGCCGCCGTCCATCGGAAGCTCGCCGACACCCTTGGCGCCGAACGGCCCGCCGGCATAGGGCGCGGCGAGCAGGTGGATCGTCATCGGCGGCGCGTCGAGCGCGGTGGGGATGATGTAGTTGGTGAGCTGGGCGTTCCACACGCGGCCGTCGCGCCAGCGCACATCCTCGAGCAGCGCCCAGCCGAGCGCCTGCAGCATGCCGCCTTCGATCTGGCCTTCGGCGAGCCGCGGGTGGATCGCGGTGCCGATCTCGGCGCTGGCCACCACATCGAGCGGCGTCACGGTGAACGTGTCGAGGTCGATCTCGATCTCGACCACCGTCGCCATCCAGGCGTAGGTGGCGTAGGCGGAGCCCTTGTACTTCTTGTCGTCCCACTGCACCGAGGGCGGGGGCGCGGATTGTTCGTCCATGCGCAGAGCGCCATGCCGCGCGACGTGCGCGGCGGCAGTGGCGCGGAAGCTGTCGTCGTCGTCCCACGTCGCGCCCGCGGCGCGCAGGGCGTCGGCGAGACGCCGCGCCGCGCGTTCGAGCAATCCGCCGACCACCATCACGGTGCGCGAGGCCACGGTCGGGCCGCTGTTGGGCACGTGCGCGGTGTCCGGCGTCACCACGTCGACGCACGCCGCGCTGACGCCGAGCGCGTCGCCGACGATCTGCGCGAAGACCGTGTTGGTGCCCTGTCCGATCTCGGTGCTGGCGGCGAGCACGCGCGGTGTGCCGTCCGCGGCGACGTCCACACTAGCGATCGACGCCAGCATCGTCTCGCCGCTGCCGGTGAAACCGGCGCCATGCATCACCATCGACACGCCGACACCGCGTCGCAGACGCCGCGCCGCTCGCGTGCCGTCGACGAACGTGACGCCGCCGCGCCGCGCCGGACGCGGTTCACGTTCGCGCGCCGCGGCCTGCGCGTTGAAACGCGCCGCCGCCTTGCGCCGCGCCACGAAGCGGCTCTCGCGCAACGCGAGTTCGAACGCCTCGCGCGCCGCGCACGTCTCGTCCACGACTTGACCGGTCGGCATGACGTCGCCGGGCCGCAGAAGATTGCGCCGTCGCACCGCCACCGCGTCGAGTCCGAGCTGCGCCGCGATGCGTTCGACGTGGGTCTCGATGGCGAACAGGGTCTGCGGCGCGCCGAAGCCGCGGAACGCGCCGTTGGGCGGCGTGTGCGTCGCCACCGCACGCGCGTCGATGCGGACGTGCGGTGTGCGGTACGGCCCGCCGGCATGCAGCGCGCCGCGCGACAGCACGACGGGGGAGAGCGTGATGTACGCGCCGCCATCGAACACCACGTCGATGTCGTGCGCGACGAACGCGCCGTTCGGCTTGACGACGCTGCGAATGCGCATGCGGCCGGGATGCCGTTTGGTCGTCGCCGCGATGTCCTCGGCGCGGTCGTAGATCATCTTCACCGGCCGTCCGCTCTTGCGCGCCAGGAGCGCGACATGCGCCGCCAACATCGACGGGTATTCTTCCTTGCCGCCGAAACCGCCGCCGGTCACCGCCTGGATGACGCGGACCTTCTCCTCCGGCAATCCGAGCAGCGGCACCAGCGCCTTGTGCACGTAGTAGGGGCACTGCAACGAGCCCTGCACGACGCAGGTGCCGTCGTCCTCGAACCAGCCGAGCATGCCGTTCGGTTCGATGTAGATGTGCTCTTGGTGGCCGACGACGTACTCGCCCTCGACGACGATCTCGCCGCGCTCCGCGGCCTGCGCGAACGCACGGTCGACGCGGCCGCGTTCGATGTGCACGTGCTTGAGGATGTTGTCGTCGCCGGAAATCTTCACGTCGGCGCGCAGCGCGTCGTCGATGTCGAACACCGCGGGGAGCGGCTCGTAGTCGACCGATACATGACGCACCGCGGCAGCCAGCCGCTCCCGGTCCGCGCAGGCCACCAGCGCGACCGGTTCCTCCGCGTGACGCACGATATCGGCGGCGAGTGCCGGTTGATCGTCGGCGATCGCGTGGATGCAGTTGCGCGAGGACTCGAGATCCGCCGCGGTGACGACCGTGACGCCGCTCCAGTCGAACGCCGGGTCGAGGGTGATTCCGTGGATGCGTGCCGACGCATGCGGCGATCGCACGGTGGCGCCGTGCACCATGTCGGGGCGCGTCAGATCGTCGACATACAGCGCGGTACCGGCGACCTTGGCGGGTGCGTCTTTCTTGGCGATGTTGACGCCGACGGTGCGTGAAGTCATGGGCGAGGGAATCCGTGCTCTACGACGAACGCTGCATCTTGGTGACGCGCGGGACCTGCTGGCCGATGGCCGACTCGATGGCCGCGAGCTGCTTGCGTTCGTCCGGCGCCGCGAACGAGGTCGCGCGGCCGCTGCGTTCGGCGCGCGCGGTGCGGCCGACGCGGTGGACGTAGTCCTCCGGCGACAGCGGCAGGTCGTAGTTCACCACGTGCGCGATGTGGTCGATGTCGATGCCACGCGACGCGACGTCGGTGGCGACGAGGATGCGGTAGTACCCCGTGCGGAAGCCGTCGAGCGCGCGCTCGCGCTGGCCCTGCGTGAGGTCCGAGTGGATGCGTGCCGCATGGAAATTGTGCTGACGCAGCGTCTGCGCCAGCTTCTCGGCGCGGCTCTTGGTGCGGCAGAACACCAGCACGCTGCCGCGCTCCACCTCGAGCAGGCGCAGCAAGAGCGACGTCTTCTCGTCGTGCCCCTTCGCGAGATACACGGCCTGTTCGGTACGTGCTGGCGGTGTCGTGTTGAGCCCGACCTGAATCCGCACCGGATCCTTCATCCGCGTCCGCGACATGTGGGCGATGCCCGGCGGCATCGTCGCCGAGAACAACAGCGTCTGCCGTGACGACGGCACGCCTTCGAGAATGAGATCGATCTGATCCGAAAAACCCATGTCGAGCATGCGGTCGGCTTCGTCGAGCACCAGGATCTCGACGCCGTCGAGGGTCATCGTGCCGCGCTCGATGTGGTCGAGCAGACGGCCCGGCGTGGCGACCACGATCTCGGGATCGTCGACCAGCGCGCGCGACTGCGGCGAGAGCGGCACGCCGCCCACCAGCACGACGGACGCGATGCCCTGCGGCTTCCCGAAGCGGACGGCCTGGTCGTAGGTCTGCTGCGCGAGTTCGCGGGTGGGGGCAAGCACCAGGCCACGCGGCCGTGCCCGCAACGTCGGATCGATCTCCTCGTTCGGTTTGATGACCGGGCCGTCGGTGCGCACGCCGATGCCGCCGTAGCGGATGACGATGCCCCTCGGTGGCAACATCGCCTTCTGCTCGGCGGTGCGGGTGCGCGGCTTGATGGTGAGCATGAGGCGGTGGACCATCGGCAACACGAAGGCGCCGGTCTTGCCGGTGCCGGTCTGCGCGGTCCCGATCACGTCGAGTCCTTGCAGCGCCGGCGGAATCGATCGCGCCTGGATCGGCGTCGGCTTGGTCCAGCCCGCGTCGACGATCACCGCGAGGACCGCGGGGGAGAGCCCCATGGTCTCGAAGCTTTCGACCTCTTCGACGTCGTCGCTAGTGTCGGCGGGGATTTCGTCGAGGTCGGGGGCGTCCGCCACGATCGCGTCATCGGCGGCCTCGAGGGCCACCGCACTTGTGGCGGCGGGCTTGCCACGCCCGCGTCCGCGCCCGCCTCGCCGGCGGCGTCCACCACTCTTGTCTGCTGAAGGTGTTGTCACGCCGCCCACTATGCGGGACCGTCCCCCGTCCGTCAACGCGCCAGGCCCGCCGCCGGCGCGGTCCGTGCGGCCCCGCTTGACGCTCGGGAGCGGCTCGGGCGAGAGTCCCGCCATGCTGATCGCCACCGCCCGTCTCACCCGGCTGCGCCGCCTCGTGTGCAGCACCGTCGGCATTGCCCTGCTGGTCGCCGCTGGCGCCCTCGCCGCCGGAGCCAGCGCGGAGTCTGCCACTGCCCGCGCCAAGAAGAAGAAATCCACCCGGGCCGTCCGCCACAAGCGCGCTCGCCGCTGGGTGGACCCGCGGGTCTCCGCCATTCGCCAAGTGCCCACCGCGATGCTATGGGCGCGCGATCGCGACGACGGCCGCGATTCCGTCCACGTCGACATCGAAGGCACCGTCACCGGGGTCTACAACCACTCCGTCCTGCGCTTCGCCCTGCCCGTCGAGCGGCGCGGCGAGCTCAAGCACTTCCTCGACACCTACGGCCAGATCGCCGATTCCACCGTGGATGCGCCCCACTTTCGCCTCGTCGTGCATGGCCGCGGCACCGGCGGTGCGACACGCGCCGAGCGCCGCGCCGCCACCAGCTGGCTGGTGAGCACCGCCGCCACCGCTGTCCCCGACACCGTCGAAGGCCCGTTCAATCCGCTCATGTTCATCTGGGTGAACGGCGGCGGCGCGGAGTCCGGCGTATGCGACACCGTCGCCATCACGTACGCCGGCCAGGTCTCGGTGTTCAGTTGCCGCAAGGGGTTCCGGCCCTCCAACAGCTGGCTGGCCGCCAACGATCTCGCCAACATCTACCAGTGGGTCGACTCGTGCCAAACCTTCACGTCGATTCGCTCCGACGGCGACTTGCACTCGTCGACCTACACCCGCACTTCGCTCACGTTGCGCGGGTTCGGCATCCAAATGCCGAGCGACTCGCTCAAGAATTCGCTGCACGCCTGGGCGCAGCTGCTGGCCACCCGCGCGCGCCTGGCGCGCTGACCGATCACGACGAAAGGATCCCCACGATGTCCGACGTCTCCTACCTCCAACGAATCGAAACTGACATGGTCGCGGCGATGAAGGCGCGCGACTCGGTCACGCTTTCCACGCTGCGCATGCTCAAGGCGGCCTTGCTCGAGGCGAAGGTCAAGAAGGCGCGCGATGCCGCGATGTCGCTCGAGGAAGAGCGCGACGTGCTGCTGCGCTACGCGAAGAAGCGCAAGGAGACGATCGAGGAACTGACGCGGCTCGGACGCACCGAGGGCATCGACGCGGAACGCCAGGAGCTGGAGGTGACGTCGCGTTACCTGCCGGCGGAGCTCGACGAAGAGACGCTGAAGGCGATCGTCGCGGAGGCGATCGCGTCCACCGGCGCGGCGTCCCCGAAGGACATGGGGAAGGTCATGGGCGCTGTGAAGGCGGCCGTGGCGGCGCGCAGCGACGGCGCGACGGCGGACGGCGCGGTGGTGAGCCGGTTGGTCAAGGGGGCGTTGGGAGGGTAGGGGGCGCCGGTGCGATGACCACCGCCGCAGGCGCAAGATGATCCACATGTCCTTGATCCGCCGCCTCCGCGCCCGCTTCGCTCTCGACTGGCGCGGCATCCACGGCGCGCCGCACTGGGCGCGGGTGCGGCGCATCGGCCTGCGGCTCGCCGCCGACACCGGCGCCTCGCCGGCGGTTGTCGAACTCTTCGCGTTCCTGCACGATGCGTGTCGGGACGCCGAGGTGCAGGATCCCGCGCACGGCCTCCGCGCGGCGCGTTTCGCGGAGTCGCTCAATGCGGACGTGCTGGGTCTCGATGCCGTGGCGCTCGCGCAACTCACGACCGCCTGCGAGGGGCACAACAGCCACGGCCTGTCGCACGCGGACCCGACCATCGCCACGTGCTGGGATGCCGATCGCCTCGATCTCGGGCGCATTGGCGTGCTCCCCGATCCGCGACGGTTGTGCACGCCAGCGGCGCAGGATCCGGCGATGATCGCGTGGGCGGTGTCGCTGAGTACCGGCGGCCGTGTGACGTCTCGCAGGGAGGAGCCATGACCGTCGACGCACGCATCACGACTCGCGGACCTGCGCCAGCGACGAGGGCGGCGATCACGGACAGGGAGCACGCGGGCTCGTGCATCCGCTCTCGCGAGACGCCGGAGATCCTGACGCCGACGGTCGAGCGCGCGTGAGGCGCCGGCTCACCGCGCGCCACGCGTGGTGGCTGCTCGTCCCGCTGCTGGCAGCCGTGGTGTGGGGCTTGCGCCCGCGCGATCCCTACGATCCCGCCCTGCGCCCTGGCACGCCGCCCTATCTCACGATCTTCCTCATCGACGGCCTCTCGCAGGAGGTCTTCCGCCACGAACTTGCCGCCGGCCACCTGCCGGAGATGCAGCGGCTGATCGACCAGGGCACGTACGTCGAAGACGGCGTCACCGCGTTCCCGAGCATGACGGGTTACGCATTCTATCCCGTGCTCACGGGACACGACGCGGTGGACAGTGGCGTGCTCGGCCTGCGCTGGTTCGATCGCGCGGCACCGCGCGGCAACTTGCGCAACTATGTCGGCCGCACGAACGTGAACATGAACGACGACTTCACGCCCGGTGTGCCGACCCTCTTCGAGCGATTCCCCACACAGCGCAGCTCCTCGTTCAACACCTACGCCGATCGCGGCTCGAAGCGTCACGGCACATGGGGCTGGTCGTTCACGATGGCGAAGTACCGCGATCACACGTGGTTCGTGCGCGCGCTCGGCGGCCTTCCGTTCGTCGGCCCGCGCATCGCCCCGGATTGGAAGGGCGCCGAGGACGAGGTGATCGCGGCGGCGGTCGCGGACCTCGCGTACCAGCCAAAGGTGCAGTGGGTCACGTTCGCGTCGCCGGATGCGTACGATCACATGCACGGCTGCGACTCGACGTACGTGGCGCTCGTGCGTCACATCGACACGCTGATCGGTGCGTACCGCGCGGAGAGCGCGCGGCTCGGCCTCGAGGGTCAGCGGATCTACGCCGTGCTCAGCGATCACGGCGTTGCCGACATCAGCCGCAATGTAGACCTCGCGGCGGCACTCCGGGCGCGGTGCGGTGTGCGGCTCGACCGCGATCACGCGACGAATCTCTGGACCAGCGCGCTCGACCGGCCGCTCGACGAGTATGCGGGTGTCGACGGCATCGTCGCGGTGAATGGGAACACGCTCAACTACCTCTACTTCCGGCACCCGGGCTACGCGGGCGTCGAAGGCTTCCGGCACCGGCTCGATGCGCGGCAGCTCGCGGCGTATCCATTGCCGCGCGGAGGCGCACCGGTGAATCTCGTCGACGCGGTGCTCGCGATCGAGGGTGTGGAGTTGGTCGCGTATCGCGACAGTAGTGGCGGCACGGTGGTGCGGAGCCCGGCAGGCGCGGGCAGGATCGAGGCGGATGGGGCGGACGTGCGGTACGTGTCGACGGGTGTCGATCCGCTCGGCTACGCCGGCGATGCGCGCGTGACGCCGCTGCTCGACGGCGGCTTTCATTCGCCGTATTCCTGGCTGCGTGCGACGCACGGCACGGACTACCCCTACGCGCCGATTCGTCTCCATCGATTGCTTGCGGCACCCGACTGTGGCGACCTCGTCGTCACCGCCAAGCCCGGCTACGATCTGGCAGAAGACTACGAACTCGTCGTCGGCAACTACCGCGGCGGCCACGGCGGATTGCGTGCCGATCAGATACGCGTGCCGTACATTCTCGCGGGCCCGGGCGTCACCCGCGGCCGTCGTCTCCCCTGCGTGCGCGCGGAGGATGTCGGAACGGAGTTGGCCATCCTGCTCGGGGCGAAGCCTAACCTGACGCCGTCACAGGGCCGCCCGTCGCAGCCGCAGCGCATTCCCAATCACGCTCACCGAACTCAGGCTCATCGCCGCGCTCGCCCAAATCGGGCTGAGTAGCATGCCGGTCCACGGATACAGCGCACCCGCCGCGAGCGGAATCGCCAGCACGTTGTAGCCGAACGCCAGCGCGAGGTTCTGCCGCACGCCGCGCATCGTCGCCAGCGCCAGACGACGCGCGCGCACGACACCGGCGAGGTCGCCGCCGAGCAGCGTGATGCCGGCGGTGTGCAGGGCGATGTCGGTGCCGCCGCCCATCGCGATGCCGACCGCGGCGCGGGCGAGGGCGGGTGCGTCGTTGATGCCGTCGCCGACCATGGCGACGCGCGCCCCGCCGGCCGCGAGCGTGTCGAGCGCCGCGGCCTTGTCGGCGGGCGACAGGCCGGCGCGCACGTCGACCGCGTCGAGTCCGGCGCCGCGCGCGATGGCGAGTGCCGACGCTTCGTGATCGCCGGTGAGCATGACCACGCGCAGCCCGGCATCGCGCAACGCGCGCACGGTGGCCGCGGCGTCGGGGCGCAGGGTGTCGGTGAGGGCGATCGCGCCGAGCACGTGTCCGCCACGCGCCACCCACACGAGCGTCGAGCCCTCGCTGCGTGCCGCGAGTGCACTCGCGACCCACGCGGCACCCTCCTCGATCCGCAGTCCGCGCGCGGCGAGGTACGTGTCGCGTCCGGCGAGCACCTGCTCATCGCCGGTGACCCCGCGCACGCCGAGGCCGGCGTCGGCATCGACATCGCGTGCCGCGGCGAACGTCACGCCGCGCGTGCGCGCTGCCTCCACGATCGCGGCGGCGAGCGGGTGCTCGCTCGCGCTCTCGACCGCGGCGGCCGCCGCGAGTACGTCGCCGTCGGTGACGCTCTCGTCCGCGAACACCGCCGTCACGGACGGTGTGCCGCGCGTCAGCGTGCCGGTCTTGTCGAGTGCGATCACATCGACGGTCGCCAAGCGTTCGAGCGCTTCGGCGTTGCGCACGAGGACGCCGAGCTGGCTGCCGCGCCCCACCGCAACCATCACGGCCATCGGCGTCGCCAACCCAAGCGCGCAGGGACACGCAATGATCAACACGGCGACCGCATTGACGAGAGCGTGGACGAGGCGCGGCTCGGGGCCGACGAGAGCCCACACGGCGGCGGTGAGCAGTGACACGGCGACCACGACCGGCACGAACACGGCGGCCACGCGGTCGGCGAGCGCTTGCACCGGTGCGCGGCTGCGCTGCGCTTCGGCGACCAGCCGCACGATGTGCGCGAGCACGGTGTCGCCCCCGACCTCGGTCGCGCGGACGATGAGCGAGCCGGTGCCGTTCACGGTGCCGGCGCGCACCGCGTCGCCGGCCGCGCGATCCACCGCGAGCGGTTCGCCGGTGAGCATCGACTCGTCCAGCGCGCTCGTGCCTTCCTCGATGACACCGTCCACCGGCACGCGCTCGCCGGGGCGCACGCGGACGCGGACGCCGGTGTGGAGGTCGGCCAGCGGCACGTCGTGCTCGATGCCATCGCCGCCGACCACGCGCGCGGTGTCGGGCGTGAGCGCGAGCAGCCGGCGGATGGCATCTCCAGTGCGCCGGCGCGCGCGCAACTCCAGCACCTGCCCGAGCAGGACCAGCGTGATGATGGCGGCCGACGCCTCGAAGTAGAGCGGTGGCATGCCGCCGGTGACGCCAGCCACCACGTGCGGCGCGAGCAGTGACACCATCGACCCGGCGAACGCCGCGCCCACCCCGAGCGCGATCAACGTGAACATGTTCGCCGAGCGCTGGCGCACCGACTCCACCGCCCGCTGCCAGAACGGCCACGCAGCCCACAGCACGACCGGCGCGGCGAGCACCGCGCCGCCCCAGCGTCCCGCCGGGCTGTCCATCAGGTGCATGAGCGGACTGTGCGGTGCCATCGCCGCCATCGAGCCGGCGACCAGCGGCACGCTGAACAGCGCCGAGATCCACAGCCGCCGCGTCATGTCGCGCTCTTCCTCGCTCGGCGCGTCCTCGGCACTCGGCAGCGCGGGCTCGAGCGCCATGCCGCACAGCGGGCAGGGGCCGGGGCCGATCTGGCGGATCTCGGGGTGCATCGGGCAGGTGTACTCGGCGGTGTCGCCGCCGGTCGGCGCCTCCACGGTGGGCGAGAGGTAGCGCTCCGGCGCGGCGCGGAAGCGCTCGGCGCAGCGCACCGCGCAGAACCAGTAGTGCACGCCGTCGTGCTCGAGGTCGGCCGCGGCCGCGGCCCAGGTCGATCTGCATTCCGGCACACCGGATCGGTGACGCGCGTGGCCGGGGCGGAGGGTTGGAGGATCGGAATGGCCGGCAAGGCAGGAGGTGCCGGCATCATCGGCATGACCAGCGACGGCGCGGCAGGGGCCAATGCCGCCGCGGGATCGGCGACGAATTCGTCCCGGCAGCCCGGGTGGCAGCAATAGTAGGTCTGGCCGTCGTGCTCCGCCGTCGCCGCGTCCTCCGGAGCGAACGTCATGCCGCAGACCGGATCCGTGACCATCGCGCTCATCGCGTCTCCTCGTTGAGGTTGCGCCATCTCGCCCGTGAGATGCCGGGGCGCCGCGCCGGGATCCGGCGCCGACCGCAGATTCGCCCGAAGGAGTAGCGGCGGTGCGCCGACGGTCCCCTCGTTCGCCTCACGCCGAGTTGCGATCATCTAATGGAACGACGTTCGCCTGCCACCCGCCGCCCGAGGGTACGACGCCATGATGAAACCGGTGGAACTGGAAATCGAGCTTTTCTGCCGCGGTCTCGCTGTGAGTCCCGGACTCGAAGCGGAGTGGAATGCCCTCCGCAGTATCACGCGCACCCGCGCGGGGCTCGGCTCGGGACTCGAGATCGTCCTCAATCCAGGACCGCGCGAGATCTGGGCGAACGTGCCGGTGAGCGAACCGTTCGCGCAACGGTCGCCGTACACGCTGGAGTCCGACGGACTCGGCCACTTCATCACCGACACCGAGCATCCGGGCGATGTCTATCCGGTGCGCCTGCCGCCCGAGCCCGCGTGGTATGACCGCACCACCTCGCGCGGGCAGCTGATGTCGCGGGTCGGCATTCTGCAGGGAACGTATCTCGGCATCTACATCGGCAGTCCGTGCGGCTTCTGGCACGCGGCGGAGCCGGTGAACTGCACCGCTTCTGCACCACCGGTCACAACGTCGGCACCAACGAGGCGCGCAAGAAGACGGTGGAGGACGTCGTCGAAGTGGCCAGGGCGGCGCGCGAAGAATCCGGCGTCGTGTTCACGCACTTCAACACCGGCTGCTCTACGAGAACGATCCGTCGAAGCGCCACGGTCACGGTTTGCAGCAGGCATTGCCGTACATCACTGCGGTGCGCGAGCAGGTGGGGGGCTTCATCGGGCTGCAGGCGCCGCCGTTGGTCGGCGATTCGCTCGACGAATACGACCACGCGATCGACGTCGGCGTGGATCACTTCTCGTTCTGCGTCGAATTCGAAACGCCGGAGATCTTCGAAGCGCTGTGTCCCGGCAAGGCGCGCTTCTTTGGGCAGGACGCGTTCTACGCCGCGATGGAGTACACGTCGCGCCGTCTGGGCAAGGGGCGCGTGTCCGGCGAGATCATCGCCGGTTGCGAACCGATCGAGGCCACCAAGCGCGCCATCGACCGCATCGTCGAGACCGGCGCGTTCCCGACCGTCTGCATCTTCCGTCCGCTCGTCGGCTCGGTGATGGAGGACTGGCCGGCGCCGGACCCGCAGGAGATGCGCGAGGTCATGGCGTATCAGTACGAAGCGTGCCGCCGCGCGCGCATTCCGATCGGGGTGCTCGAGGACATCCAGGTGTCGCTCGTCGTGCAGCCGGAGGAAGCGCGGGAGTTGGTGCCGGCGCCGCACGGCGTCGACTGGTACGAACTCGGTCTTGGCTTCGCGCGCTGGATGGCGCGGCCGTACACCGCGTGGAAGGCCCACCCGCGCAAGGTGCACAACCTGATCACGCCCGAGGAAGCCGGCCTGTCGTCGAGCTAGACTCGGCGCGCGACGAGACGCCGCACGCACGGCCGCCGGTCCTCGCCGGCGGCCGTTGCCGCGTCTAGGCCGCGCCCTTCTCGATGATCTCGAGCCAAATGCCGTCCGGGTCGGTGATGAAGGCGATGCGGCTGGAGCCGCCCGACAATCCGTACGGTTCCTTGGCGATGGTCACGCCCTGTGCGCGGAAGCGCGCCATCGCGGCGTCCATGTCGTCCACCGCAAAGGCGATGTGATCGAGTTGATCGCCCTCGGCGAGTTCGGTCTTGCCCCGCCACCAGGTGAGTTCGATTTGCGCGCCGGAGTCGGGATCTTCGACGAAGGCGATCTCGGCATCGTTCTCGGGGATCGCACGGCGCTTGACGAAGCGCAAGCCCATGACCTCCGTGTAGAAGGCGAGGGCGCGGTCCATGTCGAGCGTGGTGATGGACGTGTGCAGGATGCGCATGGGACGTCGGTCTCCGGTGTGGGTCAGCGACCGCAGCGTACCACGCGGGTGGTGAGCGGGGGAGCGCCGTCCGCGGTGGCCCGGACGAAGTAGAGACCGGCGGCCGGTGCGGCGATGCGCCACGTCGCATCGCCGCGCAGGTCGCCGCGCGCCAGCAGGCGGCCGTCGGCGCGCAGCAGCGCGTAGCGGACGCGTGTGGTCGCCGCCGCGCCGCGCAGGGCGCACGTCACGCCAGCGCCGTCCGCGCGCGCGTCCACGCGCCACAAACGTGCGCCGCCGGGGTCGCCGGCGGGAACCGCCACCGCGAGCGCAAACGTTCCGCGGGTCGCGAGCCGCGAGCGCACGCCGAGTACGTTACGCGCCTCGAGCGCGAGCACGCACGAGTCCGCGGCGACGAGCGGCGGCGTCCACAACAGCGTGCCGCTGCCCACCATCGCGCCGCGTCCGCGCGGCGCCGTCGCGGCAAAGGTCGCCTGCCACGCGAAGGTGCGCCCGGCATCGGTGCTGAGCAGCAGTGCGAGCGAATCCACGCCGGCGCTATCGGACAGGCTCCATGTCACCGGGAGTGGCACACCTGCAGTCACCGTCGACGCGGAATCCGGTCCCGCGATCCCGAGCAGGGGGGCGTCCGCGAGCGCGGTGGCGGCATTCATGTGCACTGCATCGGCGGTGTCGCTCCACCAGGGCGTGGTGCGGCCGGTGACCGCGCTGGTCGACAACCACGTGTAATCGCCGAATCCGTCGACGCACAGCCAGGGATTGAGCGGCGCCTGCGTGACGCGCTGTTCCTCCCACGTCGCACCGCCGTCGAGCGACCGCGCGATGTAGTAGTCCGCCCACGTATTGCCGGTGTTGCGCCGGTCGTACCAGCCGACCGTCACCGCACCATCGCGGTCATTCACCGCGCAGGCGGGCAGAAACTGATCGCTGTGTGCGCTGTCGGCGTAGACCTTGACTGGTGTCGACCACGTTGCGCCCGCGTCGTCCGACCACGTCACGAACACATCGAAGTCGGCGAGTCCCTGCGAATCGACGAACACCGTGTAGACGCGGCCGCGATGGCCGCCAGCGGACCGGTCGATGTCGGTGGCCTGCGACGGCCCGATCGCGCGCGCCGGGTAGTTGTCGAGATAGTGGCCGTAGCCGCAATGCGTCACCGCGCACACGCTCGCCGCCGACCACGTCGCCCCGCCGTCGAGCGACCGCACACATTGGACTTCGTCGCGATCGTACGCATGCCACGTAATGACGACTTCGCCGTGCGGTCCGACCGCAGGATAACAACCGATCAATTGCTTGCTGCCGCGTGCGTCGAGCACCGCCGGCGTGGACCACGTCGCTCCGTGATCCTGCGAACGCGACACCACCGCGACATAGCGCAGCGGATTCGTCACCACGCGATCCCACGCCAGGTACACGGTGCCGGCGTACGGCGAATCGGTGTTGTCGACGGTGACGAACTCCTTGTCGTCCGCGTAGCCATTGGGCGAGGGCGACTGCACGGCCGCCACCGGAATCCAGGTGTGCCCGTGATCGTCGCTGTGCGCGACGGTCACCGCGGTGCCGGCCTTCGTCGTGTTGTAGGCAAGGTAGGCGTAGTAGAAACGTCCTTGGCGATCGCACGCCACCGCGGGATCGGCGCCCCATTCGTAGTTGGTGCCGTTCACGGTGAGTGGCAGATAGCCGAAGCTCCACGTCCGTCCGAAGTCGTTCGACGTGTACCAGGCATTGCCGCGCGCGACGAAGGCATTGGTGCCCGCCACCATGTGCTGTCCTGTCGACGGATCGACGGCGGCGGAGATTTCGGAGTAGATCCCGGTGTCCGGCGGCATATCGACGAAGGGGAAGAGGCCGTCGTAGGCGCCGGTGGTGGGCCCCTTCGCGGGAGCCAGCGCTTGCCACCAGGGTACAGCGTTCTCGCCGTCGCCGGCGTGGTGGGGGCGCTCCGGCCAGAGCGGCGGCGGGGCCGGCCGCGCGGCGAGGCAGGGGGCGGTGAACGCTGCCACGAGGCAGAGTGCGACCAGGGGGCGACGAAACACAGAGGACCTCCAGCGTGCGTGACACGCGATCGTCCGGCGCGCCGAGGCCGTGCGCCGGAACCCGCGGGGAGCGGGAGCGACGTAAGTCTACCGTGGACCCGCAACGGTCGCCTACTGCCACCTTCGTCGCCACGACTGGACGTTGCGTTTTCCTCACCCGGGCAGGCACGATGGGCGCCTCACCGACCTCTGCGGGAGGAACGCCATGCAGATAGCGGTACCACGCGAAACAGTCACGGGAGAGACCCGAGTCGCCCTCGTGCCAGACGGCGCAGCGCGACTGAAGGCTGCCGGCCACGACATCGTCGTCGAACACGATGCGGGGCTGGCGGCAGGCTACACGGATGAGGCCTACGTGGCCGCCGGCGCGCGGATTGCCGCCGACGCCCGCGAGACATGCGCCGGAGCGGGACTCACGCTCCGCGTCGCGCCCCCTCACATGCACCCGACCCTCGGCGCGCACGAAATCGACCTGATGCCGAGCGGCAGCGCGATGCTCGGCTTCCTCGGCCGCGATCGTGCGTCGGAGATCGCGCAGCAACTGCTGGCCCGCGGTATCACCGCGTTCGCCATCGAGCGGCTGCCGCGCATCTCGCGGGCGCAGTCGATGGACGCGCTGTCCTCGATGAGCACCGTCGCCGGCTACAAGGCGGTGCTGCTCGCCGCCGCGCACGCGCCGAAGATGTTCCCGCTCATGATGACCGCCGCCGGCACGCTCGCGCCGTCGCGCGTGCTCGTGCTCGGGGCCGGCGTGGCGGGTCTGCAAGCGATCGCCACCGCACGGCGTCTCGGCGCCGTCGTGGAAGCGTTCGACGTGCGGCCGGCGGTGCGCGAGGAGGTGGAGAGTCTGGGCGCGAAGTTCTTGGCGCCGGACTTGGTCAGCGCGGCGGCCGCGGACAGCGGGGGCTACGCGACCGCGCTCTCCGCCGATCACGAGGAGAAGGAGCGCGCCGTCATCGCCTCCAGCTTGCCGAACGTCGACGTCGTCATCACCACCGCGCTCATTCCCGGACGCCCGGCGCCGCTGCTCATCACCGAGGACATGGTGAAGCTGATGAAGGCCCAGGCGGTGATCGTCGACATGGCGGCGGAGGCCGGCGGCAACTGCGCGCTGACGGTGAAGGGCGAGACGGTGTCGCGCCACGGCGTGACGTTGCTCGGCCCGGTCAACTTGCCGGCCAGCGTGCCGGGGCACGCGAGCATGATGTACTCGCGCAACCTCGTCGCGTTGGTGAAGCACCTGGCGCCCGAGGGCGCGCTCAAGATGGACGGCGACGACGAGATCGTGCGCGAGACCGTGCTGGTGTCGCCGAACGCGCCGTGGCTGTCGGCGTCCGCGCAGCCGGTGGGAGGTGCCGCATGAGTCATCTGCCGATGGGCGAGATCTACGTCTTCATGCTCGCCGTGTTCGTCGGGTTCGAAGTGATCTCGAAGGTGCCGGTGGTGTTGCACACGCCTCTGATGTCGGGCAGCAACGCGATCCACGGCATCGTCGTGGTCGGTGGCATCTTGGTGCTCGGCAGCTCGACGTCGCCGCTCACCACGCTGCTCGGCGCGGTGGGCGTGGTGTTCGGCGCCATGAACCTCGCCGGCGGTTTCGTCGTCACCGACCGCATGCTCGACATGTTCAAGAAGAAGCCGGCCGCCAAGGCCGCGCCTGCCAAGGAGGCATGATGAACGAGAGCACGCCGCTTCCGCTCGTCGTCCACCTCGCGTACTTGGTGGCGTCGATTGCCTTCATTCTCGGACTCAAGCGTCTCAGTTCGCCGGCCACCGCGCGTTCGGGCAACCAGATCGCGGCGATCGGCATGGTGATCGCGGTGGGCGCGACATTGGCGATGCCGGGCCTGTCGCACCGCCTCATCATCCTCGTCACGCTGGTCGCCGGCTGCGTGGTCGGCGCGGTCGCCGCGCGGCGCGTGGCGATGACCGACATGCCGCAGATGGTCGCGCTGCTCAACGGGCTCGGCGGCGGCGCCGCGTCGATCGTCTCGGTGGCCGAGTATTGGCGCGCCGCGCACAGCGGCACGCCGCTCGCCGGCATCGAACTCGGCTCCACGCTCTTCGGGGTGGTCGCCGGGTCGATCTCGTGCAGCGGTTCGGCGGTCGCGTTCGGCAAGCTGCAGGGCCTGATCAGTGAGAAGGCGCTCGCCGGCGCCGGCGTCAAGGTGATGAACGGGCTGATGCTCGCGATCACGCTCGGCGCCGCGGTGGCCACCGCGATCATGGGCGGGCTACCGGTGTTCTGGGTGACGCTCGCGGGTGCAGTGCTGGTCGGCATCGCGTGGGTGATGGCGATCGGTGGCGCCGACATGCCGGTGGTAATTTCGCTCCTCAACTCGTGCACCGGGTTGGCGGCGGCCGCGACCGGTTTCGTGCTGGGCAACAACGCGCTCATCATCAGCGGCACGCTGGTCGGCGCGTCGGGCACGCTGCTCACCATGCTCATGTGTCAGTCGATGAACCGTTCGCTGGCGAACGTGCTGCTGGCCGGTGTCGGCAGCGGCGACACCGCGACCGCGGGCCCCGCGGCCGCTGGTGGCGCGTCGGTGCGCGAGATCAGCGCCGACGACGCCGCGGTGCTCATGACGTCGATCCAATCGCTCATCATCGTGCCGGGCTACGGCATGGCGGTGGCGCAGGCGCAGCACGCGGTGCGCGAGCTGGCCGACCTGTTGTCGTCGAAGGGCGTCGAGGTGGCGTACGCGGTGCACCCGGTGGCCGGTCGCATGCCGGGCCACATGAACGTGCTGCTCGCCGAAGCGAATGTGCCCTACGACCAACTGTTCGACCTCGACCAGATCAACGGGCGCTTCCCGTCGACCGACGTCGCGCTGGTGATCGGTGCCAACGACGTCGTGAATCCGGCGGCGCGCACCGATCGCGGCAGCCCGATCTACGGCATGCCGATCCTCGATGTCGACAAGGCGGCGCACACGATCGTCATCAAGCGCTCGCTCAAGCCGGGATTCGCGGGTGTGGACAACGCGCTCTACACCGACCCGAAGACGTACATGCTGTTCGGCGACGCGAAGGCCGCGGTCAACAAGTTGGTGGAGGCGGTGAAGACGAGCTAGCACAGAGCCCGGCGCATCGTCCTTGCGATCCGCCGTCCGCACGCGCACTCCCACGGCGCGGCGGGCGGCGGATTCGCATGGGTGGCGAGGCTCCCGGCGTGGCGCGCTAGAACATCCAGCCGAGGCCGAGCGCAGCGGTGGTCTCGTCGGTGTCACTGGCGGTGTCGTGGGTGCGCATCACGGCGCCCTTGAGGGCGACTTGCCGCGACGGCAGGAAGCTGACGCCCGCGGTCCACGTCGTGGTGGCGAGCGACGGCAACGCCGGAGTGCCCGCCGGCACCGCGCTGCGCGGGTCGAGATGCTCCCAGCGCACGTACGGGATGAGCCGTGCCGCAGCGGTGCTCCGTCGGCCACGCAGGATGTCGTAGCCGACCTCCAGCGCCTCGCCGTGGAATCGCGAGCCGACGTCCTCGAGGGTCACGGTGCGCACCGCTTCGGCGTCGCGCAGGAAGCCGGCTCCCGCGGTGGCGCGCACGGACCAGCCGGCACGTTGCACGTCGATGTCGCCGCTGAGCAGGCTGGCGCGGACATCAGCGAGCCGCACGTCGCCTTGCCCCGCTTTGCTGGTGTAGCCGGAAATCGCGACCGAGGTGCCGAGCAGCGGTGTCCAGGCCGCGCGCAGGGCGGCGCCGAGGTCGCGGAATTGCACGCCCGCGGCTTCCTCTTCGCTCTCCGACGTCGCGCGGGCCTCGCTGGTGGTGATGATCTCCTCGACTTCCACGCCGGTGCCGTTCTGTCGGCCGCCCCGGAAACCGTCCTCCGCACGGAAGCCGTGCGCGTCGAGTCCATTGACGAGCGCGGCATCGAAACTCCACGCGTCCGCGGCGCGCCAGGCGATTCGCGCACCGACCTCGCGCCAGGTGCTGGGCAGGACGGCGGTGTCGACGCCGGGGCGTTCCACGGTGAGATACGTGGGTGGTTCGTGGCTGGCGTTGAGGCGGGAGATGGGGAGGAGCACGAGGCCGCCCTGGGCCTGGACGCGCTCGGCGGCTTGCCACTCGAGGTAGGCCTGTTCGATTTCCACCTCGTGGCCGTCCTCGACCTCAGTCTCGGTTTCCACGCGCAGGCCGTTGCCGACGTCGCCACCGGCAAAGAGCACGATGCGGTCGAGCGCCGCCGAACGCACGTTGTCGCCGAAAGAAAGGTGTAGCTCCCCGTAACCTCCGAGAACCGCGCGCGAACTGGGAGCCGCATCTCCTTCGACCGCCGCAGTGGCTGCAGCAGCGGTGGCAGGAAGGGGAGCTGCGTCGAGTCCGCAGCCAAGCGTCGCGGTGGCCACCGCGAATGGGAAGAGGGGCGTGTTGAGTCGCATCGAACACCTCCGAATAGTCGGGCGCAGCCTGCGCACCGCGTATTGTGAGCCATGCCTAAGTAGGCAGCCCTAACATGTTAGGATACGCTAATTAGTAGAGCCTTACATGTCAAGCAGACCAAAGTCGACCGTAGAGAGGAGGCGTACGAGTATGCTTTAAAGCGCTATTGGATAACGCGATAGGATATTGCGTTCACGTCAGTTCAACGTCTGCGGATCGGGCGGAAGATTGCCAGCCCGCTCGATCGCCCGCCCGAGGTCGAGCGCCAGCATTTCGAGAAATTTCCGGTCGTCGTCGCCAAACGCGTCCGGCCGATCGCTGTCGATGTCGATCTCGCCGATCACCACGCCACCCGCACGGATCGGCACCACGATCTCGGAGCGTGTCTCGAGGCTGCACGCGAGGTAGCGGTCGTCGGCAGTGACGTCCGGCACCACGATCGTCTGCTCCTCGGTGACCGCCGCGCCGCAGATACCCTTGCCGAGCGGGATCCGGGTGTGCGGCGAGGGCTTCCCACGGAAACACTCGAGCACCAGTTCCTCGCCCCGGCGCAGATAGACGCCCGTCCACGAGAAATGCGGCAACTTCCGCTTCATCGCCTCGACAGCCCAATCGAGGAATTTGTGCAACGTGCCGGGATCACGCACGGCGTCGGCACCGCGCGCGGCGGCTTCGAGGATCATCGCGCGCTCTTCGGCAAGCGTGGACGGCGGCGGGACGGGCGATGACATCGGCAGGCTCCTCGGCTCGGGGGGACGGCGAACCCGCGCATTGTCCGGACGCATGGCGGCACGGTCAAGGGCCAGCGCCGGCAGCGCCGCCGTGCTGCCGCATCGGACGCCTACGGCGCGAACAACTCGATCTGGGGCCCGCGGCGGCGCGGTGGCCGGAACTGCGTCGTGTCCAGCGCCACGGGCCGCTCGGCGAATCCCAGCCGTCGATGCGCCACCGCGAATCGCCGCGCCAAGATCTCCGCCACCGGCCCCGTGCCCGTCATGCGCGTCGAGAAATCGCCCGCGTTGAGCGCGCCGTCGCGGAGCTGCCGCACCAGACTCAACACGTGCGCCACGCGGCCGGGATAGTGCGACTCCAGCCAACCCGCCACCATCTCCTTCAACTCGTACGGCAACCGCAGCACGGTGTAGGTGGCCGTCGATGCGCCGGCCTCACGTGCCGCCGCCATGAGCGCCTCGAGCTCGGTGTCGTTGAGGCCCGGGATCATCGGCGCGCACAAGACGCCGACTTCGACGCCGCCCGCGCGCAACGCTGCGATGGTCTCCACGCGACGCGCCGGCGTCGCCGCACGCGGTTCCATGCGCCGGGCGAGCGTGCGGTCCAACGTGGTGAGCGATATCAGCACGCGCGCCAGCCGCCGCGCCGACAGGCGCGCCAAGATGTCGAGATCTCGCTGGACGAGCGCGGACTTGGTGATCAGCGCCACGGGATGCCCGCACTCTTCCGCGACCTCGAGCACCGCGCGCGTCAGCCCGTAACGCCGCTCGATCGGCTGGTAGCAGTCGGTGTTCGCGCCGATCACCAGCACGTCGCAGCGGTAGGAGGGGCGCGCGAAGTCCGCGCGCAGGCGGTCCGCCAATTGGGGCTTCGCGGTGAGCCGTGATTCGAAGTCGAGCCCGGGAGAGAGCCCGAGTCGCGCGTGCGATGGGCGAGCGTAGCAGTACATGCAGCCGTGCTCGCAGCCACGATACGGGTTTACAGAACGATCGAAGCCGAGGTCCGGCGAGTCGTTCCAACTGAGCGCCGAGCGCGTCTGCTCCTCGGTGACCTCGGTCGCCAGAGGGCGCGGAGCTTCGTCCACCACATTCCACCCATCGTCGAATGGCTCACGCGTCTCGCTGAGGTAGCGGCTCGGTGGGCTGACGGCGGCGCCTCGCCCGTTGTGTTCCACATCTCGCGACATGCACATATGTGTACCAAGAGCCTGCGCTCCTGGCAAGCGGAGATGCGGGGACGTGCGGAAGGTGGGGGATTCTGTGGCGCGCGACGTGTGCCGGGAGAGGGGATCGAACCCTCATGGTGTTCATCACACCAGCGGATTTTAAGTCCGCCGCGTCTGCCAGTTTCGCCACCCCGGCGAGGCGGTGAAGGCTTCAAATTACCGCGTCGCGCCGGGCTCATGCAAGAGGATGCCGCGCGAATTTGCCGCGTTCACGCGGTGCTCGGCGGATGGGCGCAGGCGCGATGCGGGAAAGACCGCGGCGCAGCGTGGGGCGATACCGGAGGCGGATGCGCGCGAGGCGCCGTCCGCGGGGGACGGCGCCACGCGCCGAACGACGATGAACCGAGCGACCTCGCGCTAGGCGTGCGCCTGCGCCGGCGCGTGTGCCGCAGCGGCGTGCGAGTGGTGCGACGTCGCCGGCGGATTCGCCAGCGGCATCATCGGGTGCTTGGCGCGGAACATCGACACCGTCAGCACGAACAGACCGGCGACACCGAGCGGAATGCCGATCTCCGGCAGGCCGAACGGAATCGACGACGGCGACAGCGACGGGATGATCTCCATGTAGTGCTGCAGCAGCATGCCGACCCAAATCACGCCGGTGAAGAACAGCATCGTGAACGGCGTCACCTTCGCCTTCTTGGTCAGCATGCCGAAGAACGGCACCACGAAGCACAGCACCAACGTGGTGAACGCGAGGTGCTCGTACACGCCCCGCGTGCGGAGCAGGAAGTAGTGCGTGTCCTCGTGCATGTTGCCGTACCAGTAGGGCAGGTACTGGCACCAGAACAGATACATCCACGCCATGCACCACGAGAACGTGAACTTGCCGAGGTCGTGGTAGGTGCTCGTCGTCATCCACGTCGACAGGCGGCCATCGCGATTGGTGATCGCGGTCAGCGCCCAGGTTGTGGCCCACGCGGTGTAGAGCGTGCCCATGAAGTACCAGGCGCCGAACAGCGCGGACGTCCAGTGCGGGTCGATCGACATGATCATGTCGAAGGCGATGAACGACATGAACACGGCCCAGCACAGGATGTAGACCGGCGCCATCCAGCGGTGCGATGTCGCCTCGCGCTGCAGCGCCGCCTTGACCTCCGCGTCGGCGCCTGCCTGCGCGGGCGAGAGCTTCTTGCGCAGCACGATCGCGTCGGGCGTGGTGGCCAAGCTGACGAAGCGCGACCCGAGCAGCCAGAGGATGCCCAGCATCACGATGTCCCGCGCGAAGACGGTCGGCACGGTGAGCCACGCCCCCTGGTGCACCTTCTCGGTGGCCCACGGGTAGATGTGCTTGGCGCCGAACAGCAGGATCACCGCGACCAGCCCGATCGCCACCGGGGCGAACGAGAACAGGCTCTCCGCGATGCGGGAGATCGAGCGGCCCCAGTTGCCCACCGCCACCTTCAGCACGGCGGAGATCACCACGCCAGCCATCGCAATACCGAGGAAGAACACGGTGCTGACCAGCAACATGCCCCAGGCGCGCGAGGCGGTGTCGCCCTTGGCGCTCAGCGCGAAGCTGCCGGTGCCGACGACCATGAGCGCGACGCCGAGTCCACGCACCGCCGGCGAGACGGGACGGGGAAGTGCGGCCGAAAAGTCGTTCACGACGTTACTCCTTTCCACGAGCCAAGTGGCGTGGGCCGCCTACTTGGGGCCGCCGGTCTTCTGCATCGCCCGGATGTAGTTCACGAGATCCCAGGCATCGGACGAGGACACCGCGAAGTTGTACGGCGGCATGATCGGGCCACCGCGACGGATGTGGGCGTAGATGTACCCGTCCGTCTTCTTCATGGTGTTGGCATCGACGCCGATGAGCGTCGGCGGCGGCATCATGCCCTTCTTGACCACCATGCCGTCGCCCTTCATGCCGGTGCCGTGACAGGCGACGCACCAGGTGTCCCACGCCGCCTTGCCGCGCGCCACCGATTCCGCCGAGGACGGCATCGGGTTGACGAGCGCGTCGGAGGCCGGGTCGTCGGGGATGACTTCGGCGCCGCGGCCGGTGCGCGAGACGCTGCCCTTGGGCTGCTGGCGCGGCATCTCCTGCGACTTGATGCTGACCTGGCGGCGCAGGTCCTTGGACCACGGGAAGGCATGCGCCGTCGTGGCGACGCCCGATGCGAGCACCACCGCCGCCGCGCTCGCGAGTACGAGACTACCGCGCTTCAACACGCACCTCCTCCGCGCCGGCCTGGCGCAGCAGCGCTTCGACCTGCGTGGCCTTGTCGCGGCCGCACGGCACCCAAATGCCGATGCGGTCCTCGCTGAAGCGCGGGTCGTAGGGTTCGGGCTGGTTGTAGTTCGGCAAGCCGCCGAGACCGATCATCGACAGGAAGTTGCACAGCGAGCCGAACAGCACCGTGAGTTCGAAGGCGATGATCATGTACGGCGGCAGCGACGCCATCGCCTTGCCACCGACCACGATGCCCCAGTGCTGGGCGGTCAGGATGGTGAGGCTGAGCGCCGTGACGAAGCCCACCGCGCCGCCGCACAGCACGAAGAAGCGCACCGGGGAGAGCGGCTCGTCGAGGATCTCCTCGATCTCGTGGTGCGGGATCGACGAGGTCACCGTGATGTCCTTGATGTTCTGCGCCTTGAGAGCCTTCACGGCATCGACGGCGCAGTCGAGGTATTCGTAGACGGCGAGGACGCCTTCAGCGCGAGCGCTCACGCGGCCACCCCCTTCTTCATCTTCGGCGGCAGGATTTCCTTCACCTCGGCGATCGACACCGCCGGCAGCAGCTTGATGAAGAGCAAGAACCACATGCCGAACCAGGCGAACGAGCCGGCGGTGATGCCGTACTCGATGATGGTCGGCGCGTACGCGGTGCTCCACTTCCACACCACGAACGAGTGGGCGAGCGACTGGATGATGATCACGAAGCGCTCGAACCACATACCGACGTTGATGAACAAGCAGAGCACGAACACCTTCTTGATGTCGGTGCGGAACGACTTCTTCCACAGCAAGAGCGGGAGGATGCAGTTGCACAGCACCATGATGCCGTACGCCCAGCCGAAGTGGCCGAAGGCGCGGTCCATGAAGGTGCCCCACTCGTACTTGTTGCCGCTGTACCAGGCCGCGAACCACTCGAGGCCGTACGCGTAGGTCACGATCGACGACGTCAGCATGATCAGCTTGGTCATCATCTCGTAGTGCCACGGCGTGATGTACTCCTCGAGGCGGAACACCTTCCGCATCGGCGTCATCAGCGTGATCACCATCGCGACGCCGGAGAAGATGGCGCCGGCGACGAAGTACGGCGGGAAGATCGTCGAGTGCCAGCCCGGGTTCAGCGCCATGGCGAAGTCCCAGGACACCACCGAGTGCACCGAGAACACCAGCGGCGTGGCGAACGAGGCGAAGTAGAGGTACGCCGCGTTGTAGTGCTTCCACTGCTTGTTGGTGCCGCGCCAGCCGAGCGACAGGATCGTGTACACCGCGCGGCGGATCGGGTGGGTGGCGCGGTCACGCGCGGCAGCGACGTCCGGGATCAACCCGGTGATGAAGAACATCGTCGACACGGTGAGGTAGGTCGTCACCGCGAACACGTCCCACACCAGCGGCGACCGGAAGTTCGGCCACAGACCGGCCTGCACCTGGTCGTACGGCATCAGCCAGTAGAAGAACCACGGGCGGCCGAGGTGGATGATG
The DNA here is from genome assembly GCA_044229145.1 of Candidatus Eiseniibacteriota bacterium. Lineage (GTDB taxonomy): Bacteria > Eisenbacteria > RBG-16-71-46 > CAZEPH01 > CAZEPH01 > JBKJUD01. Next base: position 5,766 of record JBGATO010000005.1, on the reverse strand, counting down.
GGGAAGAGACCGGCGGTGAGCACCGCGAACACCGTCATGCCTTCCGCCAGACGATAGATCGTGCGGCGGAAGCGGGCGCGGAACAGATAGAGCACCGCGGAGATCAGCGTCCCCGAGTGGGCGATACCGACCCAGAAGACGAAGTCGGTGATGTACACCGCCCACATGACCGGCGGCGCGTAGCCCGCCACCCCGAGCCCCTTGCGCAACTGCACGAGCTCGCAGGTGAGACCGAATGCCAGGACCAGTAGGTCGATGGCGAAGAGCATGTACCAGCCTGCCGTCGGCGGCTCGATCATCCGCAAGACATCGCGGTTGACCTGCTTGAAGGTCAGGTTGGCGTGAGGCGCTGCTGCTGTCGCTGCCACGCTCGTTATCTCCCTCCGGATCCGTTAAGCCTTCGCCTGGTCGCGGACGACCTTGCGCAGGTACGACACCGCGGGCTTCGTGTTGAGTTCTTCCAGCACGCCGTAGCTGCGCTTCTGGCGGGCGAGCTGCGAGACCTTGCTGTTCTTGTCGTTGAGGTCGCCGAAGACGATGGCGCCGGTCGGGCAGGTCTGCGCGCACGCCGGCGTGATCTCGCCGTCCTGCACCAGACGCTTCTCGTCCTGCGCCCGGTCCTTGGCCTCGCGGATACGCTGCGAGCAGAACGTGCACTTCTCCATGACGCCCTTGGTGCGCACCGTCACGTCCGGGTTGAGCTGGAGATTCAGCGGCTCCGGGAAGTCGTAGTCGAAGTAGTCGAAGGCACGCACGCGGTACGGGCAGTTGTTCTGGCAGTAGCGGGTGCCGACGCAGCGGTTGTAGACCTGGATGTTCAGACCTTCCGGGTTGTGGTAGGTCGCGAACACCGGGCACACCGGCTCGCAGGGCGCATCGCCACAGTGCTGGCACATCATCGGGAGGAAGCGGGTCTCGAGTTCTTCGCCCTCGCCCTCCCAGTAGCGCTCGATGCGCAGCCACGCCATCTCGCGCCCGCGCTTCATGTTCTCCTTGCCGGCGATGCCGATGTTGTTCTCGGCATAGCAGGCGACCACGCAGGCGCTACAGCCGGTGCAGGAGCTGAGGTCGATCGCCATGCCCCAGCGGTGCACGCGCGTCGGGATCCCCGGCGCCTCGAGCGCGGTGGGGGCGAGCGTCTTGACGTCTGGCGGCAGCTTGTCCTTCGGCACCCCGAGTTCTTCTTCTTGGTGCGCGTAGACGCTGCCGCGGGTCGGCTCCTTGTCGTCGATCATCGCGGCGCCGGCGGCGGTGAACGCCGTCAGCGACATCGCCTCGGCGACTTCGCGGTCGAACTGGCGGCCTTCGTTTCCGGTGTAGACCAGGTGCACGTGGTCGCCGCCCTTGGTGACCGTCACCTTAGTACCAAGCCACGCGAATCCGCCCGACGCGGCATCGATCGCGTTCGGCAGCACCGTCGCGATGTTGACGCCGCGGCCGTTGGCGTAGCGGCCATACTGCGTGTGGCCCTGGCCGAACGGCACCGCGATGACGTCTTCGCGGATGCCCGGGTAGACGTAGGCCGCGCACACCACCTTGCCCTTGCCGGTGTCGAGCGTGACGGCGTCGCCCATCTTCACGCCGAGCTTCTCGGCGGTCTTCGGGTGCATCTCGGCCCAGGAGTCCCATGCCGCCTTGGTGACCGGGTCGGGGATTTCCTGCAGCCACGGCTTGTTGGCGCCGCGCCCGTCGTAGTGGAAGGCGTGCGGGTAGGGCAGGAGCGCGTAGCTTGCCGCGCCGTTCTCGAACTGCGGAGCCGCCACGTTCACGCTCGACGCGGTGGACGCCAGCGAGACGCCGCGTGCCGGCATGTCGACGAACACGCCGCCCTTCGCGAGTGCCGCGTCCCAGAAGGCGGTGAACGACTGGCCGCCGCCGTGCGCCTGGTGCACCGTCGTCCAGTGCGCCTTGAGGTACTCCTCGAACGTGGCCGGGAGCGCGGCCGCGCCATTCGCGCCCTTGGCCAGCGCGATGAGCGCGTCGCCGACCGGCTTGGTGTCGAAGCGCGGCGTGATGGTGACGTGGTTGTCGTCCGGCTGCTTCATCTGCGCGACCGGCTGCATCACCGGCTGCATCAGGTTGATGACGCCGTCGCGCGGCATCGCGTCGCCCCAGGTCTCGAGCGGCGTGTGGATCGGCAACACGAGCGAGGCGAGGGCCGCCGTCTCGGTCATGTACGGCGAGAACGCGACGCTGAACGGCAGCTTGCCGAACGCGTCCGCGAAGCCCGCCGCGGCCGGCAGCGTGTGCGCCGGGTTGGTGTCGTAGACGATCGCGCCGGTGATCGCGCCCGACTTCATCGCGGCGACCGTGTCGACCATATCCTTGTAGGTGCCGAGCGAACCGACGTTCAGCATCGGACCGAACTTCATCGTCGTGCCGACGTTGCCGCACACGTAGTTGAGGATCGCGATGGCGGCGGCGGTCTGCGTGCCCTGCGTCGTGGCGAGCGCGGTGCCGCCGGCGAGGGCCAGCGATGGACCCGCCGCAAGTCTGTCGGCGAGCGTGCCGAGACGCTCCGGCGACACACCGCAGACCGTCTTGACGGTGTTCGCATCGTAGTGCGACAGCAGGCCGGCCACCGCGCCCGCGCCGCCCTTCTTCTGCGCCACCGCATTCGCGAGGCCGAGCGCCAAGGTGCCCTCGGTGCCCGGCGTGCAGGCCACCCACTCGTCGGCGTTGGCGCCGGTGAGCGAGAGGCGCGGCTCCACCGCGATGAAGGTGCCGAGCATCGAACCGTTGGCCGCATGCTGCTCGCGGAACTGCCGTCCGAGTTCGACCGGCGACTGCCACGTCTCGAGGAAGTCGGCGCCGAACGAGATCAGCGTCTTGGCCTTCGCGAGATCGTAGGTGGGCAGACCGTCGATGCCGAACACCTGGCGGTTGGCGGCGCGCAACGCCTCGTGGCCGAACGCCTCGTAGCCGAGACGGCGCGCGCCGAGGTTCGCCGCGACCTCACCGAGCAACGTGTCGAGCGTGCCGGTGACGGTGCCGGTGAGGATGAGGTTCTTGCCCGTGCTCGCGCCAAGCTTCTGCGACGCGGTGCGCAGCGCCTCGTCCCACGTGATCGACTTCCACGTGTTGGCGCCGGTGCGCAGCTGCGGGCCGGCCAGCCGGTCGGGGTTGTACGTGCTCTGCAGCATGGCGTGGCCACGCGCGCACAGCTTGCCGCCGCTGATCGGGTGATCCGGGTTGCCCTCGACCTTGGTCGCGCGCCCTTCCCGTGTCTTCACCACCACACCACAGCCCGCCGCGCACTCGGTGCAGGCGGTGCTGTAGTACTGGGCGATCCCCGGAATGACGTCGTCCGGGGGCAGCAGGTAGGGGATGACCTTCTCGGGCTTCTTGAACGGGTTGCAGCCGGCCAAACCGATGGCCGAACTGCCCACGCCCAGGATCTTCAGGAAATCTCTGCGATTGACGCCGTCAGACATCGTCGTCCTCTGTCCTTATAGGAATCAGCCGGGCGTGGGCTACTTGTGGCAGGTCATGCAGTCGAGACTCGCCGGGAAGTTCTTGTTCTTCTCGTACGAGTTCTCGCGGTGGCACTTCACGCAGAAGCCCATGCTGAGGGGCTGCTGGAGCGTCACCACCTGCATCTTGTCCACCTGGCCGTGGCACTGCTCGCACTTGAGGTTGGCGCTCACGTGGCGCTTGTGCGAGAAGTAGACGTAGTCGGGAACGTTATAGACCTTGTTCCACGGGATCTGCTGCTGGTCGGTCCAGTACTTCATGACCTTGGCGATCTCCGCCTTGTACTCCTCGGTGGAGCCGGCGACCATCTTGTGGCAGCCGTAGCACACCGAGACCGGCGGGATGGTGGCGTGGGCGCCCTTGGTCACGTTGGCGTGGCAGTACTGGCAGGGAATCTTGTTCTCGCCCGCGTGCACATCGTGGCGGAACTTGATCGGTTGCTCGACGGCCTGACCCTTGGCGGGGCTGCCGCACCCGGAGGTGGTCAGGGCGAGAATCCCGGGGAGGAGCAATGCCGTCAGCAGGGTGACGGCGGCTCCGAGCGTGTGAAATGAGCGCGATCGTGTCATGGCCGTGGCGGGCATACCCTCTCTACGGTTCGATTCACGGACCGCGACGCATGGCTGGAGGTGCGGAAAGCGTCGTCGCGGGGCCGCCCGTGCGGCGGATTCGCAGGGAACATCCGTGCCCTCGATCCGCAAACCGGCGCATCCTACCTAGGTGGACGGCGCTGCTCAAGCGGAAAACCGGCAGATTGGTGCGCCTTCAGGCGATGCGGCGCGGGATGGCGAAACGCGCTACACTCACGGCTCCTGCCGTTCGCCCTCTCCAGGAGGTTTCCATGCACCGAGTCTGCCGATCGTTCGCGCTGTTCGCGCTCCTCTTCGTCGCCGCCTCCACCAGCGAAGCGCGGGCCGCCCGTCCGGCTGCTCCGGATGTCGCGAATCTGGTCGCTCCGGCGCCCTTGCCGGTCCTGAACCGCGATTTCGTCGAGTACGGCTGCGAGTCCTATCGCGACTCCACCGGCTGGCACAGCCGCTGGTGGATCAAGATCAACTGGCCGTGGACCTCGACGTCGTCGGTGGGGCACGTGCAAGGCGGTGTCGAGGTGGCGCCGCTCGCCGGCGCGAGCGTGCCGACGGTTGCGCGTCTCTTGAACTTCGACGATTCGCCGGCGCTGGACGCCATGGGCCAGCCCATCGTCATGTCGGTTGCGCCGCCGGACGCCATCGAGGCGGAGCAACTGTACGGGCTGCTCTCGCCGGATCACGCATGGAGCGCCTTCCGCGCTGGCGCCCTGCTGCCCGAGCCGCCGTCCGGGCAGGACCGGCAGTTCAAGCTGCAGTTCGAAATGGACGGCGACATCCAGCCGCACGGCGCCATGTGGGTGTCCGACGACCTCTCCGAGACCGGCGGCACGTCGGATCAGGCCGACGTCTACGTCACCTTCGGCCAGCCGACGCCGGTGCGCGAGACCAGCTGGGGTGCCATCAAGGCGCAGTTCCGCCGCTAGACGTGGCACCTCGCTGCGACACGGCGCCCGCGGTTCGCGTGACCGCGGGCGTCGTCGCATCCGCTCGGCGATTGACCCCCTGACGCGCGATCGCTAGCGTCAACCGCATGACACACTACTGGGCGTTCCTCAGCGATCCCGACGGCTACCACTACGCGACGCTCTTCGAGCGTGGCCGCGAGGTGTGGGACGGCGTGCATGGCATCCCGGCGCAGTTCAATCTGCGGCAAGTGGCCGAGGGCGATCAGGTGCTGCTCTATCACACCGCGCCGCTCAAGAGCGTCTACGGCATCGGCCGCGTGGCGCGCGGTCCGTATCCGGATCCGTCGGACGAGAAAGGCAAGCGCGTGCTCGTCGACCTCGAACCGGTGAAGACGCTCCCGCGCGAGTTGTCGATGACCGAACTCAAGGCCGATCCGGTGTGCGCGACGATGCGCTTCGTGCGGCTGGCGCGCTGCGCGGTGACGCCGGTTGAGCCGGCACAATGGAAGGCGGTGCTGGCGTTGGCGAAGACGAAGGTGGCGCGATGAATTTCGAGGCGATGTTCGGGCTCGCGGGCAGGAGGGCGATCGTCACCGGCGGCGCGAGCGGCATCGGGCTCGGTATCGCGCGGACGTTCGCGGCGGCGGGCGCGTCGGTGGTGATTGCCGGACGGCGCGCAGATGTCGGCGAAGCGGCGGCCGCCGCGGTGCAGGCCGAAGGTGGCGACGCGCGGTTCGTGCGGACCGACGTGCGCGACGTGGAGTCGGTGCGCGCGCTGTTCGCCGCGTGCGAGGACG
>JBGATO010000081.1:0-16012 GCA_044229145.1 Candidatus Eiseniibacteriota bacterium | reverse complement strand
TCGCTCGGGTTGGCGAACGTAAGGAATTCGATCCTCATGACAACCACTCCCGCCGGCGACACCGTCCTCCTCCTCGGAGGCAGCGGCCTCGTCGGCTTCCAAGTCGCGCGCCGCATGGCCGCCGAAGTCGCTCCGCGCAAGATCGTCATCGTCGCCCTCGGGCGCGACGAAGTGGTGGCGGGCCTCGAGCGGCTCAAGCCCTTCGCGCCCGGCATCGAACTCGATGGCTACTACGGCGACGTGTTCGGCCGCGGCGATCTCGCCAACGTCGCCGACACGGTCGCCCCGCGCAGCCGCAACCGCGACGACGCGACGATCCGCCGCGAGATCTTCCGCGACACCTACGTCGACTTCGACGGCGCCTTCGAGGCGTCGTCGCTGGTGCGCCTGCTCAAGACGGTGCAGCCGGCGGTGCTGGTCGACACGGTGAACACGGCGACGGCGATCAGCTACCAGGACGTGCCGACGCAATCGCGCACCACCGACACGTTGCTCGAGCGCTTCCGCGACGCGGCGGCGCGCGGCGACGACGCGGCCATCGGCCAAGCCCACGCGCTCGCCGACGAAGCGGAGCGCCTGATCGCCAGCCTCAGCACGCCGCAGCTCATTCTCCACGTCCGTTTGCTCGAACGTGCCTTCCGTGAGCTGCGCGATGGCGGCGCGCCGGTGCGTGTGTACGTCAAGGTCGGCACCACGGGTACGGGCGGCATGGGACTCAACATCCCGTACACGCACGGCGAGGATCGCCCGAGCGGCACGCTGATGACCAAGACGGCGATGGGCTTCGCGCACACGGGATTGCTCTTCCTGCTGGCGCGCACGCCGGGCATGCCGATCGTCAAGGAGATCAAGCCGGCGGCGATGATCGGCTACCGCACGATCGCGCTCAAGCCGATCCGCGGCCGCGTGTGGAAGAACGAAGGCGGCAAGCTGGTGGCGGCGACCGATGTCTTCACGGTGCGCCAGGCGGATCCGCTGCGGCTCGGCGACACGCTCGACACCACGCCGCGCACCAACCTCGATGTCCTGCGCGGCGAGGACGGCGCGCCGCGCCAGTTGTTGCTGCCGTGCATCGACACCGGCGAGAACGGCCTCTTCACGCGCGGCGAGTTCGAGGCGATCACCGCGTGGCGGCAGATGGAGTACGTGACGCCGGAGGAAATCGCCGATCTCGTGACACTCGAAGTGCGCGGCGCCAACACCGGCAAGGACGTCATCGGCGCGCTCGACTCGAGCGTGCTCGGGCCGTCGTACCGCGCGGGATTGCTGCGCCACCAAGGCCTCACCGCGGTCGAGGAACTCGAAGAGCAAACCGGCGTGCCGAGCGTGGCGATCGGCAAGCTGGGGCCGCCGCAGCTCGCCAAGTTGCTGTACGAGTCGCACCTGTTCGCGCGGCGCTTCCGCACCATCGCCGCGGTACTCGGCGAGGACGGGCACGAATCGCTCACCCCCGAGGAGATGAGCGCGCACTTGTACGACGAGGCGATGCAGTCCGACGTCGTCAACGTCGCGGCGACGCTCGGCATCCCGACCCTCACGCCGGACGGCAAGACGCTGCTGCGCGGGCCGGCGCTGCGCTTGCCGGAGTACAACCCGCTCTCGCCGCAAGTTTCGCTGGCGGGCGGCGAGCTCGAACGCTGGGCTGAGCGCGCGTGGATCGATCTGCGGCCGCGCAACATGGAAACCTGGATCGAACGCTTCCGCCGCATGCGCGGGCCGGTGGTGGACGGCGGCGACGGCTGGGCGAGCGACCGCCTCACCCACGACGCCTATCCGCACGCCGACATCCGCATCGGCGCGGTGGTGGCGTGGATTTTCGCGACCGAAATGGGCGGCTATCGCATCACCTAGCCGAACGAGTATCCTGCGTGCCGGAGCGTGGCGTGCCTCGCCGCCTCCGGCACGTGTCGTTTCCGCACCGCGGCCCCAGCATCCCGTGACGCGTCGCATCCTGACGAGCGCAGCGAGGAGGGTTCCCCTGTCATGACGCTTCTCCGCAAGCCGGCGCGCGTGGCCGTCGCGCCGAAGGGCCTGCCGCGTCCGAGCCGCAAGGCGGCGCAGTTCACCGAGTCGGTCATCCGCGAGATGACGCGGCTCGCCAACGACCACGGCGCGCTCAACCTCGCGCAAGGCTTCCCCGACTTCCCGACGCCGGCGTTCATCCGCCAGGCCGCACGCACCGCGATCGAGGAGGGCGTCAACCAGTACGCGATCACCTGGGGCGCGAAGGCGTTCCGCGACGCGCTCGCGGCGAAGATCGGCCGCCAGTTCGGCCGCGCCATCGACCCGGAGCGCGAGATCACCGTCACCTGCGGCGCCACCGAGGCGATGATCGCGACCCTGCTCGCCACTGTCGATCCGGGCGACGAAGTCATCGTCTTCGAGCCGTTCTACGAGAACTATGGGCCGGACGCCATCGTCGCCGGGGCGACGCCGAAGTTCGTGCCGCTCGAGCCGCCGACGTGGGAGATTCCGTGGGCGCGGCTGGCCCGCGCCTTCGGACCGCGCACCCGCGCCATCATCCTCAACACGCCGAACAATCCGACGGGGAAGGTGTTCACCCGCGAGGAGCTCACGCAGATCGGCGAGTTGTGCCAGAAGTGGAACGTGCTGGCGATCACCGACGAAGTCTACGAACACATCCTCTACGACGGCGCCGAGCACGTCTCGCTCGCCACGCTGCCCGGCATGCAGGATCGCACGGTCACCATCGGCGCGCTGTCGAAGACGTACTCGATCACCGGCTGGCGGATCGGCTACTGCATCGCGCCGCCGCACTTGAGCGACGCGATCCGCAAGGTGCACGACTTCCTCACCGTCGGCGCGCCGGCGCCATTGCAGGAAGCGGCGGCGGTCGCGGTGGCGGCACCGCCGGCCTACTACGCGAAGATCGCCCGCGAATACGCCGAGCGCCGCGAGGTGATGGTCAAGGCGATCGCCGATGTCGGCCTGGTGGCGCCGACGCCGCGCGGTGCCTACTACCTGCTCTGCGATTTCCGCAAGCTGTCGAAGGCGGACGACGTCACCTTCGCGCGCCGCATGATCACCGAGGCGGGCGTCACGCCGGTGCCGGGGTCGAGCTTCTTCCACGATCCCGAGCGCGGCCGTCATCTCGTCCGTCTGCACTTCGCCAAGAAGGTGGAGACGCTGGAGGAAGCGGCGCGCCGCCTGCGCACGTGGGGCGGCGGCAAGAAGTCGCGTCGCTGACCGCGCCGCCCGCGCGACCGTTCGTCCCGCCGCTCCGCCCGTTCGTCGATTGGCCTTCGCCGCACGGGCGGGGCGTTGCTATTGTTGCCCGCGTTCGACCCCTCGCTGCATGACGCGCCTGGCGCGCCGGCCACCCAAGGACACACGACGATCATGAGCGGCACACCCTCCGCGATGGAGGTGCGGGATCTCCGCAAGCAGTTCCCGCCCGACGTCGAGGCGGTGAAGGGCTTGTCCTTCACCATCGAGACCGGCGAGGTCTTCGGTCTGCTCGGCCCCAACGGCGCCGGCAAGACGACGACGATGCGCATGATGATGGGCATGTTGACGCCGAGCGGCGGCGGCGTGCGCGTGTTCGGCGAGGAGATCCGCGGCTGGCGCCAGGACGTCAAGGCGCGCATGGGCATCTGTCCGCAGGAACCAGTGCTGTGGGACGACCTGACCTGCGCCGAACACCTGCAACTCGTCGGCGCGATGTACGAGGTCCCGCCGGCCACGGTGAAGGAACGCGCGGCGCGCCTGCTTGCCGACCTGCAACTCGAGGACAAGACGCGCGCCTCCGCCAAGACGCTGAGCGGCGGCATGAAGCGTCGCCTCAACCTCGCGCTCGCGCTCATCCACGAGCCCGACATCGTCATCCTCGACGAACCGACGGCCGGCCTCGATCCGCAATCGCGCGCCCTGCTGTGGGACTACATTCGCGATCTCGCGCGCGGCCGCGGCAAGACCATCGTGCTCACCACGCACTTCATGGACGAAGCCGACCAACTCAGCGACCGCGTCGCGGTGGTGGACGGTGGACGTCTGCTGGTGCTCGACACGCCGCAAGCGCTCAAGGCGTCGATCGGCGAAGGCGACGTGCTCGAAGTCTCGCTCGACGCGGCGCTGCCGGACAGCGCTCTCGCGACGTTGCGCGCGTTGCCCGACGTCAAGCGCGCCGCGCTCAGCGGCACCCAGCTCACGCTGCAAGCGCTCGACGTCACCTCGAAGCTGCAGGACATCTTCCGCGTGCTGGAGAGCGGCGGTGCCAAGGCCTCCGACATCCGCTTCCGCACCAACTCGCTCGAGGACGTGTTCCTGCAACTCACCGGCCGCTCGCTGAGGGAGGATTGAGGCGATGAAGATCTGGACCCTCGCCCTGCTCTCGCTGCGTCGCATTCTGCGCGACCGCGTGACGCTGTTCTTCACGCTGTTGTTCCCGGCGATGTTCGTCGTGGTGTTCGGCCTGGCGTTCCGCGGCGGTGGCAACAAGACGACGACGTATCATGTCGCCGTGGTGAATCATGACGTGCCGACCACACTCACCGCCAACGGCGTCACCGACACGCTCGCGTTCGGCCGCGACATCGCGGCGATGCTGGCGGCCTTCGTGTACAGCGACTCCGGCACCGTCACCTTCGATCGCGAGATCTACGCCTCCGCCAAGGCACGCGGCCCGCGCGCCGGCGGCGCGGCCCGCGCGTCGGAGAAGCTCGCGGTGTTCGACATCGTCGACGATCTTCCGGACGCGCGCGCCATCGCGCAGGCGGGCGTCGACAGCGTGCATCTCGCGGTGGTGATTCCAGCCGGCTTCTCGGCGGCGATGAGCGCGTCGATGATGCAGCACGTGCTCGAACGCGGGCTGGTCGGCGGCTTCGACTACGCACAGGAGCGGCTGGCCGGACGCGGCGCGGCGATCACCAGCAGCGACGTGGCGCGGGTCGGCAGCGAGTTGGGGCGCGAGTTCTCGCTCGGCGGCACCGCCGGGCGGGCGCCGACGCACGTGCCGTCGCGTGACGCTGCGCCGGTCAGCGTCGACCTCTACGCCGGCGCCGACCCCGACGCGCGCATCGCCAGCGTCATGGTGCAGAACATGATCGCGCAGTTCGAAGCCGAAGTCGGCGACAGCGCGGTCGCACAGATGCGCGCGGCGCTCCCGGTGCAGCTACCGGAGCGTCCCGCGCAATACATCAGCGTGTCCGCCAAGGCGGTGCCCGGCCATCGCCGCACCGTCTTCGAGTGGATGCTGCCCGGTATGCTGATCTTCGGTCTGCTCGGCGTGCAAACCGGCATCGCGGTCGAATTGGTGCGCGATCAATCGGGCGGCCTCTTGGACCGCCTGCGCGTCACCCGCATGACGGCCATCGACTACAACGTCGGCCGGCTGTTGCCGTGGATCGTGATGGCCGGCGTGCAGACGCTGTTCCTGGTCGGCGTCGGCACGCTGCTCGGCTTCCGCTTGCACGGCAGCCTCGTGCTCACCACGCTGCTCGGGATGCTGACGGTGATCGCGACGTTCGCGTCGGCGTATCTGATCGCGAGCTACGGCCGCAACGAGCGCCAGGCCAGTTCGATGTCGACGTTCATCAGCCTCGGTCTCAGCTTCTACGTTGGCGCGTTCTTCGACATCAGCAGCGGCAAGCCGTTCCACGTGTTCGGGCAGGCGCTCACGGTGCGCGACTTCCTGCCGTGGGCGCACATGGTGAAGGCGTTGCGTCTGGTGATGCTCGACAACGCGGGGCTAGCGCAGATTCGCGGGGATCTCGTCTGGTTCGTGGCGCTCACCGCGTGTTTGCTGGTGGTGGCGATGGCGACGTTCTCGCGGCGGCGGCTCTCGCACGAGTAGCCGCCGCGCGCGGCGCTACTCCGCGGGACGCTTGCGGATGATCGCCGACCACGTGCCGCGTTGCACCAAGCGGCCGTGCTGGTTGTACGTGTGCGCCTCGAAGGCGACGACCCCGGCCGCCTGGCCGGGCAACTCGCGCTTGCGGGTGACGCGGGTCACCACGCGGATGGTGTCGCCGAGGCGCACGACATCGTGGAACTGGGTGTCCATGCTGAGGAAGGCTTCCGCGGTGCCTTCGATGACGCCGAGGCGGCTGAACAACCCGGTCGCCATCGCCAGCGTGCAGAGGCCGTGGGCGATGCGGCCGCCCCAGCGCGAGGCGGCGGCGAATTGCTCGTCGATGTGCAGCGGATTGTAGTCGCCGGTGAGGGCCGCGAACGCGTTGACGTCCGCTTCGCTGATCGTGCGCCCGACGGTGTCGAACGTCTGGCCGATCTCGAACTCTTCGAAGTACAAGCCGGTGGGAGCGGCCGGTGGCTCCAACCCCGCGGCCTCGCCGAGTGACTGCGCGCGCGCATCGAAGGCCGTGGCCGGCGCGGCATGCGGCTCGCCGTCCACGTGGCGCGCGCGACAGGTCGGACAGGGCCGGGGTGCGGACTGCGATTGTGGGGCGTCTTGGTCGGACACGCTGCTCTCCGCGCGCGAATCGACGATCGGCCGGAGTCAGCGAGTCGACGGAGCGGGACAGTCGTCCGTCCGCGGAGTCCGGGGACACTCCCAGACGCTCGGACGAGGACGGGGGAGCGTCCTGCAAGCCGCCGAGGGGAGAGTCAGATGCGCGACTCTAGAAGATGCCGCAGATCGCTGTCAATCGGGCGCTTACGCCTCGAGCGGGGGAGTCTCGCCGCGCTGCGCTGCCTCCGCCTTCACCACCATCACTGACCACGATCCGCGCTGCACCAACTTGCCATGCTGGTTGTAGAGCAGGGCCTCGAAGCACACCAACCCCGAATTCTGTCCCGGCATCTCGCGCTTGCGGGTGACCCGCGTCGTGGTGCGAATGGTGTCGCCGATGCGCATGACCTCGTGAAAGTGCGTGTCCACCGACAGGAACGCTTCGGTGGTGCCTTCCAGGACGCCGAGCCGCGAGAACAAACCGGTGGCGATCGCCAGACCGCAGACGCCGTGGACGATGCGCCCGCCCCACCGCGTCGACGCGGCGTACTCGGCGTCGGTGTGCAGCGGGTTGTAGTCGCCGGTGAGTCCGGCGAAGGTGTAGATGTCGGCCTCGGTGAGTGTCCGGCCACGCGACTCGAACGTCATGCCGACGAGGAATTGCTCGAAGTACATGCCGTGGGCGCGCACCGCTGGCGGTGGCGCGACGGCGTCCGGCGTCGCGCTCGACTCTACCGTGCCCGCGGCCGGCGGTGAGGCCTGCGCATCGAGGAGTGCCTGTGCCGCCAGGTCGGCTGCGGTCAAGGCGTCTTGATGGCGATTCCCGCACTTGGCACATCGCGGGAGACGGGCCCAGTCGAGTCCCGGCGTCGGCGCCGGGCAGGCGTCGGTCTCGTGCGAGGGAGGCAGCGTGCGCGCGGACTGTGCCATGCTATAGTCTCCGATCCTTCGACCTAGTGTGCCGTGCGCCGGCGTGTCGATCCGCGGGAGGGCCGACGTTGCGCTACATCGATATCAGTCCGCCGGTGCGCGGGACGACCGCCGTGTTTCCCGGTGACACGCCCTTCACGCTCGACTGGACGATGCGCCGCGATCGCGGCGACTCCTGCACGGTGTCCGCCCTCCGCTTGACGCCGCACATCGGCGCCCACGTCGATGCGCCGTTCCATGTGCGGGCCGACGGCGAGCGTCTGCCGCGCGAGCCGCGTGTCGGGGAGCTCGAGCTCGACGCGTTTATCGGCCGATGCCGCGTGGTCTCCAGTGAAAACGCCCAAGTGCTTGACGAACAGGTCGTTGCGGGATGGGATCTGGGTGGGGCCCGGCGTGTCGTGGTCCGCACGCGGGCGGTTGCGGATCCGGACGTGTTTCCCCGCGATGGCGCCTACTTCACGGCCGGCGGCGCGGCGGCGCTGGCCGCCACCGGGATCTGCCTGGTCGGTCTCGATACGTCGTCGGTGGACCGCTGGGACAGCCAAGACCTCGCGGCCCACCGCACGTTCTTCGACGCCGGCGTGGCAATCCTCGAAGGGCTCGACCTCCATGCCGTCGCACCCGGCGACTACGACCTCATCGCCGTGCCGCTGCGCCTGATGGACGCCGACGCGTCGCCGGTGCGTGCGCTGCTGCGTCCGCTCGACCCGGACAGCACGCTGCGATGAAGATTGCCCGCCGTCTCACGTTGTTCTTGGTCGGCAGCATGTGCGTGGTGCTGGTGATCGACGCGTATCTCGGCGTACGCCGCGAGCGGCAGCTGTTCGAAACCGATATGCGCGAGGACCTGCGGCAAGCGGCGGCCACCGTGTCCACCGCCGCCGCCATCGTCTGGGCGCACAGCGGCGAACGCGCGGCCCGTCGATTGATCGCCGAGACCAACGCCGCCGCGAACCAGCCCGACCTGCACTGGACCGACCTCGATGCGCCCCCAGGCGCCCCCGATGCGCCGCGGGTGGCGCGCTCCCGTTTGTTGCCGGCGGCGCGGGCGCAGATGGTCCAGCGGCGGGCGCAGGACGCCAGCGGGGAATACCGGCTGTACACGTACATGCCGATTCCGGTGTGGCGCTACACCGACACGCCGCCTCAGCGGCTCGGCGAAGCGCGTCAGGTGCTCGAAGTCTCGAAGTCGCTCGCGCCGGAGCGCGGCTACCTGCGCGCCACCCTCGGCCGGCGGATCTTCGCCGCCGTCGTGCTCACCATCATCGCGGCCGTACTCGCCTCGGTACTCGGGGCGCTCTTCATCGGGCGGCCGATGCGCCGCTTGGTGGCCAAGGCGCGCCGCATCGGCGACGGCGACTTCACCGAGCCGCTCGTCCTCGGCTCGCGCGACGAACTCGAAGTGCTGGCGGACGAAATGAACGCGATGTGCGAGCGCCTCACCGACGCCGACCGCCGCCTCAAGAGCGAAGCCGACGCCCGCGTCACCATCCTCACCGAACTGCGGCACGCCGACCGCCTCGCCACCGTCGGGCGGCTCGCCTCCGGCGTCGCGCACGAACTGGGGACGCCGCTCAACGTCGTGTCGCAGCGGGCAAAGATGATTGCCTCGGGGCAGACGCTGGCGCCCGACGTGCCGGAATCGGCGACCATCATCCACCAGCAAGCGCACCGAATGGCGGAGATCATTCGCCAGCTCCTCGACTTCGCCCGGCGCTCACCACAGGCGACGCGCGCGCGGCTCTCGGTGAGCGGCGTGGCGCGCGCGGCCCTCGATCTGCTCCAGCCTTTGGCCGAAGCGCAGGGCGTGCGCGTGCGGTTTCTGGACCCGTCCGAATCCTTCCATGTCGACGGCGATGCCCCGCGACTCCAGCAGGCGGTGACGAATCTCTTGCTGAATTCGATTCAAGCGATGCCGGAGGGGCGCGGTGGATCCATCCTCGTCCACGTCTCGTGCGAGGAGGTGACGCCTCCCGTGGACCACGGCGGGGCATCCGGCGCCTACATTCGCCTGGCAGTGACCGACGACGGGACGGGGATCGCCCCGGAAGCCATCCCGCACGTGTTCGAGCCCTTCTACACGTCTAAGGCCATTGGGCAGGGAACCGGACTGGGCCTGGCGGTCTCCTACGGCATCGTGCGCGAGCACGGCGGCTGGATGAGCGCCGAAAGCACGCCGGCGTCCGGCACCACGGTCTCGATCTTCTTGCCACCCGCCCCGCCCGTGTCGCAGACTGCATCGTCCCCCGCGGATTCCGCTGCCGCCGACACCTCGCCTTCCTGATACGCCTCGCCAGGGCTGGAAGGCCGTCCGGCCACGCGGGAGCGCGATCCCTCCGGGCTCCCAGAGGAGGCGAATGGAGTTCATGCACGTCGGCCGACTGTTGCTGGCGGAAGACGATGGGGAAATGCGGCGCCTCCTGGCCACCGTCCTGCGGAACGACGGCTACACCGTCCTCGAAGCCGCCGACGGTCAAGAGATGCTCGAAGCCTACGACGCAGCCCGCGCGGCCGGCACGCCGGTCGATCTGGTCGTCGCCGATATCCGCATGCCTCGTTTGACCGGCCTCGAGGTTCTGGAAAAGATCTGCGGCGACGCCGTGCCGTCACCGGTGATCCTCATCACCGCGTTCGGCGATGCCGTGACCCACGAGCGCGCGTACGCTCTCGGCGCCGCGGCCGTGCTCGACAAGCCGTTCGAGTTCGACGACCTGCGCAGCGTCGTCCTGTATTTCCGCCGCCGGTCCTGGTCCAAGGAACGGCTCCCGGAAGGATTCGCCGGGGCGTAGCGGTGTAGGGAACTGCCGGGCGTGCCGTCCGCGCCCGGTCCGCCGGCGCCCCGTGCGGCGGTGGCTCCCTTGACCCATCCGCGCCCCTCCGGTACGGTTCGCCGATTCCTCCGCGCCGCCGGCGCGCGGTTCACGCCGACCCTGCATCTCCCTCCGCCGCGCCACGCGACCGCCGGGAGAGCGGCGGGGACACGCGGTGCGCCCGCCCCGCGTCGCCCGCGTCGCGCGGGATGTTCGTTGTCGTCGCGTCCGCGCTGGACGCGCCTGCCGTCACGCTGACTGCCTGCGGAAAGGAACCCCCATGGCGAGCCCCTGGGCCCGTGGCTCCGGTCGTTTGATCTTCCGGGGCGAAGAGCGCCCGCGCATCGGCATCAAGTGGGAAGTGTTCGTGGTCGACGCCTCCACCGGCGCGCTGGTGCCGGCGGCGTCCACCCTGCTCGACGGCTTCAACGACGGCGTACGCCCGACCGCGGTCCCGGGTCTCTACCGCAGCATCATCCGCTTGCGCACCGGCATGCACCCGACGCTCGACGGCGCCCGCGCCGTGCTCGAGAGCACCATGGAGCGCTTGTCGCAGCGCGCCGAGGCGCGTGGTCTCGCCCTCATCGGCTCCGGGACGCACCCGTCGAGCGAGTGGGCGGAGCAGGAGATCACGCCGGAGCCCGAAGCGGAGAAACTCGTCTACCGCTTGCAGTGGATCATGCGCCGCATGCTGACCTGCGGCCTCAACGTCCTGGTCGGCCTGCCGGACGGCGAGAAGGCGATCGCCGTCTCGAACTCGCTCTCGTGCTACGTGCCGCTGTTCATCGGCTTGTCGGGCAACTCGCCGTACTGGCGCGGCAAGGACACTGGGCTCGGCTCGTGCCGCATCCGCATGCTCGACAACATCCCGAGCGCCGGCATCGCGCCGACCTTCGTGAACTGGGCCGAGTTCCAGCTCTATCTCAACACGCTGCGCGCCGCGAACGCGATCGACGGCTACCACCAGATCTGGTGGGACATCACGCCGTCTCCCGACGACGGTGCGCTGGCGATCTGCTGCATCGACTCGCCAGCGACGCTCGCCGAGGTCATGGCGTACAGCGCCGCGGTGTGGGCCACCGCGTCGTCGCTGCAAGCGCAGTACAACGCGGGCGATGTCATGCTGGCGCTCGATCACTGGGTGAAGGCGGAGAACCGCTGGCGCGCGGCGCGTTTCGGGATGGACACCGAGGTGATCGCCAGCCGCGACGGGACGCTGGTGGACTTCCGGCAGTTCGCCGGACTCACGACGGCGTGGGCGGCCGATGCGGCGGAACGCTTGGGCGTGACGCTGGAACTCGCTGCGCTCGACGGCTTGGCGCTGCACGGCTCGGGCTCGGCGCGGCAGCGCGCGGCGTTCGCCGATCCGGCGGCCGGTGGCCACCGCGGCGTCATCGCGCACCTGCGGCGCGAGTTCTGCGCCGGGCGCCCGCTGCTCGACGAATTGCCGGCGCTCGCCCAAGCGGGCCGCGCGCCCGCCACCGGCGATGCCACACCGCCGGTGCCCGCCCCGGCCCGCCGCGCCAAGAAGGGAGCCTAGACGATGCAGATGACCTTCCCGGGTTCGCCCGAGCCGACGCTCGGCCTCGAGATCGAACTGCAGACCGTCGACCCGCTCACCGGCGCGCTGACCTCCGCCGCGCCGGCGCTCCTGGCGCGCGCCGACGACCCGATGCACGTGAAGAAGGAAGTGCTGCAGTGCGTCGTCGAGATCTGCACCAAGGTGTGCAAGACGCCGGGCGAGGCGGAGCGCGATCTCGCCAGCCGCACCGCGCGCGTCATCCAAGTCGCCGACGAACTCGGCGTCGGTCTGCTGTCCGCGGGCACGCACCCGTTCTCGACCTGGGACCAGCAGAAGATGTCGGAGGACCCGCGCTACTTCGAGCAGATCGAGCGAATCCAATGGGCGGGACGGCGGCTTCTCACCTGCGGTCTGCACGTGCACGTCGGCGTGAAGACGCCGGAGAAGGCGATCGCCATCTCGAACGCGCTGGCGACGTTCATTCCGCACCTGCTCGCGCTCTCGGCGTCCTCGCCGTACTGGGAAGGCCGCGACACCGGCCTGTGCTCGGCGCGCTCGAAGGTGTTCGAGTCGTTGCCGGGCGGCGGATTCCCGTACCGCATGACGAACTGGGCGGACTTCCAGCGCATGATGCAGGTGCTGGTGCGCTCGAACACCATTCGCACCATCAACGAGATCTGGTGGGACATCCGGCCGCATCTCAAGTACGGCACCGTCGAAGTCCGCATCTGCGACGCGATGTCGAACATGCGCGAAATCGGTGCGGTGGCGGCGTTCGTCCAGGCGCTGGTGGTGTGGATGGAGCGCGAGTACGATGCCGGGCATGTGCTGCCGGCGCCGCGCTTCTGGATCCTGCGCGAGAACAAGTGGCGCGCCGCGCGCTTCGGGCTGCGCGCCAACCTGGTGATGAACGACCAAGGCTACCAGTGCGGCATGCGCGCCGACATCGAGAGGTGGGTCGAGCGCCTGCTGCCGATTTCGCAGGAACTCGGCGGCGCCGAGGAACTCGAGCGCCTCTACGAAATCCTCGACGCCGACACCTCGGTGGTGCGCCAGCGCGCGGTGTTCAAGCGCACCGGCTCGCTGCGCGAGGTCGTGCGGCGCTTGCAGCAAGAGCTGCGCACCAGTGTCGGCCTCGGCCTCGCGTCGGCGGCGCCGACCGTCTAGGAGATCGCCCCATCACGCCCCGTCCCACCATGCTCCAGGATGTCCGCCGCCCCGCGCGAGGCCGCGCGTGAGCGCCGTGCCGCACGCCGCGGAGGCGTCGAAGACGCCGCCGGCCGCGGGCCCGCCGCCGTCGACGCAGCCCACGCCGAATCTGCTGGAGCGCGTCAAGGCGGTCATCTTCATCATCCAAGACATCTGCGTGTTCGGCTTCCGCACGCTGGTGGCGTGCTTCCGCCGGCCGTTCTTCGGACGCGATCTCTACGAGCAGATGCATTACAGCGGCAACGGCTCGCTCATGCTGGTGCTGCTCTCGGCGTTCTTCAGCGGTCAGGCGCTGGCGCTCCAGTTGTCGAAGGAACTCGGCCAGATGGGCGCCAAGGACTACCTCGGGCGGCTGATGGCCACCGCGACGATCCGCTCGCTCGGCCCGGTGCTCACCGGCATGGTGGTGGCGTCGCGCATGTCGGCCGGACACGCGGCGGAAGTCGGCTCGATGCGCATCTCGAACCAGATCGAAGCGCTCACCGCGTTCGGCATCGACCCGATCAAGAAGCTGGCGGTGCCGCGATTGCTCGCGCTCATGATCATGCTGCCGATGCTCGTCATGCTCGCCGACGGCATCAGCGTGTTCGGCGGCTACATCGTCTCGCAGGTCGTCGTGCACATCGCGCCGGCCACGTATTGGGCCGGTGTGTGGGCGAGCCTCGAGATGGGCGACCTCTTGGTGGGCGCGGTGAAGCCGTTCTTCTTCGCCGTGCTCATCGCGGTGGTCGGCACGTACAAGGGCTTCCACGCCGAGGGCGGCACCAAGGGTGTCGGCGTGGCGACGACCGAAGCCGTCGTCATCTGCATGGTGTCGATCCTGATCGCCGACTTGTGCGTGACGCGCGCCATGTTCAACTTGCTGGGATGGTGACGCGATGACCCCGCCGCCCCGCATGCCCGCACTGCCGTGGACCGCACCGCCCGATGCCGGCACCGACCCGCTTGGCGCGCCCAAGGGCCGCGCCAGCATTCGCTTCGAGGATGTGTCGTACAGCATCGACGGGCGGCTCATCCTCGACCGCGTGACGTTCGAGGTGCCGGTCGGGCGCACCAAGGTCATCATGGGGCCGAGCGGCACCGGCAAGAGCACGATCCTGCGGCTCATCCTCGGCCTCATCAAGCCGCAGAGCGGCCGCATCCTGGTGGACGGGCAGGACATCACGCGCCTCAAGCGCCGTCCGCTCGATGCGTTGCGCCAGCAAATGGCGATCGTGTTCCAGGACGGCGCGCTATTCGACTCGCTGACGGTGGGCGAGAACGTGGCGTTCACGCTGCTCCACACGCACCGCCGCTCGCACGACGAAGTCGAGCCGGAAGTCGTGCGGCTCCTGGAGATGGTCGGCCTCGATGCCTACGTGCTCGACCTCATGCCCGACCAGCTCTCGGGCGGCATGCAGCGCCGCGTGGCGATCGCCCGCGCGCTCGCCGGGCAGCCGCGCATCCTGTTGTACGACGAGCCGACCACCGGACTCGATCCGGTGAGCGTCGAGCAGATCACCGACGTCATGGTCAACCTGCGCGAGCGGTTCCACATCACGTCGATCATGGTCACACACCACATCCCGGATGCGCTCAAGGTGGGCAACCGCTTCGTGCTGCTCGACCAGCGCCGGGTACACTTCGACGGAACGGGGAACGAGTTGCTCACTTCCGAGGATCCGCAGGTGGTGGAGTTCCTGCGTCCGTTCCGCGGCATGATGGCGGCCGCGAGCGCCAAGCTCGCCGAGGCCGATGAGTGGGAGGAAAACGCGTGAGGCGGTCCGGTCACATCCCGTGGGGACAGCTGAAGGTCGGCGGGCTCATCATCGCCGCGTTCATGTTGTTCCTGTGGACCTCGTTCAAGATTCCCGGCCCCAAGGTGCTCTCGCGCAAGCACAACGCCTGGGTTTACGTGCACGACGTGAACGGCATGGTGTCGGGCTCGCCGGTGCGCATCGGCGGCGTGCCGATCGGCACGGTGTCGAAGCTCGATTTCACCAAGTTCGACAAGGAACGCGTGGTCGGCGTGCAGGTCGAACTCGGGGCCGAACACTGGAAGCTGCTGCACAAGGACGCCACCGCGACGATGGGCACCGTCGGTCTGCTCGGTGACATGTACGTGGCGATCGATCCGGGCTCGCAAAGCGCACCCGCGTTGGAGGAGAACGGCATCATCCCGCTGCGCGACGTGCCGACGATCGCCAGCTTGGCTCCGCGCATGTCGGCGTTCCTCGACACGTTGCAGGAGACCGTGCAGATCACCAACCACCTGCTCGCGGGACTCGAGGCCGGTCGCGGCACCTTCGGCGCCATGGTCACCAAGACGGATCTGCACGACTCGATGGTGCGGCTTGCCGACGCCGGCGCCGCCAGCGCGACGCGGCTCTCCCGCGACGCCGACCAGCTCTTGCCGCGCCTGACGCAGCTCTCCGATGACTTCGACGAGCTGGTCAAGATGGCGAAGTCGCCCAAGAGCACGACCGGGGCGATGTTGTCGGACCGCAGCCTGTTCGACGCCGCCACGCGCACCGCGGCGCGGCTCGATTCGCTGACCGACGCCCTGCAGAAGCGTGGCGGCGGGACGGCGGGTGCGCTGCTGCGTGACGAGCAGCTCTACGCGCGTACCACCACGACGCTGGCGACGGTCGACAGCCTGATCGTCGAAATCCAGAAGCACCCGAACCGCTTCTTCAAGTTCAGCGTGTTCTAGGCGCCGGTGGGTTGTGACGCCCCGCGCGGCCGGCCACGGCCGGCGGGGCGCCTTTTTTCGCCCCGGATGGTGTCCAGCCGGAACCATCGCGGCGCGGCCGTGTAACAGAACGCACGACGCTGATTCGTCGGCAGGTCGCTTGGCTGAGCGCAGCCGAGACCGTCTCGCGAAAAAATCGTGAGGCGTGCGCAAAAACCCGGCAACCGTGCACGCGGATTCGGCGTCTTTTTCCCGGTAGCGCACTTGATCGGAAAGGGCGCTGCCACACTTCGGTCCCAGGGCGCAGCCCCGCGGGCTGGAGGGCAGAGACGCTTCACAGGACTTCGAGAGTACGCGACCGTTCGAGGGGGGACAGGATCGCGGACGCCGGTTCGGTGAACGCTCCGCCAACAGTCTAGTCATCCAACGAGTCGGGCCGCCCA
>JBGATO010000080.1:0-16461 GCA_044229145.1 Candidatus Eiseniibacteriota bacterium | reverse complement strand
CCAAATCCCCGGGTGTTACCGGACCACCAGCATCCGGCTGCCGGCCTGCTCACCACCCAGCGTGGCCCGCAGGTAGTAGACGCCCGACGGCACCGGCGAACCAGCGACGCCACGGCCGTTCCACACCACCTCGTAGCGGCCGGCCGGAGTGACCTGGTCGACCAGTGCGGCAACCTGGCGGCCGCGCGCGTCGAAGACGACCACGCGCACCGCACCGTCCTCCGGCACCACGTACTGGACGCGCGCCGGGCCGGACACCGGGTTCTGGACGACCTGGACCGCCGCCGCCGCGTTGAGGCCGGTGACGACCACGCCGTACGGCGCCGACATCACATCGCCGTGCACCGCGACGTTGAGGGTCAGGCTCACGGTTTCGCCGCTGGCGGCGTCCCCGACCAGCGTGACCAGCGTCGCGCCGTCGAACGTCGCCACGACCGCACCGTTCTCGACTGCGACTGTGGTCGCGGTGAGGCGGGTGGTGCCATTGTCGAGGCTGACCTGCGAGGCCGCGATCTCCTCGGCCCGCACATCGCCTTCGACCGCGAAGCGAACGGTGTAGCTGCTGCCGGCCGCCCGGTGACGGTTGAACGCAGCCGTCGAAGCGATCGCGTTCAGAGTCCGCGCCGGGACGCAGTCGACCGCCACGGTGACGTCGTACGTCGCCGCCGCAGTGCTGACCGCGTCGGTCACGGTGACCGCCACGTTGCCGTTGAAGCCAAGGTCCCCGCTGGCCGGCGAGCCGGTCAACACGCCGGTCGACGCGTCGATCGACAGCCACACCGGGTTGCCGGTCATCGACCAGGTGATGGCGTGGCCGTCGTCGTCGCTGGCCGCGAGCGGCTGCGTCGACGTGGCGCCGGTGCAGAAGTGGACCATGGTCGTGCTCACCACCGGCGCCTGGTCGGCGACGGTGATGTCGAAGTTGGCGCTCACCGAGCCGCCGTTGCCATCGTCCGCGGTGAGCGTGACGTTGGTGTAGCTGCCCGACTGGCTCGACGTCGGCGTCCAGGTGAAGACGCCGGTCGACGCGTCGACGGTGGCGCCGCTCGGCAGGTTCGCACCCGACCACGCGAGCACGTCGCCGTCCGGGTCGCTGGCCGACGGCGTGACCGTCAACAACACCATCTCCATCCCGCTCTGGTTCGCGATGCTGGCGATGGTCGGCGGCTGGTTCACGTTGGTCACGGTGATCGCGAAGCTCGCGCTCGCCGTGCCGCCGTTGTTGTCGTCCGCCGTGATGGTGACGCCCGCGTAGTTGCCGGCGTCAGCGAAGGACGGCGTCCAGCTGAGGACACCGGTCGACGCGTTCACCGACGCACCGCTCGGCAGCGCGCTGCCCGAGTACGCCAGCACGTCACCGTCCGGGTCGCTGGCCGACGGGGTTACCGTCAGCAGCACGCCCTCGCCCGTCGTCTGGTCCGCGATCGAGGCGATGCTCGGGGCGCGGTTGACGTTGGTCACGGTGATGCCGAACGACGTGCTGCCCGCCGCCAAACCGGCGTCGGTGGCCACCACCTGCACGTTGCTGTAGGTGCCGGCCTGGTCGAAGCCCGGCGTCCAGGTGAAGGCACCGCTGTTGGCGTCGATCGCCGCGCCGCTCGGGAAGTTGACGCCACTCCACGTGAAGGCGTCGCCGTCCGGGTCGGTGGCGGTCGCCGTGAACGCGAGCAGATCGTTCTCGGCCACCGTCTGGTTGGCGATCGGGTCCACCACCGGCGCGCGGCCGGTGTCGGTCACCGTGATGTCGAACGACGCGCTGCCGGTGTCGGTGCCGTCGCTGGCCGTCAGGGTGACGGCGCTGTAGTTCCCGGCCTGCGAGAAGTCCGGCGTCCAGGTGAACGCACCCGACGTGCCGTCCACCGCGGCGCCGCTGGGCAGGTTGCTGCCGCCCCAGCTGATCGCATCACCATCGGCGTCGCTGGCCGACGGGTTCACCGTCAGCAGCGCGCCTTCCGCGACCGTCTGGTTGGCGATGGCGTCGACCACCGGCGCACGGTTGGTGTGGGTCACGGTGATGGCGAAGCTCGCGCTCGCACTCAACGTGCCCGGGTCGGTCGCGGTCAGCGTGACGCCGGCGTAGTTGCCCGCGTCGCCGAACGCCGGCGTCCACGTGAAGACACCCGTGTTCGCGTCCACCGCCGAACCCGACGGCAAGCTGCTGCCCGACCAGGTCAGGACGTCGCCGTCCGGGTCGGAGCCGCTCGGAGTCACGGTGAGCAGGGCGTTCTCGCCCACCGTCTGGTCCGCGATCGCCGCGACGGCCGGCGCGTGGTTCACGTCGTTCACAGTGATCTGGAACGAGGTGTTGCCGGTGCCGCCACGGTCGTCCGTCGCGGTCAGCGTTTCGGTGAAGACGTTGCCGCCCTGCGTCGGCGACGGCGTGAAGCTGTACACGCCGGCGTTGTCGATGCTCGCACCCGCGACGTTGCCGCTGACGGCCCAGCCCGCGATCGAGCTGAGGGTGTCGGCGTCGGTGGCCGTCGCAGTGAAGGTGAGGAGGTCACCCTCGTTCACCGTCTGGTCGGCGATCGCGTCCACCACCGGCAGCTGGTTCACGTTGTTCACGTGGATCAGCACCACCTGGTTGTCCGTCCCGCCGTTGCCGTCGCTCACGCTGACGTCCGTGCCGCCGTAGTTCCCATTGGCGACGCGGTCGTTCGCATTGAAGTCCGGCGTCCACGTGAACACACCCGTACCGGCATCGATCGCCGAGCCCTCCGGGTTGCCGGTCACGCTGTAGCTGACCGGGTCCCCGTCCGGGTCGGTCGCCGTCGCCGTGAACGACAGCTGCGCGTTCTCGTTCACCGTCTGCGGCGCGATCGTCGCCAGCACCGGCGGCGCGTTCACGTTCGTGATGGTGACGGCGAAGTACCAGCGTGTCGGCACGGTTGTCCGTCGTTCCGCACGATGATCCGCGCCAGGCGTAGCTGCCGGCCGCCGCCGCATTCGGCGTGCCCTGCACCGCGTTCTTGTCCGTCGGTACAGCGAGGATCAGCGCCTGATCGCGGACGTTGTTCGTAGCGTGCCGGCGTTGTTGTCCGACGCCGCAAGGGCAATCACCGACGCCGTCTGCTCCGCGATCGTGGTGTCCGCGTGCAGCGCGATCGCCGGCGGCGAGGCCGCGGTGGTGTTGTTGTTGACGGTCACCTGGAAGGTCGTCGAGTCACGCAGCCCCGAGGGGTCGGTCGCGTACAGCTTGAGCGTGTAGGCCTGGGTGCCGTCGTTGTACATCGGCTTCCACGACAGCTTGCCGTCGCTGAGCGACGTCGAGTCCACCACCACCGGACGCGACACGCTGGCCGGCAACGGCGTGATGTCGGCGAGCGAGAACTGCACGTCGTCGCCGTTGGCATCGGTGGCGTTCAGCGCGACGACCAGCTTCTGGCCTTCGCCCATCGTCTTGTTCGAAATCGCGGTGAACACCGGCGGCACGTTGGTCGCGTCCACCGTGATGGTGAACGTGGCGCTGCCGGTCAACGAACCGTCGCTGGCGTCGAGCGAGACACCGCTGTAGACGCCGTGCTCGCCGATCGACGGCACCCACGTGAAGGTTCCGTTGCCCGGATCGACGGTCGCGCCACCCGGCAGGTTCGAGCCGCTCCAGGTGATCGGGTCGCCGTCCGGATCGGTGGCCGACGGCACCACGGTGAGCGTGCCGCCTTCGCTGATCGTCTGGTCCGCGATCGGGTCGACGACCGGCGCCTGGTTGGTGTTGGTGACGGTGATGTCGAACACATCGCCGGTGCCGGATCCGTGCGCGTCGACGATGTCGATCTGCACCGCGGTGTACGCGCCGGCCTGGGTGAAGTCCGGCGTCCACGTGAACTCACCGGTCGTTGCATTCACCGCCGCACCGGAGGGCAGGTTCGAGCCCGACCAGGTCAGCGCGTCGCCGTCGGGGTCGCTGGCGGTCGGCGTGAAGGCAAGCAGCGCGCCCTCGGCCACCGACTGGTCCGCGATCGGGTCGAGCACCGGCACGTGGTTCACCTGCACGGTGAGCGTGCCGCTGACCACGTGTCCCTGTCCGTCGTCCACCGTGAAGTCGACGTCGCCGCCCATGTCGCCGGGCATCGGCGCAATGGTGGCGGTGTTGCTCATCGCGTCGTAGGTCACGTACGACGGCGCCGCGGTCATCGCGAAGGCCAGCGGGTCGCTGTCCGCGTCGGTGGCCGCCGGGGTGAAGCTGGCGGTGGCGCCCTCGTTCACGTTGACGGTCGCCGGCAGGTTGGTGAACGCCGGCGCCTGGTTGACCTCATTGACGGTGATGCCGAACGACTGCGACGCGCTCGCGCTGCCATCGCTCGCGTCGATCGTCACGTTCGCGTAGGAGCCCGACTGGTTGAATGACGGCGTCCAGTCGAACACACCGGTCGACGCATTCACCGTCGCGCCAGTCGGCAAGTTGGAGCCCGAGAAGGTAAGCACGTCCGCGTCCGGATCGCTCGTGACCGGAGTCACGGTCAGGAGGTCGCCCTCGTTCACGGTCTGGTCCGCGATCGGGTCCATGCTCGGCGTGCGGTTCACGTTCGTCACGTTCAGCGTGAACGTCACCGACGCGTCCGCGCACACCCCGTCACTCGCGGTGAGCGTGATGCCCGGATAGCTGCCGGCGTCGGAGAAGCCCGTGGTGAAGGTCACGGCGCCAGTGCCGGTGTCCAGCGAGCCGAACGACGGCAGGTTGGACGCCGACCAGGTGAGCGGGTCGCCTTCGGGGTCGGTAGCCGAGGGAGTCACGACCAGCATGTCGTCCTCGGTCATCGTCTGCACCGGGATCGAGGAGATCGCCGGCGGGTTGTTGACCTCCGTGACCGTGAGTTGGAACTGCTGCGAGTCGGTGTCGATGTTGTCGGTGACCGACAGCGTGACGAAGTAGGTACCGGAGTCCTCGCACGTCGGGTCCATGGTCACGACACCGGTCGAAGCGTCGAGCGACGCCCACGGCGGCAAGCCGCTCTCCGAGAACGTCAGCGCGTTGCCGTCCGCATCGCTCGCCGTCGCCTGAAAGGTCGCGTGCTGCAACTCGGCGATCGTCTGGTCGGCGACAAGGTCGAGCACCGGCGCACGGTTGGTGTTGGACACCGTGATGGCGAAAGTGCGCGCGGTGGTGGCAGTGCCGTCGGACGCCATGATTTGAACGCCCGCGTAGACACCCGCCTGATCGAAGTCCGGCGTCCAGCCAAAGGTGCCGTCGCCACCGTCGACCGTCGCCCCGGTCGGAAGGTTGTTTCCCGACCAGGCCAGAGCATCGCCGTCGGCGTCGCTGCCCGACGGGGTGAATAGCAACAGATCGCCCTCTGCGACCGTCTGGTCGGCGATCGGGTCCACGCTCGGCGCGCGGTTGGTGTTGGTGACCGTTACGTCGAACGACGTGCTGCCGGTGGCGCCTTCCGTGTCCTGCGCCAGGATCGTCAGGCCGGTGTAGGTGCCCGCCTGGTCGAACGTCGGCGTCCAGGTGTACTCACCGGTGAGTCCGTTGATGGAGCCGTCCGGAATGTTCGACACGCCCCACGCGAGCGTGGTCGGGCCGTCCGGGTCGGTGGCAGTCGCCTGGACCGACAGGAGGTCACCCTCGGCGACCGTCTGGTTCGCGATCGCGTCCACCACCGGCGCGCGGTTGGTGTTGGTGACCGTGATGGTGAACGACTCTTCGTCGGTCAGCGAGCCGTCGCTCACGGTAATGGTGACCGGGTAGCTGCCGGCCTGGTTGAAGTCCGGCGACCACGAGAAGTCGCCGGTGTCGGTGTCGAAGACGGCGCCGCTCGGCAGCGTGTCGATCGCCCAGAACAGCAGGTCACCCTGCGCATCCGTGGCCGACGCCGTGAAGGTGAGGGTCCCATCCTCGGCCACCGTCTTGTCGCCGATCGGGTCGAGCACCGGCGCGGTGTTGCTCGAGGTCACGTCGATCGCAAAGCTCGCAGACGCGGTCAGCGCGCCGGTGTCCTCTGCGGTGATCGTCGCCGAGTGGTTGCCGACGTCGCTCGGGGCCGGCGTCCAGGTGAACACGCCGGTGTTGGCGTCGACCGACGCGCCGGTGGCGTCGCCGCTCAGCGAGAAGGTCAGCGCGTCCCCATCCGGGTCGGACGCCGACGGCGTCACGGTGAGCAGAACGCCATCCGCCACGGTCTGGTCGGCGATCGAGGCAATGCTCGGCGCGCGGTTCACGTTGTTCACGGTGATCGCGAAGCTCGCGCTGCCGGTGCCACCGTTGCCGTCATCGGCGGTCAGCATCACGCCGGGGTAGTTGCCGGCCTGGTCGAAGTCCGGCGTCCACGACAGCACGCCGGTGCTCGCGTTGACCGACCCGCCGCTCGGCACGTTGGTGCCGCTCCAGGTCGGGACATCGCCATCCGCATCGCTGGCGCTCGGCGTCACGGTGAGCAGCGCGTTCTCGTCGATCGTCTGGTCCGAGATCGCGGACACGACGGGCGCCTGGTTCACGTTGGTCACGGTGATCGTGAACTGGTTCGACGGCACCGACGTGATCTGGTCGGACACCAGAGTCACCAGGTTGTAGGTGCCCGCCTGCGCGAGGCTCGGGCTGAACGTGAACACGCCCGTCGCGGAGTTGATCGCCATGTTGGCCACCACGTCGCCCGACAGCGAGTAGGTCAGCGTCTGGCCGTCCTGGTCGGTCGCGACGATCGGCAAGGTGAGCGTGGTGTTCTCGGCGATCGTGGTGTCGCGCACCGTCTCGATCACCGGTTCGTGGTTGTGGAACGTGACCGTGATGATGGCATCCGCATCCGCGGTCGCGCCCTGGTCGTCCGTCACCCGGAAGGTCAGGGTGTCGACACCGACACTGGAGTTGTCGTCGCTCGGCGTCCAGCTGAAGGCGCCGGTGCTGCCGTTGAGGGTTGCGCCGCTGGGAAGCGCCGACACCGCCGAGTACGTCAAGGTGCCGTTCTCGGGGTCGGTCGCGAAGAGCGTGATGTTCGCCGTCGAGCCGGACTCCACCGTCACCGGATCGATCGTGCTCCACACCGGCGGAAGGTTGCACGACTCGGCGGTCAGGCCGGTGCCGCTGTTGACCGTCGCCTGGCCACCGGTGACGGATACCGCGTCCTTCACGTTGAGCGAGTCCAACACGTTGACCGAGCACAGCGTGAAGATGCTGGTTGGAACATCCAGCGGCGGGTCGAACGTCCCGCATCCGCTGAAGTCGAACGTCAGGATGATCGCGTTGCCCGCCGTGCAATTCGTGTTGTACGTGGTGTTCGCCCAGCCGACGGAGAAGGAGCTGTCCGTCTGCACGGTGACGGGCACCGCCGATCCGCGGTTCAGATAGGTGCTCGCCGCGCTCGTGCCGCATGTGGAGGACGTCTTGTAGTTGACGCTGCTCAGGAAGATGCAGGGACCGCTACCGATGTCGTCGGAGCCGGTCGGCGTCCACCGCAAATCGATCTCGGCGCCCTTGTAGCTAATCGGTTGCCCATCGAGGCTGGTCAGACGGACGAAGAGGTTCGCCGTGGAAGTGGGGTTGTTGGTGTTGGTGGAGACGGTCGTGGCGCTCCACGAGAGCTCGGCCTTCACGCGGCCGGAATTGATTCCGGCGAGCGCTGGATGGGCGACCGTCAGCACCATCACGCACAGGAGAAGACAGAACGCAACTAGACGACGCACGGCGAAGCCCTCCTTGACGAGGAGACGAGTCAACACAGCAAGGCAGGCGAGCCCGCGAGGAGCGCACAGGACTCCGGGGGGACGCCACCCGTCCATAGGTGACCAGCGCGTGGTGGAAACGTGGGGGATCGCGATCACGCGCCGACAGATTTGTCCGGCAACACTTTACCCCCCGGCCGCCGAGCCTCGTCAAGTCGTTTTGGGTGTCCCGGCCCCAATGTTCTCGCGCGCGAGACGCCAGGCTTGCCTTTGGCGTCCGCGGCTGCTATTCTGCCCCACCTTACCGGTTTGGGAGGCTCCATGGCTCGTCAGTGCGAAGTGTGTCAGAAGGATCCCCAGTGGGGACACAAGATCAGCCACGCTCACAATGTGTCGAAGCGTCGCTGGTTGCCGAACTTGCAGCGTGTGCGCATCGCCGAGGGCAGCACCACGCGCCACATCATGGCGTGCACCCGGTGCATCCGCTCGAACGCGGTGACCAAGGCGATGAAGCTCTCGAGCGAGGCTCGCGCCGCGCTCATCGCCAAGGCATCCGCCTAGCCTAGCGCCGCACGCGCGAAGCCCGCGACGCGGGGATTCCCCCGTCGCGGGCTTCGTCGCATCCGGAATCGAGGATTAGGCGGCGATCGCGCTCCGCGGTCCCGCACTGTGGGTCGACCCGAGCAGGCTGCGCCGGAGATCGTCGGCGCTGCTCATCGACCCGATTTCGATCAGACGGCGGGCGAGCACGTTCAGAGGATCGTGGCGGAGTGCCGCGTGGAGGTCGGCTTGGGCGGCCAGTTCGTCGCCGTGGAGACGCTGCGCCAGCGCACGGCCGATCAACGCCGGCACGTAGCCGGCGAAGATGTTGAGCGCCTGCGAATAGCAGGAGATCGCCTGCTCGGCGCGCCCGAGGTGGCGATGGCAGTCGCCCGCCAGGACCAGGACCTCCGGACTTTCACTCTCGGCCTCGAGATCGCGGCCGATCGCCTTGAGCGCTTCGCGCCACTCTCCCGCCTTCGACCAGGTGCGCGCGAGGGCGAGACGGGCCGGCCACCAGCGTTCGTCCTTGATGGTGGCGCTCTCGTAGTGCATGCGGGCACGTTCGATCTCTCCGGTCGCCTCGTACGCGCGTCCCAGCAGGAGGTCGCGTTCGATCGACGAGACGGCGTGCGCGCCGGGTGTGCCGGAGAGCAGATGGATGGCTTCGGCCGCTTCGCCGGCGTCGAGCAGCAGGGCGGCGCGTTCGAGGAGGTCGGTATCGCGTGAGAGCAAGCGCGCGGCGTCGGCGCTCTGGCCGTTCTGCAGCGAAACGACCGCGAGGGCGTCCTTCGCTTCGCCACAGGATGGGTCGCAGGCGAGCGCCTCGCGGGCGGCCTGCTGCGCCTTCCCCACCTGGCCGCTGCGCGCGTAGGCGGTGGCGAGCAATCCGAGCACGCCGGGTGTCGACGAGTAGACGGTGGCCGCTTCTTGAAGATCGGCGACGGCATCCGCCGGGCGGCCGAGCGCCAGGAGCGTGAGTCCGCGGTAGAGATGCGCGTCGGTGTAGCGCTCGTTGATGCCGAGCGCGCGGTCGAGCGCGGCGAGCGCCTCGTCGTGCCGCCCGAGCTCGCCGAGCACGACGCCGAGGCGGCATTGGAGGTCGGCGTAGGCCGGCTGCGCGGCCACCGCCTGCTGCAGCGCTTCGGCGGCGCCGAGCACATCGCCGGCGCAGTAGCGGTCGACGGCGCGTTCGACGTAGCCGGTGGACTGCGAGGCGTGGGACAGCACTTCGCGGGCAGCCGCGGCGAGGTCCGCGGAAAGCGGACCAGAATCCGGCACCGGGGCGCCGTCTGGCAGCGCGAACCCGCGGGCCGCCGCCTCGGCGAGTTCGCCACGGGCGCCTTCCGCGTCGCCGGCATCGAAGAGCGCGAGCGCCATCGCCACGCGCGCCTCTCGGTAGTTGGGATTGAGCGCCAGCGCCTGCTGGAAGCTGCTGACCGCGCCGGCGAAGTCGCCCTGCTTCTGGTGGAGCACGCCGAGGTAGTAGTGGCGGTCCGGGTAGCCGGGGTTCTCGTCCACCGCGCGTTCGAATTCGGTGCGGGCGCGTTCGAGGTCGCCGGTGCGCAGGTGGATGACGCCGAGCTGGGTGTACGCCTCCGCGGTGTAGAAGCGGCTCAGGCTGTGGTAGGGATTGCCGTCGCCGCCGGTGTCCGCGAGCGCCAGCTCGAGCTGCTCGATGGCTTGCTCGTATTCGCCCCGGTTGAAGTGCAGGATGCCTTGCGCGTAGCGATCGTGACGGTTGCGGCCGAAGATCTGCGTGAGGAACGACATGACGACCTCGCGAGCGGCGGACGAGACGCGGCGAGAGGCAGCGCGCGCAGAGGGACGGCGCTCCTCGACAGCGGGGATATCGGCAGAAGCGGGACGATTCGGGAGGGAAAATCACGCGCCGGAGACCCCGGATCGTCGGGATCCCCGGCGCGCTCGGCACCGCGGAGCAGCGGCCCGCCGCTAGCCCTTCTTGCGCAACGCCGCCGGGATGTCCTGCCGCTCGTTCTTCGACATCTTGCGGTTCCACGACCAACCCCAGCCGTTGCCGCCGTCCTTGCCGTTGCCGGAGGTGGCGGCGGGGACCTCGGCTTCGTCGGCCTCGGCGTCGAGCGGCAGGCGGTCGTGGGTGCCGTTGCCGCCGTGTCCGCCGATTGCCGGCGCCAGGTGCTGGCCGAACTTGCGCGCGGCGGCCGGGAGGCGCATGTCCTCGTCGGTCAGCTGCTTGTCCTCGATGTCGCCGGCCAGCGGCGGCAGCGGGATGGCACGGGGGTTCGCGGCGGTCATCGGCTCGGGGCGTTCGGTGCGGTCCGCGCGGTCGGCACGCTCGCTGAGCGGCACCCGCGCGGTCTGGCGGTCGAGGCGCAACTCGGAGAGCCGGCTCCCGGCGCCCGGCTGCCCGAATCCGGTGGCAATGACGGTGACCTCGATGTCCTCGCGCGGCTCGTCGCCGAGCACCACGCCGAAGTAGACGGCGGCTTCCGGACCGGCGGCGTCGTGCACCAGGCGCGCCGCTTCGTCGATCTCGTCGAGCCCGAGGTCGCTGCCGCCGGTGAAGTTGATCAGGATGCCGGTCGACCCGCTGATCGACACGTCCTCGAGGAGCGGCGAGCTGATGGCGGCGCGCGCGGCGTCGGTGGCGCGGTTCTCGCCGCGGCCGACGCCGATGCCCATGATCGCGTTGCCGCGGTCCTTCATCACCGCCTTCACGTCCTGGAAGTCGAGGTTGATGTAGCCGATGCCGGTGATGAGCCCGGCGATCCCGCGCACCGCGGCGAGCAGCACGTCGTCGGCCACCTTGAACGCCTCGAGCATCGGCGTGCGCGGCTTGATGACGGACAGCAGGCGCTGGTTCGGGATGACGATGAGCGTGTCGACGGCTTCCTTGAGCGCCGACAGCCCGCCGAGCGCCTGGTCGCTGCGCTTGCGGCCCTCGAACGAGAACGGCCGCGTCACGACCGCCACGGTCAACGCGCCCATCTCACGGGCGATGCGCGCCACGACGGGCGCCGCGCCGGTGCCGGTGCCGCCGCCCATGCCGGCGGTGAGGAACACCATCTCGGCACCTTCGAGCGCCTCGCGGATGTAGTCCTCCGACTCCTCGGCGGCCGACTTGCCGACCGACGGATCGCCGCCGGCGCCCCGGCCGCCGGTGAGCTTCTCGCCGAGCGGCAGCTTGGTGTGCGCCTTGGACGCCGCGAGCTGCTGCGCGTCGGTGTTGGCGGCGACGAAGCGCACGCCGGGGATCTGGCCGCGCACCATGTGGTCCACCGCGTTGCCGCCGGCGCCGCCGACGCCGAACACCTTGATCGAGGTCGGCCGCGTCTCCGCCAATTCCAAATCGAAGTTGATGCCGCGCTCCATGTGCTCTCCTTCGCCTCCGGTGCCGGGGCCCGCGCCCCTGGTGGATGGTGCGCCTAGATGTGCAGGCCGCCGACGAACTCGCCGACGCGGCGCCGGATCTTGCCGAAGAAGCCACCGCCGCCCTGCGGCATCAGGCCCTCGGTCTCGTACGCATGCAGTGCCAGGCCGACCGCCGTCGAGAAGCGCGGCGAGGCCACCAGCGACAGATCGCCGCTGACGTTCTGCGGCACGCCGCGGCGCACCGGCAGGTCGAACATGTTCTCCGCGAGTTCCTGGATACCGGGCAAGTCGGCGCTACCGCCGGTCAGCACGACGCCGGCGCCGAGCAGCGTGCCGACGTGCACGCGGCGCAGCTCCTTCTGCACCAGGCCGAGGATCTCCTCGACGCGCGGTTCGATCAGGCGCGCGAGTTCGTAGCGGCTGATTTCGCGGTCGGCGCGGCCGCCGATGCCGGGCACCGTGATGGTGCCTTCGCCGCGCATGCGGTCGGCCAGGGCGTAGCCGTGTTCGAGTTTGAGACGCTCGGCCTTCTCGAGCGGCGTGTGCAGGCAGTAGGCGATGTCGCTGGTGACGTGCGCGCCGCCGAAGCCGATCACCGCGGTGTGGCGCAACACGCCGTCGCTGTAGATCGCCATGCCGGTGGTGCTGCCGCCGATGTCGAGCAGCAGCACGCCGATTTCCTTCTCGTCGTCGCCGAGCACCGCGTTGGCGGAGGCGAGCGGCTCGAGCACCAGATCGTCGAGACGCAGGCTCGCCTTCGACACGCTCTGCGCGATGTTGCGCGCGGTGGTGGCGGCAGCGGTAATCAGGTGGACCTCGGCTTCGAGACGCACGCCCGGCATGCCGATCGGGTCGCGGATCTCGTCCTGATCGTCGACGATGAACTGCATCGGGATCGCGTGGATGATCTCGCGGTCGGCGGGAATCGCGAACGACTTCGTCTGCTCGACGACGCGCGCGACGTCGTCCGGGCCGATCTCGTTGTCGCGGTTCGACACCGCGACCACGCCGCGGCTGGCGATCGAGCGGATGTGATCGCCGGCGATGCCCGCCACTACATTCTTGGTCTGCACGCCGGCCATGCGCTCGGCTTCTTCCAGCGCGCGCGTCACCGCCGACACCGTCTTCTCGAGGTTGACGATGGCACCGCGGCGCATGCCTTCGCTCACCGTCGACCCGACACCCGCGATGCGGATGCCCCCCATCTCATCGCGCTCGCCGATCACGGCGGCGACCTTCGTGGTGCCAATATCCAAGCCGGTGTAGAGCTTCTTCACCATCGGGGCAGACTCCTGTGGCTTGTGGTGGAGTGGCGCCCGTCGCCGGCTGCAGTCCGGCGGCGGGATGTCGAGGAGTGATCGTGGAGCGGACCGCGGTCCGGGGTCGCCGAGAGCGCCGGACGGCGGGGGTGGTGCCCGCGCGCGGCAGGCGCGGCCGAGAGAAGCAGGGAATCGCGCACGGCCAGGGCGGCCACGCGCGCCAACGAGTCCGCGGCGGCTTGGCGCGCACGCGCCTCGACGGCCAGCCGCTGCTCTTCGAGACGGTGCTCACGCGCGGTGTGCTGCAAGGCGCGCGGGTCGGCCGGATCGAGCACCACCATGTCCTTGAAGGTCATGTCGATGCGCTGGGCCGGCAGGTTCTGCTTGTCGCAATCGCTGAGCACGCCGTGCAGCGTGACGAGATCGTCGACGGTGATCGGGCGCTGCGGCAGCAGCACGCGCGAGCCGTTGCGCAGGGTGGTCAGCCACAGCGTGTCGCCGGCCGCCAGGTCGATGCTGGAGATCTCCGGCGTCAGCGCGACATCGGGGCGCCGCATCATCTCGAGAAGCGACGCGATCGGCCGGAAACGGGCGAGCGGAATGCGGTCGCCGGCGCGCAGGTGCGGGGCATCGAGACCGGTGAGGAACGGCAGGTCGGTGCACTCTTCGCTGCCGAGCGGATCGAGCAGCACGCCGTCCTGGGCGACCACGAGCGGCGTCGCGGCGGAGTCGGCGAGCGCGTTGGCGACCAGCGCCATGCCGCGGCGCTCGACGACGGCGACACGCACCGCGCCGCCCCAGCCGCGTTCCACGGTGGCGGCTTGGATGCGCGGCGAACGCAACAGCGCGCGCTCCACCGCGTGCGGCGACACGGCAATCACCGGCATGCCGACGGTGAGCCCCGCCATGCGCACCACCTGGGCTTGCGTCAGGCGTTCGGCACCGGTGACCTCGATCTGGCGCACCGCGAGCAGCGGCGAGTTCACCACCACCTCGCCCACCACCGGTGCCGCCACGGTGGCGCCGGTGATGACCACCGTCAGCGCGAGGATGCGCAGCGTGCGGACCAGCGGACCGCGCCAGTCGCCCGCGCGCGTCGTGCGCTGCGGCCGCTGCAAGGCCCGTCCTTGGTAATGCGCCACACCGCGGGTGTGACCGCCGATCATTCTGCGGATCCTTCCTCTCCGAGCACCTTCACTTCCGTGATCAGGTCGACGCCGAACTTCTCCTTCACGGTGCGCTGCGTGTGGGCGATCAAGGCCCGCACGTCCGCGGCGGTGGCGCCGGGCGCGGTGATGAAGAAGTTCGCGTGCTTGGTCGAGACGTGCACGCCGCCGATGGAGTGGCCCTTGAGCCCGGCGGCTTCGATCAAGCGTGCTGCATGATCGCCCGGCGGGTTACGGAATGTCGAGCCACAACTCGGTTCGCCGATCGGTTGCGTGGCACTGCGCCGCGCCAGCCCTTCTTGGCGGATCGCGCGGAGGTCCGCGGGATTGCCGGGGCGCAGGGTGAAGGTGGCCTCCACCGGGATCGCCCGCGGCGGCAGTTCGCTCTCGCGGTAGTGCCACACGATCTCGTCGCGGCGCTTGACCAGCGACGCGCCATCATACGTGAGAAAGCGCACCGACTTCACCCACTGACTGATGTCGCCGTTGTGCGCGCCGGCATTCATGACGACCGCGCCGCCGATGGTGCCGGGGATGCCGGCCGCCCACTCGAAACCGGCGAGGCCGTGGTCGACGCAGTAGACGCAGACTTGCGGCAGTGGCGCGGCACCACCGGCGGTGACGTCGAGACCGTCGTGGTGCACGTAGCGGAAGCCACGGCCGAGGCGGATCACCAGGCCGCGGATGCCGCCGTCGAGCACCAGCATGTTGCTGCCGCCGCCGAGCATGGTCACCGGCACGCCGCCGCGCTCGGCGCGGCCGAGCAGCTCCGCCAGCGCGGTCTCGGTCTCGGGAATCGCCAGCAGATCCGCGGGGCCGCCGACCCGCAGCCAGGTGTACTTGGCGAGCGGCTCGTCGGCGAGATAGCGCACGTCGGGGATGTCGCGCAGCGTGGCCAGCGCCTCCACCGAAGGGCGTGCGGTCATCGTCATTCCCGTCCGCTGCGTCCGCGCGAGCTGCCCGTGGCCTGCGGCGCGTCGCTGACCTTGCTGCCGCGGCGCGCGCCCTTGTCGGCGCTCGACTTGTCGGCCTCGCTGTGGCGCGCGGTGCCGCCGCGCGCGCTGGTGGCGGCGGCGCGTCCGGCGCCGCGTGTCGACTTCGCGAGCTCGCCGAGCAGGCGTTCGCCGATGCGGTAGATGTCGCCGGCGCCCTGCGTGATGACGACGTCGCCCTCGCGCACTAGACCGGCCAGCGCGCGCACCGCGCCGTCGGCGTCGTCGACCAGCGTGACTTCGGTGGGCGGATGCGCCTCGACGGCGCGCGCGATGAGGCCGGAGTCGACACCCTCGATCGGCTGTTCGCCGGCCGGGTAGACGGGCAGGAGCACGAGCTGCGCGGCTTGGTAGAAGCACTCGCCGAACTCGCGCCACAGGTTCTGCGTGCGGCTGTAGCGGTGCGGCTGGAACGCCATCACCAGGCGGCGGCCGGGATACGCGTGCGCGGCGGCGTCGAGCACGGCGCGAATCTCGGTGGGGTGGTGGCCGTAGTCGTCGACGACGTGCACGCCGCGTGCGTCGCCCTTGTGTTCGAAGCGGCGGCCGACGCCCTGGAACTCGGCGAGGCCGGCGCGAATCGCGTCGGCGCTGGCGCCGATCTCCCAGCCGACCGCCGCGGCGGCGAGCGCGTTGTAGACGTTGTGCAAGCCCGGCACGTGGAGCTGGATCTCGCCCAGCGACTTCCCCGCCGCGCGCACCCACACGCGGCTGCCGAGCCCGTCGTGCACGACGTCGCGGCCGCGCACGTCGGCCGGATGCGTGAGACCGTACGTGATCACGCGGCGCGTCAGCTTCGGCAGCAGTTGCTGCACCAGCGGATCGTCGGCACACGCCACCACCGCGCCGTAGAACGGCACCTTCTCGGCGAACTGGCGGAAGGAGTCCATGAGCGCGTCGACGCTGCCGTGGTGGTCGAGGTGCTCGTGGTCGATGTTGGTGATCACCGCGATCACCGGCGTCAGGCGCAGGAACGAGCCGTCGCTCTCGTCGGACTCGGCGACCAGGAAGCGCCCCTGTCCCATCCGCGCATTGCCGCCGAGGGCGCGCAGCCGGCCGCCAACGATGACCGTCGGATCGAAGCCACCGGCCGCCAGCACGTGGCCAACCATCGACGTCGTCGTGGTCTTGCCGTGGCTCCCGGCGATGCCGATGCCGTACTGCAGCCGCATGAGTTCGCCGAGCATCTCGGCGCGCGGGATGACCGGCACTCCGCGGCGGCGCGCTTCGATCAACTCGGGATTGCCGCTGTGCACGGCCGACGAGTAGACGACCACGTCGGCGCCTTCGACGTTGTCCGCGGTGTGGCCGAGGTGGACGACGCCGCCGAGCGCGGTGACGCGGTCGGCCGCCTCGCCGCGCTTGAGATCCGAGCCGGAGACGTGGTAGCCGAGACTGAGCAGCACTTCGGCGATGCCGCTCATGCCGGAGCCGCCGACGCCGACGAAGTGGATGTGCCGGGTGCGATACATCGTCTCGGGTCTCTCTAGGGGTTCGGGCCGGCGGCCAGCGCGGCCGGGGCGGGGCGTCCCGCCACACGGTACATCGCTT
>JBGATO010000079.1:0-12763 GCA_044229145.1 Candidatus Eiseniibacteriota bacterium | reverse complement strand
CCAGCGACAGCACGCGCGCTTCGGCTTCCGTGGACGGGGTCCAGGTCCAGACCTCTCCCCCCACGCCGAACACCAGCTTGTTCTTCAACGCGGCGGCGGCGCTTGCGTCGCTGACATAGCACAGCGCGTTGCCGTACCACGTGCCCGGCACGTTTGCCGTCTCCGGCAGCCTTCCGAGGTGTGAGACGGCCTTCGTGGAGCTGTCGGCCAGCGGAATGGTGTAGCGGTCCAGGATCGCGCCGGCGGCGACCCAGGCATCGACCGTGGTCGCGGGGAATTCCTGCTTCAGCACTTCCTGCACGAGCGTCGAGATCCGCGCGTTCGTGAAGGGCGACTGCCCCGCCTTGACCGCACTCGCCCGCTTGTCCTTGAGCCGCCCGAGGATCGACTCGCAGGGGATCGTGGCGACGTCGCTGTCGCTGGCGGTCGTCGGCGCATCGGTGGAGTACAGGTACGCGCGCGTCGTGATCGCGCCGTCGTCGGTGCGCTCTTGCAGGCGGAACCGTCGGCGATACCACGAGCTGATGCCCGTGGGCGGCGCGCCGTTGAAGAAGCGGTCGCCATTCCAGAACGTGAGCGTCACGGCGCTGATGTCCCAGACGCCCGACGCGGCCTCGAGCTTGACCTCGAGGTCGCTGCACGCCTCCAGCCGTGGCGCGACGATGCCATCGCCATGGGCGTCGTACACCGCCGTGAGGTCGTACCAGCCGCCCGCGTCCGTCTCTACCTGGCAGAGCACGCGGGTCTGCGCCTGGCCGCTGCGTCGCAGGCCGACAGCGGTCATCGGTTACGCCTCCACGAACTCGAGCGTCGTCTGGTAGCGCAGGGCGCTGCGGGTGGAGGCGATCCATCCCGGCGCCTTGTAGTAGTCGACGAACACGGGCTTCGCCGCGAAGTGCGCAACGTGGACCTGAAACCCGCCCGCGTCATCGAACTCCTCCGGCTGGTTCCACAGCAGCGCAAGAGGCCGCGGCTGCCCGAACGCCGTGCCGCTGTTGCTCGCAAAGCCCTGGTTGTAGTGGTAGGCGCGGAGGATCTTCTGCCGATCGGTCTCGGTGAGGTTGACGAACGTCGCCTTCCATGTGCGCTTCTTCATCCCGCCCGAGGGGTCAAACGTGCGCCAGTCGCCGTTGCCGAGGCGACGGCCCTTCGTGAACGCGGCGATCTCCGCGGGGCCGGTGGCCTCCAACTGCGTTGGCCGCGACAGCGCATAGGCGTACTCCAGCGCGCCGGCGAGCCCGTTGGCATTGCCGCCCGACGCCTCCAGGGGGCCGAGCGTCCAGACCTTGACGTCGGCCAGCGCCAGGTACAGCCGTCCCGTGGTGGCGTTGGCCTTGGCGGTCACGCGCACAAACAGTCGCGCGGGCGTGGTGCCAGCACCTGTCCATCCCGTCGTGGTCAGGGCCGCGAAGCCGATCGCGTACTTGTGCATCCACCGCTTGCCGGATGCCCAGGTGCCAGCATCGAAGTCCGACGCCGTCAGGTCGTACGTGCCGAGCGTCAGATACGACGTGTCGGCCGTGTCGACGGCCATGAGCGACAGGCGGAAGTCGCCTGTGTTCGGCGGCGTGGCCCCGCTGTAGGCACCGTGCATCCGCACGGCGAGGTGGTAGTAGTGGTAATCGCCCGCGCTCATCTGCTCGCTGCCGTAGAGCGCACCAAGCGGGCTCTTCGGCGAGTCGATGTAGCGCGTGGTGTCGCTGCTGGCAGCGGTCTTGAGGCCGATTGAGTACGCGCGGCCGGTCAGGCTGTCTTCGTCGGCGCCCAGCAGCGTGGTGTTGGCCTGCAAAGGCTGCCAGGCGTCCACAATCACAGGCGTCCCACCCGTGCGGTCCGTCGTGAACTGCGACGACGGCGCCCAGCCATCCGGGCTGCCACTGGTGCCGCTGGTGAGTTCCTTGTAGCCCATGTGCGCGTTGGGAATCGGTACCGCGCAGGCCAGGGAGAGATAGCCCATTACGCCGCCCTCTGCACATGGGGCAACTCGCCGCGGCCGACGGCCTCGTCGAGCGCGCCCTTGATGTCCTGCACGACGCGGTCCGCATCGGCGCGCGTGCCGGTGAAGTAGCTCGCCTGAATGACCACCGAGATGGTGGTGGTGCCGCCACTCTGCGGGCTGCTCGGCGTGTAGAACGACCCGCCGCCGCCGCTGTTCCGGTTGTAGAAGTCGCGCTCAGCCTGCGACTGCCCCGGCGTGCCAAGCCCTGCCTGGTCGCGGGCGGACTGCGCCAGCTCCTGCTCCCGCGCGCGGATGTTGCCGGCCAGGCCGGAAAACACCCCCGCGCCCGCGCCGGCCGCGAGCGCCCCCGCGAGCTCCGCGGCGCCCTGCGCCTGCTTGCCCGGCGTGACGATGTGCACGGCGCCCTCAATCGCCCATTTCTTGGCCTGGGTCATAAGCTCGTTCGAGACCTCGTCCAGCACCAGCGCCTGCATCTCCATCGACGCCAGCTTGGCGTTTGAGACGCGGTCCTTTTCCGCCTTGGAGCGGTGCGCAAACAGCATCGAGGTGCCGCGCTCGAGGACCGCGATGCCCGTCATCTCCACCTGTGTGATCGCGGCCACGGTGCCCTTGTGCACGGAGAGGATGCGCGCCTGGTGCGCCTCCTCGATCTGCGCCCGCCGCTCCGCCACGTCCGCCGCGACCTGCTCCTTGGCGTACCCGACGGCGGTGAAGTGGTCGAAACCGAGATCCTCGAGGGCGGCGGTTTGCTTCTGCACCTCTTCAGCCTCGAGGATCGCGGGCGACTTGCGGCCGACGGCGTCGAAGGGGTCCGTCCAAAGGCGGGCGACCCGGCACGGAAGCTCCTGGACTGCGGCATCGAACGGCGCGCGTTGGCCGTTCGCCGCCCCATTCGCCGCCGGCACGAACGCGCGTTGGCCGTTGGCGGCCCGACGTAGCCGTAGAGCGCGGAACGACTGCGCGACCTGCGCCGCCATGTCCGCTTCGTCCTTGAGCGCGGCGGCGTGCTTCCGTGCGGCCTCTGCGCCCTTCGCCTGGTCCTCGAGGTACGCTTGAAAGGTGTTGTCGCGGAGATCCTGGTCGGTGACGCCGGGCAGCGACGGCGTGATGAGGCCATTGA
Source organism: Candidatus Eiseniibacteriota bacterium (assembly GCA_044229145.1). Classification (GTDB taxonomy): domain Bacteria; phylum Eisenbacteria; class RBG-16-71-46; order CAZEPH01; family CAZEPH01; genus JBKJUD01. Next base: position 9,683 of record JBGATO010000079.1, on the reverse strand, counting down.
GCGCCGGCCCGACGTTGATCGCCGCGTCGTATAGGTGCGCGCCGCCGGTGCGGGGCGCCGCCTCCGCGCCCTGCTGCCCCATGTACGTTGGCACCGCGTACGCGCCAAAAGCGCCAAACCCAAGCGGTCCGGTGGCGGCGTGCACCTTCTCGGGCGTCTGGTCGAGCACGTCAAGGACGTCTTCGATCTTCTGCAGGAAGTCGTTGATCGGCCCTTCGGCGGTGTCGTGAAACGCGCGGCCTGCGAACACCGTGAAGCGATTTTCGATGTGCTGCAGGTGATCGTCAATGGTGTCGGCGGTGTCAGCGAGACCTGTGTCCCACTGCCGCGTGATGGCCGCGACCACCTGCTCCATCTGGTCGCGCGTAAGCTTGCCTGCGCCTTCCACCTGAATGCCCGTCTCGCGCGCGATCGCCTGCGCGTCAATACCGTAGCGCTTCAAGCCGCGCGTCTGGCCGAGGAGCGCGGCATTCACCGCCTGGCTCATCTCCTCGACGTTCACGCCGAGCGCATCCGCCGCGCGCGCGACAGAGGGCAACGTCACCTGCGCGTCGAGTCCGAACAGTTCCATTTGCGCGGCGGAGCGTGCGAGCGCCGCCGCGCCAAAGTCGGCGTGGAGGCTGAACTCCTCCCAGTGCCGCATCTGCCCTTCAGCAAGCGCCGCCGATCCGGTAAGAGCAGTAGACGTCTTCACCATTTCGCCGCGCTCGCGGCCCGCCGCGACGAACTCAGTGAAGCCCTTGACGGCGAGGCCGGCGGCCCCCGCGGCGAGCGTGACGGCGCCCAACCCGCCGACCATAACACTCAACGCTTCGGATGCGCTCCCCGCTGTCGGCACCACGCCCGCTAGCGTGCCCTTCCACGTATCCGTCGCCCCCGCCGCCCCCTTCACCGCCGCCTGCTGCTCCTGCTGGCCGCGCACGAACTCCTGCATCGCCTTGCGCTCGGTGGCAGAGAGCTGCACGAGCTTCTCTTCGCCCTCGACCATCACCTTATACGCGAGGACAAGCTCCTTCGCGCAGCGCCATCGGAGCACCGTCCTCGCGGGCCGCGCCAGCCGCGCGCGGTCCACCGCCGCGTGCGCGCCGTCGATCCACCGGCAGATTTCGGCGAACAGCCCGACGTCGGTCGCCGCACTGTCCGCGGCGCGGTCCACGCCGAGGGCCGGGACGCGCAGCGCCGCGGCGAGCCATCGCTCCGCCTGACGCGCGGCGCCCGCCGGCAGCGCCGTAAGGAAGCCAGGCCAGCACAGCGGGTTGTCGGGAAAGAGAAAGTCGAGCCGCGCGCGCAGCGTCACCATGGCCATCGCGGTCCACGGCGCCGCGTCGTCGTCGAGCAGGGCAAGGAGACTGCCGGCGGTGACCGGCTGTGCGGCGTCGGCGATGGTGTGCGGCCGGCGCCACCCACGGCGCGGATGCCGCTCCAGCGCCGGCACGCGCGCGTCCACCGCCCCGAGGGATTCGTGGCCGTGATGGTATGCGGGCGCGTGCCGTGCTGCATGTACTCGCCGATCGCCGACGAGAAGCAGAGGATGTCGTAGCGGCGCGGCCGCACGCGGGATTCCAGCCCCACGATGCGCGTCGCGCGCGCGACGCCGCCGCGGGGACCGCCGAGGGCGGGTGTGCCGGACAGAAGCGTGTTCGGGCGGCGCGCGGGGTTCTTGCCGTCGTTTTCAGTGGCGAGGTTGCGCTCGGCCTCGACGCGCATGTCCTTTGTGCACTGCTGAATCACCGGCGTCGCGTTGACAAGCCCGGCGCGCGTCAGGCGCTCCAGGCGCGCGTGCCCGGCGAGCCGCGCCTGCACATCGGCCGCGACGAGCGCCGCCATCAGAGCAAGTCCAGCAAGGTCACGTCCGACCCATCGCCGGCGTGGTTGCCGTAGGCGAAGGTCGGATCGTAGGGCTCGCCCGTGTCGTCCGTCTGGTTGGTGTGCGTCGGGGCAAGATCGCGCCCGCCGTCGATGGACCCGGCGCGCGTCGCGTTGAGGAGTGTGCGCCCCTGCTGAATTGCCGCGATGCCGTCGTCAAAGTCCTTGAGGAGATCGGCGAACAGCGCTGCTTCCATGTTGCCGGCGCGATAAAGCTGCCGGAGCTTGAGGCCCGCGGCGCGATCCGCCGACAGCCGCGCGATGGTGCTCGGGACCGTCGAAAACGGTACGCTGTAGAGCCCGCGCAGCGCGTCGTCGATGTCACCGTCGGCGATGGCGATATAGGTCGAGGCGTCGGTGATCCCGACGAGCAGCGTCGACCGCGCGATGACGTCGGCGGAGGTGGAGTAGGCCATCTACTGCCGCTCGTAGTAGGCGACCGTCGCCTGCATCCGGCAGGTCGTGCCGCCCCAGTTGGTGAACGTCGCCGAACACCCGTTGGTGTAGTTCAGCAGGTCGCGGTCGAAGATGCGGTAGCCCGTCATCTGCGCGCCGGTCCCGCCACTGTTGTTGGCGTCGTAGCCGGTGACACCGGTGCGCGCTCCATGCAGACCGCCAATGATGCCGCTCGCCGCGAAGGTGTAGCCGACCCCGTTGAAGAAGTCCTCAAAGCCGGTGCCGGTGTAGATCGGCAGCGTGCCATCCGCACCGGCGTTGGGCGACGTGAGGTAGAAACGCGGACACGCTTCGAGCCGGGAGTTGTCGCCGGTGCCCGTCGAGAGCGCCATCACCACACTGGCGATGTAGCCCACCGCGCCCGCGCTGCGGCGGAAGAACACTTCGGGTCGTGTTAGTCTCGGGTTGGTTCTTTGCGCCTGCGATAGCACCGCATCCAGGTCGGGAGTGCCGATGGTAAACAACGTGTCTGCCGTGCGACCGGTGATGACCAGTTCCTTATTCCACGGCGGCGAGCCGGCCGACCCGATGAACGCCCAGCCGATGTGATCCGCCGTCACCGCCGTGTTGCTGCCGTGGCCCTGGCCGGTGGACGAGAACCACACCTTCCGCGTACTGGTGCCAGGCACGGTGACGTTGGCGGCGGCGATCGTCGAATCAGTGTGCGAGACGTGAAACCGGTACGTGCGGTTCCAGCACGCCGGCAGCTGCGTCTGCCGCACCAGCGACACCCATACCGAATGCGTGCCTGCCACGGTGGCCAAGCGCACGACGATGCCGTTGGTGTACGGGATGGGATACCGGAGCGCCCACGCATGGCCCGGTGCGCCGAGCGTGCTGCCCAAGGGCACACGCCGCTCCCAAAAGGGCGTGTCGTAGGTGTGCGTGGTGTCGGCGATCCCGCGTTGCGCGCCGCAATACCCGAGCAACGCGGCGAGCGGAAAGGAGTCGCTGGACACCGCGCTGCCGTCGTACTTGATGACCAGGTACATGTCGAGGACGGTGGTGGTGTCCTCGGCGGTGTCGGCGATCAGAATCGAACGGATGACGCCAGAGTTGCCCGTCGCCACCGAGTCGAGCGTGACAAACGATCCCGTTCCGATGGTCACAATGTGGCGCGTCGCCTGCGTGACACCGCCCACTGGGAACTCGAACGGAGAGCCCTGCGGCGTCGAGGACACTTGCGCCGCCGCCGTGCCCCAGAGAGCCAGCAGCGCGAGAACGATCAGCGCGAGACGCCGCATTAGACGACACTCCCTGCGACCGCCGGGGCCGCCGTGGGGCCAGAGAACAACGCGCGCGCGCGCACCGAGACGGTGCACGACGCCGAGCTCACGAGCTGCAGGTAGATCCGGTGGAACGGGCACAGCCCCTGCCGCGCGACGCCACCGGCCATGTTCACGAACAGCACGCGGCCCAGCAGCGGCGCGGTGGTGGTGAGCGTCTTGCCCGTCACGTCGGCGAACGAGTACGTCGCCGTCTCGCCCTGCGTCGCCAAGTCCGGGCACGACGCCTGCACATTCGTGGCGGACGCGAGCGCGGAGCCATCGAGCGAGGGGTCGTAGAGCACCACGGGCGTCACCGTGCCCGCGCCGGAGCCGGTGAACTCGAACTCCACCGCCTCCGCGCCGACGACGTAGAGCCCGCCGCTGGTCTTGGTGGCCGCGCCCGAGAACGCCTGCGCGCTGAAGAGGTCTTTCCAGTCGCCGTACTGCATCACGCCTTCCCCTTCTTCGGAGTGGGCTTCGCGGGGGCGTCCTCGACGAGCGGGGTCGCGTCGGGAATCTCGACGACGGTGCCGGTCGCCAGAAGGGCGTCGAGGGCGTCCGGCGACACCACGCCGGTCACGTCCGCGCCCTCGGGGTAGTGCGTGCCGTTGTGCCACAGCGGCCAGGCGGTGCGGAAAGTGGACATGCAGCCTCCAGCAAGACGCACGGCCCGCGACACCCGGAGGTGCCGCGAGCCGCCAAGCGTGACCTAGGCCACGCAGTCGATCATCAGGTACCCGGCGTCCGCGGCCGGCGTGATCTCGTCGATGTACTCCCCGACGACGAGCTCCACACCACCCAGGATGCCGCCGTCACCCGGCGCGATGGTCCGCTGGTACGCGACACGCTGCCCCCACTGCGGGGACATCGTGAGCAGCGGCGAGCGGCGCATCATCGACGGGTTCGGGTTGCTGACGTACAGCAGGCAGTAGTCGCCCCACACGCGGCCGTAGCTTGCCGTCTGGCCTTCCACCGCCGAGTTGCTCCAGGCATCGCCGACGTAGAATTCGTCGAGCTCGAAGTAGCTCATGAACCACTCCTTCGAGATGATGCCGGCGCCGCCGTTGTTGCCCGTCATGGCCTTCACCAAGTCCGGGCACGAGCGCAGCTTCGACCATGAGGCGCGCCCCATCACGCAGGCGTTCACCTTGCCGCCGACGATGGCGTCGAGGCCGGTGGTGAACAGCGAGGTCGCCGGGCAGCTCGCGTGTGAGAACTGGTCGGTGCCCGAGAGCGTCGCCTTGTTCGCCGACGCGAAGGTGCCGCTGGCGAACAGGAGCGCCGCCAACCGCACTTCGCGGTCAAGCAGCAAGAGGTCCGTGAGGAAGTCCATGCCCTCGCCGACGACGTCCTGCCCCGGCTGCTGGTGCTGGATGTCCTCGTTTGGGATGAACATCTTCAGCCCGTAGCCGTCGCAGCGATACGTACCCTCGGTGCCCGTCATCTCGACCGCGCGCACCTTGCTGCCACGCGCGACCTTGGTGTTCGGGACGGTGAAGCCTTCGGACTTGGTGTAAATCGTGTACGCACCCGACTGCGTGCCCACCGGCACCCGCTTGGACACGAGGTCCGCGATGTAGCCGGCGTTCTTGTACGCGATCGACTGCGCCTGCCGCTCCGGGGTCACCGGGAACGGCGCGTCGCCCGTGGACGCGAAACTCATGCGCTCCGGCATGATGTCGCGTCCCGTGGTCGGCGAGGTGAACGACTTGAGTTCGAGCATCTCGATCCTTTCCGTGGGAGGCGCGGGTTACGCCGTGCCGCGCGTGATGAACGCCAGCGCGTAGTCGCCGGACACCCCATCCTCGAGCATGACGCCGAGGGTGTTGTCCTGCGCCGCGGCGCCGGTGGTCGCGTTCTGGGTGTAGCTGCCCGCCGTGTTTTCCGTGTGCGTGTGCCGCGTGGCCGCGATCAACGCGCCCGCCGTGGTCGCCACGATCACGTCGCCGGCGACGACACTGCCGCCGAGCAGCACCTTGCACGGACCGAACACGACGACGTTGGCCTGCTGGCCGCTCGTCGCGCCCAGACTGCCGAGGACACCGAGCGCCTTGTCGGTGGCGGCGGTGGCGGCGGCGATGCTGTTCGCCGTCGAGCCCTTCTTGACAGCGGTGTACTTGCCCAGCGTCGCGTCCGCGGAGTAGGACTTGGTGTAGCAGAACGGATCGGTCGCCATGTGCGGCCCCTTTCTGGGTTAGGCCGCGCGCTCGCCGGCACTGAACCGGCGCGACGCTTCGGCGGTGGTGATGGGCGAGCCCAGACGCGCTTGCTGCGCCTGCAACGCCTGGATGCCCGCGACGCGCTCGGTCAGCGACAACGGCTGCTCGTGCGCGGTGCCGGTCGTGTGCGCGCCCGCCAAGCGAACCGCGCCGAACTGGAGCTTGGGGTCGCGCTCCGCGAGGAGCGCCTCGAACACGTCGGCGCCGTCGTACTGCTTGGCGGTGTCGCCGCTCCCGAACTGCAGCGGCACGCCTTGCAGCGCGCGGTGAATCGCGCTCACGGCCTCCGCCTCGACGGCACCTCCGACAAGGCCCGCCGCGAGCACGCTCTCGGCAAACTTGAAGGCGCGCGCCTGCGCGGCCTTCTCGTCCGCCTGGCGCTGCTTGTCCGTCTCCTCCGTGCGCGCTGCGCTGAACGACGTCTGCTCCGCCTTCACGGCCGCGATCTCGTCGCGGATCGGCTGCAAGCGGCTGTCGATCAGCGAGCCGAGCTGCTGGAGCATCTCTTCCGGCTTCATGCTGTCGTCTCCGTCCGAAAAGGCGGCGTCCCCGCCGCTGGGGTCGCCGGACTGCCCGCCGGCCGGGGTACTGCTCTGCACCAGCGCGGCCGCCTGCGAGTACGCGGCGGCGGCCTGGGCCATCTGGTCCGCCGGAGGCACGGCGGGATTGCCGCGGAAGCGGCAGGCGATTTCGCTCGCCTTGGCGAAAAGCCGGTCGACAAACGACTGGTGGTCCTCGGCCGCGAGCTCGCCCGCCACGTCCGGCGTGGGCGGTGTCGGCGGCACGACGACGACCGCCTCGGGCGCGTCCGTCATGCAGTCCCATCCTTCCGCGATGCCGCCGTCGTCGAAGCGGAACGCCACGTGGCGCGTGCTCGGCGGGCGGGTGGCACTGAACGTGCGCTGCGGCGGGGCCATGCCTTGCACCGCGGCGCGTTCGCCGTACAGCAGCGCAATGTGATCGAGGCGCGACCCGTCCTCGGTGAGTTGGATCGAAATCTCCGGCACCAGGCCGGCGCGCGTGACGTCCTCGACAAACCGCGGCTGCTTGCCACGCTTGGCGACAAGGGAGTGGCGGACCAGGCGCAGGCTTTCCACGGGCAGCGCCTTCACGTGGGCGTCTTCGTCGTGGCCGCCGAGCACAAGCGGCGGCATGCCGCACCGTGCGTTATTGGCGATCCACTGCTCCGCCATGGCGCGCGTGAAGGTCACCGTTGGGTACTTCGCGTGCGTGCCAAGACGGAACACCTCGACTTCGCCGGGGGCGAGTTCCTCGGGGCGGACGAAGGCGTCCGCGTCCAGCGGGGGCATGCGCATGCCGGCATCGTGGGGCAAGCGCAAGCCCCGGTCGGACGAATCCGGCCGGGGCGTGACGGTAGTGTTCTCACCTGTGCACATGCGTTACGGCGCGGCGGTCATCCCCTTGGCTTGCGCCTCACGGACCCGCTGCCGGAACCGCGGCCGCACCGCGCACCAGCGGTAGATCACGCGCCGGGACACGCCCGCCGAGCGCGCCGCGCTCGCCACGCCCTCCCCCGCCTCGAGCACCGCGAGAATCGTCAGCACCGTGGCGGGCGTGTAGCGGCTCCGCATCAGCGGCCGTGCCCATTCAACCGCGACGCGCGCACGATGTCCGCCGTCGTGCCGCGCACCACGGTCGGGGGCTTGACCATCGAGACGCCACCCACGTCGCACAGTCGCGACAGCGCCATGAGCAGCGCGCGCACCGTGACGCGCGGGTCCTCCACGGGCGACCGCTCGTCGCCGTGCATGTACGCCGCCGCGACGGCCAGCCCTGGCGCGTCGCCGGGCCGATGCGTCACCTGGATCACCACTTCGACACCCTCTGCCATCGTCCCTCCAGTCCTACTCGACGCTGATGACCTTCCACTCCGCCGGGATCGCATCAAGCATCCGCGGCGTCAGCTTGAGGCGGAGCGCCGCCTCGCGCGAGTCGATGCCACGCGGCATGTCCGCCGGGGCGAAACTGTCGTCCAGCACCTGCACCGGCACGCCGTTCTCGTGCGGCCAGTCGTCCGGCGTTAGGTCCTGCGCCTCGCTGGCCGGCACGCCCTCCCACCAGCAGTGGCACCCGAAGCCGCCGGGTGTGCGCAGTCGCTCGGCGTAGGGGCCGCGCGGATCGAACACGAACCCGTCCATCGCTAGGTGCGTCTCGCGGGGGAAGCGCACGCCGTCGGCGTGGCGGTACCGCGCGAGGGGCAGGATGCGCGCCGTGCGCGCGTCGGTCAGCAGCTGGCGCTGCGCGAAGCCGTAGGCGTTCGCGTGGGCCATGTGGGCGACGAGGCGCGCGTGCCACGGCTGCAAGGCATCGAAGCCGCGCGCCGCGAGAGCGCGGTTCATGACCTCGCCGGCGCGCTCCGTGTCGAGGCCGATGGCCAGGCTCTCGTCGAGCGAGTCCCGCGCGATGGTCAGCGCCTGGCGCGGGATGTCGCCGGCAATCGTGAACGCGATGGCCTTCGCCTCCGCCTCGAGCTGCGCGAACTGCGCGGCGTCCATCAGGCCGCGCCGCGACAGGAATCGAGCCACGCGCCGCAGGATGCCCGGCGTGCGCCAGGGGCCTGACTCCAGCGGCAGCACGCGCGCCGTCTCGAAGCGCGTCCGCGCCGGGACGCGCTGCGTCGCATCGGCGCGCGCCATGAGATCGGAGTACAGCACCAGCGCCGCGAGCGGCGGCGCGAGCGCCTCGATGTGCGGGGCTAGGGAGGCCGCGTCCTGCTGCCGGTGCTCCAGGCGCAGGCGCGCCTCCCTTACGCTTTTCCCCGAAGCTCCCCCGTGATGTCCTCGAGCAGCGCGCGATACGCGGGCACCAACGGCCGCACCGCCGCGTCCTCCAGTGCGCGGCGATGCGCGGGCACCCCGGCCGCGGCGAACTGCAGCGGGTCGCCCGCCGGCAGCGGCGCGGAGGGCGGCGGCAGAACTGCCTCGCCCGGTTGCGGCGCCTCGACGCCGAGGCGGTAGTACGCCTCCGCCGTCACCGGCGCCCCAGCGAGACGCGCGTCGCGGTAGGCACCAAGCAGCGCGGTAAGGTCCGCGCCCCGCGGCGCCGTCACCTCGTCGCCGATCACGAGCTGCGAAAAGTCGGCCGGGTCGTCCACGCCTTCGTTCACGCGCTCGATAAACGCCACCAGGTGCTCGGTCAACCACTCGGCCAGCGCCGCGGCGTCCGCGTCGCGCAGCTCCTGCCGCGCCTCGCGGTGGCCGCCGGCGATCTCGCTTGAGCCGCGCACCGCCGTGTCGGTGGTCAGCGTCTCGCCGAGGCAGATCTTGCTCTTCACCTCGTCGCAGTAGCGCACGAACTTGTCGAACGTGTCCGCCATGCCGACGGTGTTCGCGTTGGCGAGCGTGAGCTTGACCCGCTCGTCGTGCACGAACACCGCGTCGCGGTTGAGGGAGACCGCGTCTTTCTTCACCGCCGCATACTTCGCCTTGTCGTTGGCAATCTCCGGCGGCACTGACACGTCGCGGATCGGGATGCCGAGCCGCTCGCAGCCCGCCGCCCAGGCGCGCACCCCGCCCTCGATGGTCAGCCAGAACGGCCGCAGCAAGTCTTCGCCGAGACCGATGCCCTGCGGGTTCATCGGCGTCCCGCGATACGCCGGCGCGAAGAACTGCCCCGGCCGCTCCGCCGTCAGGTTGCGGGCGTTCACGAACGATCCCGGCACGCGGCGATACCACATCTGCCCGTCGAGGTTGAAGAACACCATCGTCGGGTCGAGCCACTGCAGCGCCTCGACGCGGATGCGCAGCGAGCCCTTGCGGGGCGCCGGCACGATCTGCGTCGGCGCGAAGCCCTTGAGCAGCCAGGTCTCCGCCAGCAGCGCGATGGAGCGCGAGATCTGCCGGATGCCGAAGAT
>JBGATO010000078.1:0-16597 GCA_044229145.1 Candidatus Eiseniibacteriota bacterium | reverse complement strand
CCGGACCGGCAGCCTCGCGGCGCAAGCTCGCGACTTGTCCCCCACATCCGAGCACTTCGCCGAGGTCGCGGGCGATCGCGCGATTGTACGTACCGCCGCCACACCCGATGCGCACCTGCACGCGTGGCGGGGCGCACGCGACGCTCGAGTGGGCGGATGCCGAGCGCCTGGTGCACGGTCAGGCGCCGCGCGCCGGGCTCCTGCAGATCGAGGGCGCCCCGGCGGACTTCGTCATCGTGCGCGCACCGGGAGGACGGGTGCTCGGTGTCTGCGCGCCGCCACCGGCCGCCGACGTGCCGGTGACCATGGAACGCGTGCTGTGCACGCCGGAGGAGCTCAGCGCCGCGCGGCGCGACACCGAGGTGGCGATCGCATGACTGCGCCACGTCGCCACGTCGTCACCATCGGGGTGTTCGATGGCGTGCACCGCGGCCATCGCGCCGTGCTCGACGTCGTCCGCGCCGAGGCCGCGGCGAGCGGCGCGCGCAGCGTCGCCCTGGCGATCGATCCGCATCCGTTGGCGGTTCTCGCGCCGGACCGTTGCCCGCCGCTGCTCACCTCGCTGCCGCAGCGGCTGGCGCTCCTCGCCGAGGCGGGCATGGACGTGGCCGACGTGCTCACCTTCACCGCGGACACTGCGCGTCTCGGCCCGGCGGAGTTCCTCGCCGACATCGATGCGCGCTTCCCGCTGGCCGCCCTCATCGTCGGGCCGGACCACGCGCTTGGCCATCAGCGCCGCGGCACGCGCGACGTGCTGGCGTCCCTCGGCACCGAGCGCGGATTCGCGGTGCGCGGGGTCGATCCGCTCTATCTCGAGGGCGATGCGGTGTCGAGCACGCGGATTCGCCAGGTGCTCGCGGCGGGCGACCTCGCGCAGGCCGAGCGCTTGCTCGGCTGGCCGTACGTCCTCGACGGGCCGGTGCGTCCCGGCGATGGCCGCGGCCGCACGCTCGGCTATCCGACCGCCAATCTCGACGTCGACCCGTCGCGCCTCCTGCCGGCCGACGGCATCTACGCGGTGCGTGTCGACGGCGCCACCGACGATCCGCGTCGCAGTGTCGCCGGCGCGCTATCGATCGGCGTGCGTCCGACTTTCGTCACCGATGGCCGCCGCACCGTCGAAGTGTTCCTGCTCGACTTCGACGGCGATCTGGTCGGCCGCCATCTCCGGCTCACGCTGCTTGCGCGCCTGCGCGACGAACAGCGCTTCGACAGCGCCGAGGCGCTGATCGCCCAAATGCACGACGACGTCGCGCGCACGCGTGCCGTCGTTCAGGCGCGCGGCGCGCTCGCCGGCGTCACCCCGTAGTCATCCGCGCGCGGCGAGAGCGTCGCGCGCCGCATCACCCACAACGCGAGGAATCCGTGGCCGCTCAGTACATCTTCACCATGAAGGATCTCCGCAAGATCGTCCCGCCGAGCAAGGAGATCTTGAAGGGCATCTGGTTGCAGTTCTATCCCGGCGCCAAGATCGGCGTGCTCGGCGGCAACGGCGCCGGCAAGTCGACGCTGCTGCGCATCATGGCTGGCGTCGACACCGAATTCCTCGGCGAGGCATGGCCGGCCGACGGCACGACGATCGGGTATCTGCCGCAGGAGCCGCAACTCGATCCGGCCAAGACGGTGTTGCAGTGCGTCGAGGAAGGCGTCCACGAGACGAAGGCACTGCTCGACCGCTTCAACGAGATCTCGATGAAGTTCGCCGAGCCGATGGAGCCCGAGGAGATGGAGAAGCTCCTCGAAGAGCAGGGCAAGGTGCAGGAGATGATCGATCATCTCGACGCCTGGGATCTCGATCGCAAGCTCGAGATCGCGATGGATGCGCTGCGCTGCCCGCCGGCGGATCAGAACGTCGCCGTGTTGTCGGGCGGGGAGAAGCGCCGGGTCGCGCTGTGCCGTCTGCTGCTGCGCAAGCCCGACATGCTGCTGCTCGACGAACCCACGAACCACCTCGACGCCGAATCGGTGGGCTGGCTCGAACGCCACCTGCAGGATTACACCGGGACCGTCGTGGCGGTGACGCATGACCGCTACTTCCTCGACAACTCGGCCGAGTGGATCCTCGAACTCGACCGCGGCGCCGGGATTCCGTACAAGGGCAACTACTCGTCGTGGCTCGAGCAGAAGCAGGAGCGCTTGCGTCAGGAGGAGAAGGCGGAGTCGGCACGGCAGAAGACGCTCGCCTCCGAGCTCGAGTGGATTCGCATGGCGCCCAAGGCGCGGCACGCCAAGGGCAAGGCGCGTATCTCGGCGTACGAGCAGCTCGTGCAGCAGGAGAGCCAGCGCCGCGATGGCGTGGCGGAAATCATCATCCCGCCGGCGCCGCGTCTCGGCGATGTCGTCATTCGCGCCGCCGGCGTCCGCAAGGGCTACGACGACACCGTGCTGTTCGAGGATCTGACCTTCGACCTGCCGCGCGGTGGCATCGTCGGTGTCATCGGCGCCAACGGCGCCGGCAAGACGACGCTGTTCCGCATGATCACCGGCGCCGAGACGCCCGACGACGGCACCATCACCGTCGGGGAAACCGTCAAACTCGGATACGTCGACCAGTCACGCGACTCGCTCAATGGCGAGAACTCGGTGTGGGAAGAGATCAGCGAAGGCAAGGACGTCCTCGAAGTCGGCGGCCGCGAGATCCAGTCGCGCGCCTACGTCGCGTCGTTCAACTTCCGCGGCTCCGATCAGCAGAAGCGCGTCAAGGATCTCTCCGGCGGCGAGCGCAACCGCGTCCACCTGGCGAAGATGTTGCGCCAGGGCGGCAACGTGCTGTTGCTCGACGAGCCGACCAACGACCTCGACGTCGACACCCTGCGTGCGCTCGAAGACGCGCTGCTCGCGTTCTCCGGCTGCGTCGTCGTGATCTCGCACGACCGCTGGTTCCTCGACCGCATCGCCACCCACATGCTCGCCTTCGAAGGCGACTCGAAGGTGGTGTGGTTCGAGGGCAACTTCCAAGACTACGAAGAGGCGAAGAAGAAGCGCCTCGGCGCCGACGCCGACCAGCCGCACCGCATCCGCTACAAGAAGCTGGTCCACGACTAGAGGCATCTCATCACCACACGCGTTCGGCGAGCGAGGCGGCGACCGTGCGCCTCGCTCGCGCGCGTTCTCCGGAGGCCGAGATGGGACTGACGCAGGACAAGTGTGTGCCGTGCCGTGGCGGTGTGCCGACGTTGACCGACGCCGAGATCGCCGCGCTCATGCCGGAGGTGCCGGGCTGGACGGCCGGTGACCGCGACGGCATTCGCTACCTCGAAAAGGTCTACCTGTTCGACGACTTCGTCGGCGCGATGGACTTCGCACGCCGCGCTGGCGATGTCGCCGAGATCGAAGGGCATCATCCGGATCTGCACGTCTCGTGGGGGCGCGTCCTCGTGGAGACGTGGACGCACAAGATCGGCGGACTGCACAAGAACGACTTCGTGCTCGCGGCAAAGATCGACGAGGTGTTCGCGTGGATCGGCGCCCAGCGTGCGGCGACGCGCGGGATCATCGAGGTCCTCGGTGTCGACTTCTTCCAATACCCGACGTCGGACATGGCGCGCACGCAGGCGTTCTGGCGCGACGTGCTCGGACTGGCGCCGGGTGAGGAGTTCGAGGACGGTTGGAGCGAATTCGACGTCCGGCCGTCGGTGGTGTGCTTCACGCCGAGTGCCGCCGACAATCCGTGGGACGGTCCGCCGTGCGCGTCGCTCGCGGTGGCGGACATCCATGCGGCGATCGCGTCGCTGCGCGCCGCCGGGGTGACGATCCTCGTCGAGCCGCGCGAAACCAGCGTGTGCTGGATGGCCTACGTCGCCGATCCCGACGGCAACCGCGTCGGCCTCCACCAGCGCAAGGACGGCACGGCGGGGTAGGCCTCAGTCGAGGCGGACGATCGCCTGCCGGCCTTCGTCGCACAGCACGCGGACGGCGAGCGCGCCACCCGCATTGATCGACACCGGATTGGCGGCGATCTCGACGATGCGTGCTCCCTCGAATGTGTCGCCGACGCCGAGCACGCGCCGGCCGCCCGCGAACACGCTGATGTCGCCGTCCGGCGCGGTGCCGACGATGGCGAAGTGGCCACGATCCGCCAGCAATGCTGCGCACGGTGTGGCGAACGCGCCGTCCGGCGCGGCCAGTGTGAACAGGCGCGCGCGACGCGCCGCGAAGGCGCCCGCGTCGCCGTGTGCGGCCACGGCGCCAAATCCGATCGTGCCGTCGCCGCGCACGCTCACGAAGGGCGACAGCGCGCGGAAGCCCGCGTCCGTCGAGACGGCGACACTCGCCGGCGCATCGCCGCGTCCATACAGCACTACCTCGCGGCCGTCGCGCATCGTCGCCCGCACCGCGACCATGCCGTGCGGGTCGATGACCGGCAGGCCGTGGAACTCGGTGACGCCCTCGCGAGCCGAGGCGATGCAAGCGATGCCCTCCGGCGTTCCGGCGTACACGCCGGCCGTGCCATCCGTCTCCACGGCGCGAAACGCCACTACGCCCGCCGCGTTCATCGTCGGCCCCAGCGGTCCGATTTCGGTGAAGCGCGCGCCGCGCGCGGCGATCGTCGCCACCTTTCCGTCGCGCACGACCACCACCGCCGTGCCGCCGCCGGCGAGCGATGCGTAGACGCTCACCCCGCCGCGCGCATCGAGCGCCGGATGACTCACGAATGCCGCGACATCGCCGCACGGCGCCACGCACACCGCGTCGCATGCGCCCACGCCGTCGCCGAGGAATACGCCGCTCCGCCCGTCGCGCAGCGTCGCCGTGAACGCGACGCGGCCGTCGCCGCCGCAGCATGCGACGTACGGACGGAAGTCGGCGAATCGTGAGTCGCTCGCCGCGATGTGCGTCATGCCTACCACAGCGCACACCGCGTCGCGGCGTCGCGCGTCATCGGCGAACCCGTGGGGCAGTGGAACGCCTCGGCGAAGCCGGGATCGTTCGCCAGCGTTCCGAGCGTGCGGTAACGGTGCGGGGGATGCGAGTCGAGCATCAAGCGGCGCCGTTCCTCCTCGGGACGCAACGACTCCGCCCACACGGTCGCGAACGACAGATAGAAGCGTTGCGCGGGCGTGTAGCCATCGATGACGGGTTGCGGCGCGCGGGCGAGCGCGAGGTCGAGAGCGCGCCGCGCAACGCGGACCCCGCCGAGATCGGCGATCGCTTCGCCCACGACGAGTCGGCCGTCGACCCGCAAGGTATCCTGCACGTGGTAGCCGGAGAAGTGCGCCGCGATGCACCCAGCGCGCTCGTGGAAGGCGGCGACATCGGCGGCCCCCCACCACTCGCGGAGGTTGCCGTCCGCGTCGCGTTGCCGGCCGAGGTCGTCGAAGCCGTGTGACATCTCGTGGGCAATGATCATGCCGATGGCGCCGTAGTTCACCGCGTCGTCCGCGCCGGGGTCGAAGAACGGCGGTTGGAACGCCGCCGCCGGCAGCACGATCTCGTTCTTCGGCGGCGAGTAGAACGCATTCGCGGTCTGCGGTGTCGTACTCCATTGCGTGCGGTCGACCGGCTTGCCGATGCGCTGGAGCGAGCGATGATTCTCGTGGCGCGTGGCCCGCTTGACGTTGGCCATCCACGAGTCCCGGCCGAGGCCGAGTTGCGAAAAGTCGCGCCAAGTGTCCGGGTAGCCGATTCGCGGTGTCAGGCGCGCCAGCTTCTCGCGCGCCGCGCGCTTCGTGTCGGCGCTCATCCAGTCCGCGGCGTCGAGGCGTTCACCGAATGCCACGCGCACGTCATCGACGAGTCGTTGGGCGCGTGCTTTGGCGGCCGGCGGAAAATGCGTCTCCACGTACGCCCGGCCGAGGAGTTCCCCGATGGCGAGCTCCGCGGAGTCGAGCGCGCGGCGCCACCGTGGCCAGTTCTCCGGCGCGCCCTGGAGCAGACGGCCGCGGAAGGCGAAGCTTGCGTCGACGAACGCCGCTGGGAGGTAATCGGCGGAGGCGTCCAAGAGTCCGGCGCGACAGTAGGCTCGCAGGTCGTCGAGCGGCGTTGTCGCCCAGATGCTGTCGACCACCGCGAAGAAGCCGGGCTGCGCGATGTTGACGGAGTCGAACGGCGGAGCACCGACCGCGGTCCAGTACGCACTCCACGCGATGTGCGGTGTCAGCGTCGCCAACTGCGCGACGCTCCGCTTGTTGTACTGCGCGTGCAGGTCGCGTCGTTCGAGGCGTGTGAGGGACGCCGTGGCCAGTCGCGTTTCGATGCGGAGCGTCGCCGCGGCATCTCGGGAGGCCGCCTCGGGAGACTCGCCGGCCAGTGCGAACAGGCGCGTCAGGTAGTCCCGATACCCGTCGCGGATACGCTGCGATGCGGCATCCGTCCGCACGTAGTAATCGCGGTCGGGCAGACCCAGGCCCGACTGCGAGAGAAGCGCGATGTTCCACGTGGAGTTCTTCGCATCGATCGTCGGGCCGAACGAGAAGAACGCGTTCGTCCAGGGGCCGGCGTTGTGGAGGCGGGCGACGAGGGCAGGAAGGTCTCGCGCATCCTTCAGACCGTCGATTGCCGCGAGCTCCTCACGGAGGGGAGACAATCCGGCGGCCTCCGTGGCGTGCGAATCCATTGCCGCTGCGAAGTAGTCGCCGACGATGCGCTCCGGCGTCCCCGGCGCCGCGGAGGTCTGAGCCGCACGCTCGCAAATCTCCCGCACCGCGATCTGCGCCCGCTGACGCATGATCTCCCACGTGTTCCACGCGGCTTCCGTCTCGGGAATCGGATGCGCGTCCTTCCATCGGCCCACCGCGTAGCGGTCGAAATCGTCGCACGGAGCGCACGTGGTGTCGCGGTTGGCGAGTGTGATGCCGCTGCTCGCATGCGATGTCGCCGCCATGGCCGCCAGGAGCATGGCCGCGAGGATCGGGCCACGCGGGGACCACACGGCGCGGCGTGTGGCGATGCGCGGCCGCCACGGAGTGCCGAACCCGCGGGCGACCCACGCGGAGGACGAGTGAACAGCCGGGTCCGTGGGGACCCGGCTGCTCGGGCATGCGACGGCGGCGGTGCCGCTTACCAAATCCGGCACCGGTCCGCGTCGCTCTTCGTCATCGCCGCGCCGGCCGGGCACTTGAACGCCTCGGCGAATGCCGGGTTGTTGACCACCGTGCCGTTGACACGGAAGCGGCCCAGCGGGTGCGGGTCGGTGGCGATCTGCAGACGCTCCGCCTCCGGACGGTTGACCTCCGCCCAAATCGCCGCGAAGCCGAGGTAGAAGCGCTGGTACGGCGTGTAGCCGTCGATCACGGCCTGCGGCTTGCGCTTGAGCGCGATGTCGAGCGCGCGCAGCGCGAGCCGCGAGCCGCCGAGATCCGCGAGCGCCTCACCGAGCACCAGCTTGCCCTGCATGTGCAGCGAGTCTTGAATCGTGAAGCTGGCGTACTCCTGCTCGACACACGCGGCGCGCTGGTCGAACTTCGCCTTGTCGTCGGCGTTCCACCACTCGTTGAGATTGCCCTGCGCGTCGAACTTGCGCCCGCGGTCGTCGAAACCGTGCGACATCTCGTGGCCGATGACGACGCCGATGGCACCGTAGTTCACCGCGTCGTCCGCGTGCATGTCGAAGAACGGCGGCTGCAGGATGCCGGCGGGGAAGACGATCTCGTTCTTGCCGGCGTTGTAATAGGCGTTGATGGTCGGCGGCGTCATGCCCCACTCGAGCCGGTCCACCGGCTTGCCGATCTTCGCGAGGTCGTACGCGTTGTCGAACTTGTTCGAGGCGAGCGCGTTGGTGACCCACGAGCCGCGCGTCACCGCGAGGCCGTCGTAGTTGCGCCACTTGTCCGGGTAGCCGATCTTCGGCGTGAAGGTGGCGAGCTTGCCGAGCGCCGCCGTCTTCGTCGCGTCGCTCATCCAGTCGAGCGACTGGATGTCCTCGCGAAACGCCTGCACGAGGTCCGCCACCATCTGCTGCATGCGCGTCTTGGCGGCCGGCGGGAAGTTCTGCTCGACGTACACCTTGCCGAGCACTTCGCCGAGCGCGCGGTCGGTGCTGGCGAGCGCGCGGCGCCACCGCGGCAAGTTGACCTCGGTGCCCTCGATGATGCGGCCGCGGAAGTCGAACGACGCGTCGACGAACGCCGACGGCAAACGTCCCGCGTTGGCATCGAGCAGTCGCGCCGTGCAGTACGTCTTCCAGTCGTCGACCGGCGTCGCCCCGACCATCGAGTCGAGCACGGAGAAGAAGTCCGGCTGCCCGACGTTCACCGAGTCGAACGCCGGCGCGCCGACGGCGCGGAAGTACGTCGCCCACGCGTAGTGCGGCGTGAGCTTGGCGAGATCGCCGGTGCTCATCTTGTTGTAGTTCTTCACTGGGTCGCGGCGCTCGACGCGGGTGCGCGACGCGGCGGCGAGCCGCGTCTCGAGACGCATCACCGTCTCCGCCGCCTGCGACGCCACCTGCGGCGACGAGCCGGCGAGCGCGAACAGCTTCGACACATAATCGCGGTAGCCGTCGCGGATCTTCTGCGTGTTCGGGTCGGTCTTGAAGTAGTAGTCGCGGTCGGGGAGGCCGAGGCCGCCCTGCATCGCCTGCGCGATGACCTCGGCGCTGTGCTTGGCGTCCTGGCCCGAGCCGAAGCCGTAGAACACCCCGACGCCGTCGTTGTGCAAGCGGGCCACCAGCGCCGGCAGTTCACCCGACGACTTCACCGCCGCGATCGCGTCGAGCTCGCCGCGCAACGGCGTGAGGCCGGCGGCCTCGATGCCGGCCGAGTCCATCGCGGCGGCGTAGAAGTCGCCGATTTTGCGGGCGTCCGCGGTGCCGCCGCCGGCCGCTGCCTTCTCGAGGATGCCGCGCAGCACGATGCGCGTGCGCTCGGCCAGCACGTCGAACGAGCCCCAGGTCGATTCGCTGGCCGGCAGTTCGGTGCGGGCGCGCCAGCCGCCGGTGGCGTACTGGTAGAAGTCCTGGCACGGGGCGCAGGTGGTGTCGCGGTCGGCGAGATTCAGACCGGAACTGGCCCCAGCGGCCGGGGCGAGGGCGGCGAGCGCCGCGCAGGCGGCGGCCAAGCCGGCCACCAGGCGAAGACGACGGGTCATGCGGCTTTCCTTCCTGACTGAGGACATCCGGGACGACGGGGAGGCGCAGAGAATACGGCGCCGGGCGGGCCGTGGGTAGGATGTTCCCGCTATGGTAGAGGTTGCCATAGATCGAAAACGGGTGGTGGACCTGGCGTTCCGGCCGGAAATGGCCGATTCCTCCGGGGGCTCGCGCCCGCCCCCCGAGGGGGCCAGATGAGTGCCCTGGCGCAAAATAGAGGGTTGAGGCGGCCCCGCGCCGTTTGGTAGGATGCCGCCTCCGATGAATGGAACAAAGAAGGAGGTGATCAGGCGTGCCGCTGAGTAAGGAAACGAAGAAGAAAGTCATCGACCAGTTCCAGCTTCACGAGGGCGACTCGGGATCTGCCGAGGTGCAGATTGCCCTGTTGACCGAACGCATCCGTGAGCTGACCGACCACTTCAAGGTCCACAAGAAGGACCACCACTCGCGCCGCGGGTTGCTCAAGATGGTTGGGCAGCGTCGGCGGCTCCTTGACTACCTCAAGTCGAGGAAAGTGGACCGCTACCGCTCGCTCGTCAAGGAGCTCGGTCTGCGGAAGTAACGGTCGTCACGGGATACGCCGCCGCTTCGCTAAAGAAGTGGCGGCGTTTCCGTGGAAGGGAATCCCGGTTGCGTTGCCGTCCCGCAGTGTTTTCCGCGTAGCGCCCCCCAACGCGCTCGTCGCACTCGAAGTCGCGCAGTCCGAGCTTTCCTTCCGCCGTCGCCCTGCGGCGACCTTGGCGTCCGCCCTTTCGCCGGCCCACCGCCCTCAGGCATGAAGTAGCACGGAGAATCCATTGATGAAGCACACAGTTTCCTGCGACCTCGGAGGTCGCCAGTATTCGATCGAGACCGGACGGATCGCCAAGCAAGCGCACGGCTCCGTCTGGATGCAGTACGGCGACACCGTGGTGTTCGTCGCCTCGGTCGCCTCGAAGGCGGCCCTCGAGGACCGCGACTTCTTCCCGCTCACCGTCGACTACCGCGAGAAGACCTACGCCGCCGGGCGCATCCCGGGCGGCTTCTTCAAGCGGGAAGGCCGGCCGACCGAGAAGGAAATCCTCACCTGCCGGCTCACCGACCGTCCGATCCGCCCGCTGTTCCCGAAGGGCTTCCGCAACGAGGTTCAGGTGCAGGCCGTGTGCCTCAGCGCCGACAGCGACAACGATCCGGACGTCATGGCGCTCACCGGCGCCAGCGCCTCGCTCATGATCTCGGACATTCCGTTCGCCGGCCCGGTGTCGGGTGTGCGCATCGGCCAGGTCAACGGCGAGTTCATCATCAACCCGACCTACGAGCAGCTCGATGAGTCGGAGATGGACATCGTCCTCGCCGGCACCACCGAGTCGATCATCATGGTCGAAGGTGGCGCGCGCGAGGTGCCGGAGCACACCATCGTCGAGGCGTTCCGCTTCGCGTGGCCGTACATCCAGCAGCTGAACCAGATGCAGATCGACTTGGCGGCGAAGGTCGGCAAGCCGAAGCGCGACGTCACGCTCAAGACCGTGAACGCTGACACCGAAGCCGCGGTGGTCGCCGCGTTCGAGGCCCAGATGTTCGAGGCCAACTCGGTGCCGGGCAAGGAAGCGCGCCAGGCAGCGGTGGACGCCGTGATGACCGCCGCGCTCGAGAAGTTCGCGGTGGGCGACGATGCCAAGAAGATCGCCGCCGACGTGCACGCGATCGTCGAGAAGCTCGAAGCCAAGGCGGTGCGCCTCGGCATCCTCGACAAGGGCGCGCGTCCGGACGGCCGCTCGAAGACCGAGATCCGTCCGATCGACTGCGAGGTCAGTGTGCTGCCGCGTACGCACGGGTCCGCCGTGTTCACGCGTGGCCAGACGCAGGCGCTGGTCGTCGCGACGCTCGGCACCGCGACCGACGAGCAGCGCGTCGAGGAACTCGAGGGCACGTCGTGGAAGTCGTACATGCTGCACTACAACTTCCCGTCGTACTCGGTGGGTGAGGTGCGCCGCATCGGCTCGCCGGGCCGCCGCGAGATCGGTCACGGGGCGCTCGCCGAGCGCGCCATCCAGCCGGTGATCCCGTCGGACGACGTGTTCCCGTACACCATTCGCATCGTGTCGGAGATCATGGAGTCGAACGGCTCGTCGTCGATGGCGTCGGTGTGCGGTGGCACGCTCTCGCTCATGGACGCCGGTGTGCCGATCAAGGCGCCGGTCGCCGGTATCGCGATGGGCCTCATCACCGACGGCCAGCGTCACGCGATCTTGAGCGACATCCAGGGCGTGGAAGACCACCTCGGCGACATGGACTTCAAGGTCTGTGGCACCCGCGAGGGCGTCACCGCGCTGCAGATGGACATGAAGATCCAGGGCATCGACTTCGCGAAGATCGAGGAAGCCCTGGCGCAGGCCCGTGAAGGCCGCATGTTCATCCTCGGCAAGATGGCCGAGGCGCTCACCGCGCCGCGGCAGGACCTCAGCCCGTACGCGCCGCGGATCATCATCCTGCAGATCGATCCCGAGAAGATCCGGGACGTCATCGGCCCGGGCGGCAAGGTCATTCGCAAGATCACCGAGGACACCGGCACCGAGATCAACATCGAGGACACCGGCGAAGTGCGCATCGCCAGCCGCGACGCGGATGGCGGGATGCGCGCGATCGAGATCATCCGTGGCTTGGTCGAGGACCCGGAGATCGGCCAGATCTACCGTGGCAAGGTCAAGCGGATCGCCGGCTTCGGTGCGTTCGTCGAGATCGCGCCGGGCCGCGACGGCCTGGTGCACATCTCGGAGCTCGACTTCCACCGCGTGGCCCAGGTCGAGGATGTCGTCCACGAGGGCGACATCGTGACCGTGAAGGTCATCGGCGTCGACAAGGACGGCAAGATCCGTCTCTCGCGCAAGCAGGCGATGGATCCGGAGGAGGCCGCGGCCGCCAAGGCACGCCGCTAGTCGCATCTCGCCGTTGTCGTACACGGACGCGCTCCGCCCTTCTCGGGCGGGGCGCGTTTCGCGTGGTGCCGCACGTTACATCCCACGGCATGGCTGAGCACCGGCACGGTTCAGCATGACGAATCCGTGACACGCAGGTTATACTGATTCTCTTGCCGAGAGCCGGCCGGCTCGGCGACGAGACCCCTCAGCCCCCATATCCTCGCACGGAGCCGTCCGCCGATGTGTGAGTCACTCCCCACGACGCCCCATTCGCACGTATCGCACGCCTATCTCGCCAACGGTGTCCAAGTCCTGTTCGAGGACATCCCCTGGGTTCGCTCCGCCGCCGTCGGCGTGTGGGTGCGCACGGGGTCGCGCGACGAGAATCCTGGCGAAAGCGGCGTCAGCCACTTCCTCGAACACCTGCTGTTCAAGGGCACGACGACGCGCAGCGCCTACGACATCTCGTACGCCGTCGAGCGCGCCGGCGGTCATCTCGACGCCTTCACCGGCCGCGAGTGCACGTGCTTCTACGCCCGCACGCTCGACACCGATTTGCTCTCCGCCGTCGACGTCCTCTGCGACATGGTGTCGAACCCGCTGCTCGACCCGGTGCACGTCGAACGCGAGAAGCAGGTGGTGTACGAGGAGATCGCCGGCATCGAGGACGCGCCGGAGGACTTGATTCACGACTTGCTCGCCGACGCACTGTATCCGCATCACCCGCTCGGATGGCCCGTGTTGGGCACGCGCGACAGCATCGCCGCGCTGACGCCGGAGACGATTCGCGCGTACTGGGCCGAGCGCTACACCGCCGAGCGTCTGCTGGTGACGGTCGCCGGCCGCTTTGATCGCGACGCGGTCCTGGCGCGGCTCGAGGCCGGATTACGGCCGCCGAGTGGCGCGGCGTCGCGCCGCGAGTTGCGGCCGCTGCCGCCACCGGAGGTGCGGCGCTGGCGCGAGGATCGCGACCTCGCGCAGTGCTACGTCTGCGTCGGCGCGCGCGGCGTCGCGGTCAACGATCCGATGCGGCCCGCCGCGCTGGTGCTCGCCAATGTGCTGGGCGGCGGCGCGTCGTCGCGGTTGTTCCAGGCGATCCGCGAGGAAGCCGGGCTCGCGTATTCGGTCTACACCTACGCCGACGGTTGCGACGACGCCGGCATCTTCGCCACGTCACTTGCGGTGCGCGAGGATGGCGCCGACGAGGCGCTCGACATGGTGCGCGACGAATACGCGCGACTCCGCCGCGATGGCGCGGGGGAGGAGGAGATCGCGGCGGCGAAGGCGCAGATCGTCGCCGGCATTTGGCTCGCGCTCGAGAGCACGAGCGACCGCATGGAGCACCTCGCGCACTCGCAGATGTACCACGGCCGCTTCATGAGCGCCGAGGAGCAGGTGGCGATGATCGAGGCGGTGACGGCCGCCGACGTGCGACGCGCGGCAGAACGCCTGCTCGACTTCGAGTCGACGTGCGTGGTGCGACTGGGGCCGTGCGCGGAGGCGGCGGCGCGGCGCGAGGCGCCGAAGTTGTCGGTGGTGCCGCTGCCCGCGCAGGTGGCGAAAGCGGCGCGCCGCCCCGCGCCCTAGAGCCGGCGCGCCGCTTCACGCAGCGCCGGCGCTACTCCATCGCCCTCGACGGCGCGCCGTGCGCCATGATGACGCGCCGCACCTCCGGACGCGCCGCCTGCGCCTCCAACCACGCGCGAAACGCCGCCTTGTCACGCAGCAACATCATCTTGCCGAATGGCGACATGTGGAAGTGGCCGCTCGATCCCATCATCCGCACGATCGCGCCCGGCAGGCCGGTGCCGTGCGGGATGTGGAACAGCGCGTCGTTGTAGATCTGCGTGACGGTGCCGTCGGCGTGGCGCACTTCGCACACCGCTTCGTGGGCCTTGAGGCCGGGGAGCGGCGTGATCGTCGCGCAGGATGGCAGTGACGACCTGTCGATCTCGCGCAGCCGCGGCCACCGCAGCCGTCGCACCGTGCCCGCGAATCCCACCAAGTCCGCCGCAGGATACCGCGCCGCGAACGCGTCGCCATCGAAGTCGTGCAGCCAGCATGGCACGTACAGCGTGCGCACCGGACCGAGCGCGTCGAGCGCCGCGAAACTCGCGTCGTCGAGCCACAGTTGGTCGTGCAGCAGCAGCCCGCCGTCGTCGCCACGGATCACGCACATCTTGCGGTCGAGCGTGCCCATCGAGGTCGCCGCGCGCACCAGCCACAGATTGTCGGCGAGCTGTGTGAGCGGATCGTGCGGGAAGGTCTTCACCGGTGCGCCTCCTCGAGCACGCGGTGCACGTGCGCGGCGGCGGCTTCCCACGTGAGTTCGCGTTCGACGCGCGCGCGGCCGGCGGCGCCGATCGTCGCGCGCAATGCGGGATCGCGCAGCAAGCGAGACAGCGTCTGCACCAGCGAGGGTTCGTCGCCTTCTTCGATGAGGAAGCCGGTGACGCCGTCGACGATGGCGTCCGACACGCCGCCGACGTGGTGCGCCACCGACGGCTTGCCGCATGCGTTCGCCTCGACGAGCACCATGCCGAAGCCCTCGGAGTCGAGCGTCTCGCCAAGCGTCTTCTGGCGGTAGGTCATGACGAAGACATCGCACGCAGCGTAGTAGAGCGGCAGCTCGGCACGCGGCACGCTGCCGGCGAACACGACGCGATCGGCGATGCCGAGTTCGCGCGCGAGATCGCCGAGCACCTGGCGGTTCATGCCCTCGCCGACCAACACGACGCAGACATCCGGCACCTCGCGCATCAACGCCGGCACCGCGCGCAGCAGCGCATCCTGGCCCTTGCGGTGATAGAGGCGGCCGCACGAGAGCAGCATCGGCCGCGTGCCGAGCCCATGCTTCTCGCGAATCGCGCGTCCGTCGAGCCCGGGATGGAACTCGGTGGGATCGACGCCGGGGTAGACCATCTCGATCGCCTCGGGCCGCGCGCCGCATTGGATCGCTTCGGCGCGGGAGAACGCGCTGATGGTGAAGACATGCGGCGCGTGCTTGAGCGGTTCGCGCAACAGCACGCGGCGCGCCGGTGAGAACAGGCCTTTGCCGCGATGGACTTGGAACGCCTCCTCGCCGTAGACGATCGTCGCCCACGGCAGGCCAAGCCGCGTCGCCGCCTGCCAGCCGACCACCGCGTTGGGGAAGGATGGACTCGCCAGGATCGCTGTCGCGCCGAAGTCGCGCGCTTGCCGTGTCACCTCGGCGGTGAGCCGCATCAGGTGCAGCGCGAACTTCGGGAACGGGAAGAACCACGTCGGCAGATACCACGACGGCCGCACGATTTCGAACGGCGCGTGCGGATCGTATTCGGCGGCACGCGGATTGACCGGCGCGATGACGCGGGTCGCGTGCGGCGCGACACGCGCGGCCAGCTGCGAAATATAGATCTCCGAGCCACCCTCGACGGGCGGCGGGAAGGTTTCGGACAACACCAGCAGCCGCATCAGCGCGCCGCTCCGCCGTGACGCGCGGTGATGCCGGCGTCCGCCATCCGCCGCACCGCCTCGCGCAGCCGCGCCTCGGGCACGGTGAGAGACACGCGGATGAACCCTTCGCCGTAGGCGCCGAAGCCGGTGCCCGGCGCGACGACGATGCCGCAGCGCTCGATGAGATCGGCGGCAAACGTCTCGCACGAGGTGTAGTCGTCCGGCACCGGCATCCACACGTACATCCCGGCGCGCGGCCGCGGCACGTTCCAACCGAGTGTCTCGATGGCGTCACAGAATGCGGTCTGCCGCGCGCGATAGACAGCCGCGAGATCCGCCACCACCGACGGCGGCGACTCGAGCGCCGCGATCGCCGCGCGCTGGAGCGCGGTGAATAGGGAGAAATCGCAGTTCGTCTTGACCTTGAGCAACTGCGCGAGCGCGTCGGCGTTGCCGGTGGCGAAGGCGACGCGCCAGCCCGGCATCGAATGCGTCTTCGAGAACGAGTGGAATTCGACGGTGCGCGTGTGCGCGGTGTCGTGCTGCAGGAAGCTGCGGCCCGTGTACGCCGGATCCATCGGCAGATCGCAGTAGGCGATGTCGCTCACCACGCCGAGATCGTAACGCGCCGCGAACGCGAGCAGTTCGTCGTAGAGTTCCGCGGACTCGGTGGCCCCGGTGGGATTGTTCGGGTAGTTGAGCAGCAGCAATTTGGCGCGCCGCCGCACGTCCTCGGGAATCGCGTCGAGATCGAGCCGCCCGCTCACGTGATCCGCGCGCACCTGCACGACGTCGAGTTCGAACAGCCCGCCCGCGCCGAGGTACGCCGGATAGCACGGCGACTGCAACAGCACCGTGTCGCCCGGATCGAGATGGGCGAGCAGGAAGTGGGCGATGCCCTCCTTCGATCCGATCAGTGGCAGCACCTCGCGCGCCGGATCGAGCCTCACGCCGAAGCGGCGCGCGTACCACGCGGCGATCGCCTCGCGAAACGCCGGCAGTCCGCCCATGGCCGGATAGCGGTGGTTCTCCTGCGTGGTGTCGTCGAGGGCGCGGTGCAGGGCGTCGATGACGTGCGGCGCCGGCCGCATGTCGGGATTGCCGACGCCGAGGTCGATGACGTCGAGACCGGCGCGCACGGCGGCGTCGCGGGCGGCGGTGACGCGCGCCAGGGCATAGGTGGGGATGCCGCGCAGGCGCCGCGAGGGCGCGAAGACGGTGGACGGCTCGGACATAC